>NC_013165.1:2400000-3000000 GCF_000023885.1 Slackia heliotrinireducens DSM 20476 | reverse complement strand
AACAAGCTACCATGCACAGTGCAAGCGCTGCTGCGAATACGGTAGCAAGCAGAAGCTTAGATGAAAGCAGTTTCTTCATCGTGGATTCTCCCCTCGATTTTCCCTCTAGTTTGTATGAAGCGTCTGACCCTCATCACGCCTCGTGATTCCAAGTATATTCCTCAATACATAACAGGGAACATATACCAAAGCGCCAGAACCCACGGCCAAACATTTCCTAATCTCCCAGCTCGTGCAACGACGCCTCCGTTTTCTGTGCACTTAGGGCGATAATCTGCAACCCGACAGCGTTCGACGAGGCTTCGTATCAAGTCTCGCCAAGAGTTACACCACAAATCAAGTAAATCTGTGGTGTAACATTTGATGGATTAAGCCGAAAGCAAGCGATTTGGAGGCTTTCGCGGCAGATTATCCCCTCAAGTGCTCCCGAGATTGGTTTTTCGTTGCACGGCGGGGCGATGGCGGTGCCTGCGTGTGGATGCCGAAGCCAACGCACCAAAAAACAGAAACGCCCGACGTCGTTGCAAGGACGTCGGGCGTTTCGATTGGTGCGTGAATGCGCAGTGTGGTGCTACTTGATGATGTGGAGCTTGCCGAGGAGCGGCATCTCCTTCATCTCGCCGTGATACGCAGCGACGGTGCCCAGGATCTGGCAGACGAACACGAAGATCATCGCGATCAAGCCGATGAGGATGATGGACAGGATGCCGCAGACGACGTAGGAAATCAGCAGGACGACGATCTGGTTCACATGGAATTTGATGAAGGGGTCGGTCATGTTGCCGGTAACGACAGCGATGATGACGCCGATGAGACTGTTCCAATAGAGGCTGGCGGCGAAGGCGCGCTTGTTGGCGTCACCCTCGATGGGGCCGGTGTAGACGTTGGCCGGCTGATACTGCTGGTACTGCTGCTGCTGATATTGCTGCTGATATTGCTGCTGCTGCTGAGGGTCGTACGCAGCGTTCACGGGTGCCGCAACCGGCTCGGGGGTTGGGGCGCTCGTAGGCGCAGCGGCTGCACCGAGGGTCGTTCCGCAGTTGGCGCAGAAGGCGGTTCCATCGGGGTTTTCGGTTCCGCATTGCGGGCAGAACATAGTGCATCACTCCTTTTGGTTTGTCGGACAAATATAGTTATCCTACAGTCAACCAACGTAGGCATGCTAGGCACTCCCGAGCAGTCGGCCGCCGTGCTGTGCAAAAGGCTATAATGGCGGAGCCAAACAATGATCAGCCCAGGTGCCCATCCGGTCCATTGTTTGGCGACGATCCCGATCGGATGGGCGCCTGGGCGGATGGGATACCGCCATGTCCACCCGTACGAACCCGTTCGCGAAGCGGGTCAACGCCCTCGATGAGGGCGATTTCGCGCTCTTGCAAGAGGCCGTCGAGACGAGAAGGTGCCGCGAGTCCGTCGGCGTCGGAGATTACGACGAGGCTGCCGACGAGTGGAGGCCCCGGCCCCCGTGCCCGAGATGCGGTTCCGGCGAGACCGTCGGCCGAGGCCGCACGGGTGCCGGCCGCAGGTTCTGGGAATGCCGCGACTGCGGTCGCAAGTACACGTCGTTGGCCGGCACGATATTCGAATCCTCGAAGAAGCCCCTGTCCGCATGGGTCCTCTTCATCCGCCTCATGTGCTACAACGTGCAGCTCGACGCTGCGGCGGAGCTCTGCGGGATGTCGCACCAGACGGCCTGGGAGTGGCGCCACCGGGTCATGAGCACGATAGACGGCTACCAGGACCGCATCGTCCTGCGGGACAAGGTCTGGATAGACGAGATGTACGTCACGGACTCCGACCTGAAGGGAGGCCCGGGCTGGAGGCCGAAGAGGGGCCTGAGCAAGGACAAGGTCTGCATAGCGGTCGCGATCGACGTCCACAAGAACGTGGTCGCCGTGCGCTGCGGCCACGGCAAGCCCTCGGCCAGGCGCATCAAGGACGCGCTGCAGGCCAGCATCGCCGAGGGCTCCGAGATCTTCCACGACATGGAGAAGTCCCACAAGTCGCTGGTGAAGGCCGTGAAGGGCGTCGACCGGCCCTACAAGGCCGACACGAAGGACCCGGAGTACCTCGAGAAGATGGCGATGGTGAACAACCTGTGCTCCTGGATCAGGCGCTACCTGCACGGCTACGTCGGCATGGACGTCAAGAACCTGCAGTCATATCTGAACTGGTACGCGTACCTGTTCAGGGTCAAGCGGGCCGAGGAGAAATGGCCCAAAGTGGAAAGGGTGCTCCGCCATTTGTTCATGGCCGACGCCACTTTCCGCAGCTCGCGCAAGCGCGGTCACGCCTACGTTGGTTGACTGTAGGGTATAGTTATTGTAACAGTTCCCGACGATAGGAACATGTTGGTTCAGCATCCGACGGGTCGGAACGTCATGTGCGTTCCAGAAAACAAAAGTCGACCGCAATATGAGCGGTCGACCTGGCGCTTCATGGTGCCCCCGGGCGGATTCGAACCGTCGACACCCGCTTTAGGAGAGCGGTGCTCTATCCCCTGAGCTACGGAGGCATGCGGCTATTCTAGCATTACTGAAAAGAATTGGGCAGTATTTCGCAAGACATGCATCGGGGCTGACGTCTGGTGGCATGCACATGGGGAAGAAAGGGCCGTCCATATCGGTATTTGCAAGGTAGTGAATCGCCAATATGCAGAATAGTTGTATAAATAATCAATAATATGCACAGCATGGATATTATTGTGTTGAAATCTGGCAGCGCAATGCAGACTGGCCATGAAGTGGTATAGTTCCTCTGCCTGCTGGGGCCGCTGGCGGCGCATTCCTCTCTCTTGCTGTTATTGTGCGGTTCTGGCAGGTTTCCTGTTTTATAGCGACCATCCGGGGCTTTTCTGAACGTACGCGTGGCAGCAAATGTTCGGGCGGTTGTCACATATACGGCGCAAACAATGGGACTCCTGCGGCATTTCGTCCTATAATATGCAGCCATGGACGACAAAGAACTGACATATCATCCCACCGAGGCCACTGAGCTGCGCCCCTTTGCGGTCATGCCTGAGGTGGAGGCCATCCGGACACATCCGCTCTACTGCAAGTGGTATGCCCGTCTGAAAGACTGCGAAACCGACCGGGAATACTGCCGCCACGGCGCCGACCACCTTATCGGCGCGGCGCGCATCGCCTACATCATGGTGCTGGAGCAGGGGCTTCCCTATTCCAAAGAGCTGATTTACGCCACGGCGCTGCTGCACGACATCGGCAAGGCGGCGCAGTACGAATGCGGCGATCCCCATGAGGTGGTGGGCGAAGGCATCGCGCGCCAGATTCTTTCGGATATCGACGGGTTCACGGATCAGGAGAAGGAGCAGATCGTGCATGCGGTTCGGGAGCATCGCCGCTACGACAGGTCTTCCTCCGAACTGGGTCGCATTCTGTATGCGGCCGATAAGGCGTCGCGCCTGTGCTTCGACTGCGATGCCAGGGGCACGTGCTCGTGGCCCGATGAGAAGAAGAACATGAACGTGAGGATTTAACGCCATGGATTGTGTATGCATCAACGACTTGGAAGTGTTCGCCCATCACGGGGTGTTGCCCGAAGAACGGGAACAGGGCCAGACGTTCTACGTTGACGTGGAGCTGCGCATGGACCTGAGCGCCCCCGGCAAAAGCGACAACTTGGACGACGCCGTGAACTACGCCGAGGTGTGCGCCTACATCAACGACGAGATGCACGCCGTGACCTTCGACCTGATCGAAGCCGTGGCCGAACACCTGGCGGCTGGAATCCTGGAGCGATTCGACAAAGTGGACAGCCTGCGTCTGACCGTGAAGAAGCCCCGCGCACCCATCCCGCTGCCCTTCGGGTGCGTTTCGGTTACCGTGGAGCGTGCCCGCTAGCGATTATCGGCGGAACGTGAACGCAGGTAGGGGAACGTCTCGCTGATGACGATGCTGCTCGTGATGAGCACGAAGCCGACGATCACGTTGGCAGATACGGCCTCGCCCAAAAACAGAATGCTGAATATAACGCCGAACAGGCTCTCGGACGCCAAAAACAGCGCCGCGGGGGCGGGGGATACGTGCGCCAGGCCGACGTTCTGCAGCGACAGCGCCAGGCAGGAAGCAACGACGATCAGGTAGGCCAGGTTCCGCACGACGGCAGGGTCGGAAAAGGCCTCCAGAGGCAGGGGTCCTTCGAACAGAAGGCCGCCGACGGCGCATAGCCCGCCTCCGACCAGGAACTGGACGACCGTAAGCACCATGGCGTCCCGTCCGTCTCCCAGCTTGGCCATGTAGGCGATCTGCAGCGCGAAGAACACCGCGGCAAGCAGCGTGATGCTTTCGCCGAGCCCGATGGTGAACAGGCCTTCGGTACTGCCCTGCAGCGACACGAACCCGACGCCGCTCAGGCAGAGCGCGGCAGCCACTAAGTTGAACAGGCTGGGTTTGATCTTCGAGGCGGCCCAGGCCACGAACGGCACCATGACGCAGTAAGCGGATGTGAGCACCGTGCTTTTCGCAGCGGTGGTGTACAGCAGGCCGATGGTGTTAAGCCCGTAGCTCACGCCGACAAACACGCCCAGGAAGGCACCGGCCAGAAGCGTGTCGCGGTCCAGGTGGTCGCGCATGCGTGGGTAGCACACCGCACCCAGGATGATGCCCGCCAACACGAAGCGCACGGCGATGAGCCATAGCGGCGGCAGCGCGTCCACCGTGTCTTTCAGCACGACGGTGCCCAGGCCCCAGACGGCGGCGGCAAGCAGAAGCATGCCCTTGTATACCCAGACGGGCAGGTGCAGATGCCTTTCTTTGTTGGCGTTCATGGCGGTTCGCATCCTCTCTTGCGAAACGTCGGGGCAGCAATCCGAACCGGTCGGACTGCTGCCCCGATAAGTTGTATCGAATGCCAGCGAAGTGGCGTGCCGGATTACGGACGGCTGCCGATGTCGCTAGAGGTTGGGATCCGTGGACAGGTTCTCGTTGGGATTCGTGTTCTGGTCGTCGGTGTTCGGGGTTTCGGAGTTGCCGCCGTTATCCCCGTTGCCGCCGTTGTTTCCTCCATTGTCGCCGTTATTGCCGTTGTTACCGTTGTTGCCGCCGTCGTCCGGAGTGGAGGCGGCCGGGCCGATGGACACATAGATGACGATCTGCGAATCGGCCGTGGCGGAATACACGTTCTGGCCGATGACGTTGCCTTCGGGCACTTCGGTGGAGTTGCGGTACTCCGAACTCACGTTCTGGAAGCCGTAGTTGTTGAGCGCGCTGATGGCCGCGCTTTCGGACATGCCGGATACGTCGGGAACATCCTTCGACAGGGTGGACGGATCGACGCCCTGGGAGATGTAGATGGTGACGGTTTCGCCCTTTTCAAGCTTGCCTCCGTTGGGGCTTTGGCTCATGACCGTGCCCTCGTCGTAGGCTTCGCTGTAGTCGCCGGCCTGGGATTCGACCACGAAACCGGCGCCCTCAAGGGTGGCGATGGCGTCCCTTTCGGGATATCCGCGCACGTCAGGAACAGAAACGCTCTCGACGCCGGAGGAGATCCAGTACGTGATGGTGGTGCCGGCGTCCGCTTCGGTGCCCGGTTCGGGATCCTGGCGGCAGACCTTGTCCTGTTCCACGTCGTCGGAGTTTTCGTTGCCGCCGAACTTGGCTACAAAACCGGCCTTCTCGATGGCGTCCTGGGCCTCATCCGCAGACAGGCCCTTCAAATTGGGTATCTGACCCTTCTCCACACCCAAGGAAAGCGTGATGTTGATTTTCGTGCCCTTCTCGGCTTCGGTTCCGGCCTCCGGGTCCTGTCCGCAGACGTGTCCGGCAACCGTGTCGGCATCGTACACTTCCTCCACGTCGCCCAGTTCGAAGCCGGCCTTCTCGATGGCGGCCTCTGCTTGAGCCTGGGTCAGGTCGGACAGCTCGGGAACCTTAGCGAGGCCGTCGTCTTGGTTGAAGAACAGTGCCCATGCGGCGATCGCCGCGATGACCGCAAGCAGCACCGCCGTGGTGATGCCCACCGCAATGCGGCGGCTGCGGTTCTTCTTCTGGGCGGAGTCGTCGACGCGGAAGTCGCGTACGGCGGTCTTGCTCGTGCCCTCGATGGGGGTCATGACCTCGGTGCCGCCGGCGAAGTTGTTGTAGCCGTAGTCGTTCGCACCCATGACCTGGGTTTGGGCGTTGTTGCCCATGATCGTGGTGGTTGCGGCGCCCGCGCCCAGGTTGACGGCGCGTCCGCGCAGGTAATCGTCCAACGCGCGCTTCATCTCCTGTGCGGTCTGGAAGCGGTTGAACGGGTTCTTCTCCATAGCCTTCAGGATGATGCCCTCAAGGTCGGCGTCGATGTTGGGGTTCACCTGCGAAGGCGGAACGGGCGGCTCCTGGACCTGCTTCAACGCCACGTTGACGGCCTCTTCGCCGTCGAAGGGCAGATGCCCCGTGGCGGCTTCGTACAGCACGCAGCCCAACGAATAGATGTCGGACGTGCCCGTGAGCTCTTTGCCCTGGGCCTGTTCCGGGGAAATGTAGTGCGCCGTGCCCAGCACGTTGGAGGTGCGGGCCTTCACGCTGTTCTTCGCGCGGGCGATGCCGAAGTCCATCACCTTCACGTTGCCGTCGGGCTGGACCATGATGTTCTGCGGCTTGATGTCACGGTGCACGATGTCCTGGCCGTGTGCGACGGACAGGGCCTGACACACCTGGCTGCCGATTTCGGCGACCTTGCGCTGGTTGATGGC
Organism: Slackia heliotrinireducens DSM 20476; assembly: GCF_000023885.1. Classification (NCBI taxonomy): domain Bacteria; kingdom Bacillati; phylum Actinomycetota; class Coriobacteriia; order Eggerthellales; family Eggerthellaceae; genus Slackia; species Slackia heliotrinireducens. Next base: position 2,993,306 of record NC_013165.1, on the reverse strand, counting down.
GCCACGCTGCTGGATGGCGCTCTTCAGATCGATGCCGCGGACGTATTCCATAACGATGTAGTACGTGCCGGAATCCTGGCCCCAGTCGTAGATGTTAACGATGTAGGGGCTGGACAGCTGTGCGGCCGCCGCGGCCTCCAGACGGAAGCGCTCGGTGAATTCCTTGTCGGCGGCGTACTGCGGCAGCATGACCTTGACGGCCACGACTCGACGGAGCGCCTGGTCCTGGGCCTTGTAGACTTCGGCCATGCCTCCGATACCGATGCGCTCGGTAATCTCATAGCGATCGCTGAACACTCTACCTATCACGGTGCACTTCCTTCGTATACGTCGGCATCCCGCAAGCGGGGATGTAATCTATCAAAGCAACCGAGGCGAATCCTCGGGTAAAACGGCATTTCAAGGGCATCATAGCACCCCTTCCAGCTCGAGCGTGCGCTCGATGATGACCGAGGCACGGGCACTGGCCAGACCGGCCATGTCGTCGGTGCTGTAGTTGACGCCTTCCTCTATCAGGACGGCCACAACCACGGTGGGGTTGTCGGCGGGGGCGAACCCGATAAACCAGCTGTCCGGGTTCTCCTTGCCGGTTTCGGCGGTGCCGGTTTTGCCGGCGACTGTCGTGCCGTAGACGGCGGCGTCGGTACCCGTGCCGTCTTCGACCACGCCGATCATGATGTCGGTCATTTCTTCTGCGGTGCTCTTACTCATAATAGTGCCCAATGAACGCGGCGTGGCGGCATAACTCCGCTCGCCGTCGGCATTGTATACACCTTCCACAAAATACGGCTGCTGGAGCACGCCGTCGTTGGCGATGGCCGAAGCCACCATGGCCATCTGCAGGACCGTGGCCTGCGGGCCGGCGGGGCTCTCGTGCTCGCCGACGGGCTGACCCACGGCGGCCCAGGCGGTTTCCCACGTGGTCATCTCGTCGGGGTCGGGCATAAGGCTGGTGGTCAGCGGCAGCTCGAAGCCGTTGAGCACGCGGTTGAATCCGAAGGCCTCGGAGGTTGCGACCAGGTTCTCGGCGCCGACATCCACGCCCAGCTGGGCGAAGGCGGTGTTGGAGGACACTGCCAAGGCCTCTGCCAGCGTGATCTGGCCGTAGTCGTAGTCATGCAGGTTGGTGACGCTGGCGTTGCCGATTTCCATCTCGGCGGGGGACTCGATGAGCGTGTCGCCGTCGGCCACGTCGTTTTCGATGGCGGCCACCAGCGAAACCACCTTGAAGGTGGAGCCCGGAGCGTACAGGGCGCCCGTCGCGCGGTTGACCAGCGCGCCGTCGGAACCTTCGCCTGCCAGGATCGCATCGATCTGGTCGTTGGAGTAGGTGGGTGCGCTGGCACAGGCCAGAATGGCGCCGGTGGACGGATCCATAACCACGATGGCGCCGGCGTAGCCTTCCAGCTGCTGCTCGGCCAGGGTTTGGATCTCGGAGTTCAGCGTCAGGGTTACGTCGTTGCCCGGCGACTCGATGCCGGCCATGCTGTCGACGACGTCCTGCCAGGTGGCGTAGTTGGACTGCCCCTTGAGGGCGTCGTTCATGGAGGCTTCGATACCTGACAGGCCGTACTGCTGCGAGTAGTAGCCCACCACGTGGCTCGCCATGGAACCCTGCGGGTATTCGCGCACGTAGGTGCCGTCGTCCTGGCGGACGCTTTGGGCCAGCACCACGCCGTCGTAGGTTGAGATGGAGCCGCGCTCGGTCTTCGCCTCGGTGTATAGCGTATGGTTGTTGCCCGGATAGCTCTGGTAGTCGTCGGCCTTGACGATCATGACGTAGGTCAGGTTGGCGACCAACGCGGCGAACAGCAGGGCGAAGGCTACCATGCAGGCGGTCAGGCGCTTGCCCAAGGCCACGCGGCCCAGCACGCCGGAGTCATCGGCGAGGCTGGCGTGCGAGCCGATGGGCTTCATGGCGCGAGTGCCGTCGGTCATTTCGCTGGTCAGGCCGGTGCCCTCGTCGCCACAGCGCAGCAACAGGGCTATCTCGATGAAGGTGGCCAGAAGCGAGGAGCCGCCCTGGCTGATGAAGGGCAGGGTCAGGCCGGTCAGCGGAATGAGGCGCGTGACGCCGCCCACGATGATGAAGGCCTGGAGCACGATGACGGTGGTGCAGCCCACGGCCACCAGTGCGGAGACGTCGCTTTTCGCGCGGGCCGCCGTGGCGAAACCTCGGATGGCCAGCGACAGGTAGAGCAGCAGAACCGCCGCGCCGCCCAACAGGCCGATTTCCTCGGCGATGGCGGCAAAGATGAAGTCGGATTCCACGACGGGGATGTATTGAGCCAGGCCGTTTCCGACACCGACGCCCAGCATGCCGCCGTCGGCCATCGAGTAGATGGACTGGCACAGCTGGTAGCCGGTGTTCTGGGCATCGGAGAAGGGGTCGAGCCAGGTGTTGACGCGAATCTGCACGTGGCCGAACAGCATGTACAGCGCAACGGCGCCGATGCCGGCCAGGCCGAAGCCCACGACCAGGTAGAGCTTTCGGCCGCTGGCCACATACAGCATGACCAGGAACAGGACGTAGCAGACCAGAGCCGAGCCCAGATCCTTCTCGAACACGACGATGAGGAACGAGATGGCGAACATGAGCAGCAACGGCAGCAGGGTGGCCAGATCCGGAATGCGGAAGCGGCCTACGCGCACGGTGAAGACCGACAGCATCTCGCGGTTCTGGGCCAGGTATCCGGCCAAAAACAAGATGATGCAAACCTTAGCGATTTCGCCGGGCTGGAAACTGAAGGGGCCGATGTGCAGCCAAATGCGGCTGCCCAGGACCTCCATGCCGATGCCGGGGAGCATCGGCGAGATGAGCAGGATGATGCCGACCAGCATGAGCGTGTACTTGTACCGGATGAGGCGGTCCAAGTTGCGGACGGCCGCCAGCACGACAACCATGCAGATGATGCTGGCAAACAGCCAGACGACCTGGCGTATTGCCAGGTCAGGAGCGAGTCGTGTGACAAATGCGATGCCGATGCCCGAAAGTGCGAAGGCGATGGGCAGGATGGCCGGGTCGGCGTTCTTGGCGAAGATGCGCACGGCCACGTGAGCCACCACGAAGGCGGCGAACAGGCCGATGGGCACGGCCAGAGATTCCACGGACAGGGCAAGGCCGTCGTGCATGAGGATGCTGGCGAACAGCAGCAGCACGATGGGGGCTGCCAGGCAGAGCAGCAGAAGCTCGGTGGTACGGCGAGACATTATCGATCACCTCCCGAGGGGGCGACGGCGTTGCCGCCGGCTTCCACGTTGCTGTTCTCAAGGGCTTGCTGCTCCTCGTCGGTCAGGTCGGCAGCGGGGTCTTCCATCTCTTCGAAGGTGGCGCCCTCCGCGCCGGGCACGGCGGCATCGGTGCTGCTGGCGCCGGGTGTTGCCGTGGAGTCCTTCGCCTGCTCCTGCCAGGTGGCAAGCAGGCCCTCGGCGTCTTCGACGGAATCCACGCGGATGCCTTCGGTGGTCAGGCGTTCGATGGTGGTGGTGGGCAGGTCCAGGTCCTCGACGGAAACGCCGGTGGCTGTGTCGACCTCCCAGGTTTGGAAGCCCAGCACCTTGCCGGGCAGGCCGCGGCAGATGACCACTTCGCCCGTGTCGTTGGCGGTCAGGAACGCCACGTGGTTCAGGTAGGCGTTGCCGCCGAACACGGCCCCGGCGATGACGGCGAGGAATATGATCAGCCCGAAGATGGCCGAGATGCGGGATTTGCGGCTGACGCGGCGGCGGACCCGCTCCTCGTCACCGGGGATGTCCACGACGATGGTGGTCACGTTGTCGTGGCCGCCTTCGCGCAGGGCGGCAGCCACCAGCTTGTCGGCGCAGGCCTGAGGGTCGGCGATGCCGGCGAGGATTTTCTCCAATCCCTCGTCGGGCACCATACTGGACAGACCGTCGGAGCAGATCATAAGGCGGTCGCCAGGGTTGACGTTGAGCTCGTAGATGTCGGGCAGGGTATGCGAATCCGACCCCAGCGCGCGGGTGATGACGCTGCGGTTGGGGTGCACGCGGGCCTCCTCCTCGGTAATCTGGCCGCTTTCGACCAGATCGGCCACGAGGGAATGGTCGCGGGTGATGCGCTGCAGCGATCCTTCGTGCAGAAGGTAGGCGCGGGAGTCGCCGACCTGAGCCACCACCAGGCGTTTGCCCTCGACGATGGCGGCGGTGACGGTGGTGCCCATGCCTTTGCGGCCCTTGCCGCTTTGAGCTGCGCGTATGATGTTACGGTTTGCGGAAACCACCGCGCGCGCCAGGTTGTCGGCGTCTGCGGTGGAAGGCGCCTCGGCGGAAAGGGTCTGCACGGCGATTTCGCTGGCGACCTCTCCTGCGGCGTGCCCGCCCATGCCGTCGGCGACGGCGAAGAACGGTGCGCGCACCACGAGGCTGTCTTCGTTGTGGTCGCGGACCAGGCCCACATCGGTGCGGGAGCCGAAGGTCAGGACGGAACCCCTGGCGTGCCTTCCGCGTGTAGTGCCGGATGAAGCCATTATTCGAACCTCACCCGGATGGCGACGTCGCCTACGTTGACGAGGTCGTTGTCATGCAGTGCCGTGGGCTGGCCGATGCGCTGGCCGTTGACGGCCGTGCCGTTGCGGGAGCCCAGGTCCTCCACGAACAGGTTCTGGCCCATGAGGGAGAACCGGGCGTGGCGGCCCGACACGTAGCTGGCGCCGATGACGATGTCCGCGCCGGGGGCGCGGCCGACGATGATGGGGCCGTGGACCGGCGTTTTCACGCCGCGCAGCTCCTTGGGCCCCTTCTCCACGATGAGGCGCCAGGCCTTTTCTTTTTTACGCTGGCCTTTGACCAGGCCGACTCCTGTGCGCATGATGGCGAACAGGAACAGGTAGAGCAGCGCTACGAAGAGCAAACGCACTCCGAGCAGGATGACGTCAATCAAGCAAGTCTCCTAACGTTAGCGCAGCGTGAAGATGAAATCCGTGGCGCCCAGGGTGATGCGGTCGCCTTCCTGCAGGCCGCGGCGGGAAACGGGCTGGCCGTTGACGTAGGTTCCGTTGGTGGAGCCCAAATCGGTGATGACCCAGACGCCCTGGGGCTCGAAGTGGATTTCAGCGTGGTGGCGGCTGGTGTTCAGGTCGTTCACCACGATGTCATTGGAGGTTTCGCGACCCACCAGTACGCGCTGGGTTGCCAGTGCGTAGGCGCGGTTGGACGCCGTGTCGATAAGGCGCGCTACAGCCGCACGCTGCGCAGGCGGATATCCGACCTGCTGCTGGCCGCCGACGAACGCGCTGGTAGCGGGCGCATAGGGGTTGTACTGCTGGGCAGGCTGCTGGTAACCGTAGGGCTGTTGGTAGGGCTGCTGGTAGCCGTACTGCTGCTGGTACTGGGGCTGCTGATACTGCTGCGGAGCCTGGACCTGGGCGGCAGGTGCGCCGAATACCTGGCCTTGGGCCGCATAGGTGTCGTTGTCCGGAGCCGTGGAAGGCAGGTCGGGCAGAGCGGTGCCGCTTGCGACCAGCGGATTGGAGGTCACGGGATGGGCGGCGTTCTGAGCGGGCTGCTCTTCGGCCTCAGGCTCCTGGGGTGCGTTGTAATCGGTGAAATTGTGGCTGTCGAAGGTGTACTCGCCGTAATCGATGGAACGGTCGATCTCCTCCTCGGGCACATAGGGCAGAGGGGGCTTGACCTCTTCGACGGGCTGGTAGTCGGAAGCCTGCGGGTAGGCCATATCGTTAGCGGTCTGCGGATAGGCTCCGTTCTGCATGCCGTAGGCGTCCTGCTGGTAACCGAAGGGCTGCTGTGCGAAGGCGGGCACGGCAGCGACGGGCTCGGGGTCGGCGCCGAAGATGTCCGGCAAATCGAGGCCCGGGCGGACCTGGACGGGGCTTTGGGCCACGACAGGCTGCGGGTCGGGCATGGCGACGGGCTGGGCGGAAACCACAGACTGCTCAGATGCGGCCATGCCGTAGCGCTGCATCTCTTCCTTGCGCAGCTCCTCGATGATGGGCGCGCTGACCACTTCGGCGATGACGTCGAATTTGCCGTGCTTCAGGTTTTCATCCACGATGAAGCGCACCAGGGGCTGGCCGTCCATGAACAGGCCCTCGTCGCTTGCGGTGGCAGCCAGGCGGGTTTCGGTTTCGCCGGCCAGCGTGGGGTAGAAGCCGAACAGGCGCTGATCGTCGTCGGCGTTGACCAGAACGGTGTACAGCGTGGGCGCGTACTCCTTGCCGGCGGAAACGACGCGTTCGCGGCGCATCTGCTTTTCGGCTTTCTTCACGATTTGGACCGGAGAGATAGGGGCGTTGGAGATTTTGTTCGCCGTACCTTCGAACGTATCCTCCATTTTGCCTTCAAATTTAGAGAAAAAACCCATGGAAACCTCAAGCCTTTCTGCGGTTATAGTTCATGTGAGCTTAAGACCTATATAATAGCTCTTCATTGTAGATGAAAGGCTTGTCACGTGCAAAATCTCATCTTGAACAGATACCGTCCACTCGGTACGGCCGGAAAGGGCGGCTATGCCACCGTGCAGGTGGCGTGGGACACCCGCATCCAGCGCCGCGTGGCCATCAAATGCCTGCGGCTGGACAACATGCCCATCGGTCTTGACGTGCCCGAATCCGAGATTCCGGGTCTGACCGAGGCCCGCACGGCCGCCATGCTGAGCGACCGTTCCATCGTGGGCGTGCTCGACTTCGAAATCGAAGGCGACATGGCGTATCTGATTATGGAATATGTGGACGGCGTAACGTTGACCGAGCTCATGCAGCGCGAGGGGATGCTGTCCGCCGACGTGTGCGCCTGCGTGTTCGGGGCGGTGGCCCACGCGCTGGATTTCGCCCACGACAACCTGGTGCTGCACATGGACATCAAGCCCGACAACGTGTTGATCAACCGGCAGGGCGAAGTGAAGGTGTCCGACTTCGGACTGGCGCAGCTGTCCCACGAGGCGGGCTACGGCCGGGCGGTGGGCGGCACCATCGGCTACATGCCGCTGGAGCAGATGCGGCTCGAGGCGCTGGACGAGCGCACCGACGAGTGGGCCCTGGCGGCCATGACCTACCAGATGCTGACCGGCGACAACCCCTTTTACGCCAACGACCTGGCAGCGGCCGAATCGGCCATCGAGAACGCGGAAATCGTCATACCGTCGCAGGTCAGAAACGATTTTTCGGAAGAAGCCGACGACGTGCTGTTCAAGGCGCTGGCCATCGAGCGGGAAGGGCGCTACGACTCCGTGGAGGAGTTCGCCGCCGAGCTGCAGCCGCATTTGGGCGATGCCCGCCGCGGACGTCGCGAGCTGGCGGTCATCGTGGGCGACGCACGGGAGGACTCGGGCATCGGCGACACCGCGGAGATGCCGCCGTCGGACATAACCTACGTGGACCGCATCGGCAGCCGGGGCTGGGAGTTTCTCGGGCGCCTGGCCGCGGCGGTCGAATGCGGGTTCATCGGCGCGCTGTCGCTCATGGGCATCGACCAGCTCCAGTCGCTGGGCGCGAACGCCACGGCGGTGTTCTGGGGCGTGCTGGCGGCCATGGTTGTTTTGGGCGGAGCGCTGCCCACCATTGGTTCGCTGGCGGCGGTGGTTGTGATGGCAACGGCCTTGGTGCTGGCGGGCAATCCCGTGTTAGGCCTGGTCGTGGGCGTAGCGGGAGCGGTGTGGTGGTTCTTGAGCGGGCGCTTCGGCATGAAGGAGACGTTCTGCGGGCTGGCCGCTCCGCTGTTGGGCGGCATGTGGATTGCCTCGGCGGCTCCGCTTTTGGGCGGCTACCTGCTCAGGTGGCGCGACGCGCTGGCATCGGCCGCGTTCGGAGGCGTGGTGTCTTTCGCGCTGGCCTGCACGGGCTCGTCGACGCTGGCGGGCTGGGGCATGCTGGCCCATTCATTCATCACGTCGGGCATGGACGACAGCCTGCTGCACGTACTGATGCGGCCTGAGATATGGCTGCTGTTCGTGGCGTGGCTGGTGGCGGCCATGGTCGTGTCCCTGTCGTGCACGCGCGGGGTTCGCTGGCTGGCATGCGCAGGCATGTTCGTCGGCGCGGCGCTCATTCTGGCGGCCATCCTGTGTGCCCAGTTCATCTCCAGCGACGGTGCGACGGTCATTCCTATGCTGGTGGTGTTCATCCCCAACATCGTGGCGCTTTCGGGCATGGTGATCTTGACGCTGTTCGGCGTGCCGCAGCGCGATTAGGCAGCAAATCCCAGACGGTTTAGCTAGGTTCAATAGGCTCGAACAATGATATAAACGTAGGGACGCGTTCGTGCGAAGGCACACATGCACCGTCGCCGTAGCCGAACGCATAGTATGGACGCTTGCGGGCACGTGCCCGTTATGGGGAAGAGGACGAGCATGCTCGGCATCATCGTTACGAATACAGGAACGGCGGACGCTCCCGAGGAGGAAGCCATCCGTCGGTACCTTCGCCAATTTCTTGCGGATCGGCACCTGATCAACGTGCCGCCGATTATTTGGAAACCGGTGATGGAGCTGTTCATCCTGCCGAACCGACCCCGCAAGACCCTGCCGCGCTACCAGGCCTTCTGGACGCCGGAAGGCAGCCCCTTCATGCTGACGTCCCAGGAGCAGTGCCGCATTGTAAACGAGAAGCTGCAGTCGCGCCTGGACGAGCCCTACCTGGTGAAACTGGCCATGCGCTACGGCAACCCGTCCATCGAAAGCGCCCTTCAGGCCTGCAAGAACGCCGGTTGCGACCGCATTGTCGCGCTGCCGCTCTATCCGCAGTGGACCATTCCCTGTGCCGGCACCGTGCTGGACGAATTCGACATCCAATATAAGAAGGTGTTCGGCGAGGCCGGCCCCGAGTTGATCAAGGTCCTCGAGTACTGGGAGGAGCCGGGCTACATCGAGGCGCTGGCGGACTCCATCGCGCGGGTCTGGACGTACAAGCCGGGCTCCAAGCTGATCATGACGTACCACTCCATTCCCATCTCGTACATCACGAAGGGCCACGACCCGTATCCCCATACCACCGCAGAAACCATGCGGCGCGTGGGCGAGCGGCTGGGCATCCCGCCCGAGGACCGGGTGCTCACCTACCAGTCGCGATTCGACAGCCGCAAGTGGCTGGGTCCCATGTTGAAAAACGAAGCGGCCCGGCTGGGGTCCGAAGGCGTGCTCGACGTGTGCGCCGTGAGCCCCATTTTCGCCACGGACTGCATCGAGACCGTCTGGGACATCGACACCGAGGCGCGCAAGGCCCACACCGAGGCCGCCCGTGAGCTGGGCATTATGAACACGAAGTTCACCTTCGTGCCCAGTTTGGGCACCGACGACGCCTTCATGGAGGTCATCGCCAACGTGGTAGAGAAGGCCGCGCGTCCATAACCGTTCCCTAAACAACGCAGCGTCGCAGGGGCGGGTACGTGTTGAGGGTGGTACCCTTCTCTGAGAATGCATTGGCTACTAAGGAGGGGCCGTGGATCTATCGGTACTCAGGGACTTCGTCGTGCTTGCCGAAAGCCAGAATTTCACGAAGGCGGCGGAGGCCGTACATACGTCTCAGCCGAATCTGAGCAAGCGCATGGCGGTGCTCGAGCGTGAACTGGGCTTCAAACTGTTTGTGCGAGACACCAGAAGCGTCTCGCTGACCAAGTCGGGAAGAGCACTGTACCCGTCCGTCATCGACGTGTTGGCCAGGTTTGATGCCGGTGTCGAGCGCGCCCGCGGCGAACAGGAATCCGACGTGGCCGTGGTGACGCTGGGCGGAAACTACGCGAATTCGAAGATTCTTTCGCTTGCGGAAAGCGCTGCAGCCTATGCGAAGAACCAGGAGATGCCGTTCCAGATAGAGGTGAACAGGGCGTTTCTGCTGGTTGACTCGTTGGTCTCCGGCTATGTTGAGCCCACGGACTCGATAGAGGACGGACTCGACGACGTGATCATCACGTTCTCCTGCAGCAATTTGGCCATGGATGGACGCAAGTCGGTGCGCTTGTACCAAGATTCGTTCGCGTTGTTCGTTTCGGTGGAGGCGGGATTCGAGGCTGGCTCCCAGGTTTCGCTGAGGGATTTGGAAGGGCTCGCGTTCATCCGTCCTACGGTGTATGAAACGTACAACCAGCGCGTCCAAGATGTTTGCGATGAACTGGGAATACACCCTGTATTCAGGCGAAGCTACTACGATTCCATGGGCGACATGGCACAAGGTGTGGAGCCTGACGAGCTGATGATTATTCCTGCTTCGGCAGCCCATCACATTCCCGGGCCCGACATCTCGCATATGGTGCGCGTGCTTCCCACCGACCACAACGCGTATTTCGAGGTCGTGGCCGTATACGACGATGACGGGAGCGAACAGGCGGCGCGCCGCGCTACGTGTTGTTCGGTCTTGAAGCGCATCGCGCAGGAAATGGAAAGTGGTTCCTGATCCGTTCGGCCCGTCGAAGCCTTCGTCGAACATCGTTCAGATGAAAAAATGCCCCGGCGCGTACTGCGTCGGGGCATTGTATGCTCGCAACCACTCTGTTGCAGGGAGGGGGAGTGGTGTCGAGACCTTGCGTTGCTACCGGCGTCTTAGTATCGGATGCCGGTAGCTTTCGAGATCGGTGCGAACAGCATGCGTTGTAAAGGGTGCTAGATGATTCCCAGATCAAGCGCATGGTTGGCAGCGCGGATGTTGCGGTACACGGCCGATCCGACGGTGGAGCCGGGGCCGGGGTAGGCGTTGCCGAAGAACGCGCACGAGCAGTTGCCGGCGGCGTACAGGCCTTCGATGACCTCGCCGTCGCGGTCCAGAACCTGGGCGTCGGCATTCACGCGCATGCCGCCGTTGGTACCGCAGGTGCCGGGGCCGATTTTCACGCAGAAGAACGGCGCCTGCTCGATTTTGCCCATGCAGGTCTCGTCCTCGTGCACGAAGAAGGGGCCCTTCGGCCACTGGCTGGACGGGCGGCCGAAATCCTCGTCGGCGCCCTTGTCGCACATCTCGTTCCAGCGCTCCACCTGAGCCACCAAAGCGTCAGCGTCGATGCCCTGATCAGCGGCCAGTTCCTCGAGGGAATCGTACTGCTTGATGTATTCAGGCAGCTCGGCTGCGGCATCCGTGACGGTGGGGTAGCCGTACATGTTCACGAAGCTCTGGTCGCCGATGTGGAACGCGGGCACGTTCTCGAGCCCGAAGTACTGCGTGCTGTACTGGTAGTAGGCAAGGTTGGCGGCGGTGTAGGACGCGGTCTCGTCGCCGAAGCGCTTGCCGTGCTTGTTCACGATGATCGAATGGTCGCCGTAGCGCCACACCATCCAGTCGACGATGTTGCCGGTCAGCGGTGCGTCGTCGGCGGTGATGTAGAAGGGAACGCCCCAGACGGAGGACATGTTGCCCAGGTCGGCGCCCACATCGACGGCCATGCGGTGGCCGTCGCCCGTGTTGGTTTCAACGGCGTTGGATGCCATGATGGGGCCGCGCAGGTAGTCGTGGACCATCTTCTCGTTGTGGTCGAAGCCGCCGGTGTTCAGCAGCACGCCCTTGTTCGCCTTGATGTTCACGGTGCCGGACGCGCCTTCCACCTGCACGCCCACTACGCGGCCTTCGGAGTCGCGGTACAGCCTGGTGGCAGGGGTGTTCGTGCGCACCTCCACGTTGTGCTCCTTGACCAGCGGCTCGATGATGCTGGAGAACGTGCCGGGGCCGGTGGCTTCGCCGTCTTTGGCGAAGTTCACCTGGCGGCCGAATTTGGCGCCGGGCAGTCCGTAGTAGTCGTCGATGAGGCCCATGGCGAACTCGATGTTCAGCATCTCGCCGAACTTCTTGAGGGCAGGGGCGAAGTTGGTCACGTAGTCGGTCACCAGCTCGCGGTCCGCGGCGCCCGACGTGTCGCAGGAAAGCGCGTAATCGACGATCTCGGGGATGTCGGCATCGGTGTCGGGAACGATCTGCGGCCAGTTCGCGACCTCGTCGGCCATGAACCAGTTGTTGGGGACCCACATGCCGTTGTGGGAGAACGCGGTGGTTCCACCGTAGCTGGCGCCCTTCTCCACCAGCACGGTTTTGTAGCCGGCCTGCGCGGCAAGAATGGCTGCATACGCGCCGTTGCCGCCGCCGACGACCACGAAGTCGTATTCCTCGTCCCAGGTGACGTTGTCGCCTGCGCCGTCCGAGCTGCTCGAGCCGCCTTCGCCGGCTGCACTGGGAGCGCAGCTGGCCATGCCCATCGCTGCGGCGGCTCCGCCAAACAGAGCAGCTCCCTTCAGAAACGAGCGGCGGTCCATGCCTTTGTACGTCGTTGTCATGTGTCCCCTCCTGTAGTCTTGGTTTTCAGCAACTTCATGTGCTGGCACCGATTATATGGAGGGCATTTTCCGAAGTGAAATAGCTGTTCCGACTAGCAGTTATCACCTTTTGGCATAGGTGGACGCCGGATGGGCGACTCCTTTATGGGCTTTGCGGCCGATGCGATGGAGAAGGCCGCGCGCCAGGGGTTGTGTTCGGTTGAGGTGCCTGGCGCGCGGCATGCCGCTGCTACCCGATGACGAATTTGACGAGCAGCAGGCACAGGGGAATGGTGACGCAGAAGATCCCGACTACGTCGATGATGAACCCTGATTTGATCATCTTGGTGATGGGGATGTAGCCGGTGGAGTACACGATGGCGTTCGGCGGGGTGGACACGGGCAGCATGAAGCCGAGGGATGCCGACAGCGCCACGCCCACGGCAACGGGAATCGGGTCGAAGCCGGCTGTGGTCGCAGCCGTGATGGCCAGTGGGCCGACCATGTTCACGGCTGCGGTGTTGGAAGCGAGTTCTGACAAGCCCAGCGAAAGCACACAGAACACCGCTACGAACACGAATTCGGAAGGTTCGCCGCCGAAAGCGGCGACGATGCTTGCACCGACCCACTCGGAAAGCCCGGTGGAGAACATCAGGGTGCCCAGCGATAATCCGCCGCCGAACAGCAAAAGCGTTCCCCAATCGACGCCCGCGACGGCATCCTTCCAGTTCATGACGAATTCGCGGTTCTCGAAATCGGTGGGGATCAGGAAAAGCGACACGGCGGCGAGCAGGGCGACCACGGACTCGGGGAGCATGACGCTGTAGGATGAGAGTATCTGGCTGTCCGATCCGAATACGATGCTGAGAACGCCGGGGGCGGTCCAAAGGACGACGGCGCCCAGAAACGCGACAAGCGTCGCCTTCTGCCCGAAGGTCCATGGACCCAGCTCCTCCACCTTGCGGCGGATGACATCTTCGGCTCCGTCGATGCGCTTAATGTCGGCGGGGTATTGGAAGTGCAGCACGGCGGCTGCAATGGCGAAATACACGGACATGGCGACAAACCCCCAGACCATCCACTGGAAGAACGAGACGTGGATGTCGGCCATGGTGTCCAAAAGCCCCACCATAATCAAATTCGGCGGCGTTCCGATGGGCGTGAGCACACCGCCGATGGATGCGGCGTAGGCCGTCATGATCATCAATCCGGTGGCGTATTTATAGGTATGCAGGTCGACGTTTTTGCCGTTGGCGGCCATCATCTCCTGAATGGCTTCCAAAAGACCGATGGAAATGGGCAGCATCATGGCAGCGGTCGCCGTGTTGCTGATCCACCCCGAGCACAGCATGGTCGCAATGCCCACGGCGAGGAAGATCCTCGTGGGGCTGGATCCCACCCATTTGAGGGAAAGGATCTTGTATGCGAACCTGCGGTCCAGGCCGTGCAGCGTCATGGCTCGGGCAAGGATGAATCCTCCCAAAAACAGGAATATGACAGGACTGGAGAACGCGTCGAAAGCGTCGCCGACTGCAGCCACGCCGAAGATGACGGCCAGCATGGGACCGATGAGCGAGGTGACAGGGATGGGTACCGGCTCGGTAATCCACCACAGGCACACCAACGTCACAATCGCGAGAAGCGTGTGGGCCCCTGGCGACAGCGCGGGAATCGGCAGTGCGTACACGCCCAGAGCGCACAGGGGCCCTCCGACCAAACCTACGGCTTGTCTTGCACGATCGAATGTCATGGCAAACCCCCCGCTCCCTCGAAACGCCTTTGAACGCAGCTTCGATTATTGGGAAAACGGGGCTCGGGCGGAACGCCCATAACTGGTGTAATCGGGGCGGATGTATTCGGATAGTGCGATATATATTTCCGTAGATAATCATCAAATGAGACACAAGGCACACCCCTTCTGAACAGGGGATATGTAAATTACACCCCTGGTGTGCGTTTTGCTTTTCATGAAATCTTGACAGCATGCGTGTGTAGCAACGCCCGTTCACGAGAGAAAGGTGGGCCATGGTTGCACAGCATCAGCTTGGCAAGAAAACCGAGGAAGCGGTATCCAAGCGAAATCAAGGGGGTAAGAAAAAGGGGGTAAACTGGATTACATTGGCGGTGACGGTTCTCGTCGGCCTGGTTCTGTGGTTCATCCCGGTTCCGGCAGGCTTGGTCGAGTTCGCCCAATCCGCTGAGGGCTTCGAAGACATCGATGGCGCGGTTCTAGCGGCGAACTGCTGGCACCTGTTCGCGATCTTCGTGGCGACCATCGTGGGTCTGATCCTCAAGCCCATGCCTATGGGCGCGGTTTCCATTCTCGCGCTCACGGTGATCATGCTTACGAAGCTTCTGGACAACGGAAGCTCCAGCGGCTACATCACCAACACGCTCTCTGGCTTCCACAACACGACGATTTGGTTGATCGTCATCGCGTTCTTCATTTCGCGCGGCTTCATCAAGACGGGTCTGGGCAATCGCATCGCCTACCTGTTCATGAGCAAGTTCGGCAAGAAGACGCTGGGCCTGAGCTACTCTCTGGCCGCAACCGACCTGATTTTGGCAACGGCCATGCCGTCCAACACGGCTCGCGCCGGCGGCGTGATCTACCCGATCGTTTCGTCGCTGTCCCGCGTCTTCGGCTCCAACCCTGACGACGGCACCGCCCGCAAGTTGGGTTCGTACCTGCACGTCACGGCATTCCAGGCCGACATGATCACCTCCGCCATGTTCATGACCGCCATGGCCGCCAACCCGTTGGCAGTCTCCCTCGCGGCTGAACTGGCCGGCATCAACATCGACTGGGCCGGTTGGGCCATCGCCGCATGCGTGCCCGGCCTCGTGTGCCTGATCGTCGTTCCGTTCGTCATCTTCAAGATCTTCCCGCCCGAGATCAAGGAAACGCCTGAAGCAAGCGACCTTGCTCACGAGAAGCTGAAGGAAATGGGCCCGGTGAAGACCTCCGAGAAGCTCATGATCCTGGTTTTCCTCGTCATCCTGGTTCTCTGGATCGCCGGCAGCTCCATCAGCCTGAACGCTACGGTCACCGCGTTCATCGGTCTGGCCATGCTTCTGGTCCTGGGTGTTCTTACCTGGGAAGACATCAAGAACGAGAAGGCCGCTTGGGACACTCTGGTTTGGTTCGCCGCCCTGGTTATGATGGCGTCCTACCTGAACACCCTGGGTCTCATCCCGTGGTTCTCCGACATCATGGCCGGCGCCGTCGGCGGCATGTCCTGGCTCGTCGCGCTCATCATTCTGGGTGTCGTGTACTTCCTGTCCCACTACCTGTTCGCATCCGCCACGGCTCACGTGTCGGCAATGTACTCCGCATTCCTGGCTGTCTGCCTCGCTGCAGGTGCGCCTCCTCTGGCTGCGGCCATGCTGCTGGGCATGATCTCCAACTTCTACGGTTGCCTGACCCACTACGGTTCCGGCCCCGCACCGGTCTACTTCGGCAGCGGCTACGTGACCCAGGGCAAGTGGTGGACTATCGGTCTGGTCTGCGCTGTTATCGAAATGATCATCCTGTTCACGGTCGGTTTCGGCTGGTGGTCGGTCATCGGCTACATGTAAGTCGAACCAAGCATCCTGATGAATTCTCGGCCGCGCGCCTGGCGCGCGGCTATCTAACCAGAAAGGCTATCGAACTATGAAGGAAATCAGCACCGCAACGATTACCGAGGAAGTTGCCCGCCTGTGCATCGAGGCCGCATGCGACCTGCCTGTGGATGTCGAAAAGCTCATCCAGGAGGCAACCGACAAAGAGGAATCCGAGTTCGGCAAATACGCCATGGAAAAGGTGTGCAAGAACGTCAAGATAGCTCGCGAAACCAACGTTCCCATGTGCCAGGACACGGGCATGGTCATCGTTTTCGCCGAAATCGGCCAGGAAGTCCACATCACGGGCGGCAGCTTCGAAGACGCTGTGAACGCGGGCGTGGCCAAGGGCTACATCGACGGCTACCTGCGCAAGTCCACGGTCATCGACCCTGTCCTGAACCGCAAGAACGCCGGCGACAACACCCCGGCCATCATCTACGCCCGTCTCGTGCCCGGCGATGAGCTTTCCATCACCATCATGCCCAAGGGCGCCGGTTCCGAAAACATGTCCCAGCTGAAGATGCTCAAGCCCGCGCAGGGTCTGGAAGGCATCAAGCAGTTCGTCATCGACTCCGTCGTCAACGCCGGCGGCAACCCCTGCCCTCCGACCATCGTCGGCGTGGGCATCGGCGGCAACGCCGACAAGGCCATGCAGCTTTCCAAGGAAGCCCTCCGTCGCGAGGCTGGCGCTCCCAACCCGAACCCTGAGTACGCAAAGCTGGAGCAGGAGCTTCTCGAAGCCATCAACAAGTCCGGCGTCGGCCCCCAGGGCTTCGGCGGCAGGACCACTGCACTCGCCGTGCATATCGAGACGTATCCCACCCACATCGCAACCATGCCGGTGGGCGTCACCCTCAACTGCCATGCCGCGCGTCATAAGCACGTCGTTCTCTAGCGAGCAGTCATCAGGCAAAGACGGAAGACATCTGAGAGGAATCCAACAATGGCAGAAGTCAAGAACATCACGACCCCGCTGACCGACGAGGTTATCGAAACGCTGCATTGCGGCGACATGATCAACATTTCCGGCGTCATCTACACCGGCCGCGACGCCGCCCACAAAATCATGACCGAAAAGCTCGACGCCGGCGAAGAACTGCCCGTCGACTTCCACGGCCAGATCATCTACTACGCAGGCCCCACGCCGGCAAAGCCTGGCCACGTGATCGGTTCCTGCGGCCCCACCACTTCGGGCCGTATGGACGCCTACACGCCCCAGATGATCGAAGAGGCCGGCCTCAAGGGCATGGTGGGCAAGGGCCCGCGTTCCGCCGAGGTCGTCGAATCCATGGTCAAGAACAAGGTCGTTTACTTCGCCTCCATCGGCGGCGCCGCTGCCGTTATTGCTGCGTCAGTAAAGGAATGCGATGTTGTGGCCTATGACGACTTGGGTCCTGAGGCCGTGCGTCGTCTGGTCGTCGAGGACTATCCCTGCATCGTCGCCATCGATGCCCAGGGCAACAACATCTACGAGAACGGCCCCGCAGAGTTCAAAATCGAAGACTAGGAGCGGCAGGCATGCGTAGCTATACATACGATATCGTAGTTGTGGGCGCCGGCGGTGCCGGCATGGAAGCCGCCCTCAACGCGAGCAAAGACCCCGACCTGAGCGTTGCGGTCATCACCAAAGTGTTTCCGACCAGGTCCCATACGGGCGCTGCCCAGGGCGGTATGAACGCCGCGCTGTGCTACCGCGACCCTGAGGACACCATCGAAAGCCACATTTTCGACACCATCAAGGGTTCCGACTACCTGGCCGACCAGGATTCCGTCGAGTTCTTCTGCAACGGCATGCCTGACCTGGTCAGGGAGCTGGAGTCCATGGGCGTTCCCTATTCCCGAGACGAGCAGGGCCGCGTTGCCCAGCGTCCCTTCGGCGGCGCTTCGCATCCGCGCTGCTGCTACGCGCAGGACAAGACGGGCCATGTGGTTCTGCATGCCCTGTTCGAGAACTGCCTGAAGAACAACGTCAAGTTCCTGGACGAGTACAACCTGCTGGACCTGGCCGTCGACGAGAGCGGCATCGAGGGCCTGGTGGCCATCGACCTGCGTGCCGGAGAAATCGTCATGTTCCGAGCCAAGTGCGTGGTGCTGGCCACCGGCGGTTTCGGACGCGTGTACTGGACCCGTACCACGAACGCGACGAACATGACCGGCGACGGCGTGGCTGCGGCCATGCGCGTCGGCGTGCCCATCAAAGACCCTGAGATGGTCCAGTTCCATCCCACGGGACTTGCAAGCTCCGGCACCCTGCTTTCCGAGGCGTGCCGCGGCGAAGGCGGCTACCTGATCAACAACCAGGGCGAACGCTTCATGGAGCGCTACGCCCCGGACAAGATGGAGCTCGGCCCCCGCGACCTGGTGGCCCGTTCCATCGAGACCGAGATCAAGGAGGGTCGCGGCTTCGGCGAGGGCATGAAGTCCTACGTCATGCTGGACATGCGTCATCTGGGCCGCGAGAAGATCATGGAGCGTCTGCCCCAGGTGCGTGACCTGGCCATCAAGTTCGAAGGCGTCGACATGATCACCGACCCGGTGCCCATCCGCCCGTCCAACCACTACAGCATGGGCGGCATCGACGTCGTCAACGGCAGGACCTGCGCAACGAAGATTCCCGGCCTGTTCGCAGCCGGCGAATGCAGCAACATCTCCGTGCACGGCGCCAACCGTCTGGGCGGCAACTCCGTGTCCGAGGTGTGCTTCTTCGGCAAGCAGGCGGGCATCGGTGCCGCTGCCGCCGCCAAGGGCCGCACTTTGGGCGGCTCCCAGAACCTCGAAGAGACCGCGGCTGCCTGGCAGGAGCGTTTCGACACGATGCGCGCCAAGTCCAGCGGCAAGCACATCTACGAGATCCGCGACAAGATGGCCGAGGCCATGTGGAACGGCGTCGGCATCTTCCGCGAGGGTCCGGCGATCGAAGAGGCCATGCGCGTTGTCGACGAGTGCATCGAGGAGTACAAGGACGCCCGCATCGACGACACCAGCAAGGTGTACAACAACGCTTTCATGAACTACGTGGAGCTGGGCAACGTGCTCACCATCGCGCGCGCCGTGTGCCTCGGCGCCCTCGAGCGCAAGGAGAGCCGCGGATCCCACTCCCGCGGCGACTATCCGACCCGCGACGACGTGAACTTCATGAAGCACAGCCTCATCTCCCTCGAACCCGACGGCAGCTACTCCATTGACTGGCGCGACGTAGTTGTCACGAGCTACCAGCCGCAGGAGAGGAAGTACTAATGGAAACGATCACTTTCATCGTCAAACGTTTTGACGGCCAGAAATCCTGGAAGCAGGAATACCGTTTCGAGCGTTCGGTCATGACGCTTCTGGGCTGCTTGAACAAGATCCGCGAAGAGCAGGACGACTCCCTGTGCTTTACCCAGGCGTGCCGCCACTCCATCTGCGGCAGCTGCGCCGTTCAGGTCAACGGGTCGGCCTACCTCGCTTGCGAGACGCAGCTCGACGACCTTATCGACACCTTCAAGACCACGCGCTTCGAGCTTGCTCCGCTGAACAACTTCCCCGTGGTGAGGGACCTCGTGGTCTCCTTCGACGAGAAGGCGGAGAAGATGAAGAAGGTCATGCCTTGGATGTGCGAGCACAAGAACCGCGAAGGCCACGAGCAGACCGAAGCCGATTACCACAAGTACATGGAGGCCACGGACTGCGTCCTGTGCGGCTGCTGCGCTTCCGAGTGCCGCGAGCTTGTCTACGACGACGGCACCTACCTTGAGCCGTTCATCATGAACAAGGCGTTCCGGTTCATTCGCGACTCCCGCGACGAATGCGGCGACGAGCGCATCCTGGCCGTTCTGGACAACAACCTGTGGAAATGCATCCACTGCCAGCAGTGCACCACGAAGTGCCCCAAGGAGATCCCCATCGCCGAGGAAATCTCCTACATGCGCCGCCGCGCGCTGCGCATGGGCGAGGACAAGTCCCAGGGCGCACGCCATGCCTACGCCTTCCATCACGACGTTCTCAAGACGGGCATGCTCAACGAGACCATGCTCGCGCTCAAAACCGAGGGTCTGTACAAGACCGCGCAAAACCGCGTTCCCTTCGCGGTGCGCATGGTGACCTCGGGAAAGATGAATCCGCTGCACATCCAGAAGCCCGTCAAGGGCATCGAGGGCGTGCGCAAGCTGTATGAGATCGCCAAGAAATCGGAACAGGAGGACTAGCATGTCGAACACATTGCGCTATGCGTTTTTCCCGGGATGCACGCTTGAGTCCGCCGCTGCCGAACTGAAGGTTTCCACAGAGCGCACCTGCAAGAAGCTGGGTATCGAGCTGGTGGAGATCGAAGGCTGGACCTGCTGCGGCGCAGCCCAGGTCCAAGACGTCGATGACTTCTTCGCGCTGCTCGTGAACGCACGCAACCTGGCCCTTGCCGAATCCCAAGGGTTCGACAAGATCATGACCGTCTGCAACACCTGCACGCTCATGCTGCGCACCGCCAAGAGCCGCCTGGACAACGACCCGGAGCTCAAGGCCAAGTGCAACGCCGCACTGGCCGAGATCGGTCTCGAGTACAAAGGCACCGCCGAAGTGACCCATTACCTGTGGGCGCTCGTGGCCGACTACGGCCTGGATCGCCTGTCCAAGCAGGTCACCGTGCCCCTGAGCGACCTCAACGTTGCCAACTTCTACGGGTGCCACATCCTCATGCCGCCCAAGATCATGGGCTTCGAGGACCCGCGCAACCCGCAGTCCATGGAGATGCTCTGCGAGGCGCTGGGCGCCAATCCGGTTGACTACGAGCAGCGCCTTGCCTGCTGCGGATTCCATTCGATCTACCCCGCAGAAGAGCAGGCCGAGGTTTCCAACGGCGTGAGCTGCCTGGTCGCCCGCGAATCGGGGGCCGACTGCATCGTGACGCCCTGCCCGCTGTGCCATATGGCCATCGACATGTGGCAGGCCGACTCTCAGCAGTACTTCAACGCTGACGTCACCATGCCCATCCTGCATGTTCCGCAGATGGTCGGCCTGGCCCTCGGTTTCACACCCAAAGAGCTGGGAATCAACCATCACATCGTCAACGCGACGAAGATGCTCGACCGCGTCCTGAGCTAACGGCTTTACCGTCCGGATGCCGCTCCAACCTGCGGCATCCGGACTTTTGCAATGGATTGACGACGGAGGTAGGGGATGACCACGACAGAACCGATTGCAGAAAACGCGCTGGAGAAGATCGACGAACTGCGCACCTACATGGAGAAAGAGGGGGAGGACGACGCTGCGGGGCAAGAGGAGCCCGAAGGCGTCATGAGCCTCCATGTCAAACTGACGCACAAGCAGGGGGACGCCTTCATGTGGGCGATTCCTTCCGAACAAGACTGGCTGCATGACGCACTGGACGATTTTCGCATCGTCGCAGGCGTGGTGTACGCCGAAGACGAGCCCCTTCTGCCGGGCTCTATCGAGATTGACGGCTACTTCCAGGCGGACGAGGACGGCCGTTGGGTGCACGTGTCCGCAGGCCGCGTCGAAGTAGACCCCGAAACCCAAGACGCGTGCTGGAAAAACGACCTCAACGAGTTTCCCGAGGTAGTAGCCCAGCTGAACAGCGCGCTTGAGGTTCCCGAGTACCGCCATGCCGTTGAGAAGGCAGCCATCGGCATATACGCATAAGCCTTTCAAACCTTTTTCAATAGGAGACGAATCATGCGAATCGAAGTTGGATACGACAATACCGTGCAATGGTGTGACATAGACGAAAAGAACCTGATGGGCATCATGAAGGCCAACGAAGTGGAGTACGAGCGGACCGGCGCCGAAGAAGTTGCCTGGGCCCTGCAGCATCCTATCGCCTCCAAAAAGCTCTCCGAGCTGGTCAGTCCCGGCAACACGGTGGCCATCATCACGAGCGACATCACGCGACCGCTGCCCACCTACACGGTGCTTCCGCCCGTGCTCGACGAGCTGTATGCGGCCGGCGTGGAGCCGAAGGACATCACACTTGTGTTCGCCTTGGGCAGCCACCGCGCCCACACCGAGGAGGAAAAGCTCAAGCTTGCGGGCGAGCGCGCCTATAACGAGATCAATCTGAAAGACTCCAACGAGGACCCCTTCGTCCATTACGGCACCACGAAGGGCGGAACGCCCATCGACATCATGAAGACCGTGGCCGATGCCGACGTCGTCGTGTGCCTCGGCAACATCGAGTACCATTATTTCGCAGGATACTCGGGCGGCTATAAGGCCGTCATGCCCGGCGTGTCCACCATGGAGGCCATCGAGGCCAACCACACCCGCATGGTCGATCCGAACTCCTGCGCGGGCAAGCTTGACGGCAACCCCGTGCGCGAGGACATCGACGAGGCCGGCGCAATCGTAGGCGTCGACTTCATCGTGAACGTGGTGCTTGACGAAGACAAGCAGGTCATCAAGGCTGTGGCGGGCGACGTGGTGAAGGCCCATCGCGAGGGCTGCAAGTTCCTGGACAAGCTGTACCGCATCGAGATCGAGAAGCGCGCCGACATCGTGATCGATTCGCAGGGCGGCGCCCCCAAGGACATGAATCTGTATCAGACGCAGAAGGCGCTGGACAACGCCAAGTACGCCATCAAGGAAGGCGGCGTTATCATTCTGGTGGGTTGCTGCAAGGAGGGCCTGGGCCAGAAAACCTTCCAGGAATGGATGCTCAAGGCCGAAGAGCCGGCCGACATCATCCGCTTCGTGCAGGAGGACTTCAAGCTGGGCGGACACAAGGCTTCCGCCGTGGCGAAGATCATGCTCATGGCCGACATCTATCTGGTTTCCGAGCTCGATCCCGAACTTGCCCGGAACTGCTTCTTCACGCCGTTCAGCACCCTTGAGGAAGCCTACGAGGCCGCCCTCAAGAAGATGGGTGACGACGCCCAGGTTCTTGTGATGCCTCATGGTGGTTCTACGGTTCCTAAAGTAATCGGCGAGCAGCACGATGCTGATGCGGAAATGAGGTAGTATCGTGCAGCAGGCGAAAGCCATAAGCATCGTGACCCGACTAAGGAGCGTCGTACTGAACGGGGGACAAGTATCTGAGAGGGCACTGACTTTTTTGTGCTCGTGCCTTGGTCTTGCCTGCATGTTCGGCGGCATCTGGATCGGCGATTCGTTGGCTGCAAGCACCCTGAACAGCGATCATGCCGTATTCGTCATGCGTGTGTTCTCGGTGGCCATCTATGCTGCGTTTTTCGTAATCTCCGTCCGGGTGACGGCCCAAGACCCTGTTGAACTCCATAGGTTCTTCTCCAAAGCCGTGACCGTCGGCGCCGTGTCGTTCCTTGTGGGGATGGCCATCTTCCTGTACGAGAACATGCAGGGCGGGGGCGTTCTGGATAAGGGCGTTCTTTGGTTCGCCCTGTTCCGCACGAAGGTCGTGGGAGCTCCTGTGTCCGTCGGCCTGGTCTGCGTGTTCGCCCAAATGCGGGCGAACCATGTCTTGCACGCCTCGACGGTCGGCATGCTGGGAGCGTTTTTGATCTACACCATCGCGCATCAGACCAGCCTGCCGTGGATTTCGCCTGAGACCGAATCGGCGTTGACGTCTGTGGTGCTCATGTTCCTGGCGTGCTTCTTCGGGGCCATGGGGTTGAGCGACAAAGCCCTGGGCGACATGCCGTATTCGGGAAGCGACATGCTGAATTTCAACGTGGTGAAACGACCGGCCTCGCAGGTCGTCACGTCGGGTTTGGTGTGCCTTCTCGTCTTTTCGGCCATGATGCTCGGCTACCTGCGAAGCGGATATTTAAGCATCGACGCCCATGCCCAGCCGATTTCGATCCTGGTTCTGCCGATTCTGATCTTCGTCGCTGTCGGGTGTCGCCAGCTGCGGGTCGAGCATGTGTTCTACGTAGCGTTCATGACTGCGACCGCGAGCATCCTGCTGCTTCCGTTCCTGAGCATGATCTCGGAGGAGTTCCCTCTGGTTTTGAGAAACGTGGGCACGGCCCTGTTCGAGGTTGTGGTGTGGGTGTTTGTGGTGTGGGCCGCACGCAACTGCCTTGAGCCGCTGCGCACGGCGGCCGGCACGAGGTTCGCCGTGGTTGTGGGCCACCTGTTGGGTACGCTGGCGGTGGTGGCAGGCATCGCGGCAAGCGACAACCCTATCGATGCAGCGATCATTTCCGGCATGCTCGTCACGTTCTCGTACATCATGATGCTGCTCATCATCCTGAAGAACCCAAGCATGAAACCGCCTTTGCGCGTCGAGGACGAATACGTGTACGTGAGCACGGCACCGAAGCTCATCGAACAACAAGAGATTGAGGTTGCCGGGGCTGACCCCGAAAACGTGGAGGACGTTTTGGAAGAGGAAAACCAGGCGGTGGACTACGAGACGATGTATTGGTCCATGCCTTGCGAATTGATTGCGAAGACGTATCGGTTGACGCGCCGCGAAACCGAGGTGCTTGAACAGCTTGCCCACGGGTACAGCCTTGCATCCATGGCGGACACCATGTGCATTTCGCTCAACACCATGAAGATGCATATGCGCAACATATATACGAAGCTCGATGTGCATAGCCGGCAAGATGTAATCGACATGGTTGACCTGGTGCGTGCCCAGCAGGAGAAAGACCGCAGGGACAGTGCCAACGCATGACCTTGAGGGCCGAACGAAGGGCCGTCGGGTGCGGGAAGGCGCCTGGCGGCCCTTTTGCGGTTTCCGCTGCAATGCGGCGCTGCGCATCTCGTAGGGAATTCGTTCGATAGGCATACGTGGGCTTCCTGTTGATTGCGATGGGTCGTTCGGGTGGTATGCTTGACCAATCAATGTATGTACAAGGAGGGTTCGTGGAAACGCGGGATCTTGAAACGCTGCTGAAGGCTGTGGCCGAGGGTACGACGGGTGTTGAAGAGGCTGCGCGGCAGCTTCGCGCCGATTCCTACGTGGATCTGGGCTACGCCAAGCCCGACATGCAGCGCGGCGTGCGTACAGGCGTTTCCGAAGTCATCTACGGCGCCGGCAAAACCGCAGGCCAGATGGTTGGAATCGTGCGGGCCATGCGCGAAGCGGGGCAGGAGCGGGTGCTTATCACCCGGTTAGACGCCGATAAGGCCGCGGTGCTTGCCGAGGCCCTAGGCGACGCCTTCGTCTACCACGAGCTTGCCCGTGTGGGCATCGTCGGCAGCGCGCCCGAACCCGACGGCAACGGCACGGTGGTCGTATGCGCGGCGGGCACGAGCGACCTGTATGCCGCCGAAGAGGCCGCGCTTACGGCGGAGATGCTCGGCAGCCGTGTGAACAGGCTTTATGATGTGGGTGTCGCAGGCATCCATCGTCTGCTGGCGCATACGGACGACCTGATGGAGGCCACGGCCGTCGTGGCGGTGGCCGGTATGGAAGGCGCGCTTGCCAGCGTGGTGGGCGGGCTGGCGGCCTGCCCGGTGATCGCAGTGCCCACCAGTGTGGGGTACGGCGCATCCTTCGGCGGGCTTTCTGCCTTGCTTTCCATGTTGAATTCTTGCGCCAGCGGTGTGTCGGTGGTCAACATCGACAACGGTTTCGGGGCGGGATACCAGGCGGCGCTGATCGACCACGCCCGCACGAAAAGCGAATAGGAGAGTCCATGTCGAATATGCTGTATCTGGAATGCGCGTCGGGAATCTCCGGCGACATGTTCGTGGGCGCGATGCTGGATCTTGGCGCCGACCAGGCGAAACTCGAGGCTGCGCTGGCGAGTCTTCCCGTCGACGGGTATAAGATCCGCATTTCCCGCGTGAAGAAGTCCGCACTTGACGCCTGCGATTTCGACGTGGTGCTGGATGCAGCCCACGAGAACCACGACCACGACATGGAGTACCTGCACGGGCACGACCATGGGCACGAGCATCACCACGGCCATGGGCACGGACACGACCATCACCACGGCCACGACCACTCGGACGAGCCCGAGCGCGTGTGCCGGACCTGCGAAGGCCTATCGGAATCTTCCGATTTCATGGCGCAGCTTGCCGCTGAGCAGGGGTACAACGATCCCTGCGTTGTGCTGCACGGCCACAGGGCGGGAACGCTCGAGCCTGCGGAGCCTTCGGATGTCGAGCATATGCATGTTGCCGCAGGTGAAGGGGATTACACCCTTTCGAGTCCTGAGCATCACCACCACCATTACGACCACGATCACGAACATGGCCATGGCCACCATCATCACCACCACGACCATGAGCACCGCAGCCCTGCGGACATCGACGCCATCATCGACACCGGTGATCTGACCGACAACGCGCGAGCCATCGCTAAGCGCATTTTCGCCATTATCGCCAAGGCAGAAGCCAAGGCCCATGGCGTGCCTGTCGACCAAGTTCATTTCCACGAGGTGGGCGCGGTGGATTCCATCGTCGACGTCGTGGCTGCAGCCGTTTGCGTCGACGACCTGGGCATATCCGAATGCGTGGTGCCTGCCCTACACGAGGGCAAGGGCACCGTGCGCTGCCAGCACGGCATCCTTCCCGTTCCCGTTCCCGCGGTTGCGAATATCGCCGCCGACGAGGGCCTGGCCTTCACGTTCATGGATCTGGAGGGAGAGTTCGTCACGCCTACGGGCGCCGCCATCGCCGCGGCCCTGCGCACCCGCGATGCGCTGCCCGCGCGGTTCACCGTCGACAAGGTGGGCATCGGCGCCGGCAAGCGCACGTACGAGCAGCCGAGCATCCTGCGGGCCATGCTGGTGCATGATGCGGGTGATCCGCAGGCCACGCTGGACAAGGACATGACGCCGCCGTTCATCTGGAAGCTCGAGACCGAGATCGACGACTGCTCAGGCGAGCAGCTGGCCTACGCCCTCGAACGCCTGCTGGCCAAGGGTGCGCTGGAGGCCCACTATGCGCCCGTGTTCATGAAGAAGAACCGCCCGGCGTACCAGATCGAGGTGCTCTGCCGCGAGGCGGACATCCCGAAAATGGAGAATGTCCTGTTCAAGGAGACGACCACTATTGGCATCCGTCGCATTCCCATGGAGCGTACGCCGCTGCCGCGGACCCAGAAGACGGTCGCAACGCCTTACGGCGACATCCGCGTGAAAGAAGTTGCGCTGCCCGACGGCACCCTGCGCGCCTACCCCGAATACGACTCCGTCTCCGAAGCCGCCCGAACCCAAAACGCTCCCTATCAGGACGTTTACGCCGCAGCCTACACCGCTGCAAAGTAACCGCCCCGCGCGCAGACCGGACCCAGGCGTCCTCGTCGGAGTCGTAGGCGCTCCACGGTAGCCGCCCCGTGCGCAGACGGCCGAACTCAGTTGGCGAAATCGCCGTTTTTTGCACCAGATTCGAAGTTGTGCATTCTGTTTTGGGCACATGCTCCGAATTCGGGCGTCTTGGCGAAGTCCCACCTGGGCAAACGCGCCGACGGCAAGCCTCGGTTCACGCAAGACAATGCACAACTTCGAATCTCGTGCAGATTTCGGCAGATTTGCCAACGCAAACGCCTTGCCTGGGCCGTGCAACGAAAACGCTCTCTGCTGTGCACTTAAGGCGATAATCTGTAATTCAAAGGCGCCAATATGGCGTTCTGCTGAGGTTTGGGCCTTAGATAAGTAACACATACTGTAAAACTGTGGCGAAACAGGCATACCCTTGGGCTCATCCAGCGTTGTTTTTGGAGGTTGAGCTACAGATTATCCCCCTAAGTGCACACGAATCGCGATTCTCGTTGCACGGACGCCCTTGCCGCCATCCTGACTCGCGTCGGCGAGGGGGGGGTTGCCGGCCGAAAGTGCGCTCCGCGGTCCAACGCGCGAGCTGACCGCGGAGTTCGGTATGGGCAATTCGTTGTGGGCGATATGGCGAGGCGCCTGGTGACGTTACGGGTAGGTATCAGCCCAGGTGGACTCGTTGACGATGGATAAAGGTATGCGTACCATTGTGGATGAACAACGCTCGTTTATTCAATCGTTCGAAGGGGGTTGCCAATGCATTATCCCGAAACCGTATACCGTCCGCCGCAGGAGGCCTACAACCCGCTGCTGCCCGTGACCAACGGCTGCAGCCATAACAAATGCAAGTTCTGCAGCATGTACAAGGACGTGAAATTCGAGGTCCTGCCGCTGGAGATTGTGGAGGAGGACCTGCGCGAGCTCGCCCAGCAGTTTCCGGACGCCACGCGCATGCATTTTCTGGGTGGCAACGCGTTCTGCCTGCCGTACCACCGCCTGGTGGAGCGCATCGAGCTCGTGAACAGGATCATGCCGAACATCCGACACATCAACATGATGGCGCGCGTGACGGACATAATTAGGAAAACCCCTGAACAGCTGGTGGATTTGAAGAACCGCGGGGTCGATTTCCTGTATGTCGGGCACGAGTCCGGCGACGACGAGGTGCTGGCCCGGGTGAACAAGGGTTGCACGTCGGCGGACATTCTGGAGCAGTGCGGCAAGCTTGACGACGCGGGCATCGACTACTTCTTCACGTTCCTGAACGGCGTGGGCGGACGCGAACTGTCGCACCAGCACGCCGTGAACTCGGCCAAGGTGTTCAACCAGCTCAAATGCACGAAGCTGGGGTCAGGGTCGCTGACGCTGTTCCCGGATACGCAGTTGTACGCCGAAAAGCAGGCGGGCCTGTTTACGGACATGACCGAAAAGGAGCGTGCCGAAGAGTTCTACACGTTCTTGGAGCACGTGGACAGGCCGTGCGACGTGAATTGCCACCACACGTCGGTCATCCCCGTGTTCGGGCATTTTCCAGAGGACAAGCCGGAAATCATGGCGGAGCTTCGCGAAGGCATCGACACCATAGACGAGGAGCTGCAAAAGCTGCATCGCAATATCATCCACGTGCTGTAGGGCCTCGCAAGACTCTGAGCGTGGAACGATTCCGGGCCTGATGGGCTCGGCCGATAGCATGAAACGGGCCGCAGGGTTTCCATCCTGCGGCCCGTTGTGTTCGCGACTCGTTTCTACCAGGAGAATACCTGGCCGACGGGGGCGGAAATGCACAGGTCGGCCTGCTTGTCGCGCGGGGTGGGGGACATGTTCACGATGGCCAGGTGGCTGCCCTTGAAGTAATCGATCAGGCCTGCCGCGGGGTACACGGCGAGCGAAGTTCCCGCGATGACCAGCAGATCCGCCGACGCGATGGCCATAAGCGAGCGCATCATGATGTCGTTGTCCAGCGGCTCCTCGTAGAGCACCACGTCGGGTTTGATGATGCCGCCGCACTTCTTGCAGTGGGGGACGCCGTTGCTGCTGGCCGCGCGGTGTGCGAGCATCTCGTCTAAGCTGTAGGGCTCGTGGCAGTCCTCGCAGAAGTTGCGCAGGGTGCTGCCGTGCAGCTCCAACACGTTCTTGCTGCCGGCCTTCTGGTGCAAGCCGTCGATGTTCTGGGTGATGACCGCCGAAAGCGTACCGCGCGCTTCGAGCTCCGCCAGCTTCAGATGCGCTGGGTTCGGCTCGGCGTCGGGGGCGATCATACGGTCGCAGTAGAACTCGAAGAAGCTGGCCGTATGCTGCACGAAATACGAGTGGGAGACCATATCCTCAGGCGGGATGGGATATTTCTGGGCGTACAGGCCGTTGGGACTCCGGAAATCGGGGATGCCGCTTTCGGTGGAGACGCCGGCACCGCCGAAAAACACCATGCCTCCCGGCTTGCAATCGTCAATCCATGTGCGCAGCGTTTCGATGTCCGTTGCCATTGCGACTCCCTCCAACGTCCGTTTAATTCACCCGTCCATTGTACGCCTCGCAGCGGGACAGCGGGGACGGAGCCCTTTGTCCCGTTTGTGTGTCAGTAGGGACGTTTCCTTTTGACTCATTTTTGTGTCAGCGGGGACGCATCTTTGGGATGGGACAAAGGGGACGGGGGTGCGGGCAAAAGGCTCCCGCCCCGTCCGTGGCGTCCCGTCGTCCCGCCGGCTGGACGGGACAAAGGGCCGTCCCCATTGTCCCGGGTTTGACGGGCGGTCTGAGTAGTTGTACATATATGTACAACACATAATGTCGCTGCCCTGTCGCTGCGTTTGGGCGCGAAATGTTCGAAGGAGGCCGTCGTGGATGATGCCATGGTGACCGGCCGCATGCCGGCAGACAAGAAAACCGAAGGGAATGCCATATTGGGTCAGGCCGGACTCAACGCGTCGCAAGCGGTGAATCTGCTATACGACCGGCTTATCGAAGAGCATGACGCCGGCTTTCTGACCGAGCGAACGCCATCGGCCAACGAGTGGAAGGTCGCGGCCCGGTTTGTTGATGCCTTGGCGGCACCTGAACCCATCGAAACGCCCTTCGACGGAATGACGCGTGGAGAAATCAAGCTGCATCGGTTCCTCACGCGAGAGCAGGGGTAGCCATGGCCAAGCAGAAGCTGCTCTTGGACACGAACATCATTGTGGACTTCCTGAACCGAAGGGAACCCTGGTTTGAGGACGCACGGTTGCTCATGATCTGCGGACGGGTGGGCGAATTCAGCCTATGGATATCATCGTCGCAGGTAACCGACCTGGTTTACATCGTGTCCCAAGGAGGTCGCAAGGACCTTGTCCCCCAAACCCTCGAACGGCTCCGATATCTTCGGACGTTCGTGAACGTGGTTCCCGTGTCGGACGCCGATGTCGATCGGATACTTGCTACGTCATGGTCCGACCCTGAAGATGCGTTGCTCGTAGACCTGGCGCTTAAAATCAGGGCTGATGCCGTGATCTCACGAGACGCAGTGCTGCGGGAAACGGACTTGCTTCCCGCGTATGATTGCGGCGGGTTTTTCGACATGCTAAGGCGCGATTACGGGGTCGACTACGACGAAATCTTGCAATAAAAAGTGGGACAAAGGGGACTGTCCCCCTTGTCCCACAAATAAACGCGGGTATGGAATGCGTGGCGGTTAGGCTCGGGAGTCTTCCGGGTCGTTCAGGATGCCCTCAAGGGTTCGCCAGCCCAGCTCGGCGCACTTCACGCGGGCAGGCATGCGGGCGATGGATTCCAGCTCGGCGGCTTCGTCAAGGTCCTCGCGATCCTGCTCGGACAGGGGCTTGCCCTGCACCATGCCGATGAACAGCCCGCACAAGCGCTGGGCCTCTTCGACGGTTTCGCCGGTGATCAGGTCGGCCATCATGTCGGCGGACGCCTGGCTCACGGCGCAGCCATGACCGGTGAAGGCGGCCTCTTCGATAACGCCGTCCTCGATGCGCAGCGACAGAACCATTTCGTCGCCGCAGCTGGGATTGATGCCCTCGTGCGAATGCGTGGGGTCATCCATCTCGTACTTATAATCAGGATGGGCGTGGTGGTCCATCAGCGCAGTGGTATAAATGCTAGGCATTGAACATCCCCCAAACGGTGTTGAGCCCATGGATGAGCTTTTCGATATCCTGCGCATCATTGTAGAACGCAAATGACGCTCTGCAACAAGAATCCACGCCAAGCCACGACAAAAGCGGCTGTGCGCAGTGGTGACCGGCGCGGATGGCCACATCTTCGGTGTCCAGAATGCCGGCCACATCATGCGGATGGATGTCCTTGACGTTGAAGCTGACCACGCCGTGATGCTTCGCCGGGTCGTCCGGGCCGATGATCTCCACGAAGGGAAGCTCGGCCAGGCGCTTCATGCACTCCTCGACCAAAGCGGCCTCGCGGGCTTGAATGGCGTCGAACCCGATGGATTCCACATAGGTGATGGCAGCGTCGGTGGCGTAGATGCCCGCTGCGTCCTGGGTGCCGGCTTCGAACTTCTCAGGCACGGATGCCCAGGAGGCGTCGGTTTCCGTCACGGCGTCGATCATCTCGCCGCCGGTCAGAAAGGGAGGCATGGCCTCCAGCAGGTTCTTCTTACCCCACAGCACGCCGATGCCCATGGGTCCGAACAGCTTGTGGGCCGAGAACACGTAGAAGTCGCAGCCCAGGTCGGCCACGTCCACCTTCATGTGGGGCACGGCCTGTGCACCGTCGACGATCATATAGGCGCCGACCGCATGGGCCGCTGCGCAGATCTTCTTCACGGGGTTTTCCACGCCCAGCACGTTGGACACTTGCATGACCGAGACGATGCGGGTGTTCTTGCCGATCTTCGAGGCAATTTCCTCGTCGGTAATCAAGCCTTGGTCGTCGGGGCGCATGTACACCAGCTTGGCGCCGGTCTCGCGGCACACCTGCTGCCAGGGGATGAGGTTGCTGTGGTGCTCCATGATGGAGATGCACACCTCGTCGCCGGGCTTCAGGATAGTGGGCGCGAACGCTTTGGCCAGTATGTTCAGAGCCTCGGACGTGTTGCGGCAGAACACGATGTCCTTGGGGTCGTCGGCGTTGATGAACTCGCAGATGTGCTTGCGGGCCCCGTTGATGGCCAAGGTGGCTTCCGCAGACAGCTTGTAGAGGCCTCGCAAAGCGTTGGCGTTCAGCGTCTGGTAAAACTCCATCTGCGCGTTGATGACGGCCGCGGGACGTTGGGCCGTGGCGGCCGTATCGATGAACGCCAGCTGCGGGTTGTTGGCTAGCAGCGGAAAGTCCTGCTTATAAGGGTTGGTGTGGATATCGACTGCAGACACGGTTTACTCCCCAATTTCTTCGAATTCGCCGAGAAGGGCCTTGCCCAGACGAGCTACGCCAGCTGCAATCTGGTCGTCCGTGGCGTAGATGGCCGCACGCTCGAGCTGGGCGCGGATGAACATGTCTTCCGCCTGCTCCGGCGACAGGCCGCGGCTGCCCAGGTAGAAGAGCTGCTCGGGCTGGATATGGCCGATGGTGGCGCCATGGTTGCCCTGCACGTCGTCTTCGGAGCACAGGATAATGGGCACCGTCAGGTTGTGGGCGCGATCGTCGGTGATCAGCACTGTTTCCACTTCGTGGCCCACGGCGCCCTTCGCGCCCTTGATCAGGTCGATGGTGCCGCGCAGGTTCTTGTAGCTGGCGTCGGCCAGAACGCCCTGGGCGTTGAGTTCGCAGGTGGTGCGAACGCCGTGGTGACGCAGGACGTAGTTGAAGTCGATCTCATTCTCGTCGTGGCCCAGGTAGTGGGTCTGCACGTCGATGTCGGCCTGCTTGCCGCGCAGGTCGCCGGCCATGCCTACGTAGGCGTTCTTGCCGGCTAGCACGGTGTGGACCACTTCGACGCGGGCGTCGTCGTCCACCATGTAGCCTTCGTCATCCATGGTGATCCAGTCGTTGTCGACGGTCTGCACCGTGGTGATGCCCACGCGGGAGCGGGCGCCTGCGAACACGCGCAGGGTGGCGCCGATCGCGCCGGTGCCGGCTTCGGGGGTGTCGAAGGCGATGACCACGTCGATTTCGCTATCCGGGGCTGCGACCACGTCGATGGCCGCGGCGTTCAGGGCGCCGTCGATGCCGTCGATATGCAGGGTTGCCTTGGCGCCGGTCTGGCCGGGCTGGGTGGCGATGACCGTGGGGGCGCCGGCTGCTTCCAGCAGGAAGGCGTGGGTGTCGTTGCCCATGCCGGTCTCGAAGGTGGCGGCCACGTCCTCTTCGGCCTCGGCGGCTGCCGCGGCGATCTGGTAATTGGAATAGGCGGTATCGTCCAGGCTGGTGGCGGGCTTGCCGGCCAGGGGGACGCGGGGACCGGCGGCTGCCAGTGCAGCTTCGAAGCGCTCCTGCATCTCGCCCATGGCGAGTTCGAAGGCGCCTTCGTCGGCGATCAGTGCTGCGTCGACGTCCATGGCCACAGAGCATACCTGCTCCAGGCCCTCGGGCAGTTCGACGTCGGTGTCGTTCATCTTCAGGCGGTGCCACGTAGGAGCGGGCATCGCGTTGACGTGTTGCAAGGTGATGGCGTCCATGCTAACCAATCGCTCCTTCCATCTCGAGCTTGATCAGGTTGTTCATTTCGACTGCGTACTCAAGCGGCAGCTCCTTGGACACGGGGTCCGCAAAGCCGTTGACGATCATGGTACGGGCCTCTTCCTCGGGGATTCCGCGGCTCATCAGGTAGAAGATGGTTTCGTCGCCGATGCGGCCGATGGTTGCCTCGTGGCCCACATCGATGTCCTTGCAGCGGATGTCCATGGCGGGAATGGTGTCGGAACGGCTGATGTCGTCAAGCATGAGCGATTGGCAGGAGACGGTTGCGGCCGATCCGTGGGCGTTTTCGGTGGCCACGACGGAGCTGCGGAACGTGGAAACGCCGCCGTCCTTGGAGATGGACTTGGTCTCGACGGCTGCCGAGGTGTCGGGCGCGGCCATGACGACTTTGCAGCCCGTGTCCAGGTTCTGGCCTGCGCCGGCGAAGGTGATGCCGGTGAAGGTGGAGGTGGAGCGGGCGCCCGCCAGGATGGACATGGGGTAGAGGTAACCCACGTGGCTGCCGAAAGAGCCGCTGATCCATTCGATGGAGCCGCCCTCGTCGCAGATGGAGCGCTTGGTATTCAGGTTGTACATATTCTTCGACCAGTTCTCGATGGTCGAGTAGCGAAGGTGTGCGTTTTTGCCAATGAACAGCTCCACAGCGCCTGCGTGCAGGTTGGCCACGTTGTACTTCGGGGCAGAGCAGCCTTCGATGAAGTGCAGGTCGGCGTCGTCTTCGACGATGATGAGCGTATGTTCGAACTGGCCGGCGCCGGAAGCGTTCAGGCGGAAGTAGCTCTGCAGCGGGTAGTCCAGCTTGACGCCCTTAGGCACGTAGACGAAGGAGCCGCCGGACCACACGGCGCCGTGCAGGGCCGCGAACTTGTGGTCGGTGGGCGGAATCAGCGTCATGAACTTCTCTTTGATGAGGTCGGCGTAGGGGCCGTCCAGGGCTTCTTCGATGCCGGAGTAGACGATGCCCATCTGGGATGCCGCATCCTGCATGCTGTGGTAGACCAGCTCGGAGTCGTACTGGGCGCCGACGCCTGCCAGGTAGGTGCGTTCGGCCTCGGGGATGCCCAGGCGCTCGAAGGTGTTCTTGATGTCGTCGGGTACGCTGTCCCAGTCGGCGCGCTGGTCGGTGTTGGGCTTGACGTA
Organism: Slackia heliotrinireducens DSM 20476; assembly: GCF_000023885.1. Taxonomy (NCBI): domain Bacteria; kingdom Bacillati; phylum Actinomycetota; class Coriobacteriia; order Eggerthellales; family Eggerthellaceae; genus Slackia; species Slackia heliotrinireducens. Next base: position 2,958,623 of record NC_013165.1, on the reverse strand, counting down.
GGTGACGATGTGATCCATGTCCAAGCCATCGATGGCGGGGCCCCAATCGGACACCGGCATCTGGTTGTAGATCTCGAGCGACTTCAGGCGATGCTCAAGCATCCACTGGGGCTCGTTCTTGCGTTCGGAGATTTCCCGAACGATATCGGGGGTCAGGCCTTCAGCGACGCGCTCGAAGCCTTCTTCGCCGTAGCGGAAGTCGTACATCGAACGGTCGATATCGGCGACCTCGGTCCTTTTCTTTGCCATGGAAACGCCTCCCTTTACGCGTTTTCGGCGTTGGCCTTGAGCGCAGCGAGAAGCTCGCAATCGTGCGCTGCCGCTTCGGCTTCGATGTCGGAGAACTGGTCGAAGCCCTGCTCGTCGATGGATTCCACCAGGCTGGCGGGGCCTTCGGCGACCATGTGGCCCGTCATCATGACATGGACGCGGTCGATGTTGAGGTGCTCCAGGATGCGGGTGTTGTGGGTGATGACCAGCAGCGTACCGTTGCAGCGGCGACGGTATGCCTCCATGCCGCGGGACACGACAGACAGCGCGTCGACGTCAAGGCCGGAGTCGGTTTCGTCCAGAATGGCCAGCTTGGGCTGCAGGAGCAGCAGCTGAAGCATTTCGACCTTCTTCTTCTCGCCGCCGGAGAAGCCGACGCCCAGCTCGCGGTCGAGGTAGTCGGGGTTCATGTCCAGCTCTTCGGCGAGCTCCTGCAGATGCTTGCGGAACTGCTTGCCCTTGAGTTCCTTCTCGGCGCGGCCGGCCATGGACGCGCGCAGGAAGCTGGACAGGGGCACGCCGGGGATTTCCACCGGAGCCTGGAAGCTCAAGAACAGGCCGGCGCGGGAGCGCTTGTCAGGGGACAGCTCGGTGATGTCCTGTCCGTCGAACACGATGGAACCGCCGTTGACGGTGTAGACGGGATTGCCCATGACCACGTGGCCGAACGTGGATTTGCCGGCGCCGTTGGGACCCATCAGCACGTGGGTTTCACCGGCGTTGAGGGACAGGTCGACGTTCTTCAGGATCGGTTTGTCGTCGACGGAGGCGAACAGCTCCGTCACGTTCAACAGTGGTTCAGACATTGTGGGAAGCCTTTCTCGCAAGCCAATTTAAATCCTATTAAAATTCTAGGATTAAGATACTTGTCTTTCCAATTAAGTCAACCCTACAGTCAACCAACGTAGGCGTGACCGCGCTTGCGCGAGCTGCGGAAAGTGGCGTCGGCCATGAACAAATGGCGGAGCACCCTTTCCACTTTGGGCCATTTCTCCTCGGCCCGCTTGACCCTGAACAGGTACGCGTACCAGTTCAGATATGACTGCAGGTTCTTGACGTCCATGCCGACGTAGCCGTGCAGGTAGCGCCTGATCCAGGAGCACAGGTTGTTCACCATCGCCATCTTCTCGAGGTACTCCGGGTCCTTCGTGTCGGCCTTGTAGGGCCGGTCGACGCCCTTCACGGCCTTCACCAGCGACTTGTGGGACTTCTCCATGTCGTGGAAGATCTCGGAGCCCTCGGCGATGCTGGCCTGCAGCGCGTCCTTGATGCGCCTGGCCGAGGGCTTGCCGTGGCCGCAGCGCACGGCGACCACGTTCTTGTGGACGTCGATCGCGACCGCTATGCAGACCTTGTCCTTGCTCAGGCCCCTCTTCGGCCTCCAGCCCGGGCCTCCCTTCAGGTCGGAGTCCGTGACGTACATCTCGTCTATCCAGACCTTGTCCCGCAGGACGATGCGGTCCTGGTAGCCGTCTATCGTGCTCATGACCCGGTGGCGCCACTCCCAGGCCGTCTGGTGCGACATCCCGCAGAGCTCCGCCGCAGCGTCGAGCTGCACGTTGTAGCACATGAGGCGGATGAAGAGGACCCATGCGGACAGGGGCTTCTTCGAGGATTCGAATATCGTGCCGGCCAACGACGTGTACTTGCGACCGCAGTCGCGGCATTCCCAGAACCTGCGGCCGGCACCCGTGCGGCCTCGGCCGACGGTCTCGCCGGAACCGCATCTCGGGCACGGGGGCCGGGGCCTCCACTCGTCGGCAGCCTCGTCGTAATCTCCGACGCCGACGGACTCGCGGCACCTTCTCGTCTCGACGGCCTCTTGCAAGAGCGCGAAATCGCCCTCATCGAGGGCGTTGACCCGCTTCGCGAACGGGTTCGTACGGGTGGACATGGCGGTATCCCATCCGCCCAGGCGCCCATCCGATCGGGATCGTCGCCAAACAATGGACCGGATGGGCACCTGGGCTGATCATTGTTTGGCTCCGCCATTATAGCCTTTTGCACAGCACGGCGGCCGACTGCTCGGGAGTGCCTAGCATGCCTACGTTGGTTGACTGTAGGATAAGTCAATATATAGTTTCAAAAGTCATAGTAAATTTGTCGGAATTTAAACCCCTGTTCAGAGGGGTTAGGTCAGATTGAAGTTTAAGCGGACACGTACGGGAGTGGCCGCGTCCGACGCATGGATAGAAAGGGGGTCGAAGGATGCTTGTTTCCACCAAGGGCCGGTATGCGATGCGCTTGATGACCGACGTGGCTCGGTACCAGTGTCTGGGCCCCGTGCCGTTGCGCGATGTGGCTGAACGCGAGAACATCTCCGTGAAGTATTTGGAACAGCTGGCACGTCCGTTGGTTCATTCCGATTTGCTGCACAGCACCCGCGGCAAGGGCGGCGGCTACCGTCTGACGCGCCCTGCATCCGAGATCAAGGCCGGCGACATCCTGCGCGCGGCTGAAGGCACCACGATTCCTGTGGCATGCAACGGCCTGCTTGAGGATTGCCCCCGCACCACGGAATGCGCGTCCATCAACTTCTGGGTCGGCCTCGACCGCGTCATCGAGGACTACGTCGACGCAGTTACGCTGGCAGACATCATCGTGGAATAGGCTCGCGTGCACATCCGCTGTTCGCGGCGGGCGGAACGGAGCCGCCTCTGCGTAACGCTGCGGCAACGACTTAGGGAATTGACGATTCCATCACCCAAAACGGACTTCCATTGGGTACCATGAACCCGTGCGGCCGACAGACCGTATATATGCGTGTGTATGCATGGGGGTAGGGAAAGGAACGGCCATGAGCGAAACTGCAGACGATGCCCTCTTTGCGGGGTCGATGCCTGCGACCGCAGGCATCCGCGAACCCTTCGCCACGGCCGACAGGTTGACGCTGCGTACGCGCGAAGGCTGCCCTTACGCCGACATGACTTTCGAAATCCCGTCGGGGCAGGTCACAGCCATCCGAGGTCGCAGCGGCAGCGGCAAAACCGCCCTGCTTCTGACCTTGGCCGGGCGCATGTCCTTCACCGACGGAACATTGACCGTCCTGGGCAGGACGATGCCCAAACAGCGTCGCGTCGTGGCCCGCAACATAGGCATGGGCCTGTTCAAGGGCGTGAACGATCTGCCCGCCAACGCCACGCTGGCTTCGGCCACTTCCGCCGAGTTCTCGCTTCGGGCAAAGGGCGCCTCTTCCGAAAAAGTCCGCGACTACCTGCGCGAATGGGGTTTGTCCGAGGTCGCTTTCGCCTATGTGCGCGACCTGTCCGCCGATCAGCTGGCTATGTTCGGCATTGCGCTTGCCTGCGTGGGCGACCCGCAGGCCATCGTGGTGGACAACATCGAATACGGCCTGATGGAGGCCCATCGTCGTCGCATCATGAATTGCTTGTCCGACATCGCCCATGACCGGGGAATCACCGTGGTCGTCGGGTGCGTGTCTCGGGAACTTTCCGACCAGGCCGACCACGTCATCGTGATGGGCTAGGGGGTACCAATGTTCAAAGGCTTCAAATTCGCCGGCCTGCAGCTCGAAGACGCCTTGGCATCCAAGGGCCTTCGCGCGGCCCTGATCGCCGCTGTGGTCATCCCGTGCTTGCTGGCGGCGTTCTACCTGTTCGCATACAACAACCCCTCCGCCAATCTGGGCAACATTCCGGTGGCGGTGGTCAACAACGACGCCGGCGCCACCATCGGTGACGTCGACCGCAATATGGGTGAGGAGCTTTGCGACACGCTCAGTTCCCGAACCGATGGCATGAACTGGAGTTTCGTTACCGCAGACGAGGCCGAACAGGGCATGCGGGCCGGAACCTACTACATGATTCTAACCATTCCCGAGAACTATTCGGAGCGCATCGCGTCGCTGGATACCAACGACCCCAAGCGCGCGTCCTTCGGAATCACCTACGACCAGTCAAGCAACGCCATGGCCAGCCAGATGGGCAAGGAGGTGTTCAACCGCGTGCTGTCGCAGGTCGACATCGACGTGACCAACCAATATATAGAGATGATGCTGAAGGCCTACGACAAGGCCGGCGATTCCGTTGCGTCCACCGCCACGATGTCGCAGCAGCTTGCCGACGGCGCCAACGCCGCTGTCGAAGGCACCGATGCGCTGGCCCAAGGCATTTCGGCCGTGGGCGAAGGCACCGACGCGCTGGGCGAGGGCCTGAACGCCGTTGCCGAGGGGTCGGAGATGCTGGGCACGGGTCTGACGGCGCTGGCCGACAACGGAGATGTCCTGGTCACAGGCACGTCAGGCATCGCGCAGGGCATTACAGCCATCGGGCAGGGCGCCGAGCCGCTGGCCGAGGGCGCCTATGCGTTGGCGGACGGGCTGAACGCCGCTTCCAGCAGCATGGGCGAGGCCTTGGGAAACAGCGAGATCGACCTGGATGGGGCCCTTGAAACCGCGAACACCGCGTTGAACGGCGACGGCACGCCGGAGAATCCCGGTATGGTGGCCGTGGCCGGCGTGGTGGTCGACGGGCTGAACGACGCCACTGATACGGCCGCAACTGCCGCCGAAGTGGTGGGCGATGCAGCGGCCACCGAGGAGGCTGTCACACAGCAGGCGCTCGAGTCCGCGCAGGAGGCGGCCGACACCGCTGCACAGCTTCGCTCCATTGCCGAAACGACGGAAGATGAAGATACGAAGGCCCAGCTCCTGACGCTGGCCGACAACCTTGATGCCACGGCGGCCACGCTGTCCGCCTCTGCGGAGCAGCTGGGCGCGTCGGCGGCCATCCTGAGCGCGCAGGCCGACCCCGAGGTCAAGCAGTCCCTGGCCGAGCTGGCCGCGAATATGCCGCTGTATTCTGAACAGGCCGGTCAGTACTACACGCAGCTGCAGGGGTTCGCCGAGTCCCTCAACGGCGGCGAGATTGCCCAGATGCTTGCGGGCATCCAGGCGATGACCGACCCCGAGACAGGGCTTGCGGCCCAGCTCGGAGCGGCAGCGCAAGGCATGTCCGGCATCGCCATGGGCATCGAGGCTCTGGGCGAAGGCGCCAATCAGCTGGGGCAGGGAGCGGATGCGTTGTCCCAGGGCATGGGCGTGTACGTGGCGGGCGTCGACGCGGTGGCCGAGAGCGCGGCCGCGATGCCCGAGGGCCTGTACCAGATAGCCGATGCGGCATCGTCCATTTCCACCGGCACCGATGCGCTGGCCGAAGGCGCCTCCGCTGTCGGCGAAGGCCTGGCCATGATTGGCGAGACCAACGAGACCATGGCCGCCGACCTGGAGGAGAACGCGGATGCGCTGCGTACGCCCGACGCGATCATTTCCGAACGGGCCGAGGCGCTGAGCAACCCCGTGAAGATCGAGGAGACCTACTACACGACCACCAAGTCCTATGCCATCGGTATGGCACCTTTCTTCGTGGCGATTGGGTTGTGGGTGGCTGCCATCCTGACATCCTTCGTGCTGCCCGCCCTGAACCGCCGCATGGCGCTGGCAGGTGGCAACCCCGTTTCCGTGGCGCTGTCCGGATACCTTCCCTATGCACTGTTTGCCCTGGTGCAGGCGCTGTTGCTGCTGCTGGTGCTGCAGTATGGGCTGCATCTGAACCCCGACAACGTTCTCGCATACTACGGGTTCGGCTTCGTGGCGGCGCTTGCTTTCGCCGCTATCCTGCAGCTGCTGAGCGCGGCATTCGGCCTGGCAGGGCGCTTATTCGGCATCGTCTGGCTTGCCATCCAGCTGCCCGCGTGCATGGGCACCTTCCCGATAGAGACTGCATCGCCCCTGTTCCAGGCTCTGTCGCCTCTGTCTCCGCTGACCTACCTGGTGGAAGGCATGCGTCAGATCATAACCGGCATCGGCGTCGACCTGGCCATGAACGATGCGGCCGTCCTAGCTGCCCTGGGCGTCGGCGCGTTGGTGCTGACGTCGGTGGTTGCTTGGAGGCGCGGCACCGTCCGCATGTCCGAACTGAAGCCCGATACCACCCCTGTGCTGGTGTAATGCAGGCTTCGGGCAGACCGACCGCGCTTGAACCGTGCTTTTCCAAGGCCTCGGCAATCGCCGGGGCCTTCGTTTCGGGCGGGCTGCAATGCGCGGCTGGTTTCCAAAACGAAGCCGGGCGCCGTGACAAGGGGTGTTTTGCAAATATGGATGTCCCGTCTGCGGTACACGTTGAATCCAGATGCTCTTCTAATATATAAGAGAAGGAAACTCGGAAGGAGGGTGCCATGGAAGAAGCGGTTGAGCTGGATCGCGGGCAGATGCTGCGCGAACGTATCGAAGGCATGCGGCGCGACATCGCGAGCGCGCTGCTGCGCATCGATGAGATAACACTGCAGATAAACCCGCAGATAGAAGCCGATTATGCGGTTAAAATCGGCTGCTACGAGAACGAGCTGCTTCAGGCCCAGATAGCCGCAAGGCGGTCCAAACGCAGGTTGGCGCTTGTCCAGGCGCGCATCAATCGGGGTGAAACGGTGGATGCGCTCGAAATTGAGAATCAGCTCGACGCCGAGCTTGCCGCATGGGAGGCTCAGCTTCAGGCGAGAGTCGACGATTACCTGGAGAAACTCAAGAAGCGCACCCATTCCGAGGCTATGATCGGGCAGGATGCCGAGGAGCTGAAGGCCCTCCATCGCGAGCTGGTCAAACGACTGCATCCCGACCTGCACGGAAACCAGTCCGACCGAGAGCGCCAGTTGTTCGATGTGGCTCAGGCGGCCTTCAAAACCGGCGACTTGGATGTGTTGCGTTCGTTGGAAGCGGCCACGCGGTATTTGGCCAAGCGCGACGTATTGGCGTACGCGACCGAAGACGAGCTTGCTGTCGAATGCGAACTTTTGGAAATTCAGTTGGAAATGACGAAGCGGCGTCTTGAGCAGCTGGAGGCTTCGGCTCCGTACAACCTGCGGGACAAGCTGCGCAACATCGATTGGGTGTGCGCCAGGGTCGACGACATCAGGGCGCGCATTGCAGAGCAGAACAAGGTGAAGAAAGAATACGACAGCAGATGCCACGCGTTAGAGGAGGGCGGCCATGCCGACTGACGAGCAAAAGGGAAACGCGCTTGCGCCGATTGCGTCCACCGAGCTGGGGTCTTTGCTGGATAGCGGTCATGACCTGGGGATACCCATGCCATACGCCAGCCGCATCGTGCTTTTGGAAGAAACGTGCCTGGCGGGCACACGGTTAGTGCACAATGCGGACCAGGTGGCCAAAAAGCTGAAGGAGGGGCAGGAGCTGACCTTGCAGCGCGACGTCGCCAATCTTCGCGATTCGTGGGCCATCCGCGTCATGGCGGGGCAGAACCGTCTGGGCTACGTGTCCGTCGACTGCAACGAGATTCTCGCGCGACTGATGGATGCCGGGAAAAGCCTAGGCGCCCGTTTTGTTCGATACGAAAAGGCCGGCTCGCGGATTTACATGGAGGTGTACCTGGATGACTAAATCACACGCCAGCGCAGATGCTTTCGGCTTTGCCAGCAAGGCCGACGTGCCGGTGTTTGACACGGTTTGCGGCGACGCATCGGGTTCGAACCCTTATCCCGACGTGTGGATAACGGTTCCCGAACGGGATAAAAACGGAGTCTACGCAGGTCGCAGGCGGGTAGGAAGGTATCCCGACCCACACAATCCAGACGGCGATCCATATGGGACCTCGGCGCTCGGCCTTGGTGGTCGCTACTACGATGAAGGGATGGAATGCATCGATGCCGCCGACCATGAACGGCGCATCGACTGCTTCCGGGCCGCGGAGCTGCTCTATCTGCACGCGGCCATGAAACATAACGCGTACGCATTCCTGTGCCTGGGCTATGTGTACAGCTACAACCGCTGCGAAGGCCGTTTCTACGAGGCGAACGAACCGGCTGGCATCGGCCCGCTCGGGGCGGGTGAGCCGTTCTCCCGTGAGCGCAGGGCGTTTGAATGCCTGGAGGTTGCGGCCGATTCGGGGCTGGCCGAAGGCTGCTACAAGCTGGGCGATTTGTACAAGCGCGGCATGGGATGCGAGCCGAGCGACAAGAAGGCCTTCGACTGTTACCTGCGCGCTTCTAAACTGGCCGAAGCGGACGGTCCCGTCGTCTGGGGCAGTATCGGGTTTCGGCTGGGCGACGCCTACGAGCACGGCCGCGGCTGCAGACAGGACTTTGCGCGCGCCCATGCGTGGTACCGCAAAGCGGTCATCGGGCTGAGAGCGGCCGTCACCAGCGGCGACTGGTACTACGAAGGCGTGCTTGCCCGAGCCGAACAGGGCGTCAAACGCTGCGAGCAGGAACTATCCCTGGCAGACGAATAGCCCTGTCATGCCGCCGTGGATGGGACAAAGGGGACAGCCCCCTTTTGTCCCGTTTTGTGCGGGGGCGGGGGTTCATGCGTTGATTTGGTTAGGCGCGATGGTGCCGTTGATTGGAGCGGTACAATACAAGTTCTTATACGCGTGTCGCGCAACGGCGCGATATCGTTGGATTAAGAAAGGAACGCCTATGTGCGGCATCATCGGATATACAGGAACGCTGCAGGCCAAGGACGTGTTGATCAACGGCCTGAAGCGCATGGAGTACCGCGGATACGACTCCGCTGGCATCGCAGTCCAAAAGAACGGCGCGCTGAGCGTCGTCCACCGCGTGGGCAAGGTGGCGGGCCTCGAGGAAACCGTGGCCTCCATGGACCTGGAAGGCACCTGCGGTGTGGGTCACACCCGCTGGGCCACCCATGGCAAACCCACCGAGGCAAACGCCCATCCCCACACCTCCTGCGCGGGCGACATCGCGGTGGTCCACAACGGCATCATCGAGAACTTCGCCAGCTTGAAAGAGGAGCTCATCGCTGCAGGCCACACCTTCACCAGTGAAACCGATACCGAAGTCGTGGCCCATCTTGTTGAAGAGAACTACGAAGGCGACCTGCTGGCCGCAACCCGCGCGGCCGTGCGCCGTTTGGCGGGCGCTTACGGCATCGCCGTGGTGTGCGAACAGGAGCCGGGCGTCATCATCGCGGCGCGTAAGGACTCTCCCATCATCGTGGGCAAGGGCAAAACCGGCGCGCTGGTCGCTTCCGACATCGTGGCGCTTATCGACGAGACCCGTGACGTGGTCGTGCTCGAAGACGACACCTTCGCCAAGCTGCAATGCAAGGACGGCGAAACCACCATCGACTACTACGACCTGTACGGCAACCCCGTCGAGGTCGAGGCCATCCATGTGGACTGGGATATTTCCGCAGCTGAAAAGGGCGGTTATCCCGACTTCATGCTGAAGGAGATCTACGACCAGCCCCGCACCGTGCGCGATACGCTGGCCGGGCGCCTGGTCAACGGCCATCTGCAGTTCGACGAGCTGGCGCTGACCCCTGAGGAGCTTGCCGCCATCGACCGCGTGTACATCATCGCGTGCGGTACCAGCTACCATGCGGGCCTTATCGCGAAGAACCTGATCGAGATGTGGAGCCGCATCCCCTGCGAGGTGGAAGTGGCGTCCGAATTCCGCTACCGCAATCCCATCATCACGCCGTCCACCCTGGTCGTGGCCGTATCGCAGTCCGGCGAGACCGCCGACACGCTGGCCGCCATCCGCGATGCCCGCATCAAGGGCGCCAAGGTGTTCGGCATCACCAACGTGGTGGGCAGCCCGGTGGCCCGCGAAAGCGACGGCGTCATCTACATCAAGGCGAACAAGGAAATCGCTGTGGCCGCAACCAAGAGCTTCTTGGGCCAGGTGGCTGCATTGACCATGCTCGCCATGCTGTTGGGCCAGATCAAGGGCGGCCTGACAACGGCCCAGATTCGCATGCTCTTCCGCGAGCTTGCCGACACGGCGTTGCAGATCGAGCAGATTCTTGCCGACACCTCGGCAATCGACGAAGCCGCTGCGGCCTGCAAGGACGCCACGAGTGCGCTGTTCATCGGGCGTGGCATCGGCGCGACCATCTGCTACGAAGGCGCTCTCAAGCTGAAGGAGATTTCTTACCTGCACGCCGAGGCCTACGCGGCGGGCGAGATGAAACACGGTCCTATCGCGCTGCTTCACGAGGGCTTCCCGGTCATCGCGGTTGCAACCAAGAGCCCCACGTATGACAAGGTGGTTTCCAACATCCAGGAGAGCAAGGCCCGCGGCGCGCTCATCGTGGCCATCGCCACCGAAGGCGACGAGGACATTAAGAAGCACGCCGATTACGTGATCTACGTTCCGAAGGTCCGTGACTGCTTCAGCGCCATCACGGCCAGCGTGCCTTTGCAGCTGTTCGCCCGTAGCATCGCGCTTTTGCGCGGGTGCGACGTGGACCAGCCTCGCAACCTGGCCAAATCCGTCACGGTGGAATAGGGAAGTCATATGCCGGTCGGTCTGGGTGTCGACATAGTCGAGATTGAGCGGATGCGCAAGATTCTTGCGCGCACGCCATCGTTCGCGCGCAAGGTGTTCACCGAGGATGAACAAGCGTACTGCAACAGCAAGGCGAATCCAGCGCAGCATTACGCCGCCCGCTTCGCGGCCAAGGAGGCTGTGGGCAAGGCGCTCGGCGTGGGCATCATGGCCGACGGGCTTCGGGTGCAGGACGTGGAGGTGGTTCGCGATTTCCGCGGGCACCCGGCTGTCAAACTCCATGGCCGTGCGGTGGAAATCGCCCGCGAGCGGGGCGTTGTCGACATCCCGTTGTCGTTGTCTTTCACGCAGGAGGTGGCCGTGGCCAACGCCGTGGCCATCACCCGCGACTCCCAGGCGGAGCGGGAAAAGCGCCGCGACGTGAAGGCCGAGCTTGCGGGCCAGTTCAAGGAGCTGCGCGGCATGCTGGACGATCTGAGCGTATCCACGGCCAAGGCGGCGACGGAAGCGACGGCTTCATCCCCGGCTCCGAAACCGCCCGCGCTTGACGAGGAGGCCGAATTGCCGCCGGTCGACGAGGCCGACAAAGATGCACAGTAGTCGCGGTGCAAATGGGCGTCACCCGACCCAAGTCTGTTGACGTTTTTTCACTTGCGGGTTGGGCGTGATAAGGTATATTCGATAAGGAGTGCTGGCAGTTCGGCAATGTGTCGGCGAAGGAGGACCAAGTGTCGGGCAACATCAGAATCACCCTGCTCGATTCGCGTGAAGAGCTTGGCCACGGCGGCGGCCCCAATTCGGGGCTGTTGGTGGCGGGCCTCGTCATGGCGATGCTCGGCGTCGTATGCGTCTTCCGTCCCATAGGCACCATGACCTTCGCCACGTATCTGGCAGCCGGCGGGTTTTTGCTTGTGGGCATCACCATGCTGGTCGCGTACATCAGGACCCGCAATACGCTGTTTGCCCAGGACACGGCCTCGCTTTGGAGCTGTTTGCTGGTTTTGCTGGTGGGCGTTGCCCTGATAGCCCATCCGTTGATAGGCATCAAACTGGTCGCTGCCGTTACGGCGGTCGCGCTGGTGGTGTCGGGCATTTTCCAGATTCTCATCGGTCTGCAGCTCGGCCTGCTGGAAAGCCGCATCGGAACGGCGTCCGGCATCGTGGGTCTGCTCATGATCATCATCGGCATCATCACGTTCGTCAAGCCCGAATGGATTACCATAATGGGCGGCATTTTCGCCATCGCCTACGGCGTGCTGCTGATCATCAGCTCGCTGCCGCAAGAAGAACGTATGAACGGCAGCTGGCATTAGCGCCGACCGTCGACTCGCCCCACGTCTCGGGGTATCATTTCCAATACATTTGAATTCTCGGGCCCGGCCCTGTTTTGAGGAGTGCACATGGAACAGACCAGTTTGTTCGACGCCGACGAATCCGCGGCAACCGTCAGCGATGTGAAGGCCCGCATCGACGCGTTGCGTAAGGAAATCGAACACCACACCTATCTGTATTACGCCAAGGACGCTCCTGAGATTTCGGACGCGGCATTTGACTCGCTCATGCGCGAGCTGCGCGAGCTGGAACTGGCGAATCCCCAGTACATCGACCCTACCAGCCCCACGCAACGCGTCGGCGGCTACGTGGGCGAGCAGTTCAGCCCCGTGCGCCACGCCGTGCGCATGTATTCGCTGGACAACGCCATGGGTCTCGATGAGCTGGACGAATGGTTGGCCCGCACGCTGGAGGCCATCGGGCACCCGGTGCAGTTTTGCTGCGAGCTGAAGATTGACGGCTCGTCTATCGCGCTGACCTACGAGGCGGGCGTGTTGACGAAGGCGGCTACCCGCGGCGACGGCACCACGGGCGAAGACGTGACGGTGAACATGCGAACCGTGCGCGACATCCCGCTGCGCCTGCGGGACGACGGCATGGCCGGGCTGCGGGATTCGGACGCCAGCATCGAGGTGCGCGGCGAAGTGTACATGCCCAAGAGCAGCTTCGAGAAACTGAACGCGGCCGCCGAGGCCACCGGCAAGCAGGGCTTCGCCAACCCGCGCAACGCGGCGGCGGGCTCGCTGCGCCAGAAGGATCCGAAGATCACTCAGAACCGCGATTTGGCAACGTTCCTGTACGCCATTGCCGACGACGCCCCGATTCGTGCGGAATCCCAGAATGACCTGCTGGAATGGTTGCGCGACTGCGGCTTTCACGTCAATCCGGACGTCAAGCTGTGCGACACGCCGCAGGAAGTGCACGACTTCTGCGAGCAAGTGGCCGAAAAGCGAGACAGCCTGCCGTACGGCATCGACGGCGTGGTGGTGAAGGTGAACGATTTCGCCACCCAGCGGGATATGGGCTTTACGGCCCGTGCGCCGCGCTGGGCCATCGCGTACAAGTTCCCGCCGGAGGAGAAGACCACCGTCATGCACGACATCACCGTGCAGGTGGGTCGCACCGGCGCCTGCACGCCCGTGGCGGAGCTCGACCCTGTGCTGGTGGATGGTTCCACTGTGGCCCGCGCCACGCTGCACAATCTGGACGAGGTGCGCCGCAAGGACGTGCGCATCGGCGACACGGTTATCGTGCGCAAGGCCGGCGACGTGATTCCCGAGATTCTGGGGCCGGTGCTTTCGCTGCGCCCCGAAGGCGCGAAACCTTGGGAGATGCCCGCCACCTGCCCGAGCTGCGGTAGCCCCCTGGTTCGCGAAGAGGGCGAGGCCGCCTTCCGCTGCGTGTCCATCGACTGCCCGGCGCAAGCCATGGAGCGCCTGATCCACTGGGCCAGCCGCGGCGCCATGGACATCGACGGCATGGGTGACGAAATTGTCGCGCGCCTGGTGGAGTCCGGGCGCGTGCTGGACGTGGCCGACTACTACAACCTGACGGAATACGACCTGGCCACGCTGGAAACGGGCCGCATCAACAAGGAGGGCGAGCCCATCCATCTGGGCGGCACCATCGCGGCCAAGCTTATGGCGTCGCTGGAGGCGTCGAAGTCCCGCACCTTCGCCCGCGTGCTGTTCGGTTTGGGCATTCGCCATGTGGGCAAGACCACCGGCGAGGCCATTGCGGCGGCCTACCCAAGCATGGAGAAGTTGATGAACGCCACCGAGGAGGGCTTGGCCCAGGTGGACGGCATCGGCGCGGTCATCGCGAAGAGCATCGTGACGTTTTTGGCCACCGAGGACAACCGCGAGGTCATCCATAGGCTCGAGCGGGCGGGCGTGACCATGGCCGACGAGGTGAAAGAGAGCGACATCCCCCAGACGCTTGCCGGCATCACGTTCGTGCTGACCGGATCGCTGACGGAAAGCGGCATGACCCGCACCGAGGCAGGCGACCGCCTGAAGGCGATGGGTGCGAAGGTGTCCGGCAGCGTGTCGAAGAAGACCGGCTACGTGGTGGCCGGCGAGGCCGCAGGCAGCAAATACGACAAAGCCGTGCAGCTGGGCGTGCCCGTGCTGACAGAGGCCGAGTTCCTACGCCTGCTGGAGGCGGGGTCGCTGGAGGCGGCGGGGTTGGCGTAGGCGAGCTGCCCGATTCGCCACCTTTGTCGGGCGTCGGTCCCTCAATGTGAGATTTTCCAGCGCGTTACGCACAGCGTGGCGCGCATTCGCTATACTTTCAGGTAACCACAACACGTCGTGTGGCGGGCAGCCGCGCGGCAAACGCAGCACAAAAAGGAGCACAGCCTATGGAAGCCAGGCTTAGCGAATACGACGAACGAGTTCTCCGTCGTCTCATCCAAATCGAAACCCAGAATCGACGCGACGGCAAACAGGAGCCGCTTGCGTACGTGCGCCGCGATACCCAGGCGGGTGCGTCCATGCGACGCCTCGACCAGCTGGGGCTAATCGCCGCGCAGTACCGCGAAGGCAATCCGCTGGTGCTCGAGGTGCTGGGCCTGGGCTATTCCTACGTGAGCGAATCCGATGCCGAACATGCCGACATCGCGCGTGTAGAGCGCTATCGCCAGGAGGATCGCCGCCACGACATCGCCATCAGCGTGCTGACCGCCATCATCGGCATTGCCGGCGTGGTCATCGGCTTCTTCCTCGGTCGCTTCTAGTTGTTGGCTACATAGATTTCAAACGCCTGTGGGGCCTGGCCCTTGCGGGCGTTTTGCGTTGGGGTCAAGTCGGGCGCCAGACTGGTTGGCTGATCCGAATTCGCCGTGAAGCTCGGTGGGATTTGCGGGCATTGACGTGGATGGCATTCGAACTATCGGCGGCGGCCCCTGATTCGGGCGGGATGCCTCCTTGCCTGAAGGGGTCGTGCAACAAGAATCCGATTTTTGGAGCACTTAAGGCGATAATCCGCGCGGAACCGTCCTTCAGACGTGCTTTGAAGGCTGTAGCACGGCAAATGCATCGGACGATACGCAACAGAACAGTCGAATATGTGGCGAAACGCGCCATTTGCTAGGCTCGCGACGCCGCCTCGGGAGGCCGTCTGCGCGGATTATCCCCTCAAGTGCTCCGCGGATTGAAATTTCGTTGCACGGCGGGGCCCCGGAAGGGCGAAACCCTTCATGCATGGGCCGAATCGCCAGTTTTTGGCGTGTGTCCGAATGCGACGCAGCTGCGGCGGCTTGCCGCTTTGCGGTCATGTGGAAGGCGCACCCGACCGAGGCGGCACGCCAGTCGGCTAGGCGACCAGGTCGAAAAGCACCTTGGCGAACAGCGCGCAGAGCACCACGACGATGAGGGGTCGCACGATTTTCGAGCCGTTTTTGACCACGAGACCTGCGCCGATGTAGTTGCCGGCAACGTTGAAGGCCGCAGCAATCAGGCCAAGCGCGATATAGATGGCTCCGGCGTTCAGGAACATGACCAAGGCGGAAATGTTCGACGCCAGGTTGCACATCTTCATGGTTCCGGATGCCTCGCGGACCCGCAGTTTTGCGAAGGTCACGAAAGACAACAGCATGAAGGTGCCGGCGCCAGGGCCGTAGAATCCGTCGTACAAGCCCGTGACGATGGCGCAAATACCAATGATGACCAGCAGTTTTGGCGTCGGTGCGGCCTCGGCTATGCCGCCGTTGTCCAAGTCGCGTTTGCGCAGCACCAGGATGGCCACCACGGGAAGGGCCACCACCAGAAGCATTTGGAAGACGCCCTCAGGCGTGAGCAGAGCCAACTTTGCACCAATGGCCGAACCGACAAGCGCGCCGATGACGGCGGGCACCGCCAGGGGCAGCTTGATGTAGCCGGCCCGCGCCATGCGCAGCGTTGCCACGGAGGTGCTGATGGCGTTCGACAGCTTGTTGGTGCCCAGCGCCATGTGGGCCGGCAGCCCCGCAAGCAGGTAGGCCGGCAGCGAGATGAGTCCGCCGCCGCCCGCGATGGCGTCGACGAATCCTGCGAGAAATACCAACGGGCACACGATGAGCAGCGCAATGGGGTCCATGGAATCCTGGGTCGGTCGAAAAGGGAACAATGCCCCACAGTATAGCTACGAGGCAGGCACCGTTTGGCGACGTTGGAGCAATCGGACACAGTCGACATGTTCGGATAAGATGGTCGGCTTGAGGGCGTCGGGTAACAGCATGAGGGCGAGGTGGCGGTCGGTCCAGCGTCGGGGTAGAATCAGCCGAAACGAACACATGCCTGCGAGCGTCGAAAGGAGGCCTTCGGAAATGAATTTCAACCAGCTCGAGTGGTTTTGCGCTGCGTACAGAACGCACTCTTTCGCGAAGGCGGCCGAGCAGACCTACGTATCGCGACAGGCGTTCGGCAAGGCCATCAAGACGCTTGAAGACGAGCTGGGCGTCGAGCTGTTCGTGCGCGATGAAAGCGGCGCGCACCCGACCGAGGCGGCGGACGACATCTTCCCCTTCGCATGGCGCTGCCTGAAGAACATGCAGGCCATCCGCCAGACGGCGGCGATGGCCGACGGCAGGCGCCCCGTTATCACCATCGCAATTGCGGACGGCGTGCTGGAATCGCTGCCCGATGGGTTCTTCGAGACCATGGAGAAAGACATCCCCTGGGTGGAAATCCACGTCGAAAAGCATTTCTACATGCGCTGCACCGAGCTGCTCGAGGCGGGCCGCGTGGAATTCGCCATTGTGCCGGGGCCCCTCAAGACGGAAGGCGCCGAGCGTGTCGCGCTGGCCGACGAGCCTGTTTACCTGGTGTTCAGCCGATCGATGCTCGATGTTGAACCTGAGAGCTTCCGCATCGATCAGTTGCGGGGGTCAACGGTGTTCGCCGTGGGCAAGGGAGACTTAAGCGATTTGGGCTTGAGCGAGCTTGCCGCACGCTGCGGCGTGGACGTATGCACCAACGGGCAGTACAACGATTACGAGCTCATCCTGAGCAAGGTACGCGCAGGACAGGGCGTCTGCATGGCGCCGGAAAGCGTGCGGCGCAGGATAGACGGCAAGGACCTGGTCTTCGTTCCGTCCCCGGACCCAGGCTTGCGCTGGCGGATCGATTTCGTCTGCATCGGGCGGTCCTGTACCGAAGCGGAGCGTGCAGTTATGGACTACATCAGGGGATACGCCGATTCGAAAGAATGACTTCGGGCGGAGCGTCGCATGGCGGACGGGCTGCAACCGCGAAGGATGCAACCTGGGGTTTACACCCGGTGCCAAACCGATTCTTCCCGATGCATACCCTCTTTGTTTGAATGAAGCCAGCTTGAAGGCAGAAACTCAACCAAGAGGGGGAACCATGACATTCGATGTTTCACGCCGCTCGTTTCTAAAGGGATCTGCTGTTGCCGCAGGTGCTGCGGCGTTCGGCCTGGCGGCCTGCGCGCCAACCGGCACCGAAGCCGCATCCACCGCGGAGCCGGCCGCCAGCACGGCGGCTGCATCCGGAGAGACGGAGCTCATCGCCCAGGCGTACGTCAATCCTCAGGACTACGACTACCGCGCAAACACGACCGATTTCGCGACGCTGCTCAGCCCGTTCAGCATCGGTGGTCACGAGTTCGGCAACCGCATGGCGAAGTCGGCGGCCGGTTCCGCCACCTACCTTGCGGGCTACACCGACGAGATGTACGAGTACTACATGAATTTCGCCCGCGGCGGCGTCGAACTGATCGGTATGGAGGGCGAAGCCTTCGCCATGCCGGCAGAGGGCGAAGTGCCTGCTGAAGCCGTCGACTTCTTCAAGAAGCTTACTGCCGACGCGGCGGAATACAACTCGCGTTTCTTCTTCCAGTGGGCCCCGTTCGGCCTGCCTGTGGACGAAGAGTCCATGCCGGTCGAAATGATCAAGGGCATCGAGACCGCTGGCGTGGCGCTTGCCAAGCAGATCAAGGACATGGGCTTTATCGGGATCGAGATCAACGCGGCCGGCTTCAACCAGGGCGAGCAGTTCCTTTCCCGGTTCCACAATACCCGTACCGACGAATACGGCGCAGACTCCATCGAGAACCGCGCCCGCTTCGTGGTGGAATGCATCCAGCAGATTAAGGAGGCCTGCGGCAGCGACTTCTTCGTCCAGGTGCTGATCGACTGCGTCGAGGAGTACGACGACATCGCCAACGGCGCCACGCTCATGACCCTGGACAGCGATTTCACGGCGAAGCGCACCAAGGTGACGTCGGTGGACGAAGGCATCGCGCTGGCCAAGGAGTTCGAGAAGGCCGGTGCCGACTCCATGCACCTGCGCCTCGGTCCGCTGGGCAACCATCCCTGCCAGTTCGCTTCCGACCTCTACTTCATTGTGAACGGCGTCGAGGGCGCGACCGGCTACGGCACCCAGTTCAATTTCGGCCGGCATTTCGGCGGCGAGCTGGTCGGCAACCACAGCGGCGCCGGCATGCTGTTCAACATCGCGAAGCGCTATAAGGAAGAGCTGTCCATCCCGTGCGGCATTGTGACCTACATGGATCCGGCCCATGCTCCTGATTACTTCGAGCAGGCGCTGGCCGACGGGTGCGCCGACTACTACCTGATGACGCGCCCGCTGACCGTCGATCCCGAGTATGTGAACAAGATCAAGGACGGTCGTCTGGACGAGATTGCGCCGTGCACCCGCTGCCTGCATTGCCACGCCGGCAGCAACGAGATGAACCGCGCGATGAGCTACTGCCGCGTGAATGCGCTGACCCAGCGCGTCATGACCGAAAACGGCCCTGCCACCTACGAGCTTGAGCCGGCAGCCGAGCCGAAATCCGTCATGGTTGTCGGCGGCGGTCCCGCCGGTATGGAGGCGGCGCGCATCGCAGCGCTGCGAGGCCACAGCGTGAGCCTGTATGAGAAGAGCGGCCAACTTGGTGGCCTGCTCGCCTTCGCAAGCCTGGTCAAAGGACCGCACGAGAACCTGGACGACCTGCGCGCCTACCTGGAGCGCCAGTGCGAGCTGGCTGGGGTCGACGTCGTGACGGGTACCGAGGTGACGGCGGAAACCATTTCCGAAACAAACCCCGACGTGCTTATTCTTGCTTGCGGCGGCCTGCGCGACGAGCTCCAGGTCGACGGGGCGGATGTGTTCGCCATCGAGGACTATATGGAAGCGACGGGCGACAACATCGTGGTGTACGGCAGCAACGAGCAGGCCATCGACGTGGCCATGTGGCTTACCGTGCACAAGAAGAACGTGACCATCGTCACGCCCAGCACCAACGATGAGGTCGACATGCAGCAGAGCCAGCATGCCAAGCGCTTCATGACCACCACCTTCGCGGCGTTGGGCGTCCGCATCATTCCCGAAGCCTCCATCGAATCGGTAGCCGACGGCGTGATGAAGGTGTATTCCGCAGATTTCGACGCGACCGTGTCCGTTGCCTGCGACAGCGTGGTGAATGCGGCCGACATGCTGCCCAACAAGAGCCTGCTTGACGGATTCGCCGGGGAGAGCTACTCCATCGGCGACTGCGAAGCGCCGTTCAACATCGCGCTGGCCATCCGCGGCGGCAACGACGTGGGCCGTGCCATTTAGCCTGCAGCAACCTGCGCGTCCCCTCCATATAGAACCGGCCCAGCAACGAAGCTGAGCCGGTTCTTTTGTTGTTGCGAGTCGATTTCGTATCGTAGTATTCGCGAGCGGGCCTCGAACGAACGCGATGGTCGCTGCCTACCCCTCTGACGCTAACGACTGCGTGGCCGATTATCCTTGGTCTTCGGCGGATTCGGGGGCCACGGCGATTTCTTCCATGTTCAGAACGCCGCCGTTGTTCCACCCGTCGGCAAAGCGCAGGATGTTCATCATCTCGGGCAGCTCCACGTTGTCCTCGGACCGGCTGCCCACTGTTACAGCGATTGCTTCATTAGAGTATTCAGGTGCGACCGTAACCACGTACATCCATGTCGTGCCGTTTTCGTTTTCAATCTTGTACTTCATCTTAGAAGCGTCCATGTCGTTATGTACCCCGGAGCTATATTCGAGGTCGCTAAACCCTGGTGCGGTCAAAGCCATGCGTTGTTCCAGCTGCTCCAGATCTTCCTCGGACAGACCGAATGTGGACCTGTCGGTGACCGTCGCCGAAATCACCGTGTTCCCGTCGGGGGCTATCCATTCGTAGTTCCCTTCGGTTCGCTCGAGAGGAATGAAATCCGCAGGGGGATTCACGTAGATGCTGAACATGTCGCAGTCAATCTGCCAGGGCTGCTCCATCAATCCGGCAGCCTGCAAGCCTTCAGGGCTCGTCGCGCGAACGAAGTCGGGAATCTCTTCTTCGTCGATCCAGATGCTTTTGATGCTTTGCTGGATAAGGTCGCCATACCGTCCACCGCGATCCTCGTAGGAGATGACAACATACCCCGAGTTCATGGCAAGACTAATAGTGGTGAGATCGTAGATGCCGCCCCTCTCTTTCCTTTCTGCACTCGACGTTGTAACAAGCGCAGCGGTGCCGCCGATATGCGTCTTACCCTCAACCGTTATTGAATCAGGGTCAGAGTAGGCGTCGGCCCAGTCTTTCAGAATCGCCGCAGGCGTATACGTCTCTTCGCTGTTCGGATTGGTGGTGTAACTTTGCTCATCACCGGGGAAATAGCTCATACTAACCACTATTTCAATCGTGAGGGAATCGTCGAGGTTCGCGACTGTTTGGGCGTAATTGGGGTCCGACTCGCTCTGTTCGAGCGGGGAGTTGTCGGGGAGAAGCAGATGAACCCCATACATTTCGGTCTCCTCGGTACTCAAGCTTATGTCCATGGGCGGACCGTAGTCTTTCGGCTCCGTGTTGCTTTGGGACCCGCACCCCACGACGACGCCCAGCAAGCAGGCCATCATCATGACAAGAATCAGCGCTTTCTTCACTTCAACCACCCTTCGGCACAGCTCAGTACTTGCGAGGCCGGACACACGTGCGACACACGGGCTCCGCTTGAACGGGAATGATACAGCATGTATGCCTTCAAGAAGATCAAACGCTTTACCCGACTGGATTATTTCGAGCACCGCTGCGTTCGGGCTTAAGCCGATTGCATTTCGGCTGGCCATGTGATGTTGCCATATTGCCTCAGGTGCGCAGTTCAGTTCGCTTGCCTAGCCCATTGCCAGGAAAGCGCTGCCTTATCTGCGGCTTGGGCGAAAACGCTGGCAATCACAAGGCGGACGGCGAATTCGGAATCATGGATTTCTGCATCGGTCGGCGTCGCGCTTGGCACGCATCACTATAATGCGAGCTCGAAGGCTACACGGGTCGGACTCGGTTTGCACCAAGCTCGTGTTGCCGCAAGATTCCTCTGGCCATCGGAATTCGATGCGGAATCTTTGCGGCTGCACCGGGTGCGCCGAACGTGGATGACGAAAGGATTGCCCATGCGCGACCACTCAAACCATGTGCAAGTCACACGCGAGAAGGCCGTCGAACTTCTGCGCGATGCGTGCGAATTTGATCGGCGTAAGGAAACCATACCTGTTCAAGAGGCTTGCGGTCGAGTGCTGGCTGAGGATGCGAAGGCTCAGACCGACATTCCGAACTGCCTGGAATGCTGCTTGGACTCAGTGGCCGTGCACTATGCGGATTTCGAAAACGGCATGCCGGATACGTCGGAATGGGTGCGAGGCGTCGACTGGGAGTTCGCGAACACCGGCGTCGGTATGCCGGAGGGATTCGATACGGCCATCGTCATCGAGCACGTCACGGTGTCCGATGATGAACGGCACATTACCATCGATGCGGCGCCTTCGGCAAAATTCGCAGGTACGAACCCGCAAGGCAGCAAAATGAGGCAAGGCGAGGTGCTGGCCTTTGAAAACACCCTGGTCACGGTAGATATCATGGCCCGTATGGCCATGGGCGGCGTGACTGACGTGTCGGTTATCGCACGCCCGACGGTGGCCTTCATCCCCACCGGAAACGAGCTCACGCGCATCGGCGACGAGCTGAAGCGCGGCGGACATTTCGAAACAAACGGGCTGCTGATTGCTGAGAAGATCCGCCAGTGGGGCGGCGAACCCGTTCTTTGGGACATCGTTCCAGATGACCGCGAACGCATCACGGCGGCGATTTGCGAGGCCTGCACCAAGGCCGACATTGTAGTGGTCAACGCCGGAAGCTCAAAGGGTTCCGACGACTGGAACATCGAAATGCTCGACGAGGTCGGCACGGTGCTCTACCACCAGACGAATCACGGGCCAGGCCACCACAGCAGCGCCGCCGTGGTGGACGGCACGCCTGTCGTGGGCATCTCGGGACCGCCTCGCGGAGCAGGCTTTACGGCCGATTTCTATCTGCGGCCCGTCATCAAGCGCTATCTGCGTCAGCCTGAGAATCTGCCGAAGGTGAAAGCCCGCCTTGCATCCGAAATCCGTCCTGGCGGGCCGGGCGCCCATAAGCACATGGCCGGCGCCAAACAGCTTCCTGGCGAGGTCAGGCCTTCCGAAAACGCCGACGGCTCGATTTTTTACGGCGTGAAGTTCATGATCGTGCGCCAGGCGGAAGATGGCGTGCTGGAGGCGGTTGGCGTCCCAGGCAAACCAGGCGGCTTGTCCGAAGATGCCGTCAACGGCTATTACATGATGCCGTCAGGGACGGGGGTCAATCCGCCTCAGGTGGGAGACTTCATCGAAGTCGACCTGAAGCCTTGGGCATAGGGATTGGAGCAAGAAAAAACCTTATCAGACGGCGTGCCCGGCTATTTCCAGGACAGCGATTCATGGGTTGCGAACAGGGCTGCGGCCAGATCGGAGCATAACGCCCGGTGCTCTTCGCAGTCGGGCAGGCCGGCCATGACGCACATGATATAGGTGCGTCCCTCGTACTCGATGAGGCCTGCATCCACAAGTACGTTATACTCGGGCTCGTCGTCGCTGGCAATCCAACCGCCCTTGTCGGCCACGACGGCATCGGTGCCCTTGAGGGCCTCGCGGATGAACGAATCCTCCGCAATCTGCATGACGGCCTCAAGCCACACGGAGGTGTCGCTGCCCGTCTCGAAATACCGGTAGGTGTTCAGCCACAGCTTCGCTGAGCTGCGAGTGCAGTAGGTGGGGTAGTGAAAACCTTGCGTCCAGGGGCAATCCTTTACGCCGAGTCCCGTGGCCCATTCGTCGTATCCCAAGGTGTCGAAGGTGTCGCGCAGCGAAACGTATGCATTGTTGTCGGATTCGACCACCGCGGCGTAAATCAGATTCTGGACGGTGTCGCTGCCGCCGAACGGATAGGACCCCAGCTTGTCCACCCGGGTGCAGATCTTGCACTCGTCGTCCAGTTTCACCTTGCCGGTCTCGATCAGCTCCTGGCACAGGAACACCGCGTAAGGCCCCTTGAAGGAACTCGCGCCGTAGAACGGCTCGTCCAGGTTGTAGGCGATGCCTGCGCCCGATTCCACATCCATCATGAAAAAGCCCAGGTCACCCTTGGATTGGATGGCTTGCATCGCCTTGGTCAGGTTGTCGTAGGTCTTGGTTTCCAGGGCCGGGGCCGGCTCTTCGGACAAAGAAAACACCTGCAAATCGGGCGTGGATGCGATGTCGTCCAGAAGCTCACAGGTCAGCTCCACCGACGCCCGGGATTCGCGCGCGGCTTTCTGGACCTCCGGCATGCTTGCGGTTCCGGTTCCGCGGACGACGCCGGGCGTTTCCTTGCCGGCGGACTCTTCGGGTGCTTCGGTGGCGGGTCCGGTGGTTCCCGTCGCCGAATCGGGCTTGGGCTCGTCAGCGGCGTCGCAGGAGGCGCACAGCACAACGGCGATCGCCAGCGCACATGCGAGAAACGTCTGCAAGGCCTTCGTGTTCCAAAGGCGGACGGTGGCGCTTATGACGACGTGCTTGACCATGCGGTAAGTGTATCACGCGTGGTATATGCACAAGGACCGAATGCATAAATATGCAAGTGTGGAAAGAATTCTGAATATTTTTTTATAATGGGTTGCATTATTCTTCATGAACCGTTAGGGTAAAAACACTTTACTTGGCAATAGTCTTGCGGGACACGGCATCGGAAAGGAGCCGCACATATGATCACCATGCTGCAGGCATCCCTCCGACGCCAGGGCCGACGAATCACGCTGCGACGTGCGCGTGTGTTGTCTGCGGTCCCTACCAGGTAAAATCTCCTGTCGCATGAACATAGGACTCTAGGCAGCACCCGGCGTCGCCGGGTCTTTTTGTGCATGCGGAAAGATCCGAGAAGACAGGCAGCATGCACAAAGGTAAAGATCCGACGATACGGAAGGCAAAGGATAAAGATCATGAGCGAAAAGAAAAAGGTCGTATTGGCGTACTCCGGCGGTCTGGACACGTCCGTCGTTTTGAAGTGGCTGCAGGTTGAGAAGAACCTCGACGTTATCGCCATCTGCGGAAACGTCGGTCAGGACGACGAAGACCTGGACTTCATCAAGCAGAAGGCCCTCGATATGGGCGCCATCGCCGCCGACGCGGTCGACATGCGTGAAGAATACGCCGACAAGTACCTGACCAAGGCCCTGGCGGCCAACGGTCTGTACGAGAACAAGTACCCGCTGCTGTCCGCACTGTCCCGCCCGCTGCTGTCCAAGTACATGGTGGACGTGGCCCACAAGCACGGCGCCGACTACATCGCCCACGGCTGCACCGGTAAGGGCAACGACCAGGTTCGTTTCGAAACCTCTATCAAGGCCCTTGACCCGAAGATCGAGATTCTGGCTCCCGTGCGTGAGTGGGACCTGCTGACCCGCGACGACGAGATGGATTGGGCCGTCGCCCACGGCGTGCCGGTGCCCACCACCAAGAAGAAGCCCTACTCCGTCGACGACAACCTGTGGGGCCGTGCCATCGAATGCGGCGTTCTGGAAGATCCTTGGAACGAGCCGCCCGAGGACATCTGGACCATCTCCAACAGCCCCGAGAACGCACCTGACGTTCCCGAATATGTCGAAATCACCTTCAAGGAGGGCGTGCCCACCGCTGTCAACGGCGAGGAGATGAACTTCCTGAGCGTCATCAACAAGATGAACGCCATCGCAGGCAACCACGGCGTCGGCCGCCTGGACATGATTGAAGACCGCATGATCGGTGTGAAGTCCCGCGAATGCTACGAGACCCCGGCCGCAACGGCCCTGATCATCGCCCATAAGGCCCTCGAGACCATGTGCCTCGAGCGCGAGACCCTCTTCACCAAGCTCAACCTGGAGCACCAGTGGGCTCACGAGGTCTACTTCGGCAAGTGGTTCTCGCCCCTCAAGCAGGCTCTGGATGCCTTCATGGCCGAAACCCAGCGTTTTGTGACCGGTGTGGTGAAAATCAAGTTCTATAAGGGAAATGCCACCGTGGTCGGCATGAAGAGCGACGTTTCGCTGTATGATTTCTGTCTGGCCAGCTACGGCGCGGAGGACACCTTCGACCGTTCTGCCGCCAAGGGCTTTATCGACCTGACCAGCCTTCCCATCAGCGTGTGGGCCGGCGTTCAGGGCGCGAAAGTCGAGTAGCGTTTCGCGGCGCACTCGGGCATCGGCGCGTTATTCGTGGCGCGCGTGCGGTGCTTCCGCTGTGCGTATGAGAGAGGAATAGCACGTATGCGGGCCGTGTGCCCGCATACGCATGTAGTTGAGAGGTTGAACATGGCACTTTGGTCCGGACGGTTTGAAGAGGGCGTCGGCAAGTTCACGCAGGAGTTCGGTGCGTCGCTGCCCATCGACAAGCATATGTACGCCCAGGACATCCAGGGCTCCATCGCCCATGCGAAGATGCTCGCCAAGCAGGACATCATCAGCCAGTTCGATGCCGACCGCATCGAAGTCGGCCTGATGGAGATCCGTCATCAGATCGACAAGGGTCTCTTCACCTGGGACATCAATGACGAAGACATCCACATGGCCGTAGAGAAAACCCTGATCGAGGACATCGGTCAGTCTGGCGCGCGCCTACACACGGGCCGCTCCCGCAACGACCAGGTGGCCACGGACATCCGCCTGCATGCGAAGTTCATGATCAAGGAGCTCATGGAGCAGAACTGCCGCATGCGCGAGAGCTTCTACAACAAGGCCGAAAAGCATTACGGCGTCATCATGCCGGGCTTCACGCATCTGCAGCATGCCCAGCCGGTGCTGTTCAGCCACCATCTGCTGGCGTACTTCTGGATGTTCACCCGCGACTACAAGCGTCTGTACAGCGCCTATCAGGCCGCCGACGCCAACCCGTTGGGAAGCGCCGCGCTGGCAGGCACCACCTACCCCATCGACCGTCAGATGACCACCGAACTTCTGGGCTTCGACCACCCCACACCCAACTCGCTGGACGCCGTGTCCGACCGCGACTACCTGCTTGACCTGGAGTATGCGTGCAGCGTGGCCATGATGCACCTGTCGCGCCTCTGCGAGGAGATCGTCATGTGGTCCACCACCGAGTTCGCCTTCATCACGCTGGCCGACTCGTATTCCACGGGCTCGTCGATCATGCCCCAGAAGAAGAACCCCGACTTCGCGGAGCTGACCCGTGGCAAGATGGGCCGCGTGGTGGGCGATCTGGTCGGCCTGCTGGTCACCATGAAGTCGCTGCCGTTGGCATACAACAAGGACCTGCAGGAGTGCAAGGAGGGCGCCGTCGACGCCGCCAAGACCCTGAACGACTGCATGATCATCATGGACGGCATGATCGACACCATGAAGGTGCATCCGAAGGCCATGCGCAAGGGCGCCGGCAAGGGCTTTACCGCGGCAACCGACGTTGCCGACTACCTGGCCAAAAAGGGCATGCCCTTCCGTCAGGCGCATGAGGTCGTGGGCAATCTGGTCCTGTACTGCGAGAAGAACCACAAGGGCCTGGAAAATCTGACCCTTGAGGAGTTCAAGAAGGCATCGGCCCTGTTCGAGGAGGACATCGTGTCCGCTTTGGACCTGGAGGCCATCGTCCGCGCCCGTACCACCTACGGCGGAACGGGGCATTCGGCCGTAAAGGTCCAGATGGGCGAAGCCGCCGAGGCGCTTGCTGCCGACAAGGAGCTTCTCGACACCCTGAAATAATAACGGGCGGCGCTTAAGGCGTCATGTCCTTCCCGAAAACACAACAAAGGCCGGTTTCTCGCCGGCCTTTTGTTGTTGTGGGCGTCGGCGCGGTGCAAGATGGAAGGGAGGGTAGGGTTTCGCGCTGATGCCTCAACGAAACGCGGCCTTGGGTATGCAGGAAGGAGTGGGGCCGGTTCCTTACGAGATGTTTGTCTAGGTGCTCGCTTGGGGTTGCCCCCTTGCGATGGTTTCATTATGCGACGCCTTCCTTAAACGAATCTGAAAGAAGGCGCAATACGATGCGATGTGTGCCGGAGCAAGACATGTCCTTCGCGAGCTCGACCGTCTGGATTCGTGGGGCTGCAGCTCCGTCGGTCTCGTCGGTTAATGTGGGGTAAATGGGCAGGTCGGGTTTTATGATTGACCATCGGTGGTTGTGTGGTTACAATACGTCAATGCGCATGTGCGCGAAGTTTGAAGTGGGCCGTTAGCTCAGTTGGTAGAGCAGGGGACTTTTAATCCCAAGGTCGCGGGTTCGAGACCCTCACGGCCCACCACTTTTTTGCATGCGTTCTTGTGACGCGCCGATTCAAGGGCGCGCTTCTTGTATTGGGCCATGGTGTAATGGCAGCACAGGGGTTTTTGGTGCCCTTAGTCCGGGTTCGAGTCCTGGTGGCCCAGCCATTCCGATCGCCGCTGCGGTCCGCTCTGGCGCCCAATCTTGGCATTCCACGCTCACTCACGTACGCCTAGTACGCTACGTTCGCGTGTCAAGCCAATCTTGGGCGCCAGAGCGGACCTCGCTGTCTTTGCCTAATTCTGCTGGTGGGATCCCAGTTGGGGGCCGTCCCGCCGGGGGCGCTGTTGCTTCGCAAAGCGCGCCCCCTTCGCTGCATTGCTCGGGGGGGGGCTGTCCCGCCGGGCGGCTGTTTGCCTTCGGCAAAAGCGCGCCCCTTCGGGGTTCTGGGATGGGGCTGTGCCCCCAGGGCCCCGGGGTTGGGGGAGGTGCCTCGTCCTTCGTGGTTTTGCGGCGGCATTGTTCGAAGTGCGCTTGCCGCCATCCGGATTTGTGCTAGATTCGCTTTACCACACGCTAGTGAAAGGATAACCATGCCGATTGTCGACGCGCATGCGCACATATACCCTGGCAAGATCGCCCCGCGGGCGGTCGAGGCTGTGGGGCAGTTCTACACGATCAAGATGGCGGGCGCGGGCACGCCGGAGGAGCTGCTGGCCATCCATAAACAGGCGGGCATCACGCACGCAATCGTGCACTCCGTGGCCACCACCCCGAAATCCGTCACGACTATCAACAACTACATCGCTGCAACGTGCGAGGAGCATCCGGAATTCATCGGGTTCGGCACCATGCATCAGGACTTCGAGGATATGGAAGCCGAAGTTGAACGTGCCATTGAACTGGGGCTCCATGGGTTCAAGCTGCATCCTGACACCCAGGAAGTGGATATGGACGACCCCCGTCTCATGCGCTTTTACGAAATCATCGCCGGCCGGCTGCCGCTGGTCGTCCACACGGGCGACTACCGTTACGACTACTCGCACCCGCGGCGCCTCATCAACGTCATGAAGGCTTTCCCGGACTTGGTAGTTGATGCAGCCCATCTGGGCGGATGGTCCATATACGATGTCGCGTTCGACGAATACCATGCAGCGCTCAGCAGCTTCGACAACCTGTACGTTGACGCCTCAAGCGCCTTTTTCATGACGGGTTGCCGCCACATGCGCGAGCTCATCCGCATGTGGGGGTCCGAGCGCGTCATGTTCGGCAGCGACTACCCCATGTGGAATCCTGGCAGCGAGCTGGACAAAATGATGCGTTGCGAGCTGACCGAGGACGAATTGGAGAACGTGCTCTGGCGCACGGCGGAGCGGTTCGCCAACGTGGAGCTGAGTTAGCGAACGCACCTGCCCAGTACATGAAAAAGCCCCTCCGATGAGGGGCTTTCGTTTTGATGAAGCTAACCGCGGGTGCGGGCGAACCGGGCTTTCGGGAAACGCGGTCCGGGGATGCGCGGCTCGTCGTCGTCCTCCTCGGCCTCCTCGAAGGCCTCGCGGCGGTCGCGGCGCTGGCGGTACACCTGGTTCAGAGACTCGACCTCGATGAAGATGGACGTGCACTGCGGATATTCGTCGATCAGCTCGGCTTCGATGCGGTCGATGGCCTGCAGCACGTCGCCTTCGTCAAGCTCATCGTCGAAGGTGACGTCAAGGTTGAGCAGCATGTCGCGGGGGCTCATGTACATCGACAGGACGCGGCCGCACTTGATGACGGCGGGGTCCTCCTCGACGATGAACACCACGTCGTCGACTTCGTCCATGGTCAGGCCCTCGCCGATGAGCGGGCTTCGGGTCTCGCGCAGCAGGATGACGGCCACGGTGGCCATGGTCAGGCCGATGACGATGGACGCCACCGAGTCGAGCCGCGGCATTTTGAGCAGCAGCGACAGCGCGATGCCGATAAGCGCGATTATCATGCCGCCGACGGCTGCCGAGTCCTCAAGCAGCACCGTGAAGTTGGTGGGCGACTTGGAGTTGCGGATGTATTCCCAGATGGAGCGCTCGCCACGGGCATTGTTCACGTCGTTTAGGGCGATGGTCAGCGATGTGCCCTCCAGCACGATGCCGATGATGAGCACGATGTAGTTGATCAGGGGATTCTCGACCACGTTGCCGCCGGCCATGAAGGACTTCACGCCCTGGAACAGGGTGAAGCCTCCGCCGAAGAAGAAAATCACGACGGACACGACGAAGGTCCAGAAGTAAAGCTCGCGGCCGTAGCCGAAGGGGTGTTCCACGTCGGGCTTGCGCTGCGATTTCTTCGTGCCGATGAGCAGCAGCGCGTCGTTGGATGCGTCGACCAGCGAGTGGACGCCTTCGGACATCATCGCGACCGAACCGGTGATGGCGGACGCGATGAACTTCACACACGCCACCGTGATGCCGGCGACGACCGCCGCGACGACGGTCAGGTTGCTGCGGAGCTTGACGCCGATGGAAGGCTCCTCTTGATTCAGGAGCTCCTGGCGTCGTTTGAATGCGATTGATGAGGTGTCGTTGACGTTGTCGTCTATGTCGTCATCGTCTTCGTCGAGGTCGCCGTGTATCCAGTTAAGCTCTTCATCATCGTCATCATCATCCAGAAACGATGTGATTTGGGGCTGCTTTACGTCGGGCAGCGCATCATCGGTCGGAGTTTGTATGTGATGGCCGCTGTCTGAACTGGTAACGGGTTGGGGCATGTATCTCATTCCTTCAAAATCGACTGATTCTATAGTGTAGCGGTTTGTGGCCGATCTTGCACGTATGACAACGTTCGTTGCGGCAGCGTAATGAAGAGAGCGACAGCGCGCGGGCGTTTCGAAGGCACCTTCGCCAAAACGAAACCGGCCCGCAAACGGGGTTGCAGGCCGGTCGATACGGGATATGTTGCAGGCCGTTATTGCTCGTCGTCGGCCTTCTGCGCCACGAGCATCTGCTCGAACATGCCGGCTGTGGCGCTGAAATCGTTCGGCAGCACTACCGTGGATCCGCCCTTCTGGTCGGCGAAGCGGCTCATCATGTCGGCCCATTGGGTGAACATGAACAACTGGTTGGCTTCCTGCGGGGTGACGCCGGACTCTTTGATGGTTTCCAGCGAATCCTTGATGCCCTGCGCGATGGCCTTGCGCTGCAGCGCGATGCCTTCGCCGGCCTTTTCCATACTCTCGGCCTCGGCGATTGCTTCGGTCACGGTCTTGATGCGGTCGGCCTCGGCCAGGTCCTGAGCGGCCAGACGCGTACGCTGCGCGGAGTTGATTTGGTTCATGGAATCCTCGACCTCGCGCGGCAGGGCGATGCGGGTAATCAGCGTGCTGACCAGGGTGAAGCCGTAGCCGGACATCTGCGAGGACACGGTGTTGTTCACGTCGCGGGCAATGTCGTCCTTCTTGGCGAAAACCTCGTCCAGCGAGTAGGTGGGGATGGCCGAGCGCAACGCGTCGGTAATGAAGTCCTTCATCTGCTCCTCGGGCTCCTGCAGCATGTAGAAGCTCTTGTAGATGCCCGATTCGTAGGGCGCGTTGCCCATGGCATAGTCGACGTGGTACTGCGCGGACACTTCAAGTCCGATGGTCACGTTGTCGGCGGTTTTCGCATCGATCTTGAAGCCGTTCTTCATGGTGCGCAGCGACACGACGGCAGCCTTGCGCTCGATAACGGGGATCTTCACGTGGAAGCCTGCGCCGGTGAAGCGGTTGAATTTACCGAGCCGCTCGATGATGACGGCGTGCTGCTGCTTCACGATGTAGAAGCCGTCCGCGACCAGCGCTGCAATGATCAGTATGAGGAGAATAAAGAAAAGTCCGAAGCCCATGACAATCCTTTCTACGGGCCGTTACATGTGCATTCATTCTATCATCGGCGGGGCTCCGTATCGGTTTGGCAACGGTCGGCATCCTCCAGCGAAACGCGCAAAATGTGGACAATTGAAAAATCTTGTTGGAGGTGTGGCATAATCAGGCGCTTCAAGGTACAATAACGCAGCTGTTCGCAGCAGACCTACATGCCGATGTGGCTCAGTTGGTAGAGCAACGCACTCGTAATGCGTAGGTCACCGGTTCGAGTCCGGTCATCGGCTCCAGGAAACCGCAGGTCATCAGGGTGAAACCTGGTGGCCTGTTTCCTTTTCGCGGGGCGGGTTCTCCGAACGGGGGACATTTGGGGGACATTCGCCGCAGCTCCTGTGTTCACGGGTGCTATCCTCTCCGCTATGCCGTGCGGATTTGAACGACGTTCGAGGGCGGCTCTTCCTCCATGATCGCTCCCATGAGAGCAGCCGCTTTGACGTCGTTCTCGGGCTGCGCGTGCGCGTACCAGTCAAGCGTGATTGAGGCGTTCGCGTGGCCCATCCGGTTCTGCACCGTTTTCACATCGACGCCCGCCGCTAGAAGCTGGGTTGCCTGGGTGTGCCTGAGTTCGTGGTATCGCAAGCCCGGGAGACCCGCACGGGTTCGGAACTCCCTCCACCATCTTTCAAAGTTGGGGATGCTCCCCGAGCCGCCCTCGTCGTTGCAGCAAATGAACGTATCAGGCCCTTGCTCCCTGCCTATCTTGCCCAGCATTTCGGCCTGGGTGCGTTTCCACCATGAGAGCCTTTCCGCAGTATGCGCGTCGATGTTGATGCTTCGGTTCCCCGCTTTGGTTTTCGGGCTTTGCAGTTTCCCGCTGAATGAGAGGGACTTGCTCACGCTGATTACTCCGCCCCATTCGCCGCCTCGTTCCGCCAACACCACATCAGACCATTTAAGCCCGTGGACTTCCCCGAGCCTCATTCCCGTTGCGAGGCCGATTCTGACGGCTTCGAGGCGTCCCAGGTTGCCCAGGCCGTAGAGACGGCCCCGAGGGCCTTTCTTCGCGTTCCTGGCTGCGTTCCATTCCTCGCGCCGCTGCTCCTTGGCCCTATACCCCTGCTCCATTTCGGATTCCTCGGAGTCTATCGCCCTGAGCAGCTTCACGCATTCGGCCCGCCCGAGGCTCTTTCTATCCGAATCCTCTATCTTGGGAGGGTCTACCCGCTTGCACGGGTTCCTGAGTATCAGGTCGTAACGCTCCGCCTTGTCCATGATCTGCCTCATGGTTCCGTGCATCCGGTTCATTGTCGTTTCGGAGTAGGGCTTTCCCGTCTTGCGCTTGTCCTCCCGTATGGCGTCGTAGAGCCTTTCCACCATCTGCGGGGTAATGTCCTTTAGCTTCACGTTCCCGAGGTAGCCGCTGAGCAGCCTTACCGTCTGCTCATCCCGTGCAAGGGTTTTCTCCCTGAGTGCCCCGGTCGTTTTCCTTGCCTTGCACCATTCGCGGGCGAACTCTGAGAACCCCATGCTTTCGCTCTCGAAGCTGAGGCCGCTTTCGTATTCGCGCCTTATGGCGTCCCTGGCCTTGCGGGCGTCCGACTTGGTGCCCCTGACAACACGCTTTATGCGCTGCCTCTTCCCGGTCACGGGGTCTGCTCCGAGGCAAAGGACTATCTCCCATCGTTTCGGGCTGTAGCTTTTGCCGTTCGCGTCTAGCTTTTCGCGGGGTTCCGCGTCTCCGTATCCCATTTTCTAAACCTCCTTTCGCTCTCCCGTTTCCGTCTGCTCTGTTCCAAACGCCGTCTTTCCGGCGGTTTTGGCTTTCCTGGCTTCGTCCCTCTTTTGGGGTTTCCTGTTCTTGCAGGTGTCCGAGCAGTATTTCGACTTGCTGCTCGACTTCCTGTCAAAATCGGATTTGGACTGTTTGCGCTTGAAGATTCGCCCGCATTCCGCGTTTCCGCATTCCCTCCATTCGGCCTCGTCTGCGAACGATTCAAGCAACTGGTTTAGTATCGCCGCCGCAAGCATCCCGCATGAGTAAAGGGTGCCGCCCCTCGCCGGGTTCGGTGCCGCTTCGATTCTCCGCACGATGGCGGGGGGTTCCGCCTTGCATCCCAGGTGCTGCCCCATCGCCTTTATGAAATCATCTGAATCCAGGTTTCGGTACATGAGGAACTTGTCCCTGACGGCTTTCCGCTCTTTTTCGCTGAGGGCTTTGCGTGAGGCTTCGCGTATGACCGTATCGGGCATTCTGAAAGCAAGCGGGTTCGATGCCGCAAGGGCTGCGGTTTCGAGTGTAAACGGGTTCATGAAGCTGCTCCCGGAGAGCGGGAGTTCCGCCCCGTACACGACGCACGCCACCAGGTTTTGGAGCCATTCGAGGGAGGCTGCCGCCTCCGTCTCCGATATGTAGGAGGGCCATGCCCCGTTGCCGAGAACCCGTTCTCTTCCCAGGAACGACGGGAGGTTTGCGAGGCGTTCCGCCTCCGTGGCCCTTATGCCGCATTCAATGCGCTGCTCTTCCGTGGCTGAGGGGTTGTTCCTGATCGGGTGGTAGGGCACGCCCCATTCCCCGATGAACCGGGCAACGTCTGCGGGGTTCTGCGGATCGACCGCCAATAGCTGATGGTTCCAGAACTCGACGGGTAGGGAGTCCATGTTTCCGCATGGCATGAGGTAGTAGCCCGAGCCTCTTGCGTGGCCGACCTCCCCGACGGCCCACCTTATCCGGCTGACGCATTCGGGTATGGTTCCGTATGGGTCGTTCGGCATGACGCCGCGTTTAGGCAAGGCCCCCTCAATCCGCTCTTTCAGCAGCCCGTGGCATTCCATGTGCAAACACGGCCTAGTCATTCGTTCCCCTCTCATAACTACCCCAAAAATAAAACTTTAAAGAGTGCCTATGTGCTGGCATGATTCTAGGTGTCCAACGTTGGAGCTGTCAAGGTGCGAATGAAAAGGAGAAAAAAATGATTCGTCTTGTGATTGAACGCAGGAAACTAGGATGGTCTCAATCCGAGCTGGCCCGCCGCATCGGCGCAAACCCCGTGAGCATCAGCAGGATTGAGCGGGGCAAGGAGCCGCCCTACCCGCTCCGTTCCCAGCGCATCGCCGACGCCCTGGGCTGGGAGGGAGACCCAGCGGAACTCTTCGAGGATGTGACCGACGATGAGACGAACGGTTAACGCCCCTATGCCCTGGGAGTCCGAGCGGGAGGGCGGCAAGGCCCAGGAGCAGCCGTATGAGCTGTTCGCGGGGTATCCCGACCTTATGACCGTTTCGGACGTGTGCGAGGTAACGGGGCTGTCGGCCCAGACCATCAGGGCACGGCTCAACCAAGGGGAACTCCCGGGGTTTCGCATAGGGCATACGTGGTACGTGTCAAAGCCCGCATTCGTGGCGTTCGTGGAGAGGCGGCAAGGATGAGGGCCGACGCCCCGAGCCTCGTTACCGAGACCAACAAGAACGGGGAAATCCTCTATGCACGAATGGACGGCCCCAGGCTGCAAAGGATCGTTGAGGCGGCAAGGAAAGCCCGGGCCAACCAGACATGGCCCCGAGCTTTGTACACGTGCTTTCGCGTCCCGTACACCATGACCGCCGGGAAGAGGTTGGAGCGTTACGGGGAGATAGGGGAGCGTGCATACAACTACGTGGAGAACTGGCTTTTGGAGAACGCTCCCGAACTCTTGGAAAACGCTCCGCAGGTGCTTACCTTGCAGGTCTCCCAGGAGAGGCTGGCGCGTGAGGCGTTCGGGGGCAACGTCAACCAAGCCTCAAGGGCGTTGCGTGCGATGGTCGAGGCGGGCGTGCTGTCCGTGGTCAAGCCCGGATACAAGGGCTTCTCCACCCTCTACGCCTATCTGCCGCTGCCTGGGGATGAAGGAGCATACGGCTGGGAGGTGTCGGGTTCCGATGCATGACGCTCGGTGGTTAGGTACACGGTTTCCCTACAAAACTGTGTACCTAATCGGCCTGGCAATAGGTACACGGCAAGAGGCCCTTGCCTACACACTTTGGCCTCCTTGCCTACACACTTTGGCCTCCTTGCCTACACACTTTGGCCTCCTTGCCTACACACTTTAAAACTAACGTCCCAGCTCAGATGGCATATGGACGTTTGAAAGTATCTAAGATAGACCCAACAACAATACAAATAGATGCGGTTCGGGTTTTCCACCGATGTGGATAACCTCGGGCCTCCGTGCCCGGTTCCCGAGCCGTAGAGGATCGGAGAGGCGATGACTAGGACGGCAAGCACAATGCTCAGGCTTGGGAGGGCGTGGGTTCGTGCCCATCCTGACGAATGGCTGAGGTTGAAGAGCAGCGTAGAGAACGACGTGCGTAGGTTCATGGAATCGGGCAGCGTGTGCGACCTCCGCATTTCCCCGTATGTCGAGATGCTCAGGGAGCGGGGCGTCGGGGTCGATAGCGACATACGCGCATATCTCTCAAGGCGATTGGAAAAAGAACTCAGGGCCGACGGCCTACCCGTTAGGTTCACCAAGCACGCTAGCAAAATAGACCCGCTCATGAAAGCCGGGGGCGACGGCGAGTGAGCGTGGCCGCGTTCCTGATCCTCCCCAGGCACGGCCCGCCCGCGTCCTGCGCACGGCTCAGGCTCAGGCCCAGGCCCAGGCCCGAGGCTCAGGCCCAGGCCCAGGCCCGAGGCCAAGGGCAACGCCCTCAAGGACATGCATCCATGTGAACAATTGGGCACATCAGGCGGGGCATGGGCCGCAGGGGGTGCCCCGTGAGGGGGAGAGGCGGGGGAAATCACAAAAAGGGAAACGCCTCCCACGCCCCGCCCCCCTTAAAAAACTAATAAACCCGATTTTAAGCCCGAATTGTCACGGCAAGCTGTGACGGCAAGTAACAGGACGGCCCAGGGAGTAGACCTGTCACGGCCTTGTCACGGCTGACGGGGTGTGCATGGCGGGGGCGGGAGGGGAGGGCCTACCCGACGCCCTGGGGAGCCTCACCGCATCCCCCGGGCCTTTCTGGTTCCCGTGGGTGCGCCTTTCTGGCTGGCTCTTTCGGCCCAGGATGCCCGAGGCTCCAAGACCACAATATATTGTGGGTGTGAACAGGGCTGATAATAGAGGTTATATAGTGTTACCACCTTGGTTGTACAACTTGCGCCGCTTAGCAGGAGTTATACAACCTACCCCATAAAATATACAATTACGACTACTTGATAATACATATTATGTAAACCTGGCTCGAGATTATGCATTCTAGAAATCTATATATTGTGGTTGACAAGTTATATAACTAAGATACGATTCAGACAGACGGAAACGCCCTTTAAAGACGTGCTTTCGGGTGCGTCCGGGCCTGATAACGGGAGGTGCGGGGCATGGCAAAGAGCGAGAACATGTTCTCTTTGACGCTCAACCTAGACAATGCGCTGTTCGACCGCATGATGGCCTCTATGGAGGCCGCAGGGGTCAAGAACCGGACGCAGTACATCAGGGACGCGATAGAGCGGGCCTTGGACGCCGGGGAGGCCGACCCCGAGCTAGCGAGGGTTGCGCAGGCCATGGACGGCCTCAACGCCGAGGGCCGCGCATGGCTTGTGAAATGCGCCGAACTAGCCGCCGAATCCGAATCGTTCCGCCGATGATCGAGGCCCCCGATGCTTGGGAGCTATGGCAGCTTTTCGACCTGGCAAGGCTTGCAGGGGTGCGCTCCGTCGATTCCATGGCCCAGTGGTTCGGGAAAACCCCTGAGCAGGTGGATGAGGCCGCATACCGCCTGGGCCTTGATGTTTCCATGGAATGCCAAGACCTCCTTTGGTGCGACGAGTGCGCCACATGGCGGACGGAACTCAACGAAAGCGGCAGGTGCAAGGTCTGCAACGAGAGGGCCAAGACCGAACGGGAGAGGCAATGGATAGCGGAACTCTTCGAGGCGATGCCGCCCGATGCCCGCAAGCCGTATGAGCTTCGAGACTCGAGACGGGGCATGGCCCGCCGGGTAGAGGGACGGCCCCGCCTCGTCGTGCCCGAGGGCGCATCTTCGCACGAGAGGGCCGTCTTGGAGGCCGTGCATCTTGCAGAAATCGAGGGCTGGGAGTTCCGGGCCGCGAAGCGTGAGTATGACGCAGTGAAACAACTTCTGCACCGTCTGCGCGTCACGATGGGAATAGCCCCGAGAGGAAAGAGGGAGGCCTCTTAGCGGGGGCCTCCCTTGCTTATCCTCCTGTTCCTCCGTGCCTGTGCGGGCTTTGGTGGCTTTTCCGACTCAATCCCGCAGCTCGTCTCTTCCGTGCCCGTGCGGGCTTTGGGTGCGGGCCTGGGTTCGCGCCTCATGGCGTCGTGTCACGCCTCAAGGGCTTTCCGCATACGTCTCTGGCCGACGCTCCCGCCCTGGGCCTCCGTGCGGGCCTCTTGCACTTGGGAGTGGTTGGGGCCGTCCTCGCTGGCTACTCGCCCGCCTGTCCGGCCCTGAGCCTCCCTCCGTGCCTACTCTGTGTCCATCGGCCCGTTTTCGCTGTCATTATGCTGTGCTTGCCTCCCTGTCGGTTTCACTAGAAACTCGTCAAGTACGGCATGAACCCCGTCTAGCTCCGCCATGCAATCCGCTATGGCGTCACCGACCGCATAGGGCGCATCAGGCTCGGGGGAGTTGATGCCCTCGCGGCAAAGCAGGAGCCGCAGCCTGATCCCCTCCGTTGCGCACATGAGAACGGTCACGGGGTCTCTTTCGGTTCCGTCCCAGTTCCTTTCATGCTTGCCCAGGCGTTCGCGTATGGCCTCTTGCGCCTTTGGTTTGAGTTCGATGCTCCACATGCTGACTTCCTTTCCTCCCCGCCTCCGATGCCCTGAAAAACAGGGGACATTCAGGGGACATTTGGGGGACAT
Source organism: Slackia heliotrinireducens DSM 20476 (assembly GCF_000023885.1). Taxonomy (NCBI): domain Bacteria; kingdom Bacillati; phylum Actinomycetota; class Coriobacteriia; order Eggerthellales; family Eggerthellaceae; genus Slackia; species Slackia heliotrinireducens. The sequence goes on along the minus strand of NC_013165.1, from coordinate 2,920,521 downwards.
TTCAAATAATCCTGGCTGTAGCTAATTCAACCTGTTTCACTTCGAGCAGACGGAAAACAAGCGTTTGAACTAGTGTTATCTATCGTTTCCTAACGTTGCCTAAACATACTTAATTATGCCTCTGACCTGGCCTTTTCCAGCTCGTAATGCGTAGGTCACCGGTTCGAGTCCGGTCATCGGCTCCAGGAATGTCAGGACCAGGGAAAATTCCCTGGTCCTTTCGTTTTCTTGGCGCGAAAGGCCGTTTTCGGGAAAAGTTGCTGGCAAAGGACGCGGATGGGCGGGGCCGACCCCGCCGGCGAGCAGGATCCGTCAACACGTTTTGGCCGACAAGCCCTGAATCGGCCTCCCGATACTTCGGGCAATCGTTGGCATCGCGGCAATCCGGCGAGAGGCAACGCGCATGTCCAGCCGCAGGCAAGACGCCCTGCCGCAGGCGAGACGGCTGGCCATAGGCGAGATGCTCGGCCGCAGGCGAGGTGCCCGAACTCAGTCGATGCGTTGCTTTGGGTTCTGCAAACAGTCCATAACGGGAGGCGCCGCATTGGTGAATGTGCGGGCAAGAATTTCAGGCTCCTCGTTCATACCGCTCCGCACCCATTCCGCACAGTAGTCGCTGGCGCCTACGTTGAAGAAATGTATCGCAGATTCTTCTTCAGGGGTAAGCGCCCTGCCCAAGAGCTCCTTGACTTTCCCCAGGTAAAAGCCGCCGATGTGGCGGTATCCATGCTGGTTCAGAGACGAGTAGTCGCTGTTTCGAAACGCTTTTACGAAGAAGGCCCGCTCGGTGCGCAGACGTTTGAACAGCGCGAGGTGGGCATCGTAGAAAGAGACGTCATTGCCGATGCGGTACAGGGTCTCTTGGACTGTTTGGTCCCAGTACCAGTTGACCACCGCGAATACGTTCTCGAAGTTGTCGTAGAACGTTGTGCGGCCGATGTCGGCAAGCTCGCAGAGCCGTGTGACCTGGACCTTTTCGATAGGGGTGGACTCCATCATGGACTCAAGGGCGCGAACGACGCGCATGCGCGATTTGGGTTCTCGTATAGGCATGGCCCCTCCTGACCAGTCTTACGGTTTATAAAAGATTATATAAAGCTTTGCACGAACATGGCACCGAACACCTTGGGCTACCTGTTCGGTTTCGAACAGGCATCGGGAGTTGTGTGTGGATTGTGAAGGTCCCTGGCCAGTAAGGTAAAGCCATAGCTCAGTTGACTGGAGACTGGGCGCAACCTGGAGGAGGGATCATGAAGACCGATATGAATCGTCGTGCGTTTCTGACCGGGACCGCAGCAACAGGTGCGTTGGCCGCATTGGGCCTGGCTGGCTGTGCCGCTGGTGAAACCGCAGCGCCCGTAGCAGCCGAAGGGACATCTGCCGAAGGGGCGTCCGCCGAAGGGGGCTCGTACCTGAGCCCCGGCAGCTACACCGTCTCGGAAGAGCGTGATTACGACGTCGTGGTTGTCGGCGCTGGCGGTGCGGGCATGTCGGCGGCAATTCGTGCCGCTGAGCTGGGCATGAGCGTCGTCCTTCTGGAAAGCCACCCGCAAACAGGCGGAACCACCATCTTTACCGAAGGGCTATTCGCTTTGAACAGCCCAATTCAGAAAGAGAACGGCAAGAATCCCGCAGACCTCGGATACGACATCTTCACCATGGCCATGGACTTCCATCACTGGTATGCCAACGGCGGCTTGTTCCGTAAATACTGCGACCAGAGCGGCGAGAACATCCAGTGGCTGATGGATCAGGGGATTGAATTCAGCGGCACCGGCACCATGTGCGCGAACGAGTACAACACCTGGCACCAGTATGTGTACTCCGAAGGCAAGCTCTCTGGTCAGAATTACGTCGACCAGCTGACCGCGGCGGTTTCGGCCAACGGTGCTGAGATCATGCTGAACACCAAGGCCATCGACATCGTGATGGACGGCGACACGGCTGTGGCCATTGTTGCCGAAGGGGAGGACGGCTGCGTCCAGTTCAACGCCGCAAAGGGAATCATTCTTGCGACAGGCGGCTATTCCGACAGCCCCGAGCTTATGGCCGAATTCGGTAAAAACCCCGACCGCGTCGACCCTATGGGCGCCGGCGGCCGCGAGGGATTCGGCATCAACGCCGCACGTCAGGCTGGTGGAACGCTGGCCCCAAGCCCTGGCTGCATGGTGTTCTACGGAGGCTGCATCCCCGGCATCAGCTACGGTACGCATCTCTACTGCGCAAGCGCGTTCCAGCCCTATTTCTGGATCAACCAGGACTGCGAAAGGTTCGTAAACGAATACTATGCCGAGCGCAACTTCAGCTTCAGCGGAAACGCCCAGAGCATGCAGGATCGCGTCATTTCGATAGTCACCCAAGCTCAGATGGACAATATGCATGAGAACGGCGGAACCTTCGGCTGCGGCGAATACATCCACGCAGGCGAACCGCTGACTGATCTTTGGGACGAATTCAACGCCCAGAAAGACGGAGGCAACGAAGCCGTACACGGTCCGCTGGACACCCTCGACGATCTTGCGGCAGAGCTCAACCTTGACCCCGACGCCCTGAAGGCCAGCGTCGAGAAGTACAACGGGTATTGCGCGGCCGGTGTCGACGAGGACTTCAACAAGGACGCCCAATATCTGTTTGCCCTGGAAGAAGGCCCTTACTATGCGTTTGAGCTGAAAGCAGGCATCTTCACCACCGTCGGCGGCATGAAAGTGAACAATCAGGCTCAGGTGCTTACCGAAGAGGGGACCCCGATTCCGCATCTGTACGCAGTAGGCTGCGATGCCGGCGGCCTGTATGGAGACAGCTACGACGTGTCCATCTGCGAAGGCAGCTGCCAGGGCTTCGCGGTCTTTACCGGCAAGCTGGCCGCAGAAACCATTGTTGAACAGGCATAACGCATAATCGCGATACGCCGTTCGTTCTGAGGTGCCCCGCCTACCCCTCCTAGGCGGGGCGCCTTGCGTTTTCGGGGGCTTGTTGCGGCAGCCCGTTCCTTTCGGCTAAAACCTCGTTTCGCGCCAAGAAAACCAAGTAGTGTACGACTTGGAGGCCGCTCGAGCGTCGCGCTGCGGCCGTCAGGAATATGCCCAGAAAGAATCCCCAGGTCAGAGCGGTATCTCATTTCGAGGCGGAACCCGTACGCTCCGGCAGGTCGTACACTAGTTGATTTTCTTGGCGGAAAAGGCCGTTTTGGGAAAAGTAGTTGGCAAAGGACGCGGATGGGCGGGGCCGACCCCGCCGGCGAGACGGCTGGCCATAGGCGAGATGCTCGGCTGTAGGCGAATCTTATGCGAAAAAACGATTTTGAGCAGGTCTTATGGCAGGTAGGCGTTGGCCCAGGCGGCACCGAAGCGGTATTCGCCAACCAGGTCGAAGCCCTTGTCGGCCTCGTCGATGATGCGTTTGCAGTAGTCGTAGCCCTGGGGCACGCCCACCACGTCGCCAGGGATTTCACCCACAACGACGAAGGAAACGCCGCCGTTCTCTTCGATGGTACGCTCGTAAATAAGCACGTCGCGGGCTCCGATGATGCCTTCTTTCAGCATGCCGCGCTTGATGGCGACCTTCATCAGCTCGATGGCTCGGTCGTCGTATCCGTCGTGCCAGATGCGCACCTTCTCGCAGAATTCGAAAGTGGTCAACGCAAGCCTGAGCTGGTAATTGTCGACATTCTGACTCTTGGCGCGCAGCGCATCGCGGGCGTCCATCAGGCGATGCGGACCCGTGACCTCGGGATTCTCTTTGGTGGTATACAGCAGAAACGCACGGTGCTCGACATCATGCAGCAGGCAGTCGTACGCGACGGCCACCTTCTTGCCGCAGGCGGGGCATACATGCTCGAACAGCCGTCCGTTCAGCACAAGCTCCATCGCGCGTTCGTCGGTCGTGCTCGTGATGATGGGCCAAACCTCGACGGATCCGGGATGACTGCACGAAGGGCATTTCACCTGGATGGAACGAGGTTGTATCGTTTTTGCCTGCGCCATGGAATCCGCCCGCTTCTAGATGTTCTGATTACTGCGCTAATCGTGATAAGCATATTGTATGCCTGCGAACGCGCGTCTGTCCATTGTTTAAGGCGCGAACGGGATGACCGCCGCGCCGCAGGCGTAAACGACGCCGTGCCAGACCGCAAACCCAGATGGTACGTGCGGGGATCTCGCCAAGCGTCTACAATGTGGAAAACGCCAACCAACTGGAAAAAGGACCTGTATATGAGCGAAACATTCGATGCCATGCTGACCCGCCGTTCTGTAAGGTCTTTCAAGAGCGACCCGGTGCCTCAGGAGCTGGTGGACAAGGTAATCGAGGCCGGCCTGTACGCCGCCAGCGGCATGAACAGCCAGTCCTCCATCGTCATCCAGATAAGCGATCCCGAAACCATGGATGAGCTGCGGCGCGTGAACGCCGAAATTCTCGGTGCCAAGCCGGGGTTCGACCCGTTCTACGGCGCTCCCATGGCGCTTATCGTGCTGGCGAATGTTGACGTCTTTACTTATGTATATGATGGAACGCTGACCATGGGCAACATGATGCTTGCCGCCCATGATCTGGGGTTGGCGTCGTGTTGGGTCCACCGTGCCAAGGAGGAGTTCGAATCGGAGTTCGGCCGCAAGCTGTTGGAGAAGCTCGGCCTCGACGACGAGTGGGAAGGCATCGGCCATCTGGCGCTGGGCTATGCCGACGGACCGCTTCCCGAAGCGAAGCCCCGCAGCGAGGGCAGGGCTTTCCGCATTTAAAGCGCAGGAAACGTTGAATCTGCTAGAATCTACCGCATCGGTAGGGTTAGTCATGCGAGGTTGTCATGCTCGTTTCCACAAAAGGACGTTACGCCCTGCGCTTTCTGTTGGACCTGGCGCAGCATAAAGATGCGGGCGTCATTTCGCTTCAGGCGGTGGCGGAGCGGCAAAACGTGTCGAAAAAGTACCTTGAGCGCATCGTGTCGCTGCTCAGCCCGTCGGGCATCTTGAAGATCACCCGCGGCTATCAGGGCGGCTACCAGCTGGCGCGCGATCCCGAGCTCATAACCGTCGCTGAAATCCTCATGTTGACCGAAGGGGGGTTCTCTCCGGTCCCCATCGATGAGGCGCGGGAATGCCCCGCATCCGCCTTTGCGTGGGAGAGTCTTGAGGGCGCCATCACCCGGTGCTTGGAGAACATCACGTTGCAGGACATTCTCGACCATTCCGATCCAGTGATCGAGTATTACATATAAAGAGTTGGAACGACTGTCGATAGCCGAACGGGTGCATGCTTTCGGGTCGCAAGGCCATTATTATTCATAATGAGTATTGGCCTTTTTGCACCAAATCGGAATATCTCAGCCGATATGATTGATAAATGCGGTACTATAACTAAACACTGATTAGTAAAAAAAATAGGGATAGGAGGTTGAGGGATGGGTTTTGCCCAGATTTTTGCAATCGTTGTCTTCCTCGTTGCGATGACCCTCATCGTTTCGGAGAAGGTGCACCGAACGGTCGTGGCGCTTGCAGGCGCTATGCTGCTCATCATCTTCCATGTCATGGACTTCGAGACGGCCATCGGGCACATCGACTACAACACGTTGGGCGTGCTGTTCGGCATGATGCTCTTCGTGGCTGTCGTGCGCCAGTCTGGCCTGTTCGAGTTTCTGGCCATCAAGTGCGCAAAGCTTGCCAAGGGCGATCCGTGGCATATCATGATTCTGTTCGCCATCTTGACTGCGGTTCTTTCCGCATTCCTGGATAACGTCACCACGGTTTTGCTGATCGGCCCCATGACGCTCACCATCTGCGAACTGCTGAAGATTAATCCGATGCCGTTCTTCATGGTCGAGATCATGTCGTCCAACGTCGGCGGCACGGCAACCCTCATCGGCGACCCGCCGAACATCATGATCGGTTCCGCAGCCGGCTATTCCTTCGCAGACTTCATCGCGGTTGACGCCCCCGTCGTCGTCGTGATCATGGTCGTCATCATCGGCGTGTTCTACGTGCTGTACGGCCGCAAGATGCACGTCACCGACGAGGAGAAGGCTCGCGTAATGGAGCTCGAGCCCGCTTTCGAGGACGAGCACCTGATGAAGCTCTCCGTCGTCATCCTTGCGATCGTCGTCGTCGGCTTCATGATTCACGGCAAACTGGGCATCGAGTCCTCCGTCGTCGCCATTTCCGCTGCAGCCCTCATCCTGCTACTGTCCCGCCGCGACGTCACCAAGGCTCTGCTGCATGTTGAGTGGACTACCCTGGCGTTCTTCGCGGGTCTGTTCATCATCGTCGGCGGCATGGTCGAGACCGGCACCATCGACGCCCTGGCCAACGCGCTCATCGACGTCACCGGTGGCGATGTCTTCCTGACCATGATCGTTCTGGTCTTCGCATCCGCCATCATCTCGTCCTTCCTGGACAACATCCCGTTCGTCGCTACGATGATCCCGATTCTGCTGGCCATGGAAGGTTCCGGCATGGACGTTACCCCGCTGTGGTGGGCTGTCTCCCTGGGCGCTTGCCTGGGTGGCAACGGTACCCTCATCGGCGCCTCCGCGAACGTCGTTCTGTCCGACATCGCGGCCAAGCACGGCCATCCGATCACCTTCATCGAGTACCTCAAGACTGGCTTCCCCGTCATGATACTCACCGTGGTCATCTCCTGCGTCTACCTGATTCTGCGCTTCCCGCCGATGTAAGGTATCGCACCTGCATAACCACAAGAACCCCGGCCGCTCGGTCGGGGTTCTTTTTTATGCTCGGGAGCTCATCTGCGCGGCGAAGGTTCTGTCCAGGCGGATACATAAAAAAGTGCAGTATGATACGCATTTCATAGGTAGTGGGATTACAATAGGTCCGTAAGGCTTTACTTAGGTAAAGTCCAACCCGAAGCATGGGAATTCGCCTGCGCGACCACGGCGTTTCTGAATCTTGAAACGTCTCCGACGAAGCGCCGCCGTGCATCCGAAGGATATGGAGGTGCGCCCGAAAGCTCGATCGACCAATGCGCTTCATTCTGTCCCTTCCGAGTAGACAAGAAAGGAATACGTCCATGAAAAATGCGACAGCACAGCAGCGCTTCAGGTATTGGTTCGACAACCTTATGTCCCGCGGAACAAAATCGCTGCTCCTTGTTCTCGGTGTCATAACGGCAGTGGTCGTGATCATCGGCGGCTTAATCAGCGTCGCGTTGGGCGGTCCTGACGGCTCAGGCGAAAGCTCGGTGGGCGGATCCATCTGGTTCACCCTCATGCATGCCATCAACACGGGCGTGCTTGCCAAGGAAGAGGGCACGGTCGTTTACCTCTTCGTCATGACCATCGTCACGTTGGTCGGCATCTTCATCACCAGCTTCCTTATCGGCACCATCTCCAATGGCATCAAGGATAAGGTCGCCGATCTGCAGCGCGGTCATTCGCCGGTCATCGAAAAAGGCCACGTGGTCATCATCGGCTTCGACGAGAACGCCACGAGCATCCTTGAAGAGCTGATTCTTGCGAACGCCAATCAGAAAGACGCGGTTGTGGTGGTCATGGCCGACAAGGAGAAGACCGCCATGGAGCACATCATTCGGGACCGCATCGAAGACGTCGGCAACACGCGCATCATCTGCCGCAGCGGCAAGCCCGACAGCGTCAGCGATCTGAAGGTGTGCTCGCTTGACACCTGCAAGTCGATCATCGTCAACCTGCCTGACGACTTCATGACGGTCAAGACGATTCTCGCCTGCGAAAGCCTGCTTGACGAGCTGGGCAACAAAGACGCCTACATCACGGCGGTCATCCGCGACCGCGAGGTGCTGGGGCCCGCCAAGATCGCCGGCGGCGACAGGGTGGAGATTCTGAACTTCCAGAAGACCATCGGTCGCCTGATGGTGCAGGCAAGCCGCCATCCTGGCATGTCTTCGATTCTTTCCGAACTGCTCAGCTTCAAGGGCAACGAAATCTACGTCGAGGATATTCCCGCAGCCGTCGGGAAGAACATCCGCGAAATCAACCTGTCCCTGCCGACGTCCACGGCCATCGGCATCGTGCACAACGGACAGAACATCCTCAACCCGCCGACCGATCAGACAGTCCAGGCTGGCGACCAGCTGATTCTGCTGGCCCACGACGACGACGCCACCCGCATGCAGGAGCCGGCTGTGCCCGAGACGTCCGCCTATCAGCTCGAACCCAACGTCTCCGAGGCACCGCACACCATGCTGGTGCTGGGCTACAGCGATATGCTGAAGCAGATTCTGCTTGAAGAAGACGCCCATTCCGCACCCGGGTCGCGCGCCATCGTCGCCGCCGAGCCCGGCAAGATCGATACAGACATGATGCCGAACCCGGACGAGCTGACCAACATCACGCTGGACATGCGCGAATGCAAGATCTATTCCCGCAAGGTGCGCAGCATCTTCTTGAAGTGGTCTTCGACGGTGCGCGAGTTGCTGTCTTTGAAGTCGTCGGTCTCGATGCCTTCGAAAGAATCGATAAGCGCTCGGGCGTCTTCCGCATTCATGACGGGGCGCAGCGCGTCTTCCTTATCCATGGGAACGTAGATTTTCCCGCCCTTGTCGCGCGTTGCGGCGAGGATGTAATACGGACGGTCCTCGTTACCCATCATCGAGATGTGCGCATTGGTTTCCTTGACGATGCATACTCCGTAGTTTGCATAAATGACTTTGTCATCGACTTGGTACACCTAAACCCCCTAACCCTCACGGTGGCCAGGCGTTGGTAGAACGTCTGTCCTGTACCCGTACGTAGGATAACATGCATGAAGTGCCACATTCACCTAATATTTTGAAAAAATACTTGAAAATATTCCATGTTGAAATATAATTTTGCGTTTTGTGCTAATCAGATTTCATTTGGCTCTTGTTTGTACCGTTGGATATAACGCAACGTATAGTGTCTATGCTGACCGTGCGGTGCAGGTATTGCGGTTGGAATCCGAGCCCGTTTCTCATCGAATCCGTATCGCCGGCTCTGCTTAGGCGGGCGCCCGCTTGCACCAACCGCAGCGAGCCTCGCGAAGACCTATTAACCGACCGCTTAACGCCGGTTTGCTTGACAAGGGGCTCGCTCGGACGGATAAAGAGAAGGATTCGTTTCAGAAGATTACCTGGGAGGACCGTATGTTCTGTCCGAAGTGCGGAAACCAATTGAACCAAGACGATGCGTTCTGCGGAAGCTGCGGTGCCCCCGTGGCGGATCGAGCGGATGCCTTGCAGAAAGCGATGCCGCAACCCGAGGCACCTGCGGCGCAGCCGCCCACCCAGGCCCCGAAAAAGCGGGTCGGTGCCGGTATGGTCGCCCTTGCGGCCGTGCTCCTGTGCGGGCTTGTGGCCATAGGCGCCACCATTGCGGTGCTCCATGGGGACGATGCCGATGAGTCAACGGCCACGACGTCCCAGACTGCCGGCCAGACCTCTACGGCGACAGCGGCCGACGGCCAAGAGGTCGTCAGCATGGAACGCCCCGTTCTTATCTCCTTCACCCAGGAAAGCGACGCTGCGTCCGTGGTGCCGAGTGTTGAACCGTACGCCGTCGAAGACGGCCTGACCAACGTGGTCAACGCCAACAGGTTCTACTTGACGGACGAGGAGCAGGATCTGGTGGTCCAAAACGGGTTCGCCGTGTCGGTGGGCCAGGCAGGATACGAATTCTTCGACTCCTACGAAATGAACCGCTACAGCCAGACGCCGAATTTCGTAACCGTCGATTCGATGATGCATACCTACCATCTGTATTTCAGCTACCTCATGAAGAACACCGAGCGCGATTACCTGGCGCCCGCCTTAGGCGAGGTGAGCCGGGCCATGCTCGACGAAAGTCTGGAGCAGCTTGCGGCGGCCGAAGGCACCGGGTGGGAGGACGCCGCCCTGCGCAATGTGGCGTTCTTCGCGGTGGGCGCGAGCCTGCTCGATCCCTCGACCGAGGTGCCGTCCCAGGTGGAGGATGTGGTTTCCGCCGAACTGGCGCAGATTGAAGACGCCGCCGGCATCGCCGAATCCCCGCTGATGGGCGCCGGCAACATGGAAGATTACAGCCAATACGTCGTACGGGGCTACTACGAGGGCGACGAGCAGCTGGAAAGCTACTTCAAGGCCATGATGTGGTACGGCCGCATGAACTTCGCTCAGAAAAACGAGGACCTGGATAGGAGCGCCTGTCTGATGGCGCTGGCGCTGCAGGAAAGCGGCGCTCTGGCGGATTGGGAAGGCATCTACACCGTGACCAGCTTTTTCGCAGGCGCCAGCGACGACTGCGGCTTCTACGAGTACTATCCCATCCTCGAGTCGGTTTACGGCAAAACTCCCTCCATTGACGATCTGGTCGAAAACGAGGATGCGTGGGCCGAGGTCCACACTCTGACGGCGGACATGCCTGCGCCCCAGATCAACTCCATCGCCACAGGGCGCGACGACGACGCCGACTACGAGGAGGAGAACAAGGGTTACCGCTTTATGGGGCAGAGGTTCACGCTGGACTCGGCCATCTTCCAGAAGCTGGTCTACAACGAGGTGCTTGCGAACGACGCCGGCGAGGACCGCATGCTGCCCTGCGCTCTTGATGTGCCGGCGGCCTTGGGGTCCGACGAAGCTCTCGAAATCCTCGAGGAGCAGGGCGAAACCGGTTACGAGAACTACTCCGAGAACATGACCGCCCTGCGTGAGGGCCTGGGCAGCGCCGACGACGACACGCTGTGGTCGGCCAGCCTGTACAGCCAGTGGCTCTATACGCTGGATCCGCTGCTGGACGTGAAGGGCGAAGGCTATCCGTCCTTTATGGCCAACGACCAGTGGACCCGCAAGAACCTGCAGTCCTACCTGGGAAGCTACTCCGAGCTCAAGCACGACACCATTCTGTATTCCAAACAGGTCATGGCCGAGATGGGCGGCGGCGAAGAGCCCGATGTGGACGACCGCGGCTACGTGGAGCCGGAGCCGATGGTGTTCGAGCGTCTGCAGAAGCTGACGGACGCCACGGCGGAAGGGCTCGACCGTTACGGCATGCTGAGCGCCGAGGACGCCGAAAACCTGGAGAAGCTTTCCTCGTTGGCAGGCCAGCTTGAAACCATCGCCATCAAGGAGCTGCAGGGCGAACTGCCCACGGACGAGGAGTTCGAACTCATCCGCAGCTACGGCGGCCAGCTTGAGCATTTCTGGCAGACGGTGTACGAAGGCGAAGCTGAGGGCGAGAATTTCACGGCGCGCGAATTCCCGGCGGCATTGGTGGCCGACATCGCCACGGATGCGCAGTCGGGCACCTGCCTCGAGGTGGGCGTGGGCGACCTTTCAGAAGTGTTCGTAGTGGTGCCCATCGACGGCGAACTGCATCTGACCAGCGGCGTTGTATTCAGCTATTACGAGTTCGAGCAGCCTATCGCCGAGCGTCTGACCGATTCCGAATGGCGCAAGATGATGGGAATCGATATCGGCGACGACGGCAACTTCGCCAAGCCGGCCCAGGACATTGAGGAATGGACCCGCGGATTCCAGGTCGAGCGACCCCGGTAGGCGTGACCCGTACAACGAAGACATATCCAATGGGCGGCGCGCTCGCGGCGGTCCTCGTGGCCGTCGGGGTGGCCGTCCTCGTGCATGCGGGCCTGCTTCTGCCGTCGTGGGTCGATTGGAACGCCGCGCAGGTCGAAGCGGACCTGGACGGCGACGGGGCCGAAGAGGTCCTGGGCCTGTCCGGCCGCCGGATGCAGGTGGTCGAAACCGACGGTTCGGTCTCGCAAGCCCCGCAGGAGTGGAAGGTGTCGGACGCGTTCGCCGTGGATGTGGACGGCGACGGATTGCTCGAAGTGGTAGCTCTGGTGTGGAAGCGGGGCAGTTTCGGCCCGTCGCGCCCGTTCTGGATTGAGAAGGACAATCAGGGGTATTCGCAACATGTCTTTGTGCTGCGGTACGCGGACGGCGGGTTCGACCAGGTGTGGCTGTCTTCCGACATCCGCATGGACGCCCGTAAGGCCTGGTTCGACGACGACGCCCGCCTTCATCTGGTGACCCTTGACGGGCAGGAATCCATCTGGACCTGGGGTGAATGGGGGTTTGTCCTGGTGGAATAAGGAGTCTGCGCTGGTTTCGTTCGGCATTGCCGCTTCAGTACGGGAAACTTGAAGCAGGCCCGACGTCATGCATAGGCTGACCCACGTAGAAAAAAGCCGCCGGGCGCGATGCCGGCGGCTTTCGTATATCTAGAGTGCCCGGGTTAGTTGGCGAACACGCCCTCGGTCCACTTGTCGATGTCCTCGACGCGGATGACCGATGCCACCTCGCGAATGGAATCGTCTGCGGCCAAGGCTTCGACGGCCTTCTTCAGGTCGGCCTCAAGGGCGCTGTGGGTGACGAACACGAGGGTGCAGGTGCCGTCGCCGGTGCCTTCCAGCTGGCGGATGTTGCTGATGGAAATGTTGTTGTCCGTCAGGATGCGGGTGCTGGCGGCCAGGGTGCCCAGCTGGTCTTCCACGGTCAGACGGATGTAATAGCGGGTATGCAGGTTATCGATGGTGCGGATTGGACGGTTCACGCTGAAGGGCTCTGCCTCGGGCAGAGGCTTCTGACCCTGGGAGATGGGCTCGGCCAGAGCGAAGACGTCGCCCACAACTGCAGAGGCGGTGGGGAAGGATCCTGCGCCGGCGCCGTAGAACATGGTTTCGCCCACGGCGTCGCCCACGACGTACACGGCGTTCATGGCGCCGTCGACGCTGGCCAGCGGGTGACCGTTGGGAATCATGGTGGGGTGCACGCGCACGTCCACGCCGGTGTCGGTCTTGCGGGCGATGGCCAGCAGCTTGATGGTGCAGCCCAGCTCCTCGGCGACCTCGATGTCGGCAGCGGAGATGTCGCGAATGCCCTGCATGTACACGTCGTCGGTGGTGATGCGGGTGCGGAAGCCCATGGAGCCCAGGATGGCGATCTTGGATGCGGCGTCGAAGCCGTCCACGTCGGCGGAGGGGTCGGCTTCGGCGTAGCCCAGGGCCTGGGCGTCGGCCAGCACCTCGGCGAAGTCGGAACCCTCATGCTTCATGCGGGACAGGATGTAGTTGGTGGTGCCGTTCATAATGCCAGCGATGGTGAGGATCTCGTTGCCGTTGAGCTCGTGCTCCAGGGCGTGCACCACGGGGATGCCGCCGGCGGCTGCGGCTTCGCAGCGGAAGGAGACGCCGTTTTCGGCAGCCAGGCGGGCCAGGTGCTCGGTGTTACGGCCCAGCAGCGCCTTGTTGGCGGACACGACATGCTTGCCGCTCTTGAAGGATTCCTCGAAGATGTCCATGGCGGGGTGGGTGCCGCCGATGAGTTCGATGACGATATCGATGTCGGGATCGGACACGACGTCATGCCAATCGGTGGTGAACTGGTCGGCGGAAAGGCCCAGGCGATCGGCGTCGGACTGGTACAGCGAGCAGCACTTCTTCAAGTGCAGGTCGATGCCGTAGTTCTTCACGTAATCGTCGTGGTGATTCATGATGAGGCGAGCGACGCCGCCGCCAACCGTGCCGAGTCCGACGAGGCCGATATTGATGGTGCGCATGGTGTTCCTCCCTTTTTATGGATCGGACGGGTCGTTCGGCCCGTGCTTTTATTCGGTGTAGCGGAATTGTACAAAAAAGCCTATCGAAACGGGGCGGCCTGCACGAAAACCGCTTTCAGGCTGGGCGAGCGGTCGTCGCAAGGGTGATACGCGGGTGCGCCACGTGCATGGCGCTGCGTCTCAAGGGTGGCCGAGCGGGCATTCGAAAACGATATGCGGTTTGCTGTTCTGCCAGGCAGCGTCAGCGGCTGTTGTCCGCAGGATTTTTCGACGGAAGCGTGACGAACACGACGGTGGCCAGCATCAGCACCAAGCCGGTCCAATCGGCCCACGTGTAGGCGCTGCCCAGCCACAGGACCGAGAACAGCGACGCGCTTACCGGCTCGGCGCATCCGAGAAGCGAGCCCACCACGCTGCCGACGACCGAGACGCCGTGCATGTACAGGGCGTAGGCGGCGAAGGTTCCGACGAGCACGAACAGCGCCAGCATGAGCCAACCCTCGCCGTCGAGGGAAGGCATGCTGTACCAGCCGGGATTGATGCCCAACATCGGCCCGATAAGGTTCGCTAGCACGAAAACGGGAATGGCCAGCATCGACCCTGTGGCCATGCCGCAGCAGATTACAGGCATGCTGCCGTATGTCCGCATCATGTCGACGGGTTGGATGATGTAAAAGGCGACGGTGATGGCGTTTGCCAGGCCCCAAAGAAGGCCCGCCAAAGGCAGGTTGAGTTGGCTTGGGTCGCCGCCGGTGGCAATAAGGAATGTGGCGATCATGGCGCATGCGAGCGCAGCAAGCTCGAACGGCCTAGGACCGCGGCGCGACCTTACGCAGGAGTACAGCATAATAAGCACGCAGGAAGACTGCTGTAGGATCGTTGCGGTGCCGGCGTTGGTGTAATCCACCGTGAACAGGTATGTTGCCTGCGACAGGAAGAACCCGGCCATGCCGAACACGAACAGGGCCCGAAGGGTCTGGCGGTCTGCAAGCATTTTTCGGATGACGCCAGGGCGCTTCCACTGCACGAGTAAGAAGAGCAGCAGGGCGGCGCAGGGCATACGCACGGCCGTCAGGAACAGGGAGCTGGTCTCGTAGTTCGAGAACAGGAACTGCGCGGTGCCGCCCGAAAAGCCCCAGAGCGATGCTCCGGCAAGCGCAAACAACACCCCCTGCATGAACCTGTTCACTTCGACCTCCATCCTATTTTGCACAGGAGGCATTATAGGCAAGCCGCAAAGCGTGCGCTTGGCTTTTCAAATATTTCCAAATTGTGCGGCGCAGCCCGATGTTGGCGTAACCGGGCCGGGCCTGGGTGCAACTGCATATGAGACTCGATGCCGTTGGAGAGATTGATGGGAGCGCTGCACCAGACCCGAACTCCGGGGTACGCCGAAGGCCGGCCTCAGGTGCCGACGACTTCGGCCGGCACCGGGGCGTACCAAGATGGGGCTGCAATCGTGCGGCTACCCGTCGATGTCGATGTAGCTCGCCAAGATCGATGGCACGGTCTGCGACGCGCCGAGCACGGTGGTATAGGTGTAAAGCCCCGTGGACACGCCGTACACCGTCACGATGTCGTCTTCCAATACGCGGTCTTCCAAATCGGCGTTGTCGATAAGCACGATGACCGGGTCGTCCCATCCACCGTAGTCGGTGGGGGAGATGGACACGCGGTACATGGTGTTTTCAGCATCTTCTGTTACTTGTATGACCTGGCCGTAAACGCAAACGTTCTCTCCTGTCCAGTCGCTTTCGTTGCGGGCCAGATCTTCGTAGGTCACCGTGCTGCAGTCCTCGATGAACTGGTCTTTCGTAACGGTCGTACAGGCGATGTCCACCGAACAGCTCACGCCTTCGGCCTCGATCGTGACCGTAGTGGTTTCGCCTGCGGCAAGGGTGGGTTCGGCGTCCAGCGTGAAATCGGCCACGTTGCCTGCGCTTCCATCGGAATAGGTGCCGGTCACCTCGAAATCGGCGTCGGTCACCACGGTGCCTTCCTCGGTGCTGCCCGTGTACGCTGCGTCAATGGATTCAAGCACGGGCGCGGGCTCTTCGGGCGTTTCGGCGGCATTCGGTTGCGGCGCAGGGGTGCGGTCGATGGGAACTTCCTGCTCGACGGCGGCCGGCGGCTGCGCTGTTTCCGCGGACTGCCCGGACTTCTCGGCGCCGCTTCCGCCAGCCAGCGCACCGGCCAGGATGCATGCCGAAAGCACGGTAAGCGCGATGCGCCCGCCCTTGCTGCCAGGTTTCGAGAAAACCCAGGCCAGAGGTATGCCGACAGGCGGGAACACGATAAGCATGAGCACGACGAACCACGTTCTGCTGTAGAACCGCTCCTGGTCGGCGGGGTTGTCGGTACGGGGCCCGGAAGGGTACATCGATTCGTTCATAATGCCTCCTGTCAGAATACGGATGATGGCGCAGGACGGTTCTGCGCGAATGCCGAAGGGATGATGGGTGTGCTCAGGCAGGCCTCGGCCGGATTGGACGGACATGATCCTGCCGGAGACGGTTCGAGGCATGGTTTGCCCAAGACCCGCATGCGGGCCGAGGGCACGGATGGCCAAAGCCCGCTTCGGGGGCCTGAACTGCGCCTGATATGTTGCAAAGGGGAGACGCCGAAGCGTCAGGATATGAAAAAAGCCCAGCCGTCAAGGCTGAGCTCTATGTTTGAATGGTGCGGGTGAAAGGACTTGAACCTTCACGGGGTTGCCCCCATACGGACCTGAACCGTACGCGTCTGCCAATTCCGCCACACCCGCATGTGCTGTGAAGCGAGAATGTACGTTACTCCACTTGTTCCCGATATGCAAGCAGATTTTTCAAAATTCGAGAAAATATTTTCTGCTGCGGGCCATTCTGTAGATTTGAAAAACCTACTAATATGGTATGTTAAAAGGGTAATGAACCTTGCATATTTTAATAGATACTATAGTACAATCATATATAAAGCCAAGCAATCCGAACTAATGAGAGGTGGTTCATCGTGGAGAAAGCAACAGAGAAAGTCCTGTACAAACGCGACGGAGCATACATTCCTCGCATCGCGGCCGTGCATGATCTGTGCGGCTACGGCAAATGCTCTCTCGGCGTGGCAATTCCGGTGCTGTCCGCCGCCGGATGCGATGTGTGTCCCGTGCCGACGGGTCTGTTCTCCAGCCACACCGCTTTTCCGGGCTGGTACATGCATGACACGACAGACATCCTGAACGACTACCTGAACGCCTGGAAAGGCATCGGCGTGGAAATCGATGCCGTCTACTCCGGGTTCCTCGGCTCGCCCGAGCAGGTAGACATCATCCGTGACATCTACGCCACCTATCCCGATGCGCTCAAGGTGGTCGACCCTGTCATGGCGGACCACGGCAAGGTGTATCCCACCTACACGCCGGAGCTGTGCCAGGCCATGGCCGATCTGGCTGCCGACGCCGACATCCTCACGCCGAACCTGACCGAAGCCGCCATCATTCTGGGCGAACCCATCGGGGATGATTGGGCTGGCGTCAACATCCCTGATGAAGAAGCGTACCGCATCATCGACGCACTGGTGGAGCGGGGCGCCAAGTATGTGGTGCTCAAGGGCGTGCAGCGCGGCGACGGGCTGATCCGCAACTTCATCGGCGGCGTGGACGTGGAGCCTTTCGAAGCAAGCAACGAATACGTCCCGTATATGCTGCACGGCACGGGCGACCTGTACGCAAGCGCCTTGCTGGCGGGCATCATGGCGGGCCGCACCTTCGCCGAAGCCGTCCTGTTCGCAGGACGTCTGACCCACGACGCCATGCTGGTGTCGGCCAAGCAGCCCCACTTCAAGGAGCGCGGCGTGAGCTTCGAGCCTCTGCTGGGCGCCGTGGCGGGTCTGCTTACCGCATAGCCGACCAGGCATTTTCCCCATATATACGGAAAGGGCCGCCCCTAGGGGACGGCCCGACGTGTTTTGCGGTGCGGCGAAGCGCGAGGGGGTTATTCCTCTTCCTCGTCATCGTCGTCGAAAAAGCTCCAATCATCGTCATCGTCGCGCGGCCCGCGGTCGACGTAGGTCTTGCGGGTCTTGTGCTCGAGAATGATGCTGATGATGAGGCTGAGAACCAGGCCCGAGGCAACGAGGATGCCGATGCCGTAATAGGTCTCGAAGATGAAGTGGTATATAGCCATGAAGTCCATGGGTCCTCTTTCCGTATTGCACGCGGGTTATCCGCGATAGCCGCATTTGAAGCAATGGCTATTCTATCCATTGAACGGCTCGATTGACAAGCAATCCATCAAAGCAGCGTGACGGTTGGCGCGGGCTACGGGACGGAAAGCTAGGCAAGCGCCGGTGGCGATGCGCTCTTGCAGATATGGAGCCGTTTTATGCAACGGGAGTGGCTTGAAACGGCATTGTCGGCTCGTTCGCTTGAAAAGGGTGTGGTGTGAGCGTTCTGAGTGGCGCAAGCCCTGCCTTGCTGCGGTATACTCGTTCGAACACCTAAAGATTGGAGTATGAAATGCTGGACATCAAGTTCGTTCGTGAAAACCAAGACGTCATTACCCAGGCCATGAAGAACCGCAACGGTTCCTGGGACGTCGATAAGTTCAATGAGCTGGACGAATCCCGCCGTTCATACATCGCCGACGAAGAGGCCATGCAGGCGAAGCGCAACACCGCGTCCAAGCAGATCGGCGCGCTGATGCGCGAAGGCAAGGCGGACGAGGCCGAAGCCTCCAAGGAAGAGGTCCGTGCGCTGAACGAGAAGATCGCCGAGGTGTCCGCGAAGCGTTCCGAAGCCGAAACCGCCCTGAACGAGATGCTGTGCCGCATCCCCAATATTCCGCATGAGTCCACGCCCGTCGGCAAGGATGAAACCGAGAACCCCGAGGTCCGTCGCTGGGGCACTCCCCGCAAGTTCGACTTTGAATTCAAGGCCCACTGGGATCTGGGTGCCGACCTCAACATCATCGACAGCGAGCGCGCCACCAAACTGGCCGGCTCCCGCTTCGTGCTGCTGGGCGGCCTGGGCGCCCGTCTGGAGCGCGCGCTGATCAACTTCATGGCTGACACGCACGGTTCCCGCGGCTACAAGGAATGGTGGTGCCCGGTCATGGCGAACGGGAACACCCTGTACGGTACGGGCCAGCTGCCTAAGTTCGAAGAAGACCTGTTCCACACCACCGAGGGCCTGTACCTCATCCCCACGGCCGAGGTCCAGCTCACCAATATCCACGCCGGCGACGTGCTCGAGGCAAGCCAGCTGCCGCTGAAGTACTGCGGCTACACCGCCTGCTTCCGCGAGGAGGCCGGCAGCGCCGGGCGCGACACCCGCGGCCTGATTCGCGTACACCAGTTCGACAAGGTCGAAATGGTCAAATTCGCCACCCCCGAGGATGGCTTCAACCAGCTCGAGCTCATGGTCGAAGACGCGGAGAACATCCTGCAGCTGCTGGGTCTGCCTTATCGCGTCATCTCGCTGTGCACCGGCGACCTGGGATTCTCCGCCGCCAAGACCTATGACTTGGAAGTGTGGCTGCCCAGCTACGACGCCTACAAGGAGATCAGCTCCTGCTCCTGCTGCACCGACTTCCAGGCACGCCGCGCCAACATCAGGTACCGCGACCCCAACAAGTTCAAGGGCACGCGTTACGTCTACACGCTCAACGGCTCCGGCTTGGCTGTGGGCCGTACGATGGCTGCCGTCATGGAGAACTACCAGCAGGCCGACGGCTCCATCAAGGTGCCCGACGTGCTGGTTCCCTACATGGGCGGCGTCGAAGTCATCGCTGCTGACCAGCTGTAATCGAATAATCCGAGCCGAACGAACCACTGAAACGCACTCCTATGGCTGATACTCCCAAGCGCCGCTCCGTCAAGGGCAAGAAGCGCGCATCCGCACCCGTCAAACAGGAAGCCGTCGAACAGACGGCGGCTTCCGTTGTTGCGCCCGAAGCCGCTGAACCGCCTGCCGACCAGGCGGCTTCCGACGTTGCGCCCAAGGCTGCGGACCTTGCCGTCGACGAGGCGTCCGCAGGCGAACCCGAGTCCGTCGTGACGGAAACGGCGTCTTCCGACGAGCCGAAGAAGACCGTCAAGAAGCGTTCGGTCAAGGGCAAGCGCCGCGCCTCGGTCCACAAGGCGGAGCCTGCGCCTGAGGAAGCTTCTGCAGGTGATGAAGGGGCGTCCTCCGACGACGGTTCTTCCGAATCGGTAGAGGTCGCCGATGAGGCCACGAAGAAGAAGTCGATTTTCACGTTCCTCAAGGGCGGGAAAGGGGCCGCGGACGAATCCGAGGCCGAGGCCGAGGCGGGATCGGATGCCGAAGGTGCCGTCGACGAGGGCGCGTCGGACGACTTCGACGTGGAAGAGCCCCACAAGCCGACCAAGCGCAAGCCGTTCAAGGGGCGCGTGGCGGAGGACCGCCGTCCAGCCGAGCGGGCGCCGCTTACGGAGGGGTCCATCGACACGGTCAAGATGGCGTTCGCCATTGTGGCCGGGTTCGTCATCGTGGCTGCCGTGGTGGGTCTGATCATGGCCTGGCAGACGTTCTTCCGCTACGACGACGAGCTGGACATCCAGGGCACGTGGCGTACCGAGAACAACACCATGACGGTGGTTTTCGACGGCGAGGCCGTGCGCATGCCCAACAACCTGTTCTACAACTACGAGATGGACACGTGGAAGAAGACCATCACGTACACCTTCGAGGATAAAACCGGCGGCGGTCGGTACGAGTTCTCCGAGGACCGCAACACCCTGAAGATTTACGAAGGGGACAACGCCCAGGGCGGAACCGTTCTCACACTGGTGCGGATTTCGGACGACACGGACACGAAGCCCGAGCTGAGGGGCCAGCCTGCGGAGGCGGAAGACGAGCAGTCCTCCGAAACGACGGACGACGAGGCCGCATACGACGAAGAGGCGTATGACGAGGAGCTGGCCGAATCGGAGGAGTACACCGAAGAATACACCGAGGAAGAGTACGTCGAAGAGGACGTTTATGAGGAGCCTGCCGTCGAGGAGCCTGCTGAGGCCCCGTCGGAGGAGGCTTCCGCACCTGAGGAAGGGCAGGCCGAGCCCGAGGCCTCAAGCGAGCCTGAGCCTGAGAAGCCAGCGAAGTCGAAGGACTCCTACCTGGAGGCCAACGGGGAAGCCGTAGAATCGGGTGACAAAGAACTGACCATCGGCGGAAACGCCATACAACCGGGAACGGGGGCATAAATGGTAGAAGTTTCTCCTGATCATGCCGTTATCGTTGTCGAGGGTTACATCGTCCGACCCGAGCGGATCATCGCCAACGTGCGGGTCACGCACGCGCGGTTCGCAATCACCACGCCGCAGCTGCTCGAAGAGGTGCTCAAGCGGTATCCGCGCCTGATGCAACATGCCTGCATCAACGACGTGGGCCCGACGTTCGCTGCGGTGGCCGACCACACGTCGCTTCCGCATCTGCTGGAACACATGGTGATCGAAGACCAGGTGGCCCATCATGCCGAGGTGGGCATTCCCGACGAACTTGCCGAGCAGGGCGTGACGTCGGGAAAGTTCCTGGGAGCCACCCGCTGGACCGACCGCGACGCGCTTACGGCCCGCGTGGAGGTCAGCTATCTGGACGACCGCGCCGCATTGCGGGCGTTTCGCGACGCCATACGGTGCCTGAACTGCATCCTGCTGGCATAGCGCCGACGCGCGTGATCAAATGCAACACGAGTTCGCCACTTGTCGCAGCAGCGTCGGCTTTTGCCGGGACGTGGTTATAATGGTGCGCGTGTCCCACGTGCAATTCCCAAATATGACTATCGGATAGGAACCCAGATGACGCAAGAAAACGAAACGGTCTTCCCGCTTTGGCGCACCTGCCTGCGAATCGGTGTCACCGTTTTCATCGTGTATTTGGCCATCACCTACTGGCCCATGGTCGCGACCATGTGCGCGGTGCTCATCAACGCGGCGGAGCCGATCATCATCGGTGCCGCGCTGGCGTACATCATCAACATCCTCATGTCGTTCTACGAGCGGCATTACGGCAGATGCTTCAGCGGCGCCTTGGCGAAGAGGCTCGAGCGGCCCGTGTGCATGGGCGGCGCCATCATCACCATCGTCGGCATCGTGGGCGCCATCATGGTGCTGGTGGTGCCGCAGTTCGTCGGAGCCATAAACACGCTGGTCCAGAGCGCGCCCGCAGCGGTCAACAATCTTTTGTCCAACGAGTCTCTGGTGGCGCTGATCCCCGCGTCGGTCGTCGACTACATGAAAGAACTCGACTGGAACACCGTGCTGGCGGACGTGACGGCGGCGCTGCAGTCGGGTATTGCCGGCTGGCTCGCCGGGCTGAGCAACACCTTCACCACCATGCTCATCTGGGTCATGGGCATCATTTTCGCAATGTATTTTCTGGCCAGCCGCGACCGCGTGGTTCCGCAGATCAAGCGCGTTGCGAAGGCCTATATGCGTCCTGAATGGTATGCGCAAGGTGCGCGCTTCGCCGAACTGCTGGACGATTCGTTCCATAAATACGTGGTAGGGCAGTGCACCGAGGCGGTCATCCTGGGCGTGCTGTGCTTCATCGGCATGACGCTTCTGCGACTGCCGTACGCATCCATGATCGCCGCGCTCATCGGCCTGACGGCACTCATCCCCATCGTCGGCGCGTATTTGGGCGCCGCGGTGGGCGCGTTCATGATTCTGACGTTCTCCTGGCAGCAGTCGCTGGAGTTTTTGGTGTTCATCATCGTGTTGCAGCAGATCGAGGGCAACTTCATCTACCCGAAGGTCGTCGGCACGTCGGTGGGCCTGTCGGGCGTTCTGGTGCTCGCAGCGGTCACCATCGGCGGTGCCGTGTCGGGCATCTTCGGCATGCTGGTGGCGGTGCCGCTGGTTGCTGCCGGTTACCGCGTGCTGAAGGAAGACGTGGCAAAGCGCGAAGCGGCCTTCGGGACCGCTGGGGATGGTGCGGCCGAAGCGGTGCAGGAGACGGCTGCCCCTGCGGACGCCGATGCCGCCATAAACCCTGAATAGGTGTAAAACCGCTGTTCGGGCCATGCCGCTGGTATAATGCCCCGAAGTGTGTTTGTACCGAGAGGAGCATTGCTATGCCCGAATCCAAGGCGCGCCCCGAGTTTTTGGGAATGGACCAAGTCAGCGCCGGCTGGCTCAACAAATACGTGATGCATTACCGCATGCCCGACGGCAGCGTGCATGACTACGAGTCGGTGTCCCGTAAGAAGGCGGACGTGTACGGGGCGAACCTTGTCGCCGAAACGCCCGACAAGCCCAAAAGCGACGCCGTGTGCATCGTCGGCATGACCGCCGAGGGCGCCTTCCTTATGACCAGGGAATTCCGCTTCCCCATGAACCGCGACTGCGTGCAGTTCCCGGCGGGCCTGCTGGAACCGGGCGAAGACATCGTGGAGTGCGCCTCCCGCGAGCTGCGCGAGGAGACCGGCTACGACATCAGCCGCAACGCCGACGGCACGCCCGTCATGCTGAGGTATTTCGAGCAGCCGGCCTATTCGTCCTTAGGCATGGGCGACGAGAGCATCGCCATGGTGTTCACGCAGGTGGAGAAGGTGGGAGAAGCGTCGCCGGAGCCCACCGAGTTTATCGATGTGTTCGAACTGCCGCGTGAAGACGTGGCCCGTTTTTTGAAAGAGAACCGCGACCCCATTTCTATCCGCGTGCAGCTGGTGCTTGGCATGGTCGTGTTCAACCCGTTCACAAAGGAGTAAGACGTGGACCAGGAGAATCGTAGCAACGACAGGCCGAACGGCGGGTCAAGGGGTCGTTCCGGCGGCTACCGCGATGGGCGCTCCGGCGGATACCGCGGCAAGTCCGACGGCGACCGCAGGCGTTCGGGCGACGGTCGAGGCGGCTATCGCGGAGGCCGAGACGGAGAGTCCCGCGGAGGTTACAAAGGCAGCCGCGACGGGGGTCCCCGCGGCGGCTACAAGGGCGGCCGCGACGGAGATTCCCGCGGTGGGTATCGCAGCGGCAAGCCCGGCGACAATCGGGGCGGTCGTTCCGGCGGCTACCGCGGCAGGTCCGACGGCGAGTCCCGCAGTGGCTACAAGGGCAAGCGCGACGGCGGCTACAGGAGCGACGGCAACGACCGCGGAGGCTTCCGCAGCGAGCGCGACGGGAACCGCAACGACCGTAACTACCAGGGCAAACGCGACGGCTACAAGGGTTCCCGCGATGGGGAGTCCAGAGGCTATCGCGCCAATCGCAGCGACCGCGGTGACCGTGGCGGCTTCCGCAACGACCGTAACGACCGTCGTGACTACAAGGGCAAGCGCGACGACTTCAGGGGTGGCCGTCCCGACCGCGACGACCGCGGCTACCGCGGCAAGCCGGCCGAGCAGGAGAAGCCTGAGCGCGAATACACGGGCTACCACGGCCAGCTGGAGCGTCGCAACGACCGCGGCGGTTTCCGCGGAGGACGTCCTGGCGGCGACCGCGGCGGTTTCCGTGGCAAGCCCGGCGACCGCGGCGGAGCCCGCGACAGGCAGGGCGCCTACCGCAGCGGCAAATCCGTGTCCGCACGCGGGAACTTCCGCGATGCCGCACCTGCGCCCGAGCCGATTGACCTGGGCGAACCCGAGAATATCATCCTTGTGGCCAACGCCATGACGGGCACCGAGGAACAGATTGCCGTATACGACGGCGGTGCCGACCAGTTCGCCGCGCGCCTGAAGAAGGTGGCCAAGGAGCGTCGCAAGTGGGCCGAGGACAACCAGATCTGCTGCTACCGCGTGTACGACGCCGACCTGCCCGATTTCTCCGTGGCCATCGACCGCTACGACGGCGTTTGGAAGAACGAAGGCGAAAGCTACCTGGTCATTGCCGAGTATCAGGCTCCTAAGGAGGTCAGCGAGGAGAAGGCGGCGGCCCGGTTCGCCGACGTCATGACGCTGGCTCCCGTGGTGATGGGCGTGCCTGCGGACCACGTGTTCGCCAAGACGCGCCGCCACGAGAAGGGCGGCGGTCAGTATACCGACCAGCAAAAGGACAGCTGTGTGGTCTATACCGACGAAAGCGGCTGCATTTTCGAAGTTGACCTGGGCGGATATCTGGATACAGGCATCTTTTTGGACCATCGCATCACCCGCGAGCTGGTGGGCCGACTGGCGCAGGGCACCAACTTCCTGAACCTGTTCGCTTACACCGGCACCGCCACGGTGCATGCGGCTTTGGGTGGCGCCCTCACCACGACCACCGTGGACATGTCCCGCACGTATCTGGGCTGGGCCGAGCGCAATATGGAGCTGAACAACATCAGCGACCCCACCCGCCATCGTTTCGTGAGGTACGACGCACTGCGTTGGATCGAGCGCGAAATCGGCACGGGGAACCGCTACGACCTGATTTTCGTGGACCCGCCCACGTTCTCCAATTCGAAGTCCATGGGCGACACCACCTGGAGCGTGCAGCGCGATCACGTGAATCTGCTGATCGGCGTGGCGGCTCTGCTCACCCCCGGCGGCAAGGCGATCTTCAGTTGCAACCTGCGCAACTTCACGCCGGATGTGGAGGCGCTGGCCAAAGAGGGCATCGTGCTGAAGGACATCACGGCGCAGACCATCCCGCACGACTTCGAGCGTAATCCGCGCATCCATAAATGCTACGTGGTGAGTAAGGTTCTGCCGCAACAGGCCGAGCCTCAGGAAGTCGAGGCGCAGGCCGACCCGGAGGAACAGGCCGAATAACCGCGTCCAGACCGTTGAATCATGCAAGCGCCGTCCGGTTTCGGGCGGCGTTTTTGCTTTCCATCCGGCGATTCCGCCACTTTCTGCACGTTTTTCCGACTTGGAGGTTTGTATAGAATTTGCAAGTATCGTCTCTGATGCGAGCGTTTAAAACCACGAGGCTCTGACCTGGGACGATAGAAGCGGCAGCTTTTCAAGATGAGGCATCTTCCCGAAAACCGCTGCAAGGCGGTCTTCAACGGGGACAAAAGGGTCCAAAAACGCCTCTGAAAAAAAACCTCCAAGTCGGTTTTATCGACAGAAAGCGCCCGATTCGCCGGACGAAACTCGATTTGAAACCGCGAATCGCTAGTGCAGCAGCTCCACGGGGTCGCTGGCGGCGGCGCGGCGCGCGGGGATGTGGCCTGCAAGCACGGCGATCAGCGCGCCCAGCAGCACTGCGGGAAAAACGATCCACAGCGGCACGTGGCACAGCCCGGTCTGTGCGGTCAAAAACAACGTGAGCAGGTTCAGCAGCGGCTGCAGCAGGAAGGAGACGATCGTGCCTACCACGCCTGCGAATGCGCCGATGACCAGGTTCTCGTAATCGAACAGACGCACGATATCGCGCCTGGTGGAACCCATGGCACGCAGGATGCCGATTTCGCGGCGGCGCTCGATGGACGATACGTAGGTCACCGAGAACACCATGAACATGCTCATGGCCAGGGCAATCACGATAAGGACTGCCAGCACGCGCACGATGGTGCCGGTGACCGACGTCACTCGGGCCAGCAGGGCGCTGTTGCTGTTGGACGTGGCCAGCGGTGCGGAGTTGGCGCCGGTGAGCTCCATGTGCTCGTTGTACTCCTCGATTTCGGCGAGGATGGCGTCGTTGGCGTCCATGCTCTTGGCGTAGATGTCGATTTCCGTGGGCTTCATCAGGTCGACGGCGCCTAACGCATCCAGGTTCTTCTTGTAGCCTGCATTCAGGCTCGACGGCGCGTATTGCTCTAGAAACGCGGCGAAGGTGCTGTCGGGCAGCGAGGCGATTTGGCGGATGTCGCCTTCGGAGACGTTCAGGCTGCCGTCGACGTTCATATATCCGCCAAGTTGCTGCTTAAGGGCTATGACCTGGGAATACGACAGGCTTTCAATCAGCTGGCGCTTGTAGTCCGAGAACAGTTCGGGGTCCATGGCGTCAAGCAGCGCCTGCTTGGTGTTCTCGAAGTCGGCGCGCTGGGCTTCGGTGGCCGGGGTGGCGGAGAAACTCTCGCCGGTGAGCACATCGTATTCTGGGTCGGCCAGCTGCTCTTGGACGATCTCGCTGTCGTTGGCGGCGTCGACCAGATAGGGGATGAGCCCCTCGTCGTAGGCCAACGTGCCAATTTCGGTGCCGTTGTCAATGGCCTCGTTGGGGCGGACGATGCCCACCACGGTGAGCTCGGTGGCGTCGGCCAGCAGCTTCTTGCGGAAGTCCTTCTGGCTGCGGCCGTCTTGCCAGATGCCGTTCTCCTTGTAATAGTAATCGCAGGTGGGAACCACTTTGTAGGTCAGGCCCAGCAGGTCGTCGAAGCTATAGGACGGGGTCTGCTCGGGGATTTCGAAATCGTTGCCCATGGTGATGTCGGTGGCTGCGTCCACCAAGGTGTGATAGTCCTCGATGCCGGCCGCGTAGATGAAGTAATCGCTGACCGAGCCGTCGCGGGCCGTGATGATGACCAGCTCGTCGTAGCTTTCGGGGTATCGGCCGGCCAGCAACTCGTAAGGGGTCTCCCCGGTCTCGTCGTTGATGACGAACTGGCGCATGAGGTTGGCGGGATCGGGCAACTTCTGCTCGATGATCTCGGTGGCCTGCTCGCCGAAGATGGTGGACGGGTCGATATTGCGCAGGATGGTGGCTTTGCCCGCCTTGACAATCTGGTTGTTGTTGCGGTCGTACACGTTGAGCTCGATGGGATATCGCATCTGTACGTCGAAGGCGTTGTCGCGGATGTCCGATTCGCTCAGGTCCAGGTGCGTGATGAAGGAGCTCAGGTCGCATTCCTGGCGGTTCTCCAGCGCGGCGTACAGCATGATCTGCGCCTGCATGCCGGCTGTGACCGCGGTGGGGGTCTCGCCTTCGGCGGCGCCTTGGGTCAGCAGGCCGCCCGTATCGAAGGACAGCGACTGCAGGGCATTGGCCGTGCCGTCCTCTTTAATCTCGATGGGTGAGCTGATCAGGGAGTTCGTTGCCACTTCGTCCATATACGCGCGGGCGCCGATATTGATGGCGGACATGAGCACGATGCATAAAATGCCGATGCTTGCCACCAGCGTGGTAATGATCGAGCGGCCCCGCTTGTTTTTCAGGTGGCGCCGGGCCAGCT
This sequence comes from Slackia heliotrinireducens DSM 20476, assembly GCF_000023885.1. Lineage (NCBI taxonomy): Bacteria > Bacillati > Actinomycetota > Coriobacteriia > Eggerthellales > Eggerthellaceae > Slackia > Slackia heliotrinireducens. The sequence continues at coordinate 2,892,997 of NC_013165.1, read as the reverse complement.
CGAAGACGGCGGAAGCGGACTTCGCCTTGGCGCGGGGCGCATGTGCGGCGGTCGTTTTGGCTGCAGCCGTCTGAGCGCGCAGCCGGCGGTGGCTTACAACCTTGCCGTCGTTCATCTCTATTATATGGGTGGCGAAGCGTTCGGCCGAATCGCGGTCATGCGTGACCACGACCACCAAGCGGGTGTGAGCGATGTCGGCCAGAAGCTGCATGATGGCGGCGCTGTTGGCGCTGTCCAACGACCCGGTTGGCTCGTCGGCAAGAACGATGCGCGGCTCCTTGACCAGGGCTCGGGCGATGGCGACGCGTTGGGCCTGGCCGCCGGAAAGCTCCGAGGGCAGACGATCGCCCAGCTCGCCGATGCCGGCATCGGCCAAGGCGCGGGCCACGGCGGCGTCGGCGTCGACGGCCGCGCCGCTTCGGGCGGTGGCCATGTCCAGCGCAATGCGGACGTTTTCGGCCACGGTGAGGTAGTCGATCAGGTGGGGTTCCTGAAAGACGAACCCCACCTGCGTGCTTCGGTACGCGTCCCACATGGTTTCGGAAAAACCGCTGGTGGAAACACCGTTTATGCTGACGGAGCCTTCGAAGTCCCCGTCGAGGCCGCCCATGATGTTGAGCAGCGTGGTTTTGCCGCAGCCCGAAGGACCCAGAATGCAGGTCAGCGAGGGCTCGGCGAATGCAAGGCTGACGCCGTCCAGCGCCAGGTGCGAGGCGGCGCCTTCACCATAGCGTTTCGAAATGTCGTGCAGCTCGAACATGGGCAGGTCAGCCTTGCGGTAAGCGGGTTATTCGACGTAGGTGTTCTGGATGCTTTCGACCACGTCGTCGCCCAGAAGCTCGGTGTAGTTCTCGGGGTTGTCAGCAACCACCAAAATGATGGAATAGTCCTCACACTGCAGGTCGATCACGGCGCCGACCATGTTGGCCTGCTGGAAGTAGCCCAGCGCCGCGTTTTCAAGCGTCAGTGCGTCGATGGCGTAGCTGAAATCGCTGTAGCCGCCGCTGGCGTTGTCGGCCAGGTTGACCAGGGCGTCAGCGGACATGTCGGACACGGTGATGTGGTCGTAGTTGAATCCGCAGGACTTGACGGTCTTGGCGATGTCCTCGTTGGTGAGCTCGGTGCTGTTGACGACGGTGGCATAGGCGACCCAGGTGTCGGACAGGACGTCGAAATCATAGGTATAGGACAGCGACTCGTTGGCCATGTCCACCAGCCAGCCGTTGTCTTCGCCGCAGAGCATGACCCACTCTCCGTCGAACTCGGCGGCCTGGTCGGCATCCAGAATGTCGGTGATGTCGTTCGGGCTGAGGTCGCCGGATTGGGCATCGGAGATCAGGTTGTCCAGGTATTCGCCGAAGTCGGCGGAGGAGTAGCGGTACGTGATGTCGCCGTCGCCGGTGTCGATGGAAGCGCTTTCGTACTTCTCGAGGGCGCCTTCGGCCTCGCCGCTGACGACTTCGACCATATCGACGTCGGTGCTGGTGGCAGCCGAGCCGCCGCTGCAACGGGGCACGACGAGCAGTGCGATGATGGCTACAAGCGCGATGGCTGCTGCGGCGATGGCGATGGGGATGACGGGAAGCTTCTTCTGGGGCGTGGGCGCCGCACCGATGGGCGGCTGGTATGCGGTCTGCTGCTGGGTGCCGCCTGTGAGCGGGGTTCCGCATGCGCCGCAAAACGGGGTGCCGTCGGGATATTGGGCTCCGCATTTGGGACAAAACATGGTGATCTTCCTCCTTATTTCGGATGATGCGGCATGTCACTCGTTTCGTAGACCGTTTCATGATACCGCTTTTGCCCAGAAGAGCGGGAATTTGCAACCGAAATGGTCCGGGTGGCGCAGATGATTCCGTGGATTGAGTCGGGTTGTCGGACTTGGCTAGAGCCGGGAAGCGTCCTCAACGAAGGCAAGGGCCGCAGCATCGACGTGCGCGCCGATGACGATGAGCTTGGCGGGGCCTTCGTAATGGGTCGGTTCGGCCGTGCTGCGTCCGTTCACGTATTCGAAATGGAGCAGTCCGCCGTCGGGGGAGGGCAGAAAGCCCTTCGCCCGGGATGTTCCCTGTTCGCGCAGGGCGGTGTTCAGCCGTTCGACGGTTTGGCTGTCGAAGGCGCCTTGGGGCTTCAGGACTATGGAAGAGAAGCCTTCGTGGCTGTGGTGGTGCCCGTGCCCGTGGTCATGGGCGCGGTCGTGATCATGGTCGTCGGCGTCTTCCGCATGGTCAAGGTCGTCTGCGTAGGCCTGTTCCGAAAGGGCCAGCACCTCAAGCGCATCGAGGCTGTCCCAGGGCTCGGTTATGATGCGCACCTGCGGCTTGGCGTGTTCGCGAATCGCCGCTACCGCCTCGTTAAGCTGCGCGGCATCCAACTCTTGGGTGTGGCTCAGCACGATCAGGTGGGCCTGTTCGATTTGGCTCATGTAGACGGGGATTTCGAAATCGATCATTTCGACGGCGTCGGTGGCATCGACGATGGCGGTCATGGAGTTCACGCGCACGGGACGGGCAAGTCCCTTCATGCGCATGGCCAGCTGACAGGTCCGCTCCAGTTCGGCAGGGCTGGCAAGCCCCGTAGGTTCGATGAGGATGCGGTCAGGCTGGCACTCGGCGACGATATCGGCGATGCAGTCCATGAACCCCACCTTCAGCGAGCAGCAAATGCAACCCGACGCCAGCGTGCGCATCGAGAACCCGGGGCTTTCGATCACGGCATCGTCCACAGGCTCCTGTCCGAACTCGTTCTCGACGATGGCGACGCGCGAGGCGCCCAACCCGTCGCGGACGAGCTTGTTCAGGAAGGTGGTTTTACCGGCGCCCAGATAGCCGCCGATGATGTCGATTTTTACGGGAAGGGTTTCGTTTGAGTCCATGCGCTGCCCCTTTTTGCCGGGCGGCATCGCCCTGCCGAGCGGGGGGGGGGTGCCCTTTCTGACTGTATGTTTGACAGTGTAACTGTTTCTGACCATGGTACCGACGTGAAGAGGGCGATATAATGACCGCGGTAAGCAAATAGGGCAAAACCTACGCTGCACACAAAAGGGGGATTGCCGTAACGGGCCGAGAATCTGCGCGTCGGCCGTGCTTGCGAAGCAAAGAGTTAAATCGTCCGGCGTATCTGCAACGTCGCTTCCGCAATCAGGCAAATAATGGCTTTTAGTCAGAAAAGGAGTGTCTCTATGGAGATCAGGAAAGAACTGCCGGAAATCTTCGAGGAATTCGCCGAAGGCCGCAAGAACGCCTTCCTTTCCGCAAAGAAGCAGAAGGACAAGAACCTTCCGCTGGTGGGAACGTATTGCACCTACGTTCCGGTCGAGCTGCCCATGGCCATGAACGCCGCCGTGGTGGGCCTGTGCTCCATGTCGGACGAGACCATCCCGCTGGCCGAGCGCGATTTGCCTGCAAGCCTGTGCCCGCTCATCAAGTCGAGCTACGGCTTCGCCAAGTCCGACAAGTGCCCGTTCTTCTACTTCAGCGATCTGGTGGTTGCCGAAAGCACCTGCGACGGCAAGAAGAAGATGTACGAGCTCATGAGCGAATTCAAGCCCATGCACATCATGCAGCTGCCCAACACCCAGGACGAGGACGGCTTCGCCCTGTGGAAGAAGGAGGTCATCCGCTTCAAGGAGAAGCTCGAGGACTTCTTCGGCGTCGAAATCACCGAGGACCAGATTCGCGAAGCCATCAAGCTGCGTAACGAAGAGCGCCGCGCCGCCCTGGAGATTTTCGACCTGATGAAGATGGATCCCACGCCTGTCATGGGCTACGACCTGTTCAAGGTTGTCTACGGCGCATCGTTCACCTTCGACCGCGAACTGGCCGTCAAGCAGATGCGCGAGGTGAAGGATCGCATTCTGGAGGAGGCCGAGGAGAACAGCGCCAAGATCGGCCACAAGCCGCGCATCATCATCTCCGGTTGCCCGATGGGCGGCGCCACCGAGAAGGTCGCCCGCATCATCGAGGAGACCGGCGGCGTGGTGGTCGCCTTCGAGAACTGCACCGGCATCAAGAACTACTACAACCTGGTCGACGAGGACAACCCCGACGTCTACGAGGCTCTGGCCGAGCGCTACTTCAAGATCGGCTGCTCGGTGATGTCTCCTGACACGTACCGCTTCCAGCTGCTGGGCGAACTTATCGACGAGTTCAAGGCCGACGCCGTTGTGGACATGACCCTGCAGGGCTGCCACACCTACAACATCGAGACCTACGAGGTGAGCCGCTTCGTGACCGAAGAGAAGGGCATCGCCTACTACCATGTGGAAACCGACTATTCCAACGCCGACGAAGGCCAGCTGAACACCCGTCTGCAGGCCCTCATCGAGATGCTTTAGATTTGTTTTTTACGCCGGCCCTGGCGCTTTGCGGCAACGGGGCCGGCTTTCGCGACCTTGCTCCGAAAGGGGCGAGGTAGGTTCTACCAAGCGGATTGCGGGACATCGATTCGGCTCCGGCTCCCGATGCCCGCATGAGATGGGAGGTGTGCCGTGCCCACGATCAGCGTCGACTCGGGCTCGGTCAAGATCGAGTGCAAACCCGGGCAGTCCCTGCTCGATGCGCTGCTTGACGCAAATGTTGCGGTGGACAACCCCTGCAACGGCAAAGGGACGTGCGGCAAGTGCCGCGTGAAGGTTGTTTCGGAAAACCCCGTCGCTCCGACGGAAACCGAGCGCCGACTGCTTTCCGCCAAGGAGATCGAAGCGGGCGTAAGGCTCGCCTGCATGGTGAAGCCCGAAACCGACATGGACATCGTATCGATGCACCGGGAACGCAAGCATGAAGTGCTCACGACCGGCTTGCTGCCTGAATTCGAATACGACCCTGACATATCGAAGCGGACGTTTACCATCGAACGTCCGACGCTGGAAGACCAGACCCCCTTCGAAGACCAGGCCTGCGCCCAGCTGGGTGTGGACGCGCTTTCTGCGGAGGTGCTGATTGACGCCGGCCTCGTACCCGGCGAGTTCACGGCGGTGTTTCACGATGGCGAAGTCGTGCAGATCGAGCGGGGCGACACCACCGACGAGCTGTACGGCGTGGCCATCGACATCGGCACCACCACCGTGGTGTGCGAGCTGGTCAACCTTGCCACGGGCGAAGTTCTGGCGGACGCTTCGCAGATCAACGCCCAGAAGGTCTTCGGCCTGGACGTGCTCACGCGCATCACGTACGAGCTTGAGCATCCGGACAACGGCATCGCCAACCTGCGCAAGGTGATGGTGAAGTCCATCAACGGCATGTTCGACGAGCTTTGCGAAGAGACCGGCATCCCTCGCAACCGGATTTACGAGATAGCCGTGGGCGCGAACTGCACGATGATGCACATGCTGTTGGGCGTGGATGCCCACGGCATCGGCAAGGCCCCCTTCGCCCCCGCCTTCGCACGCGCGAAGGACCTGCCTGCCCGCGCCATCGGCATCGAGGCGGCCCCCGGCGCGCGCCTGTACTGCCTCCCGCACGTTTCGGCCTACATCGGCGCCGACATCGTGGCGGGCGCCTACGTGTGCGACCTGCACAACGTCAAGAACAACGTGCTGTTCATAGACATCGGCACGAACGGCGAAATCGTCCTTTCAAAACAGGGGCAGCTGCTGTCGTGCTCGTGTGCGGCCGGCCCCGCCCTTGAAGGCATGAACATCAGCGCCGGCATGCGTGCGGCCGAAGGCGCCATCGAAGAGATCACCATTACCGAAGATGGCAACCAGTTCGCGATCATCGGCGGCGACGTGGAGCCTCAGGGTTTGTGCGGCAGCGGCATCTTGGCCGTGCTGCGTGAGCTCGTCCGCTGCGGTTTCGTGCGCAAGAACGGTGCGTTCGTGAAGCTGGACCGCCTGCCCGAGGACGATTACCGCAGGAAGATGCTCATCGAACACGAGGACGGCAAGCGCTCGTTCGTGCTGGTCGACGGGGCGGAGCCCATGCTTGTGACCCAAGGCGACGTGCGGCAGGTGCAGCTTGCCAAGGGCGCCATCCTTTCGGGATTCATGGCGCTTCTGAACAAGGCTGGCATCGGTATGGACGATCTGGATCAGGTTATCATCGCAGGTCAGTTCGGCGCGCATCTCACGGCCAGTTCCATCACCGGCACGGGAATCCTTCCCGAAGAGGTGGAGGACCGCATCGTCTACGCCGGCAACACCTCCAAGACGGGCGCGTACATGGCGCTCATGTCGGGCGAGGTCAAGCGCGGGATGGAGCGGCTTGCCCACGAGATGGACTACATGGAGCTGGGGGCGACGGAGAACTACGAGCGTCTGTTCTCCCAGTGCATGATGTTCCCGGACGTTTCCAAACGGAAAGAAGGCTAACTATGGTGGGTGCGAAGAAGATCCGCGATTTCAGATGCACGTACGCGAACTCGGTTGGTGTGAGCCCTGAGGTCACCCAGGGGCTTGACCTGGAGTTTCCCGATGCCTACTGCCACCGCGACACGATGGCCACGCTGTCTTTGGCCATTAAGGAACACGATGGGGCGAATTTCTGCCTGCTGCCCTTCTGCCGCACGGTGGAAGTTGAGGCCATGGGCGGCAACGTGAAGCTTGGCGATGCAAAATCGTGCCCCCGCGCGGCCGATCCCGTCTGCGAGTCTTACGAGGACTTCATGGCGCTGCCTGACATCGACTTCTCGCAGGGGCGCATCCGCGAGGTGCTGGAGGCGTGCCGCATCCTGAAGCAGCGCGGCGAAACCGTGTGTCTTGAAATCGTGGGACCTTGGACCATGATGCAGTCGCTCATGGATGCGGCGAAGGTGTTCAAGATGTTCCGCAAACAGCCTGATCAGGCGGTAGAGGTTATGTGGAAGCTCGCCGGACAGCTTCTTCCCTATGTGGATGAGGCGCGCGAGTGCGGAGTGGACGTCATCACGCTGTCGGATTCCGCCGGCACGTTGAGCATCTTGGGCCCGCGCGTGATGGAGAAGTCGATGCTCTTGTTCATGGCGGATTTCGTGCGCGCCTTAGACGAGCGCATCGGCGGCAGCATGGTGCTTCAGCTGTGCCCGAAGATCGCCTACGCCCTTATCGATACCGGATGTGCCGAGGTGAAGATTCACGATCTTGGCGAATCCGTCGACTTCCTGGAAGCGCTGCTGCGCCTGCGTGGCGAGGCGCGCATTGTGGGCCAGACCTGCATCAAGTACGTGGGCGTGAGGGTCCTTAACGGCAAGATTCGCGAACTTGTGATGAAGGAACCCCAGGCCTGATGACCGATATCCTGCCCGACATCCGCAAAGTGACGGCCGACCCCCGTTTCGACGGCGGGCCGGTGCTCATCTCCTGCGCCATGGTGGAAGACGAGGTGACCTGCGCCATGAAGGCTGTCGGAGCTCAGATCCCGGTGATCTGGGTCGATCGGGGCTATCACAACGAGCCCACGCGCCTTCGCGCTGTGCTGCAAGAACGCATCGACTGGGTCGAAGACCGCGGCGCGAAAACCGTGCTGCTCGCTTTCGGGCTGTGCGGCAACGGCGCAGTTGGCCTGCGGACCCGTTCGGCCACGCTTGCAATGCCGAGGTTCGACGACTGCATCAACTTCATGCTCAAGCACGGCGAAAGGATGCAGCGCGGACTCTCCAAGGCCGGGGTGATGTATCTGACGCGAGGCTGGTCCCAGGACGAAGCCGCCACGGTGATCGGCCTGCGCGAACGGTATGCGCTCAAGTACGGCGAGCGCCGGGCGAACATCATCATGCGGCACATGTTCGAGGGGTACAAGGCGGTCTCACTGATCGACAACGGGTGCTACGATGTGGGCTCGGTCATGCCCATTGCGTGTGCTACTGCCCGCGAGCTGGGCGTATGCACGCGTGTGGATGAAGGCGGAAACGAAGTGTTGGAAAAGCTGCTCTCGGGGCGTTGGGACGACGACATCTTGGTTGTGGAGCCGGGCCGGGCCCTTGAGCAGGATGATTTCGAATTTGAAGACAAACGTAAGCGGTAGGCTGAAAGGATTGCTCATGACCACTGCGAAGGAAAGACTCTTGGCGACGCTCGACGGTAAGGAGACCGACCGTCCGCCGTGCATCTGCCCCGGCGGCATGATGAATATGGTCACCGTGGGGTTGCAGGACGAAATCGGGGTGTTCTTCCCCGAGGCGCACTACGACCCGGAGAAGATGGCCGCGCTGGCCAAGGCCGTCTACGACCGCGGGTTCTTCGAGAACTACGGCGTGCCTTTCTGCATGAGCGTGGAGTCGGAGGCTATGGGTGCCGAGGTGACCATCGGCCGTAAAGACGTGGAGCCGCACATCACCGGCTACGCCATTTTCGACGTGCACGACTACAAACAGGTGAAGCCGATGGATTTGGAATCGGGCCGCGCTAAAACGGTTATCGAAGCCATCAAAATTCTGAAGACCTACGACGACGGCGTGCCCATCGTGGGCAACCTTGTGGGCCCGGTGAGCGTGGCCAGCTCGGTCATGGACCCGGTGAAGTACTACAAGCAGCTTTACAAGGAGAAGGAGCTTTCCCACGCCTACATGGACTTCATTACCAACGAGCTCATTCGATTCGGGTTGGCGCAGGTCGAAGCGGGCGCTGACGTGATTGCCATCGCCGACCCCAGCGGCACCGGCGAAATTATGGGTCCGCGTTCGTTCGACCAGTACGCGGTCACGTACCTGGAGAAGCTGCAGAAAGCGCTGCAGGATGCAGGCGCTCGCACCATCGTGCATATCTGCGGGCAGATGCGTTCCGTGTACGAGCAGGTCGCCAAGATCAGTTGCAACGCGCTTTCCTTCGATGCCGTGGTGCCTATCAAGGAGGCTCGCAAGAACCTGCCGGGCAGGGTGGTGATGGGCAATGTGAGCACGTTCGCCATCGAGCTCAAGGACGCCGAGCGCGTGCGCAGCCTTACGCGGATGTGTATGAACAACGGCTCCAACATTATCGCCCCGGCCTGCGGTTTAGGCATGGGTTCGCCTTCCGAGAACGTGCGTGCCGTACTCGAGACGGTGCGCGAAGCAGGGGAGGCTTCGTAACGGATTACGGGGTGCGTCGTTCGCGTGGGGGTTCTTGAAGGGCTTATGTATTGTGAAGATGCCGTGGTGTATAACCTGCGGCAGAAACTTTTACTTGCAATGGCTTGCTGCGGGGACTAGTATATCAATTCGCGTTACGACGCACCACATACATTGCGGGGTGGAGCAGTTGGTAGCTCGTCGGGCTCATAACCCGAAGGCCGCAGGTTCGAGTCCTGCCCCCGCGACCAACATTTCTGGCCAGGATTTCTTCCTGGCTTTTGTTATTTCATCGGGCAAAATCGGCTTTCAGTCCGTTCTCCCCGTGGCTCAATACCGGGCACGAATGGTTTTCCTGCTGCCGGACCAAACCCTGAGGCTGCAATGCGCCCGCCCATCGTCCTGTTCTTTTACAGCCGCATCGATCGAGGAAGCCTTTCCTTCACGCATGTCGTTGAAAGCCACATGATGAGTTCTGCGTATCAGGCGTCTTACTCGTCCTCGGCGGTGAAGGTGCCAAGGAGCCTGCTAGGTTTACATGCTCCATCGGGCGCTTGCCGACTGCAATTCGCGCATATGGGCGAACGAGCTGTTCTCACGCGCGAGCAGGTCGGCAGGGGTGCCTTCCTCTATAACGCGCCCGCCTGCGAGCACGACGATCTTGTCGGCGGCTTCCACCGTGCGCATGCGGTGTGCAATCACGAGCACGGTCTTGCTCTGCAGCAGGCGTGAAAGCGCGTCCTGCACCTTCGTTTCGTTCTCCACGTCCAGCGACGCCGTCGCCTCGTCAAGAAGCACGATGGGTGCGTCTTTCAGCAGGGCGCGTGCGATGGAGATGCGCTGGCGCTCGCCGCCCGAAAGCCTGGCTCCGTTTTCGCCAATGGGGGTGTTGTAGCCCAGCGGCAGCTTGCTCACGAACTCGTCGCAGTTGGCTGCCGCAGCCGCAGCGAGCACCTCTTCGTCGGTGGCTCCCAGCTTGCCCAGCCGGATGTTCGCCATGACCGTGTCGTCGAACAGCGTCACATCTTGGAACACCATGGAGTAGTCGGTCAACAGCACCTCGGGGTCGACCGTTGCGATGTCCACGCCGCCGACCTCGATTGTTCCCTCTGCAACATCCCACAGTCGTGCGGCTAGGCGTGCGCATGTGCTCTTGCCCGAACCGCTCGGGCCCACAAGCGCCGTCACCTCGCCCTCCTTGGCGGTGAAGCTCACGCCCCGCAGCACCTGCTCGTCGGAATAAGAGAACCCAACGTTCTTGAATACGATGTCGTGGCCGTCCGGCGCGAAAGTCTCGGCGCCTTCGGCTATGGGCGTATCGTAGATCGCCATCAGACGGTCGGCGGAAATCTGGGATAGGAACATCTCGGCAATCATGATGAGGCTCTGGTCGAAGGGGGCGTAGATGCGTGTGATGACCAGCAGGAACAAGAACAGGACCATGAAGTCGATCTGCCCGGATAGAATGAGGTTGGCGCCGGTGAGGATGGTGGTAGCCACACCCAGGCGCATGATGACGCTTGCGCCGTTCACGAACAGGCCGGTTGCCAGCTCTCCCTTGATCATCGTTCGCTCGTGTGCATCGATTTTGGCGTTGAGGTCGTCAAGATAGCGTTGCTGCTGGTTGGTCGCGTGAATCTCGCGGATGTTCTCGAGCGTCTCCTGGATGCCGTCGGAGACTTCAAGCGCCGCCGCCTTCGTGGTGGCAGAATTGCGCTCCGACAGCCTGCGGGTGCCGAACAGCAGCAAGAACGCCACAGGTACGCCCCACAGGCACGCAATGGCAAGGCGCCAGTCCATCGCCAGGAGCATGACGGCAATGATGGCCGTGGAGATATAGCTGCCGTAGAGGTATCCGACCGCATGTGACCACACGTGCTCCATACGATTCACGTCGCCCATGATGGTTTCGGTGAGGTCGGCCAGGTCGCGCTTGCCGAAGAATCCCAGGGGCAGCTTGCGCAGCCGTTCCGCCAGCCCCACGCGCATGGTTTTCACCTCGTCGTAGACCAGGCCGTAGGTGGCGTCGTACTGCTGGAGGTGCGTGATGAACGACAGCACCACGAAAGCAAGTGTGAGCAGGCAGAACAGTATGGCATTCGGTAAGTCCGACCCGTCGGTCAGGGTGTTTGTGAACTGCATCATGAGCAGGTAGAGCAAGCCCATGCCGACCATTGCCGTCAGGTTGACGACGACGGTCCAGAACGTGCCCTTCTTCATGTTGACGACGCCTTGGTCGGTAAGCGCGAACCTCCTTTGGAACTTCTTGCCGAACATCTACATCACCTCGATTCCGGCCAGGGGCTCGGGTCGTTTGGGGTCGGATTGTGGGATTTGCGCTGCGCCGGCGATGCGCCATGTGGCGGCTTTGTTGTAGTCGTTCCACATGCGGGCGTACAGGCCGCCTGCAGCCACAAGCTCCTCGTGCGTTCCCTTTTCGACGGCTTTTCCCGAGTCGAGGACGACAATCTGGTCGGCGTTCACCACCGTGGAAAGGCGGTGCGCAATCATGATGACCGTGCGTCCCTGCGCAAGCTTTGCGAATGCTTTTTGGATGAGCATCTCGTTTTCAGGGTCGGCAAAGGCGGTCGCTTCGTCGAGTACGACGATCGGCGCGTCTTTCAGGAGGGCGCGCGCAAGCGCGATGCGCTGCTGCTCGCCTCCGGAAAGGTAGGTGCCCTCCGTGCCGATCTTCGTGTCTATTCCGTCGGGCAGCTTCGCGATGATGTCGTCGCACTGCGCGGCGGAATGCGCCGCAATCACTTCTTCGCGCGCGGCTTCGGGGCGAGCGGCTCGAACGTTTTCCGAGATGGAGGTCTTGAACAGGTGGTTGTTCTGGAAGACGAATGCGATTTGGTCCATAAGCACGTGCGGATCCATGGCGCGCACGTCTACGCCGCCAACCTCTACGCTGCCGGACGTAACGTCCCAGAAGCGGGGGACAAGGCTGGCCGCCGTCGTCTTGCCGCCGCCGCTTGGGCCTACCAGGGCAACGGTCTGTCCTGATTCGGCCACAAATGACACGTTCTTCAGTGCGGGTTCGGCGGCTCCTTCATACGTGAAGGAAACGTTCTTGAACTCGACGCGGTTGCTCTGCGGGACGGCTGGATCTGCGGAAACCTTAAGCGTGGGGGCATCCATCACATACTCGATGCGCCTGAGAGCCGTGCTCGCCAGCATCATGCCGCTGGTTGCGAACATGATTTTCGCCAACGCGGTGGAGATGATGGCGGAAAACACTGCGTAGAATGCGAAATCTGTCACGAAACCTGCGAAGTCGTTCGAAGCAAGGGCGCCGGGCGCCAGAAACAGCGCTACCGGCACCAAGAACACGAAAGCGCCTTCGGTGAAGGTGAGGTTCACCGCCTGGGGGATGCGGCACACCTTCCCCTGATAGTTGCTGGCTTTTTCGCTGTAGTCGTCGATGGCCTCTTTGAAGGCCTTGAACGAGTTCACCGTCTGCTGGAACACCTTTACAACGGGAATGCCGCGCACGTATTCGGTGCCTGCCTTGCTCATGCGGTCCTGAGCGGCCTGGTATTCCCGTATGAGGTCGGCGTTCTTGCCACCCATCATCGCGAACATGGAGATGATCGAGATGACCGCTGCGAGCAGGCATGCCAGACCCATGCGCCAGTCGAACACGAACATGATCGCAATCACGCTGACGAGCATGGCGACCGTGCCAACGATGTCGGCAAGGTTGTGTGCCAGCAGCGTTTCGGTTTCGGCCGAAGCGCCATCCAGACGGTTGCGGATGAGGCCGCTCGCGTTGTTGTCGAAATAGCCAAGCGGCGTGCGCATCAGATGCGCCATGCCCCGCTTGCGGATATTAGACGCGGTGCGGAACGCTGCCAGGTGTGTGCACATGAGCGCTGCGAAGTACACGATGATGCCTGCGACCGCGAAGGCGAAAGCCGCCCATCCATACAGGCTGACGCTGCTTGCATTGCTCCAGTTTGGAGCCACGGCGATAAGATCGCGCACCGCCAACCAAATGCAGATGTAGGGTGCCATGCTCAGCACCATGGAAATTGCGGAAAGGGCGAGCCCCAAGTAGGTAAGCCCGCGGCGCCTTCCCGCATATTCGAGCAATACGCCAAGATCGCTCTTCTTTTTGACTGTATCTGCCATGTGTCCTCTTTTCGACGACTGTTTTTGGTACTCGGATTAATCCGGATGCTCTCGCCGGGAATGGCGAACTCCAGCTTGGGTGACTTGGGGTCTTAGAAGTGCTTCGGGGACCTTTTCGACACGAAAACGCATGCTGAGAGCGGGTATGGTGCCTGCCCGAGACCCATCCAAGGGTCTTGCCCGGCATGCGGCAGCTCTTAAAAGTTATCCGAAACTAACATGTATTATTGCACAGAAAGATAAAAATAGAACGAAGAAAAAGGCGCCTAAGGTAACAATTGCGATTTGGATGACGCCATGTGCACCGGAGCCGTTCCTGGCATGGATTGCAGTGTTTGCGAGGCGGCTTCCAGAACCTAGCCCCGCTTGGTCCAGCACGAACATGACGGCATCAGGCAAATGACGGCAGCATGGTGGTCGACGACCTCCGACGCTGTTCGATACGCGATGATGGACGATGTACTGAGAGGGTGATGGGCTTCCGCACCTAACGGGTCGTAATGCGTCAGAGCTTTTTCTTGAAGCAGATGATCCTGTTCTCTTCTTGGAACCCGATGCCTAAGTGGAAGCTGATTGATGCCGTGTTTGTCAGCTCGCAGTCGCTGGCGAATTCGGCGCAGCCTTTCTCTCTCGCCCATTGCTCGCATTCCGACGCCAGCTTCTTGGCTATCCTCCTGTGGTGATGGGCGACGTCACCATGAACGCTTGGGAGTATCGCGCCAAGTGGTATGGCGAGGACGAGAAGACGGCCAAGGCACGTGCTTAGGAGCTCAAGGGGCTGACGGAGTGATGCAAGCGGTCTCGAAAACTAATGTAATCGCGCGGCGAACTAATGTAATTCCATCCCAATCTAATGGAATCACGTGCAGGATTACATTAGCCTGATCGAGGTCAGCCAGCGACCGAGAGCAGGTAACGGCAGCTCTACAGGGGTTCTAAGACTCGTGCTGGCGTGGTAGAATTCAATCGCAGAGAAGCCGACTTGGGTGGAACAAAGCTGGGTCCCCGAATGGGGGTAGGCATCCTCGGATCGCTTAGAATTCCCTTGCTCCTGGGGTCGGCTCTTCTGCTGTCTAGCGGCCCTTCTTTTCCCTCGAATTACGCTTTGAGAGCTCGGCGCGCATGCTGTCGATGACGTGCTTGGGGCCGCGGCGAATCTCCTGGAGCATCAGGTCGATGGCCAGCTGGGAATATCCCCAGCTGGGCTGCTCGCCTCCTAGGGACAGGTTGTACGAGTAGGTGTCGTTTCCCTTCATGTTGTAGAAGTCGACGAAGATGCCGAAGTGGAACGTATTGAATTCTTTCGGCTCTCCTTTCACCAAGAGCGTGATTCCCTCCTTGCTGAGCTTGCGCCGAATGAACTCGGTACCCTTCTTCGTTCGATATATGTACTTGTTGATGGGGTCGGTGAGCGAGTGGAGGATGGATACGGCAGCGTCCGCATCGTTCGCGATGCGCACGGGGGTGCCCTCGCCCTTCTTCTTGGTTAAGCGCAGTTCGGTGGCGTAGCCTATGCCAGTGCCATCTGGGCGGCTCGCCACGATGGACGAGCCGAGCTCGAGCATCTTCTCAACCACTTCGCGTGGGTAGCGAGCCTTGATGATGTCGAAGTCCACGTCGCCTCGGCGCACGGAAAGCATAAGATAGTTCTCGGGGATGCGGTCGCTGATCTCGATGTCGTGGAGTTCGCGCAGCTTCTCTTCGTAGAACTTCACGCATTCCTGCAGAATGGGGCCGTAGAACAGCTCGTACTCATCGGTGACGAAGTGCGTGCTGGTGTTGCGGAACTCGCCCACGATCTCCATGTTGAGCCGCAGCGGATCGTTCTCGTTGGTGAACACCATCTTCAGGCAGTCGGAGAGCGAGAGCGTTCGGTCGCTGTTGGGGTAGTAGATGGTCTCGTATCCCATCGTGCGGATGATGTATGCCTTCAGCATCAGCTCCCATGCGTTGCACAGGAAGAAGCAGCACCCCTCAGCGTGATAGCGGATCGTGGGGCGGTTGTAGAGCTCTATTGCGAGCAGGAAAGCTTCCTGTGATTTGTCGAGCAAGCGCTCGCAAGTTGTGGCCTTGATCTCGTTCATGGTGTCCTTTCTGTGGTCGGGCTGGCATTATCTCACTGCCGGTGTTGCCTTGCCATAGTGTCGGCACAAATCGCGCTACAGCAGGCGAGGCGGTCCTAGTGGGTTCTAGTAAGGCCGAGTTGCCAAAGGGCTTCCACAGGTGCAGCTAGGTGTCGAGGTCGTACCTCCAGGTTCAAGTTCCTGTCAGGTGATCGCCCGCGGCGAAGGCGACGTCGAAGCACTGAAGGAGACCGAGCCGTGGCCGTTCGCCGACGCACCCGCCAAGCAGCGAGGTGGCAAGATCGGACTACTAACGTCGGCATCAGCACGAACGCTGACGAGGCCATGAGACGCTGGCGCAGGCTCGCCGGCCTGAACAATTTCGGCGACGAGCAGAGAGGGCCGACGGATGCTCAACTCCGCTGCATACGCCGTACCAGTCCAATGTAGAATCGTGTTCCAAAACCAACGCAATCGGTAAAAAACGGAGCGCCTGGCCAGCGAAAGTACAGCAAAAGGTGGATAATGAACCAATGGGCTTGCTGGCGGAGCTTTTAACGGAAGCAAGCCTATCAAGTGAGACAATTTGGCAGAAATGTCATTACGAGCACATGGATAAAGCATTATAGGAGGCGGAGATGGCCGGCAAATATCGACTTATGCCAAACGAGTCGATGATTCTCCAAGAATCTAGCGTCGCCCACGGCGGCATGTTCGCGATTTACACGGACGATCTTATGCTCACCAGCTTAAATCTGGTTTGCGTCAACAAGGGAGTGTTCGGCAATACGAAGAATGTCTTCGTGTATCCCCTTAGCCAGATCAAGATGTTCAATGGCAAGCCGCAGGTCATGATGGGTAAGTTGTCCAATGGGACTGCTACGCTCGATGTTTACCTGACTAGTGGCGAATGCGAGTCGTTCAACTTCCAAGCAGGCAATAAGAGGAATATCAAAAAGTGGATTGACGCCATCATAAGCGTCGTTGGTGGTGGCGATGGTCAAACCGGAAGCGGTTACGACGATGATGATTATGACAGTGATACGCTCGTTGGCGCCTTCAGGGAAGTTGGCGACGAACTCAAAGACGCAGGTAACGAATTCCTCGACGCGCTCGGCTTCAAGCCACGGAAAAATGCTCCAAAAGCCGCCGCTAGCGTCGCCGGAGCGGTTGCGAGTGAAAGGGTCAGCAAGAAGTGTATGTCTTGCTCAGCTCCGCTGACAGGATATCGAGGTCAGACGGTGAAGTGCAAATACTGCGACACTGAGCAAACGCTTTAATATCGGAGGTGGATTTGTATGGGGGTAATTAGGGCATTTACCGGTGCTATTGGCGGTGCGTTTGCCGACCAGTGGAAAGACATCATTACTGCGGGTGCATTTGACGAGCACGTCGTGGTTTCTCCCGGCATACTAAGGTCCACTAGCAATGGCCGTGGCACTAACATGTATGGATCAGACGGCGTCATAAGCAATGGTTCCAAGATATACGTCCCCGAAAATACGGCCTGTTTCATTTTCAGCCAATCGGGAATAGAGGAAATCATCACGGTACCTGGCGGGTATGAGTACCGGAATGGGCAGGAAAGCGTTTTTAATGGTTCAAGCTTCACAAGCGCTATCTTTAGTCAGGCTAAGGAAAGACTCGGTTATGGCGGCATGTCGGCCGACTACAAGCAAATTGCATTTGTGAACCTCAGGGAAATCAGGGACATAAAGTTCGGCACAAAGGGAGCACAGGTATATAACGACTACTTTTACGGTACTGACCTAGAGATATTTGCCTACGGTTCTTTCACTGTGAAGGTCACCAATCCTGTTACGTTCATTTGCAACTTCGTTCCCGCTAACGTCACTTATTACACCTTCGACGACCAAAAGGTGAGATCACAGATTCTGGCCGAATTCTTGCAGTCATTTACCGTTGCACTGAACTCGCTATCTAGCACTTACAGGATTTCGCAACTGC
Source organism: Slackia heliotrinireducens DSM 20476 (assembly GCF_000023885.1). Taxonomy (NCBI): domain Bacteria; kingdom Bacillati; phylum Actinomycetota; class Coriobacteriia; order Eggerthellales; family Eggerthellaceae; genus Slackia; species Slackia heliotrinireducens. The sequence goes on along the minus strand of NC_013165.1, from coordinate 2,875,874 downwards.
CCGCGCAGGCCAACGCTATTGCCAATACGGTCGCCAACGACAACGATAATGCTGGTACCTGGGAGGAGCGGTTCGGTTTCAAACTGACCAAGGTTGCTATTGAAAACATCGAGTTTACCGAGCAATCGAGAGAGCTTGTCAGACAATACTCGGAGAACAGAATGCGCGTGAAGGCGTACGACGATGTTTCTCAGCGTGCGTCCAACATAGCCGCACAGCAACAGATTGCTGAGGGAATCCGAGATAACGGTCTTGGCGATGCGGGTGGCATGATCTTTGGCATGAACATGGCTCAAGGTCTGGGATCCGTCGCTGAGCAGAGGCCCGCCATGTCATTCGATGAACAGATTGAACAGCTTAAGAAGTTGAAAGAGCTTGTCGACGCTGGCATTCTTACGCAAGAAGAGTTCGACGTCAAAAAGAGGGAGATCATGGGTCTCTAGGATTTAGACAGGGAATGGGTTTTCTGGAATAGGCAGGCTAGAGCCTACCTTGCGACAGCCCGCTAGCCTCATCGCAGGTTGGCGGGCTGCCTTTTTAAGCAGCCGCCCAAGGAAGCGAAAGGCGGTACTGTATGGGCGGTGAAACCAGCCAATGGCGGCTAGGCAGCCACGCAGGGTGCGGAGAACACCCGGAGCGTGGGCGGCCGGGCGTGAACCGACTGTGGGCTCAGTGGTATCAGGCTCGCCGGCTCGGGTCCTGCGCACTTGGTCGTCGGTCGTCAAGGCGCTTTGGAACGCGGACGCACTGGTCGGTCTTGATCTTCGAGTGCTGTTGACCTGGACTTCTAGGCTTGCTCCTGCTGCGCGATGAGCCCTCGCGTCTCGTCCGCCAGGTCGGCCAGGGTGGCGGAGGCCAGGCGGTCCATCATGGCCCGCTCGGCGGCGTCAAGCTCCGCGCCCAGCACGGCGTGCACGTTGCGGCCCACGGGGCACTCGGGGCTGGGGTGCTCGTGCATGCGGAAGACGCCCGCGTCGTCCTCGACGGCCTCGAGCACGTCGCGCAGCGTTATCTCCTCCGGCGCGCGGGCAAGCGATGCCCCGCCGACGCCCGGCTCCACCGTCACGATGCCCGCGGCCTTGAGCTGCCCCAGGACGTTTCGCACGATGACGGGATTCACGCCGACGCTGCCTGCGAGGAACGTGGACGTGGTCTTGTGCTCGTGTCCCAGAAGGGCGATGCAGAGCAGTATGTGGGTGGCTACCGGCAGCCTGGACGAGAACCTCATAATCCCTCTCTTTCTCCTCGGATAGCGTAGCACACGTCGGTTGTAATGTCACGTATTACAACTATGGAGGAGTTGTGGACACCCATGTTGTAATCGTTGACATTACATCGGCGGCATGTCATAGTACAGGCTGTAAGCGTTAAGGTTACAACCTACGAAAGGGGCACCACCATGAAGAAGATTGCAGTCGTAGCGGCAAACGGCAAGGCCGGCAAGCTCATCGTGAAGGAGGCAATCGATCGCGGCATGGACGTCACCGCCTTCGTGCGCGGCGAGAACCAGACCGTCGCCGAGAAAGCCGTCGTGAGGGACATCATGGACCTCACGGCCGAGGACCTGGCGGGCTTCGACGTCGTGGTCGACGCCTTCGGCGCCTGGACGCCCGAGACGCTGCCCCAGCACTCCACCACGCTCGCGCACCTCTGCGACTGCGTTGCCGGCACCGACGTGCGCCTGCTCGTCGTGGGCGGTGCGGGCTCGCTCTACGTGAACCCCGAGCACACCGCCTGCGTGGCCGACGGCCCCGACTTCCCGGACGCCTTCAAACCGCTGGCGGCGGCCATGGCCAAGGCCCTGGAGGAGCTGCGCGCCCGCGACGACGTGGCGTGGACCTACATCTCTCCTGCGGGCGACTTCCAGGCCGAGGGCGAGCGCACCGGCGCCTACATCCTGGGCGGCGAGGAGCTCACGCTCAACGAGGCTGGCGAGTCCGTCATCAGCTACGCCGACTATGCCATCGCCATGGTCGACGAGATCGAGTCCGGAGACCACATCCGCCAGCGCATCAGCGTGGTGCGCAAGTAGCGGCGTCTCTCGCATAGCCGCAAGACCGTCGGGCCCGCGTCCTTGTGACGCGGGCCTACCCTTATGCCCCGAGGATTGGAGGGGCATCATGCTCGACGGTTACGGACTTCACACGATCATATGGGATTCGGCGGACGAGCGGCTGGGTGACCTCCTGGTGGCGTCGCCCGCCGACGCCACGGGGCGCGGCCTTGAGCTGCACGTTCGACAGGGCGGCGCGGCTGCCGACCTGACCGGCGCCGAGGTCTACTTCCTCTGGAGGCACAAGATGGCCGGCACGCGCGGGTGCGAGCCGATGACGGAGATTGACGCGTCCCTGGGGCAATTCGTCGTATACTACCCGGCCGCCATGCAGGAGGCCGAGGGCGCGGTGGACGCGCAGTTCATGGTGACGCATGACGGCAAGAGCATCAGCACGCGGGCGTTCACCATCCGAGTGGAGCCCGTGATCACAGGCGGCACCGAGAGCGAGGACGGCTTCACCCTGTTCGTGGAGACCATCAAGCGCTACGAGGGCGCAATCGAGATCACCACGGCGGCGGCTGACGCGGCCAACGAGGCGGCTGAGGCGGCAAACGACGCTGCCGATTCCGCCACTGCTAGCTGGAGCGGCTCGGTGCTGACGGTGACGAGCGCGTCGGGCACGAGCTCGGCCGACCTGCGCGGGCCACAGGGCATCCAGGGAATCCAAGGCGAGACTGGCCCGCAAGGCGAGACGGGAGCCACGGGGCCGCAGGGTTCGCAGGGGCCGTCGGGCACGACGCCCGACCTATCGGCCTACGCCACCAAGCAGTACGTGGACGACGCCATCGCCGCGCTCGTCAACCTCGAAGAGGAAGAGTTTTAGGCCATGGCTGTTGGAACCGTATCGACTCGCATCCTCACTGACATAGCCAACGCGATCCGCTACCAGGCGGGCGTGGCCACGCTGTACAAGCCGAGGGAGATGGCTGCAGCCGTTTCTGCTCTCGATGGCACCGATGCTGGCGACTACCAGGAGCAGCCGTACATGCAGCTAGAATCCGGCGTGCTGCCGGAGTCGGTGTTCTCGGACATCGCCTCCGCCATTCGCGGACAGAACGGCGAGAGCACGCTCTATGCGCCGGGTGACATGGCAGCCGCCATCCTGGCGCTCGAGTGGGACGTGGGTTACAGGATCCGGGCGCTGCTGTTGGACGACGGCACCCTGGAGATCAACTACTACGAGCGACGCACCTCCGTCACCGGCGGTCGCATCGTGCAGGTATTCGAGATCGACCCGGCGGGCTACTCCTCTGCCAGCGCACGCTCATACGACTCGATCAAGCTGCTGGTGAAGAAGGTCTACATCGACTCGACTATCGCGGGCCTAGGCCTGACGAACTGCAACTACTGGTTCAACGTCTTCTCGAATTGCACCGAGGTGCGCGGGTTCGAGAACCTGTCTGGCATGACCAGCACGAACCAGATGTTCACGAGCTGTTCGAGCCTCGAGACGATCTACGCGACCTCGTTCAGCAACTCGGGGCTCTCGGGCTCGCTCATGTTCAACAGCTGCAACCGCCTGGTGGGAGGCACGGACGGCTTCGTGCCCTCGACCACGAGCGGGGCGAGCGTGTGCAAGCTGGGAACGGGCGGCGTGCTGACCGACCCGAACGACGATAGGCGCACCTGGTTCTGGGTGCACTTCTACGCCGACGGCGAGGGCGTGCTCACGGCAACGCGAACGCCTGATGCCACGCGCGAGCTCGTCGCGAGCGGGCGCATCTGCGCGATCGGCAAGTATGTGGGGCTGGGCTTCACGCCCTGGGACGGCGTCGCGGGCGCGACGCACCGCCAGAACCTCACGAGCGCGACCTTCGCGGCGGACATGGCAGCGTTCTCGTATTTGAACCTGAACTTCCTGTTCTACAGCTGCACGAGCCTGGCCAGCATATCCGGCTTGGGCAACCTCTCCGGCGTGCGGTCGATGCGCTACATGTTCTCGTCTTGCTCCTTCACGACCATCGACTTTCGCGGCTTCGACCCGTCGACGCTGACGGACCTGTTCTACACGTTCTCGGGATGCTCGCACCTGACGACGATCTACGCAGACAGCACGTGGGCGCTTCCTTCGAGCGGAATCACGGGGTCGCAGTGCTTCTACTCGTGCTCTACGTCGCCGGTGGGCGGAAACGGCACCGCATGGGCAAGCAACAAGACGGCGTATACGTACTTCCGCATCGACACCGCGAGCACGCCGGGATATATCACCGCAGCGTAGGTACCACACGCACTAGCGGTCGCGCATCCAGAGCATAACTGCCTTCGCCGCGAGCAGCGCGAAGCAAATGATGCCAGCGTAAGGCTGCCTCGCCAGGATGAAGACGGCCACGCAGGCAGCGGAAAGCGCGGCCCCCGCCGCCAGGGCCAGCTTCCCCCATCGTCCGTCGGCGCGGGATGCGGCGATCTCGCAGAGCCCGCAAATCACAGTCGCCCCGACGCATGCGGTAAAGACCACTTTGATCCATGTGCTGGCGCCGGTTAGCGCGAGCAGGCTGACCGCAGCCGGACCCTCGGGGCCGTTGCCGAACACCGGCACAACCAGGAGCAGCGCAACCAAAACGTCCAACAGCCCGCACACCATCGACGCATACCCGCGTGCGAAGGACCTCCTTTCGGCCTGTGCGACCGACACGACCTCGTCAGGGCTTATAAGCTCGTCTATCGTCACCGAGAAAAAGCGCGACACCTCCTTGAGCGAATCGATGCTCGGGTAGCCCCTGCCGGACTCCCACTTGGACACGGCCGTCCTCGAGACGTAGAGCGCCTCTGCCAGCTGCTCCTGCGTGAGCGAGCGCGCCTTCCTTAGCTCCTGCAGTTTCTCGCCGAACTCCATCGTCATCCCTCCAATCGTGCAGTGGTAAGCCTTGCGTCGGCTTGCGCGACGGCGTACCGGTACATCGCGAACAGACCAGCCGCCAGGAGAACCGAGCCGGCGATGTCGGTGGCCCAGTGCACGCCGGAGACCAGCCTGCCGGCGACCATGAGGGCGGAGAACGCGGCCACGAAGGCGACGACGGCAACCTTTGCCTGAATGCTCTTCGACCTCCGCGCGATCTGGTAGGCCAGCGTCGGCATGACGCCCAGGACCAGCAGCGTCGTCGAGGACGGGTAGGACGCTTCCATGACGCCGTCGATGGGGATCGGCCGGTAGTTTATCGGGAACGCCTCGAAGACCAGATACGCGGCTGCGACCAAGACGTAGTGGACGCCGAGGAGCAGCAGGTCGGGATCGACTGCAAAGAGGCTCCTGCGCCTGACGAGCTGCGTGGCGCCCATGGCCCCGAAGCCAAGGCAAACGGCTACCGGCACGAGGCCGAGCCAGTCGGTGATCGCGTAGAGGACCATGTGTACGCCCGTTAGGCCGTGGAACCATACGTTGAATGCCGCGAATCCGACGTCCGTGCCGTTCTGCCCGACCGGACGCACGTCCACGAGCTGCACCAGCGCCGTCCAGAGTCCGAACGCGGCGAGCAGCGCCGTCCCCATTGCGAGGTCCCTTCTTGGTTCTGCCATCTCTCTCACTATGATTCTCCTATCCGTCGGTGGACCCATGGCAAGGCGAAGGTACCCGCCACGGGGCCGCCGGGAAAGGGCCGTGCCGTCACGTCGGCGACACGGCCCGTGTCATCGCTCTCTAGCTGGGGTTTTGCGCTACCTGCGCCTGAGCCTCACGGCGATGGTGTTGAGATGGTCGAGCGCACCGGCCTCGACGGCGGCGCGGTCGCCCGCAGCGTACTCGTTGTCGCACCCGATCCAGTCGGCCCACGCCTCGCGCGTGCAGGCCATCTCGCGCATGTCGAGGACCTCGACATCCTCGGTCTGCTCGATGTTGACGCGCCACCAAGACATGTCGTGCATGTAGTCGAGCTGCTCGGGCGTCCAGGACGCGAGCAGGCACGCGGGCAGGTCGTCGTGGCAGTCGCGCACCATGCCGGGTATGGCAAAGAGCAGCTCGCCGCCACGCTTGACGAGCGGCAGCAGGTGCCCGCCGAGGTAGCGGGGGTCGCGGCCGAAGTAGTTGTACGAGTCGACGCTCACCACCGCGTCGAAGAACTCGTGCGCAAAGGGAAGCGCGGTCGCGTCAGCCTTGAGCGGGATGATCTGCCGGTTGGTGAGGCCGCACGCCTCGAAGAAGCGCATGTTGTCGGACGGGTCGCTCCAGAGGTCGGCTGCGTACACGGTGAGGCCGAACTCGCGCGCCATGAGGGCGCTCGTGAGCCCGGCGCCGCTGCCGAGGTCGAGCACGACGGAGCCTGCGTGAATGTCTGCGTATTCCAGCAGCTCCTCGCAGAGCTTGAGCGGGTTGGGCCCCATGCTGCGCTCGCGCATGATGGATGTTGAGAAGGAGTTAGCCTTCGGGAAGTTCATCGTCTTGTCCTGTTCTGTGAGAATCCGTTAGCTGTGGATGGATTCGGAACGCAGCGAACCAAGGGCAGCTACGTGCCCCTCTCGAATCGTTAGGTTCTAGCGTTCCCTACAGAACAATGACCAAAAAGACATCCCCTTGGATGGCCGTTGCCGCGAGGCCCCATGCCCCGCGTATCGCAAGCATCATATCATGCCGACTACGGTTGTGGAACGCCGTGGGCTTCACTTGCCGCGGTGCTTCGCCTTTCGTTTCTCCTGCCGTTGCTCGAACCGCTGGCGCTTTTCGTCTTCTCGCCTGTCGCGGGCGTCGGCTTTCCTCTGTTGGGTGGACGCCTCGCGCTCCTCTTGCAGTGCCTGCTGCGCCTTGGTGGATGGGCCGCGCTGCCTCATCTCTCGGGACGCCTCGCGCTGGCGTCGCTTGGGGTTCGCGGCCCGCTTCGGCGTTTCCAAGTGGGCCGTTGGCTTCGTGAAGCGAAGCTCGTTGTACCTGCTGCAGACGAGGTCCAGGACCTCCTCGTTCGACGGCTCCGCGCCGAACACGACGCGGCATGCGCTGTAGCGGTCGTCCTCGACACGCTCGAACACCCCCACCCAAAACTGGCCGTCGTAATAGACGGTCAGGGTGGAGGATACCCTGATCTTCCGCATGGCGATTTCCTCCTTTATGTAAGTCACCACGCGGAGAAGGGACAACCAAGGAGGCAGGTTACTGACGCCGGTCGGCGCACCCCGACTACCCGACGGGGTCGTGTTTTTATCTCCGATACGCAAAGCATACCACGGCGCACCCACTTCCCAAAGAGGGCCACCTTGTGACGCCATTAGACACTGCCTCCCGAGGACGGACAACGCGATCTCGGGAGGCAGTTCTTTTATGGAGTCAATCATCGCGGCGTACGTCGTGGAGCGATGACCACCTCCTTACAACTAGAAAAGCAAGACGCTGTCTGACCCCGTGCGAATACGCAGCCAGTGTTGTCAGATCGCCTCAAGCTCCCCATACAGCGGGTCACCCTCTCCGACGAGCACATTCCACCACCACTCGGGGCTCTCTACCCCCGACCGGCAGAGCATATCGAGGAGCTTGCTCCTAGCATCAGCGGGCGGCTGTTCGAAGTCGGCGCGCATGGCGTCGAGCATTGTCTTGCTGGTGGAAATCATGTCGTTGCAGATCTCTTTCTTCTCCTCGAGCGAGTAGCTTTCAGGCGAGTAGCAGCAGAGGTCGGCTTTGAAATAGGCCATGTCCTCGGCCTGCTGCAGGGCGGTCCAATCGGTGTTCGCGGCTGACATTGCTACCTTCCTTCCTCGGCATCCGAGCTGGGTGTTTGCCTGTCGGGTGCCGTGACTTTGCCGTGACTCTGGCCAAAAAACCAGTGTCGCATCGTGTCTTGCATAGGTACCAGTGTCATCGAAAAGGGCTGGTAGAAGGTACTTTTGTCGTTTTGTGTCATGCACTGTCGGGTCGTCTTTACGCACTCATAATCCGGAGGTCGTAGGTTCAAATCCAGCCCCCGCGACCAAACGTTACAGCAGGTCAGCTAGCTTTTTTCAGGCGGCTGGCCTGCTTTCTTCTCTCGGGACCATGAGCGTCAAGGGGACATCCAGAATGTTTTCTCGATGGCTCCGCGTTTGGGGAACAACGAGGGCGAGGCGTGGAGAGCGTCCCTGGGCACCCGTGTTTACGACAACCCGTGTTCATCCTGCGGCTTCGGGTTCGTGGAAGCTCAACGAGAGCCCGAGACCCGGCGGTGCAGAACGTCGAGCTCAGCGTGGATATCGGCGGCGGTGAAGGGCTCGCCGGCCTCCAGCCTGTAATGCAGCATTGCAACCACCATCGCCGACGCGAGCTTCGCTTGCAGAACTGGGTCGCCAGCTCCGGTCTTCCCGAAATGAGACAGGTACGCGCCCTCGACAATCGAGGCGAGCTCCCCCGAGAAATCGAGGCCCTCGCACTTCACGTCCCAAAGCGCGAGCGCGAGCCTCCGCTTGGCCAGAAGCGACCCGTAGAGCGCGTCCATCGCGCCGAACGGGCTATCGGGCACCACGTCGTAACGTTTGCGAGCCTCCACGAGCGCGGCGATGTCGGCAAAGAAGCCGTCGGCCATCTTGCGCACCAGGTCGTATTTGTCGCGGTAGTGGCTGTAGAAGGTCTTGCGGTTCACCAGGGCCTCGTCGAGTATCGCCTGCACGGTGATCGCATCGAACGGCCGCTCGGCGAGCAGTTTTTCCATCGCGCCTTCGACGGCGCGTTTCGTTTTCACCACGCGCAGGTCCTCGCCCATGAGCCCTCCTCCCCAAATGAACACGAACGGGGCGCCAGCCCCCGTGACAACTTCGTTATGACGTTCGCTTATCGGAACTATTATAAACAGTGTGTTTCTTATCTGTACGGCTCATTGGGTTTTATCGGTCGACAAATGTGGCCGAGCACAGCTACTTTGGAGACATGGAGAAGCTCCAACGAAAGGAAGGCGTCATGGCGAACGCGAGAATGAGAAACAAGGCGGAGGACTTCGAGCGCATGGGCATAGACCAAAAGATCGTGGCCCCCTGGGAGGACGGCAAGCGCAACGGCGCGCAGCCAGGATGGATTGAGTGGTGGTACTTTGACGCCGACCTCGACGACGGCACGAAGGTCAACCTGAACTTTGCCACCAACCCCGTAATCGGGAGCCCCGAGGAGGGTTTGCACCCGTTCTTCTACGCCAACGTTCAGTTCCCCGATGGGCACGAGATCAACGATTTCGCGTTCCTCGACGAGGCCGACTGCTCGTTTTCCGAGGAGCGTTGCGACGTGAAGATCGGCCCGCACACGTTCAGGGGGGACCTGGAGACCTATCAGGTGCACGTCGAGGACGTGAAAGGCATCTCGCTGGACCTGGTACTGAAGAAGACCGCCACTTCTTGGCGCCCTGGCACTGCCTATGTCGACTTCGGCGAGGACTATGAGAGCTACTTCACGTGGTTGTGCGCCGTGCCGCGCGGCGATGTTTCCGGCACGCTCGTGCGCGACGGGCAGACGCGGCAGGTGCGCGGGCGCGGATATCACGACCACCAGTGGGCCACTGGCCTTTTGCTGAACTTCTGGAACCGGTGGCTTTGGGGCCGTCAGCAATCGGACGGCTACACCATCCTCGTGTTCGACAGCGTGTCCAATGACGCCACGGGCAACGTGCGCTTCCCCTGGTTCTGCGTCCAGGACGCGCAGGGCAACGTCGTGTTCGACAACGTGGAGATGGGCCCGGGCGTCGACATCCGGATGGATGGCGAGTTCGTGCTAGAGCAGACCGGCAAGACCCTGCCGTCCCACATGGTGTACCGCTTCGAGCGCGATGGGGTGAAGGTGCGCTACGAGCTGACCGAGCTTCGCTTCCTCGTGGGCAACGACCAGTACGCCATGGCGCCCGCCGCCATCCAAGCGGCGTTTCGAAGCGTGGGCGCGGCGCCCTCCATCTCGCGCCACGCCGCCATCGGCAAGCTCACGATCGAGCGCCCGGGCGAAGACCCCCTCGTGGTGGAGGGTGAGATGCACTACGAGCTGTCCTCGCAGTATCGGGAATTCATCGTCGACCCGGCAGACCACGTGACCGAACGCGACTTGGCGGCGAAGCTTCCGCTCGTGCCGCAACCCGAGTGGTTCGAAGCGCCCGTTGCCACGACAGGCCCCGCAGCCTCCGATATCGACGAGGGAGGGGAGCCCGACCCGGGCTTGGCCGGCTCGTGGGATTGCACGTTCGAGGGGCCGATGGGCAAATCGAACATGAAGCTTGTGCTTGAAGTGGACGGCACCACGCTCGGCGGGCACATGGAGATCCTCCGCAAGAAGCAGCCCGTACAATGGGGCATTGTAACAGCGGATGGATTCGAGGCAACCGCGCTCGTGAAGGTGGCTTTCCGAAAGGCCGAGGCGCGCATCAAGGGCACGCGCGACGGCGATTCGATTAGGGGCACCGTCGAGCTGCCGACGGGTTTGGTGACGTTTGAGGGAACCCGAGGCTAGGGCTTGTCCGATGAAAAGGGACAGGAAAACTGACCAAAGGGGTGCTCGCACGGGTTCGGCGCGAGCCACGTGTACGACAGCGGAATGCACCGGCCCTTCGTGGAGCGCGGGTTCGCGTTCGTTGCCTTCGACTTCTGCGGCGGAGGACCCGAGTCGCAAAGCAGCGGAACCATGCTGGACATGTCGGTGCTCACCGAGGCGGACGACCTTGACGCCGTCGTCGACTGGGCGCGCGCCCGGCAGGATATCGACGCAAACAACCTGTTCCTGTTGGGGAGCAGCCAGGGAGGCTACGCCAGCACAGTCGTCGCAAGCAGGCGGCCCGAAGACGTGGCGGCGCTGGGCCTGTTCTTCCCCGCATTCTGCATCGGCGACGACGCACACGAGCGCATTGCGGCATGCGGTGGCGTTGTTCCTGAAACGATGCAGGTGGGGCCCCATGTCATCGGGCGGCGGTACAACGAGGACGCGCTGGCCACCGACGTTTTCGAGCTCATGGGCCGCTACCCGGGCGACGTCTTCATCGTCCACGGCGAGCTGGACCGGATGGTGCCGTCCTCGTATTCGCGGCGGGCTGCCGAAACGTTCCCGGGTGCTTGCAGGCTCGAAATCGTCGAAGGCGTGGGGCATGGCTTCCGCACCTGGCCCTTCGAGCTTTTCGACCGCGCCCTCAACGACGCGATCGACTTCTTCGAAGACCACCGGCTCCTAAAAGCCTCTGAAAAGTAAGCGACCAACACATGCGCGAACAGCCGATTTGAAAGGAAAGGATGCGTCATGGCAAGCAGCCCCGAATACCTGGAATTCGTTCTTGACCTGCTCAGAGACGTTCCCGACGTCACCCATAAGAAGATGATGGGCGAATACCTGCTCTACAGTCAGCGCATCCTGTTCGGCGGCGTGTACGACGACCGCTTCCTGCTGAAGAGCACCGCCTCTGCGCGCGGCGCCTTCCCACAGGAGCAGATTCCCTACGACGGCGCCAGGCCCATGCAGCTTGTCGACAGCGAAGATTCTGGCCGCATCGCCGAGGTCGTCGCCGACATGCTTAAAGAGCTGCCAAAGCCGAAGAAATAGCGCCAAGCCAGAGAACGGGAGACGCTGTTCACTCCGCAAGATCTGCTGCTTGGTCGATAGCGGCAACAAACTCCTTGGCGTGCTCCACGTGGATGTCGTGGCCGGAGTCGATCTCGACGTATTCGCAGGTCGCGAGGCATGTGCACACGCGGGCTGCATCGTCGTCGGTCGTGGCTGCGTACAGCACGCCGTCGTCGCCGTAGCGCGTGATCGCCTTCAGATACACGGTCGGGCATTCGATGGCGCGTAGCAACGCCTCCTGGTAAACACCCTCCATCCAGCTGCCGTCGTAGAACGCGTCGCCGAAGCGCGCGTCGTAGTCGTCCATGAAGTACATTCCGCGCGTCCACGCCCGCGGCACCCAGGCGTTCACCGCATGCTCGCCGGGATGAGCGGCACACCACGCGGCCGTCTGGTCAGCGAGCATCGACTGCAGGCCTCCGAACAGGCCGAATAGATAGCTGTGTTCCGCATACCACGCGGGATACGCCGCAACCTGGTCCTGCTGCAGGAACGAGTGCGCCACCGTGTAGCCGTCGAACCAGGCGAAGGTGCCCGCACCTTCTTGCGCCTCCTCGGGCGTCACGCGGAACAGCGGCGGGTCCTCCAGCACGCATGCAACGACGTGTTCGGCGTCGTTTGCGGCCACATACGCTGCAATGATGCCGCCCGACGAATGCCCCGAGACGATGTACGGCCCATCCACGACCTGTGCCGCGAACGCAATCAGCGCATCGCCGTTCGCCGCACACGTATACCACGCGGGCTCGTGCGCCGATTCGCCGTGCCCGAAGCAGTCGACCGCAAACACATGGTAGCGTTTCGCCAGCGCAGGCATCACGGACGCGTAGTCTTCCCACTCCATGCCCTGCCCATGCACCAGCAGCAAGGCCGGCCCGTTGTCGGGGCCCTCCGCGTAATTGATCGTGGCGCCATTCACGTCTGCCTGTTTCTCGACGAAGCCGGCATCCAATGCCCGGGCGATCATGCGCTCGTCGGCGTGCAGGTTGTGGTCGCGGTAGACAAAGACCGCCGCCGCAGCCGCAACCAGCAGAACCGCAAGAATCACAGCAACCGTTTTCAACCCGCTGCCCTTTCGCCTAGTCAAGGTCATAGCGCCGACCTGCGCACGGCCGCCATGACGGCCTCGACGCCCGCCATGAACTCCGACTCCTTGCACAGCGCGATGCCCTGGCCGTCCTCGCCCAGCACCACCAGCTTGTCGCCGGGACGGATGCCGAACACCTCGCGCGCCTCCTTGGGGATGACGATCTGCCCGCGCTCTCCCACTTTCACGCTTCCGAACAGGTGCTTTCCTCGGGGCGGAGGCGCAATTCCCAAGCCGGCGTCGTCGAATGACACCAGCCCGTCCACCGTCGTGTCCAAGGTAGCAGCCAACGCCGCCGCGTGCTCGAGGTCGGGCGAGGTTTCCCCGGACTCCCACTTGGCCACCGTCTGCCGCGACACGCCGACCGACGCCGCCAGCTGCTCCTGCGTAAGCCCCGACCTCTGGCGCGCTGCCAGTATGTTCTGCGCGATGCCCATTTACGCCACCTCGAAGATCAGGTCGAACTCAACGGTCTTGCCCGTGGGCCCCTGCACCACCGGAAACCAGCCCACATAGCGCGCGCCCTCGGCGGCCTTGCGGTCGATGACGTCGCGATGGCTTTCCATGTCGGCGTTCAGGGCGTAGTTGTTCTTGTCCAGCTTCACGCGCACGTATTCGTAGTGCATCGCTCCTCCTTTTCGCACCATTCATACCACGCATGAAATAATACCCGTCGAAAGCGCAGTTCACCACCAACCGAACGCGGCAAAACGGCCGACCCCTTGTCAAGAACGGCTTACATCGCAAGCTGCGAGTCACAGCAACGGAGGATTGCGCGAACACCCCTGCATTCCCCGCCCCGCCCGGAAGCGCCTTCTTCCCCTGCTCACACGGACGCAATTCGCTATTGCGTGACTTTGGCGGCGGGCGCCCGTATGATATCCGCAGACAGCGAACGAAAGGAGCAGGCCATGAAGGTCAGCGAGGCCATCCAGAACGCCCGCAAGGAAGCGGGACTCACGCAGGAGCAGCTTGCGGCAAAGGTGTACGTGACGCGGCAGGCCGTCAGCCGCTGGGAGACCGGGGAAAGCGAGCCGAGCATCGATATGCGCAAGCTCTTGGCAAGCGTCTTGGGCGTGCCCGCAGTGGGCCTGTTCGACCTGCCCGACGCTCCCGCGTGCCAGTGCTGCGGCACCCCGTTCGACGTGCCGAACATGCCCTTCGGCACCAACGCGGACGGCACGGAAAACCCCGACTACTGCGGCTGGTGTTACCAGAACGGCGAGTTCACCGCGGCGGGGCTGGACGAGACCATCGAGCGCAACGTGCCCTTCCTGATGCAGGCCACCGGCTACACCCAGGAAGAGGCCGTGTCGTTTTTGGGCGCGGTCATGCCTACACTGAAACACTGGCGCGACGTTCAGAACAGTAACGTGGCGGCCAACCTGCGCAGGAGCAAACTGTACGTATGTCCCGATTGCGGAAACGTCGTATGGTCTGCGGGCGAGGTCGCGGTTCGCTGCTGCAGCAACGTGCTCGAGCCGCTTGCTCCCGTGGAAAACGACGGCGTGCTGGACGCTACGGTGGAACATGCCGACGGAGTTCAGCGCGTGCGCATTATCCACCCCATGGCGAAGGACGACCATTTGATGTTCATCGCAGCAGTGGGCGATGACCTGGTGCGCATCAAGCGCCTGTACCCCGAGCAGGAGGCGCGAGCGGAGTTCCCGCTGCAGGGTCGCTGCAAGATTTACGCATTCGGTAAGAGCTGCGGTTTGATCGAGCTTTAGGATCGGACCTTCGAATCGCAAAGATGGACGATGGGCTCCGTCCCCACTGTCCCCACTGTCCCGAAGGCTAGACCGGGCGGACGGGGTGGCGGACGACGGTTTTCATCTTGGCGGGGTCGGCCTTGCGGGGGTCGGACAGATAGATCTCGTGGTGCCGGCGCGCGTCGGTGAAATCGGGCACGTAGCCTGCTTCGGCTGCGAACCGGTGCATGGCCTCGGCCGTTGCGGGCTCGTCGTCGTAAGGGCCCACATGCATGCATTGCACGCACAGGCCCTCGTCGATTTCAATCAGCTGCACGGGCGAGCAGTCGAGTTTCTTTTTCCGCTGCGCCTCGGCCTTTGCCCAGGTGAAGTCGGCCTCGGTGATGAATTCGGGTACGCGGATGACGGAAAGCCACCGAAACGAGGCCTTGTCCGTGGGGTCCACGCCCGCAACGCCCGGCTGCCACCAAAAGCCCTCCAACGGCGGCACAACGTACTCGTAAAACCCGTCGATCGCGTAGTCGGTCTTGTAGCTCATCTTCAGCGTGTAGGCGACGGCGTACAGCAGACTCAAAGCGTGCTGGTAGGCCCCGTCCTGCTGGTTGGGATCGCCTTCGCCCTCCACGGCTAAAAAGCACATGGGCGGCACCTGCACCACAGACGGCGTGGTTTTCGGCCGATACAGGTCGCGGTATTCCTTCTTGAAGTCGAACGCCATGATCGCCCCTTCCGTCGTTTTTCAATCACCGTTTCCAGGAGCATACCAGAAGCACCTGATGTTCTCGTGCTCGATATTCGGTCATGGCGTGGGGTGCAAAGTACGGGCATTTCCCAAGGGGCCTGTTGCCTTTGGGGAAGCCGCGGAGCTGCTTTTGGCGATGCAGCTCCGCGCGTGTTCGGCCTCGACGGGCGGTGGTGCCGGACTCCTATATGATGACGTGCTTCAGAATGCAGCGTTGCAACGTGCTGCCGCATTTTGCTGCCAGTGCCTGATTGCCTGTTGCGCGGTTGCCGTTTCGGGCAGTTTGGTCATATGCGGCCGTTGGTTTCGGATTACAATGGGTTTGTTCATCTTCAGGCATCGGTGCGCATGGACGCCATGTTTGCGGCCGTCGCGCACAACCGAACAACAAGGGGGGGCGCAAAACATGGCCACATCGCCGAATCGATCGAACGGTTCTACTATGAGCAGGCGCAATGCGATCAAGCTGAGCGGGCTTGCCTTGGCTGGGGCGGCTGCCGCATCGCTTGCAGGCGGTTGTGCACAAAAGCCGGAAGAAACCGACCTGTACGAGGGCTACACGAAGTTGGATGACGCGTCCTACGACGCGAGCGATTTCGTGCTGATTACCGATGTGGCGCCCGACGTCATCCAAGAGATTCGCTACTTCGGCACGTACAACTTCGTGGGCGAACACATCGACGGCTACTTGGAACCCGTGGCAATCCTGTGCAAGCAGGCGGCCGAAGCCTTAAAGGATGCAAGCGACGCCGCCATCGCCGCAGGCTATCGCCTGAAGATTTGGGATGCGTATCGACCGCAGCGCAGCGTGAACCACTTCGAGCGCTGGGCGGAGGATGTGAATGACACGCGCATGAAGCCCTATTTCTATCCTGACCTGGATAAATCCGTGCTGTTCGACCAGGGCTACATCGACCATCGCAGCGGACACAGCCGCGGTGCGACGGTGGACCTTACGCTGTTCGATATGGCGACGGGTAAGGAAATCGACACCGGCGGTCCCTTCGATTTCTTCGGCGAGCTGAGCCATCCCGATTACATGGATATCACCGACGAACAGTACGCCAACCGCATGACCCTGCGCGACATCATGGTAGGCGCCGGCTACACTCCGCTCGATACCGAGTGGTGGCATTTCCGCCTGGCCGACGAGCCGTATCCGGAGACGTTCTTCGACTTTCCGAACTGCGCCGACGCCGTAAAGTAAAGCGGTTTCGGCGCCGCTGCGGCAAGGTGCTTTCGCTATGTGCTTCGCCTTCCCCTTGGGGGCCGTTCGAACGGCGAGCCTCATGTTGTAGGGCAAGGCGAGGCCATGCTGATGGAGGGGGGTGGAGAGCGGGCGAAAGGGCATCTCGGCAAACTAACGCAAAGTCGGGGGGATGGCGCAAGGTTCTCTCCACGTCCGATTGCATAGGCCTCAATCCGCAGAGAGAACAGACCCGCAGCTCACGCAAACGGGGCCAAAAGCGCCAATCTCGGATAATCTTTCTGCCGCGGCTATGCCCACTTTTCGGGGTCGAACGGATATCGGGCGAGCTCACGAACGCCGTCCATGAAAGCATCGACATTCTCGATCGGGGCGGGCAGCGGAATGTCGCAACCGGTGGCAACGATGTATCCGCAAGGGGAGTCGTATGCCTTTTTGAGGTTCTCCTTGATGTTGCGTCGAACATCCTCGGGAGTGCCGAGCATCATTGTGGCGTTTGGGCTTACGTTGCCGATGAGCGGCAGCTTATCGCCGCAGACCTCCTTCACGTACGAAAGGTCGACCGCGTCATCCACGCTGAGCATGTCGCAGCCGCTTTCACTCATGGCTTGGGTGAGCTTCGTCGTATCACCGCAGATGTGATAACCGCAGCCTCCCCCGTTGTCATGGCAGAACTTGAAAACCTCCTGAGTGTAGGGCAGCGAGAACTCGCGGAATTCTTTCTCGTTGATGATGGTGCCGGAAGCGACCGGGTCGCACAGGAACGGGGTGGCGCCCAGTTTGATGAACTCCTCGCATACGAGTTTTATGGCCTCATTGCAGATTTTGAGCAGCTTATGAAGCTGTTCGGGCTGCTTTCTCTTCGCTCGAAGCAGCTGAGCGACGGGATACAGACCCGAAGCCGCGGTCATTGCTCCAGGCAGAGTGACGCTCACGCCCACTTCGTCACCGTACCTATCAAGACAGATTTGCGCGGCGTCGACGTTCATCTGCATCCACGGATCGTTCTCCTTGCGAACCGCATCGATATCCCAATCGATCCCGTCCACGTCATCAAGGTCGTCAAGGCGGTGCTTGTCGATCGCGGTCTGTGCGTTTTCGGGGTCTGTCCAGGTGCTGCCGAGCGCATGGGACACCCCGTGGAGGCTGTATTCAATAACCATCGTGTCGTGCCCCCACTTTTCGTAAGCGGCGATTTGACACGCCGCACGGTTTTCGGCGCTCTCACGATACCAGCGTTGAGTCTGGTTCAAAACACGGGGAGAGTAGGAAATGACGAAGGGCATCATAGGCAGACGGTCGAGGGGCTCTCCTGCGAACAACGCTCCCATTCTCTCGTTAGGCGTCATTTGATCTTTGGGATGCATATTCACTCCTATAACGTTGACGTAACTGACATCTGTTGATGCTGTCTAACCTGCATGTGTATCCGGCCGGGTCATATCGGCTCTGCGCGGACGGGGCTGCCTACTTCATGCCGACGAGCTCCTTGGCGACGGCCACGGCTTCAACGGCGTTCGACGAGTAGCCGTCGGCGCCAATCTCATCGGCGAACTTGCGGGAAACGGGGCTGCCCCCGATCATCACCTTCACATGATCGCGGATGCCGGCTTCGCCGAGCTTTTCAACGACGGTGCGCATGCCGCCCATGGTGGTGGTCATGAGCGTGGACATGGCGACGATATCCGCATTGACCTCCTGGGCCTTCTCGACATAGGAGTTCAGGGGCACGTCGCGGCCAAGGTCGTACATCTCGAAGCCGGCGGTTTCAAGCATGATTTTCACGAGGTTCTTTCCGATGTCGTGCGTATCGCCCTCAACGACACCGATAACGACCTTTTTGGCTTCGCCCATCGACTCGTCGTTCTTGAGGTGCGGACGCAGCACGTCCAAGCCTGCATACAGCGCATCCGAGCAGAGCAGCACGTCGGTTACGAAGTATTCCTCCTCGTCGTAAAGCTCGCTGGCTTTGTTCATACCGGCCACGAGGCCTTCCATGATGCCGTCGTAGGCGTCGTAGCCTTCTGCAAGGTATTCCCTGCATGCGTTCACGACGTCTTCGTCCTCCATCTCGACGACGCAGTCGTACATCCGCTGAATGAGTTCTTCCTTACTGGCCATACAATTCTCCCTTCTCGGGCGCATTAAGCCGGAGCATACAATTGCCTTCCCCCTTGGTGAAAAGTGCACTCCCTGTTGAACGCGCCGATTTCCGCGCAGCAACTTCGTCAATCGCAACGATTCGCTGCCGCTTGCCTTGTATGTGCGGCTTCAAGACCTAGATGGTTCTTGTGCCCAATGGGGCACGATCTCATAACGCCAGGTAGAGCATAGGGACTTTCTCGATGTAGAATGCGACTCGCACAGATGCGCATGCGCTTTATAGCAGCAGAAAAAGCGCATGTGGTTTCGAAACGCCATCAGCATAGCAAACACGATTATTGAATTATGCCGAGCGTTTAAAACCGTCAAAGGACCCGCTTTGCCGATTTTGGCGTTCGTCGTCCATCAAGCTGCGTTTTCGCTGGGCAATGAATATATATTCATAATTACAATACTTATTGCATATATCTATTCGTAGATAAACGGTAGATTTACGGGCTCAGCCGTTCTCAGTGCGCTATTTGCGCTGCTAGAGTTGCTTCATGTACCTACGCAAGCAGAAAAAAGCCAACGGCCGCGTGTACTTATCTATCGTGCAGAGTTATCGTTCGATGGAAGGAAAGCCGCGGTCCAAAACGCTTTGGAGCTTGGGCTATCTCGACGAGCTTGAAAAAAGCTTCGCCAATCCAATCGCTCATTTTCAAAGTGTTGTTGAGGAGCTGAACCTTTCTCATGCCGACAAAAAGCCTCCTGTGACGTTGTCGTATTCGGAGAATGCGAGAATTCCGTTTGGCCGGGGGCGTTCTGTTGAGGCGGGGTCGGCTATCGCGTTCGCCTTCCTCCATCAAAGCTTGCATATCGGCAACGCGCTCAAACGTTGCGGTAATCGATTCGTAGCTGAAAAGGCGCTCGTACGAGCGGTGGAGCTTCTTGTGTGGAACCGAATTGCTCGATTGCAACCCGCAATCGAGGCGTGCTCGTTGCGTTCGCGAATTCCCGGCATGTCGAGCTTGACCTGCGACGATCTGTCCAAAGCCATGGATGCATTGGGGAGCGATTTCTCGAAGCTGCGCAAGCACGTAGGTAAAGCCATGCGCAGCGAGCGACATGAACGGGGACATTCGCATGCGTACTGCTTCGTAACTAATTTCTATATTGAAGGAACTCGCTACGACAAGCCGGACTTTGCGAAGCCTTGGCAAAACCGCGACAATCCCGTCGTCCAGTTTGCGTTAATGACGAACGGAGAAGGCATGCCGCTCGATTATGCTGTTTTCTGCGCAAGCCTGGCTGCGCCGCTTAGTTCGTTTCCTGCCATGATCGAACTTGCCGAGCGCCATCCCGACACACGTCTCGTTGTCGTCTCCCGCAAAGCCGTTGGCGCAGATAGCTTCGAGCTCGGTGAGCTTTCCGACCGAGGATTCGGCTTTGCATTGCCGCAGTCGTTACGCAAGGGCAAACAGAGTTCTCGCATGTGGCTCATCGATGCGAAAGGGTATAAACCGCTTGATGATAATGGGTCCCGCTGCAAACAGCGCATGGACGTGCGTTCGATTGAAGGTTTTGGCGCCCGCAAGCATCCAGGCAGCATCGCCGTTAAAGAAGTGGCGGCGTGGTTACGCGACGAGTACGAGTCCAGGCGTTTCAACCGATTCCGGATAGTCAAACGAACTGAGAACGCGTTCGCCAATGGCCGGTCTTTGGATGGCTCTGCTCGTTCGGTGCGTGCCATCTACAAATCAGACGGCGCCCGGCCAAGCGAAACGGACAGTCGTGTATGGCAGGTATATTGGGACAGAATAGCTGCCGACGAGGCGATGGACGGCTATCTGAATCTTGTCACGTCCGAGCTCGATCTTTCAGAAACGCAGGTCATCGGGCTATACCGTAAGTTGGACGAAATGCAAGTCGAATTCGAACCCATGCCGGGAGAATGGAGCGCGTATCCAAGCTGGCTTTCGCGAAATCGTTATATCCAGGCGCACTTTCTCATATGCTTTTTGGCGTCCTGCACAAAGCACCTGATCTGCGAAAGTGCCGAGGCAGGACCTGCCGATGAGACGCATCTCGACACGCTCGTCCAGCTAACGGGCCTCGAAATCAGTCCAGGGCAATACTTCTTCAACTATCGAAGCCATTTGAGCGATAGGCTCGCCGAAGCGGTGGGGATTGATTTATCTCATCCCCTTATGAGCGTCTCGGCGATTTCTCGCATGTTTCGTCAGGTGCGGCAAGAATAATCGAAGCGATTTCCCATAACGGGTAGAAGTGGTGCGGCAAGTGCGAGAAAACATATGCCCATCCTGTGGCGACTGTAGTGGTTCTCTATTGAGCAAGTGGACTCAAGTCAATATACTGAATATTTATATAAATACTTCGCAGCATGACTTCTGCGGTTCGTGGCTTCTGTTCTGCGTCAAGAAGGCGAATCTTAGACCTTGCTGGAGGTTTCTGCCAATGCGCTGAATGATTGGAACGGCATTTAGCGCACCTTTCTGCATAAGCGAATAATCGACACCGAACAGCGTATGGTTTTCCTATGCCTGCGCGCTGGCAATCGGGTATTGAGTAGGGAACGGTGCATATGGGCGAGCCGGCAATTCATATCGAGGGTTTGCGCAAAGTATTCACTGACAGGAAAAACCAAAGCGTCGAGGTGCTGAAGGGAATCGACCTTGACATCGAAAAGGGCGACATCTACGGCATCATCGGTTTGAGCGGTGCTGGCAAATCGACGTTCGTGCGTTGCCTCAATCGCCTTGAGGAGATAACATCGGGCACTATTGCCATCGACGGTGTGGACATCGCTTCTTTGTCGAAGCGCGAGCTGGCTGCGAAGCGCCAGGAAATCGGCATGATTTTTCAGCATTTCAACCTGTTCGACTCGAAGACGGTGCGCGACAACGTGGCGTATCCCCTCAAAATTGCCGGCGTCGACAAACAGGTGCAGCAAGAGAAAGTGAGCCGTTTGCTCGAGGAAGTCGGACTGGCCGACAAGGCGGATTACTACCCGAGCCAGCTGTCGGGTGGACAGAAACAGCGCGTCGGAATCGCGCGAGCCATGGCTAACGATCCTAAGGTGCTGCTCTGCGACGAGGCAACGAGCGCTCTTGACCCGCTGACCACGCTCTCCGTTCTGGACCTGATCAAATTCATGAACAAGGAACATGGCGTAACGGTGGTTATGATCTCGCACGAAATCAATGTGATGCGCTATGCCTGCAATCACGTGGCCGTCATCGAGAACGGCCTTATCGTCGAAAAAGGTCCGGCGCACGAGGTTCTGGACGCACCCTGCAGCGAAACCGGCCAGATGTTCTTGAGCGTTGAGAAACAGCTCAGCCAAACGTGGGCGAGCGAGAAACCGAAGGTGAGGTAGGCATGACGTTTGCGACTCATTCCCTGCAGGAAATCATCGCGAGCGCGTTTTCGGCCGAGGTCTGGGCGCTTTTGGGCCCTGCGTGCCTGGATACGCTGTACATGATTCTCATGGCCACCGTTCTCACGTTCGGATTTGGAACGCTGATCGGTATCGTACTGGCATGGACGAACGCGACGGGACTTGATTCCCGGCCGGCGTTCTACCAGCCCCTGAGCGCGCTCATCAATGCGCTGCGCTCTCTGCCTTCGATGATCATGATTATCCTCACGCTGCCGCTGGCTCGTGCCATCACGGGCAAGGGCTACGGTGCCAACGCTTGCATCATTGCTTTGGCCATGAGCTGCATTCCTATGTGCGCGCGTCTCGTCGAGACGGCGTTGCTCGAAGTGGACCGAGGCAAGATTGAAGCGGCAAAGGCTATGGGCGCCTCCAACACACGCATCATGTTCACGGTGGTGCTGCCTGAGGCGGTGCCATCGATCTTCCGCAGCTTCGGCGTGGTTGTGATCGCCATATTGTCCATGACTGCCCTGGCGGGCGCGTTCGGCGCGGGTGGCATCGGCAACATTGCGGTGCAGTACGGATTCAACCGCTTCCGTTACGACATTCTTATTGCGACGGTGCTGATTCTGGTTGTGTTCGCTGAGCTGGTGCAACTGATGTTCGAAGGCATGGCACGTATGGTTCTTAAGCGTCGAAAGATGCTCTGAGATAGGTAATAAACAACCGAAAGGAAAGAGATGAAACTTGTAAAAAGCAAAATGGTCAAATTGCTCTTGAGCTCGGCTTTCGCAGTTGCTTTGGCGGCAACTGTTGCCGGCTGCGGCTCCAGCGACAAACCTGAGGCTGAAAGTGAAGAGTCCGCCGACGGAACGGTTACGCTGACCTGCTTGGCCGACGCGACTCCGCACGCAGAAATCCTTCGTTGCATCGAGGACGACCTGGCCGCTGAGGGCATCAAGCTCGACATCGTATCCGAGGAATGGGATGCCACGTGGAACGAGCAAGTCGAGAACGGCGACGTCGACTTCCATTACGACGCATACGTTCCGTACCTCGACGAATGGAACGCCTCTAATAACGGTCATCTGGTAGGATTGGGTTCTATTCACTTGGAGCCGCTGGTTATGTGCTCCGAGACCCTTTCTAGCCTCGACGAGCTTCCCGACGGCGCCACAATCGCCATCAAGGAAGACGTCACCAATCA
Organism: Slackia heliotrinireducens DSM 20476; assembly: GCF_000023885.1. Taxonomy (NCBI): domain Bacteria; kingdom Bacillati; phylum Actinomycetota; class Coriobacteriia; order Eggerthellales; family Eggerthellaceae; genus Slackia; species Slackia heliotrinireducens. The sequence continues at coordinate 2,852,912 of NC_013165.1, read as the reverse complement.
GTATCGCTGCCTGAAGCTCCTCGAACAGGCTGGCCTGATTACGCTGAAGAGCGACATCAGCCTGTCCAACGCCGATACGAGCTACATCGAGAGTAACCCGAAGAATCTGGAGATCGTGGCCATGGACGCCGACGTCATCCTGAACACGCGCCAGGACTTCGACGCCTACATCACCAATACGAACCGCCTTCTGGAGGCTGGCCTTGACCCCACCGATTACCTGGTGCGCGAAGATTCCACCGAATCCCAGTTCGCTAACGTCATTTGCGTGAACGAGGCCAATGCCAACAACCCGGCCATCCTGAAGATGGTCGAGCTGCTGGAAACGGATAAGGTGCGCGACTTTATCAACGACACCTACGACGGAGCTGTCATCCCTGCGTTCTAGATTTCTGCAGTACGGTAAAGACAATGAACCAAAAGAGGCCGCTCGGGACATCCCGAGCGGCCTCTTCATTGTGAACGCTACGGATTGGACAATCACGTCAATGCGAGTACGACGTTTGCCTTTGCGAGGGCGAACGTCGGGTCTTCTTGTTCGGGCTCTGCCGCCGCTGACGGTCGTTCGAACGGCGAGCCTCATGTTGTAGGGCAAGGCGAGGTCCGCCGATGGACGACGTTCGGCGAGGGGCATGACCGATGGAGCTGCGCAGATCCGTCGTTGCCTACAGCTCGATTCCGATTTCCAAGATTTCCTTCATCAGGGGAACCACCCTGCCTGCGGGTGCATACTCGTAGATGCCCATGCCGACGACGTTTCCCAAAGGAGAGCGCAGTATGGCCAAAAGCTCGCTCGCCTTCAGGCCCCCTTCGGCGGGAACCGGCGCGTTTAGGTCGCCGTGCGCGTCGAGCCAGAGTATGGCGAGGTTGCCTTCATACCTGCTGTTGAGGTACGTGATTGCGGGAAGGTCGGCATCGCACCCACCGCCGAGCATGAGCAACTTGTCAGGCGCGGCTTGGGCCAGCTGCTCGGCGGCTTTCCCCATCTGCATGCTGAGCACGTCGAACCCTTTGATGCCGCCCTTCGAGGCAAGCGGGGGTTTCGGCGTCTTCAGAAACGGGCATCTTCTTGTAGTCGCGGCCGCCGAGGTACAGCCTTTCGAGTTCGATGGCGCCTTGCAGGGTGACGGGGTCGGCACCGCCTTGCCATTGCGGGTTCACGAATATCGGCTTCAATGGTCAATCATTTCTAAGGACGTACGCTTCCCTTCCCGCATTGTAATGCCTGGGCGAGGTTGCGGCTGGGCGGAGGTTTCTTTCGGATGATTGCGGAGGTTGGCAGGGCTTTCTCATGGGCCTGGATCCCATAGGCGGGCGCTCAGTACCTTCCCGCGTGCTCTTCACGGGCCTTGGCGGTTACCGCCTTGATGAACTCGGCTTTTGCGTCGGTGTATGCGTTTCTGTCGTGCTCGAACTGTTTCCAAAGGCGAAGCTTCAAGGCCTCGTAATCCTTGGCGGTCTGGGGGTGCGCGTTGAGGTAGTCGCGAAAATACAGCTCGTCGTTGTCTCCGATGCACCGCAGGTGGACGTGGTAGACCTTCTCGGCGAAGCCGTCTTTCGTGTATCCGAGGTTGAGGGAGATTCGATTCCCCTCGTTCGACATCATAATGAAGCCGGCGCCCTCCAGCGCTTCCGCCGCCTTCTTCATGTCGGCGCCTGCGGAAAGCTCGACCATGACGTCGACAATGTTTTTGGCCCAAATGCCGTCCACTGCGGTGCTGCCAATGTGGCTGATCCTCTCAACTGGGTAGTCGGACAGCAGCTCGGCGATGTCGGACGCTATCTCCGCATATTGCTGACGCCATGCGTCGTTATGCTCCACGAGGGATATGGGGAAGAGTTCCCAGAGCTCTTCCAGCGTCATGTCCGACAAATCTTTTCCCATGCCTTTTCTCCAAGGACCGGTTTTCGTATCCGGCTATCATTCTAAGGCACGAGACTCGTTGTGGTATGGGTGTATGTTCTGGTCTCGTGGCGAATTGCGGGCCTCCATTGGCCCTACGAGCGCGACCGCAAGGGCGCGATTGGGTTCGACCACCTGAAGCATCCCGGACATCCCAGGCATCGGAAACGAGTTGAGTGATTATGTGTTCAAGCATGGTCTGATGGTGACCGTCGAGTAGCCCAACCATTTCCGTTCGGGCTCAAGTGGGCAACGCAAGGAGCTCGTCGACTGCTGATTGGCGCGGTCGTGCAACGAAAAACTCGAACATGGAGCACTTGAGGGGATAATCTGCCGCGCCTAGCTGTTTTCCAAGCAACCGGAAAGCCTATCGCCTTATGTTACGCCTCATTTTTGTTTGAAGTGAGGCGTAACATGCTTAGCAATGGTCGGCAAAGGCGGCTGCGTGCGCGGTTCTGCGCGGATTATCCCCTCAAGTGCTCCGGAATCCGGATTTCCGTTGCATGGCCGGCAGAATCGTGGCTGTGGCGGGTGTCGTCGCGGGCATTCGCAGAAAGCAGGGTCTGCTTCACGTTGCTTGCCATGCGGCTCTCCTCGCACATCAGGAATGCGGTGCCGCAGTACACGCCTTCTGCACCAAGGGCAAAGGCGGCGTTGAATGCGCGACGATCGGCAATACCGCCCGCTGCCATCACGGGGACGTTTTTCGCTGTGTCCTTGATCAAGGGAACAATCGAGAATGTCTCGAGCGTCATGCTGGGAAGCGTACCGCCCTCGTCGAAGCCTGTGGCAACGATGATGTCAGCGCCGGCCTCTTCAGCGGCGCGGGTGTTTTCGGGAGTGGGGTTGAGCGAGCGGTAGACAATCTTGATGCCGCGCTCTTTGAACTGGCCGAACATGCGGATCATCGACTTGTTCGGTTCGCCTACGAACGTAACCACCGGCTTTTGGTGGGGAACGCCAGGGTCGGACAAATTACGAACGGGGGCCTGAAACACTTCAGACCCCCGTTCACATATGGCGGGTTTTCGCGAAAATCCTGCTCGCAGCCTTTAAATTGCAATGCCCAGCAGGATCGATGCGGTGAAGAGGAAGATGACCGAAGAAACCATGTCCGTAACGGAGGAGATCATCGGGGTGGCCATAAGGGCGGGGTCGACGCCGATTTTCTTCGCAGCCATGGGAAGGGTGCCGCCGAACAGCTTCGCGAACATGACGACCAGGATCATGGATATGGCGACGGTGAGTCCGATCAGCGGGGGCTGCTGGTCGATCAGGATGATCTTCAGGAAATTGAAGGCGCTGAGCACGACGCCCAGGCAGATGCTCACGCGCAGTTCCTTCCAGAGGACTTTGAAGATGTCCTTGAGGTCGACTTCGTCCAAGGAAAGTCCGCGGATGATGAGGGTCGCCGTCTGTGTGCCTGTGTTGCCGCCCGTTCCCATGAGCAGAGGCAGATAGCCAACCAGCACGATGACTTGCGACAGGACGGATTCGAACTGGTTGATGAGGCTGCCCGTGACCATAAGGGCGACCGTCATGAAGAGCAGCCACGGCAAGCGGTTTTTCACATGGCGGAACACACCCAGGTCCAGGTACTTCTTGCGCTCGTCGTCGCCCATAACGCCGACCATGCGCTCGATGTCCTCGGTGGTCTCTTCCTCGATGACGTCCATGACGTCGTCGACGGTGATGATGCCAACCAGCCGATGCTCGTTGTCGACAACCGGAATCGCCAGAAAACCGTACTTCTTGAAGGCCTCCGCGACCTCTTCCTGGTCGTCGTACACGTTCAGGTAGACGTAGTCGGTTTCCATCAGGTCGCTGACCAGCTTGCTGTCATCCGAGATGACCAGCGTTCGCAGCGAAACGATGCCTTCCAGCTTTCTGTCGGCGTGTTTCACGTAGCACAGGTAGATGGTCTCGCTGTCCATGCCGACCCGCTTGATGTGGGCCAGGGCATCGGCCACGGTCATATCGTCTCTCAAGGCGATGTATTCGGGCGTCATCAACGATCCGGCGCTGCCCTCGGGATAGTTGAGGAATTCGTTGATGAGCCTTCGTTCGTCCCTAGGCGTCTTCTCCAGGATCCTCGAAACGATGTTGGCCGGCAGCTCCTCGAGCACGTCGATCTTATCGTCGAAGTCCAGTTCCTTCATGATGTAGGAGATTTCCCGATCGGTGATGGCCTGGATGATGTCGGCCTGGTCGTCGCCGGGCAGGTACGAGAACACGTCGACGGACACGTCTTTGGGAAGCATTCGAAAGAGGATCACGGCCTTGTCCATGCCGAGGTCTTCCAGGATGTCCTCGAGCATCTCGGCAATGTCGGCGGCGACGTAGTTCATAAGCACGTCGCGGGCTTTCAGGTAGGCGCCCTCTTCCAGATACGCCATGATTTTACCCAGGTCGCGGTCGAAATGCTGGTTCTTCGTGTCCATGTCCAGGGTTTCGACTGTTGTATCGACGCTACCCATGGCAGGCCTCCCTTCCTACGCTTCACGACCGTATCTCCTATTGTATAACAAGTGATTCAATAATCATGCGAGCGATTGCCGGGATTGAGGTTGGTTTGTGTACAGGAGTTCTCCCAGGGCATACCCAGCCGCCTCTACGGCTTTGCAACGGCTTCGGTATCGCCCGGAGAAGAGGCGTTCAGGCCTCGACTACCTCTTTGCGGCGGGGGTGACCAGGCAGACTATCGGCCTGATAGAGGCGGGGGAGTTCAACCCTTCGCTGAAACTCTGCATATCAATTTGCAGAGCACTCGGCGTTACGCTCAACGACCTGTTTTGGGAGGATGAGGATGATGACGAAAATCAAGACTAAGTTCACGAATAGCTACCTTGACGAATGTCAGGAGCAGACGCTTCTCAGGATCGAACGTAACGGCTGCTGGCTGGCCTTTTGGGGACTCCTTGTCGCGCTGATCGTGCAGCGGGTGGCGTATCCCGCGGATTATGACATCACCAAGGGCGAGATGGTCGTGTTATTGGTTTTGGCAGTCTATTTGACGGTCGCATGTATGCGCGAGGGCGTCTGGGACCGAAGACTGCGCCCCGATGCCAAAACTAACGCTGTTGTTTCCTGCATCGCAGGTTTGGTGCCGGGCTTTGTTATGTTCATGCAGGTGTACGGCAACTTCCCCGACAAGATTGTCGGCTGCATCGCCGCAGGTGCATTCGTGACTCTTATGGCAGGTGGCTTGTGCTTTGCCGTGCTTTCCATCTTGGCCGCGGCCTATCGAAAGCGCGTCGCCGAGCTCGAAGCAGAACCCGATAATGAGGAGTATCGGCTGCGTTAGGCGTTGCCGTTCGGCATGCCATTGCGCTTGGCCCATACGCTATCTTGAAAGACAGTACTAGCATCTGCTCTAGCGATGAATCATACTCCTGTTGGAATGATTGTCAGCCACAGCGGATTGAAAGGATGATACGTATGGCATTCAAGAATCTGGGCAGCGCAGGCGAACTGTTCCCGCAGTCGGTGTTCATCATCGCGAGCTACGACGAGAACGGCGTGCCGAACGCCATGAACGCGGCGTGGGCGGGCGAGTGCAGCCGCCACGAGATCTGCTTCAACATCGGCGACCACAAGACCACGGCCAACATCGTGAAGAAGGGCGCGTTCACCGTATCGCCGGCAGACGCGGCGCACGTGGTTGAGGCCGACTACTTCGGCATCGCCACGGGCAACAAGGTTGACAAGGCCGCCGCATCCGGCATGACCTTCACGAAGTCCGAGTTCGTGGACGCGCCGGTCATCGAGGAGTTCCCGCTGACCATGGAGTGCGAGGTCACGGACGTCCAGGGCGACGAGCACGGCGCGCGCATCGTGGGCCGCATCGTGAACACCCGTGTGGACGAGTCGGTGCTTGACGAGAAGGGCCGCGTGGACTTCGACAAGATGCGCCCGATCGTCTACGACAGCACGCGCCGCATCTACCGCGTGGTGGGCGAAGAGGTCGGCGGTGCCTGGGACGCCGGCATGAAACTGATGTAAGCTCGCCAGACAGCTGACGGAAAGACGCCCCGCGCCATCGTCTCGCAAGGGATGTTGGCGCGGGGTTTTCGTGTCTCGGATCAGCAGGGCGATGATGCGATTGTCGCAGGACGATGGCGCGAATTGTTTATGCGGCCGGAGACATGGTGCGCGCCGTCGTTGGGGGGCGAATTCGTGTCGACGGCGGTGGACAACACGGATGGGCGCCCCATGATGTGTGTCCGTGCAACGAGAATCGGTTTTCGTGTGCACTTAGGGGGATAATCTGTAACAAATCACGCGTCGGCATGCCTCTGATGGTCGAAGCAGCAAACGATACGCCACAGAGCAGTCAAGATTGTGGCGTAACGTTTGCTATAAGACTGACTAAAAAGCGAAGATGACGCGGTTGCGTGCAGATTATCCTCCTAAGTGCACAAAAATCCCGATTCTCGTTGCACGGATGGCTCTGCCGAGGCGATTCGGCGGGGTGCGCGCTGCGCTGTCGGCATCTGAGGCTAGTTTCGAACAGGCAGCTCCACTACGCGGTCGGCCGCCTCGCGAATGAGCTCGGTATCGTGGGTGATGACGATGACTACCTTGCCTGCATCTCGCAGGGTGCGCAGCAGGTCCGCGACCTGGCGCATGTGGGGAAGGTCGAGCCCGCTGGTGGGTTCGTCGAACATGAGCACCGGGTTTTCCGCCATGACGCCGCTGGCTATGGCGACGCGTTGCTTCTGCCCGCCCGAAAGCGCCATAGGGTGCACGTCGGCCAAATGGGCCAGATCCAGCTGCTCGAGTACCTCTCTTGCACGTGATTCAGCCTGGTCAGGCGGCATGTCGGCGGGCGCGCTCAGCACGACCTCCTCAAGCACGCTGCTGGTAAACAGCTGGTGGTTCACGTCCTGCAGGATCATGTAGCACAGCTGCGTGCGCTCCTTCGGCTTGAAGACGCGTCCGCCGAACTCGACCGTGCCGCGCCCCTTGCGCAAAAGGCCGCACAGCAGATGGGCGAAGGTGCTCTTGCCTGTTCCGTTGCGCCCGACGATCGCCGTGATCTGCCCTGCGCCGAATTCGAGGTGCGGGATGCTGATGCCGTTGTCGGAGTTGCGATATCGGAATTCGAAATCACGGCATACGAGCGTGTCGGCGTTCCCGCGCTTGGCGTCACGGTCCAGTAGGCCGGCTGGAATGTCCACGGCATCGAAGGCTCGCAGCTCGCGCGAATAGGCGTCCTTGCTGGTCATGGATGCCAGCTGCGAGGCGTCCAGCTCCTCAACGATGCGGCCTTCCTTCATGATGACCAGGCGGTCTGCAAGGTCGGCCAGGTAGTACAGCCGATGCTCGGCCACCACGATGGTCTTGCCCTTGCTCTTCCACAGGGCCAGTACGCTGCGCAGATCGTCGATGCCAGCCGTGTCCAGGTTGGACGACGGCTCATCCAACACGACGATTTCCGGTTCGGCCACGGCAACCGATGCGCAGGCGACCTTCTGCTTCTCGCCGCCCGAAAGCGCGAAGATGCTACGGTCCATCAAGGGCTCCAGGTTCATCTCGCCCACGACTCGCCTGATGTCGGCGCGTATCTGGTCCGGGTCGATGCACCGGTTCTCCGAGGCGAAGGCCAGCTCGCTAGTGGTGTCCACGTTGAAGAACTGGCTGCGCGGGTTCTGGAACACGCTTCCCACGTGCGCCGACAGGTCGCTGATCTTGGTCGTGCGCACATCCAGGCCGCACACCTGGGCGCGCCCTTCGAGCTCGCCCTCGTAATAATGGGGTACCAGCCCGTTGATCAGGCGCGTTATGGTGGTTTTCCCGCAGCCGGAGCCGCCAGCCACCACGACGAACTCGCCCGGGCCCACGTGCAGGCTCACATCCCGCACGCCGCTCGTGCAGAGCTTGGCGCCCGTAGCGTCGGTCCCTTTGTACCCGAATGATATGTTCTCGAGATGAATCATCGTATGACCAGCATGTATCCGAGCATCGCAATGCTTGCCGCCACCAAAAACCAATCCAGCGCGCCGAACCGCACGTTGCAGATGTGGGTGCGCGGGCAGCCCACATCCAGCCCCTTCGTGAGCGACGCCGCCGACAGCTCGTCGCCGATGCGCAGCGTCGACATCATCAGGGGCACGATCACGTATTCGAGGTGCGAAAGCACGCCGCCCTTGGTTCCGCCCAGGCCGATGCCGCGCATGCGCATGGCGTTGCTGATGGCCTTGCTTTCTTCACCCAGCGTGGGGAAGAAACGGAACATGACCGACAGGGGAATGGTGATCTGGTCGGGCATGTGCATACGCTTCATGGCGGTCACGAACTCGCTCACCGTGGTCGACGCGAACACGTAATACGCGAAGGCCATGCCCGCCAAAAAGCGCGAGAACGCACCCGTGGTGAACACGATCACCAGGTTCAGCACCCCTTGGGTGTTGGGAATCACGAGCTTCTCGGTAAGCAGCATGGCCACGCAGATTACGCCGTATACCAGCGCAGCTTTCGGCTTGCGGATGATGAAGAAGCACACCAGCGGGACAAGGGCGCACGCGACCCGCAGCACATAGTCGATTCCGTCGAACCCCGTGCCCATGACCACCACGTTGATGGCGATCAGCATGGCAAGCTTCGTGCGCGGATCGAGCGCGCTCCTGTAGTTCTCGTTTGTGTACTGGAAGTACTGCATGCGCCTGCGATTACGCCATGCCGGCCTTCACGAAGTGCTTCTTGAGCACCTTCGAGCCGATGAAGCCGCCCGCCAGGCCCGCGACGAAGATCAGAACGATGTTCACGAAGAACATCCAGTCAGGCGTGATGCCGGCCAGGGTCTGCACGTACGCGTCGCCGTAGCCCGAGCGCAGGCTTTCCAGATAGGCGTCGTGGTAGCCGAAGAACATAGGCAGCGCCATGCCCATGATCCACAGGCTGAAGATGGCGCAGCCCACAACGGATTTGCTTGTGCTGCTGTAGTTCGAGCTCTTCAGGAACAGGTCGGCAAGCAGGCCGGCGGCCACGCCGAACAGAAGCGCCGGCAAAGGCCGTCCCATAAGCACGGTCACCAGGCCCAGGATGGTTCCCATGAGCGTCACCATGCTGAATTTGTCCACGCGGGTCAGAAACAGCATGAACGGGATGGCGCCTATCAGCGCGCAGGCGGCGGGCATGATGACCATCAGGATGGGAATGAACCCGATGAAGGCCACCACCATGCAGACCACGAAGTACAGTGCCGTGAAAATACCGACATTGATCAGGTCTTTCGAATTGATTTTGCTGTCCATTGGAAATCCTTTCGTCACGGGCGCCTAGTGGGTGAAGCCCACGCTGGCGTCCCTTTTCACTACCATGTTGCAATAGGGGCCCTGCGCCGCCATGAGCTGTTCGTGGGTTCCGCGCTCGACGATGCGGCCGTCTTCCACAACCAGAATCTCATCTGCGCTGGCGATGGTGTTCAGGCGATGCGCGATTACCAACAGCGTCTTGCCCTGAACCAGCTCGCCGATGGCCTTCTGAATCTGGCTCTCGTTGTCCGCGTCCACCGATGCCGTGGCCTCGTCCAGAATGATGATGGGAGCGTCCTTGAGGATGCAGCGTGCGATGGAGATGCGCTGCTGCTCGCCGCCGGACAGGCTCGCGCCGCCTTCGCCGATTACCGTGTCGAAGCCGTCGGGCAGCGCCATGATGAAGTCGTAGGCCTGCGCCTTGCGCGCCGCAGCCACGACCTCTTCTCGGGTGGCGTCCGCACGCCCCATGGCTATGTTGTTGAACACCGTGTCCTGGAACAGGTATACGCGTTGGAACACCATGGAGATGTTGTCCATGAGCTGGGCCAACGGAACCTGGCGGACGTCCTTGCCGCGCACGAGCACTTCGCCTGCGCGCACGTCCCAGAACCGGGGGAGCAGGTTGGCGATGGTGGATTTGCCCGAGCCGGACGGCCCCACCAGGGCGCACATGGAATCCTTCTCGACGGAAAGCGACACGTTGTCGAGCACCGTGCGCTTGTCGTATCCGAAGCTCACGTTGCGGAATTCGATCTCGGGTACGCCCGCGGGCGCCGTTGCCGGCAGCGTGTCCGTGCCCGTGTCGGCCAGCTCGGCCTCGGCGAACACGGCCTCGATGCGGTCGAGGCACGCGTTCATCACCGTCAGGCGCGCCACCTGCCCGTAGAAGGAGAGCAGCGGCGTGAACAGCTCGAACACGAAAATAAGCATACCGACGAAGAACGCCAGGCTTAGCGTGCCGTCCTGGTACAGCATCCACGCAAGCGCCAGCATGGCCGCCGACCCCAGGCCGTAGATGGCCCGGATGGCGAACGACCACGGGGCATAGTCGTACTCGAAGGCCAGGTTGGCTTCGCAGTTGTCTTCGAAGCTGAGCGAAAGCTCCTTCGACTTCTCACCCAGCATGTTGTAGGTCTTGATGATGCCCATGCCCTCGGTGAAGTCGATCACGGCGTCGGTCACTTGCTGGGCCACGCGCTGGCGTTCGTCCGAATGCATGAGCGTGTTCTTCTTCATGGCTTCGCCGACGGCCCACATGAGCGCCATGACCACAAGCGTCAGAAGCCCCAGGCGCCAGTCGAAGACGAGCATGAACAGGGCGAAGATGACGGCGGCGAACAGGTAGCTCATCAGGTCGGCCAGAACCGTCATCAGGTTCTCTTCGATAAAGACCATGTCGGTGGAGAGCACCGAGCTGATGCGCCCGATGTTGCCTTCCGTAAAGAAGCCCATGGGCATGCGGCGCAGGTGCGCGGCCAGGTCCTTGCGCCAGTCGGCGAGGATTTCGAAGCCGGCGGCGGATTGCAGGCTGTCGGCGCGGTACTGGAAGATGCACTGGACGGCGACGCACGCCACGAGCGCTGCGCCGACGATGATGCAGGTCGAGCCCGTAACGGAGCCCTCGATGAAGCCGGCGATCAGGAGGAAGGCCACCATCAGGGGCGCCTTGCTGAAGAACGCCTTGAGGAATGAGAACGCGGCGGCGGCGTAGATGCGTCTGCGGTAGCTTCCCGCCAGCCGAAGAATACGTTGCAGCAGCTGAATCATGCCCGCACCTCCCATTCGGCCGTCTGTTGCGCGGCGGTCCATAGGCGTCGATAGGTCTCGCTGCTTTGCAGCAGCTCCTCGTGGGTTCCCTGGGCATCGATCGACCCGTTGTCCAGCACCACGATCTTGTCCGCACCCACCACGGTATGCAGGCGATGCGCGATGATCAGCACGGTTTTGCCTTTGATCACTTCGGAGATGGCCGCGTTCATCTTCTCCTCGTTCTCGGGGTCGATGAATGCCGTCGCCTCGTCCAGTACGATGACCGGGGCGTCTTTGAGAAGAGCCCGGGCAAGCGAGATGCGCTGACGCTCGCCGCCGGAAAGCATCTTGCCGCCGTCGCCGGCCATGGTGTCGATGCCGTTGGGCATGCGCTCCAGGAAGTCGTCGCATTGGGCCAGGTGAGCCGCGCGCAGCACCTCTTCACGGGTGGCGTCCGGTCGGCCGATGCGGATGTTCTCCAGCAGACTGGTGTTGAACAGGAACTGCTCCTGGGCAACGTAGGAGATCCGATCGTTGAGCGCTTCCAGTCGCATGTTGGTAATGTCCTGGCCGCCCAAGGTGATCGACCCGCTGTCCAGGTCGTAGAAATGCACCAGCAGCCGCGCCAGGGTGGACTTGCCCGAGCCGGACTCGCCCACCAGGGCCACCATCTGGCCTTCGGAAATCTCAAGGTTCACGTCGTGGATGACTTCGTCGTCTTTGTAGCTGAAACAGACGTCTGTAAACGCGATGTCATGTCCTGCGCCCTCGAAATCGCGGTCGGAGGCCTTCAGCGGCGGGTGCTCCAGCAGCCGTTCGAGCTCTTGGATTTTGAAGTTGAGCTGGGGAATCTTCCCGCCGAACGCCATTGCCTTCAAAAGCGGCGTGCCCACTGAGAAGGACATGCATATGACCAGGATGAAGTCCGCCAAGGAGCTCCAGCCCTGCAGCACGAACCAGCCGCCGACGGGAAGCGAGAACAGTGCGACGCAGGGCAGCACACTGCTGTACAGGGCCATCCACGGCCAGCACACCTTGTACCAGTCCAGCGTCATGTCGCGGTAGTAGTCGATGTCGCGTTCGAAGCGCGCGTAGCTTTCGCCGTCGCGATTGAACACCTTCACCACTTCCATGCCGTTGACGTACTCGATGATGGTGTTGTTCATTTTGGCGCCGGCGGCGTAGTAGGCGCCCATGCGATCCATACCCACCTTCATCATCATGCCCATGGCCCAGATGCCGAAGGGGAGCGACAGCAACGAGAGCAGCGCCAGCTTCCAGTCGACGAAGAACATGGCGAGCAGCACGGCCAAAGGAACGCACAGGTTGCCGATGCCTTCGGGAATGGCGTGGGCCAGCAGCAGCTCCACCGTGTCGATGTCGTCGGTGAACATTTTCTTGATGCGCCCGTTGCCCAGGTCGCGGATGGCCCCGAGGGGCTGGGACTCCAGCCTGCCCTGCAGCGCTATGCGCAGGTTTTTCAACGTGTTGAAGGCGGACTTATGGCTGAGCGATAGGCCATGCACATACAGCACCGCGTTTCCCAACAGGCATAACGCCGTTAGGCCTACGTACATCAGGATGGTTTGGAAGGACATCTGCCCGCCCGCCACAAGCGGGGCGATGATCCGGTAGAGGAAGAAGTACGGCACCACGCCTAGGATGACCGCGACGCTGATGGCGACGGCTGCGCGCACGGTGTAGACGATGTATGCCCCCATATAGGGTCTCACACTGCTGAACATGGTCCTTGGCCAGCTCCTTTCCTATAAATGTTAGAAAAAGCTAACTCATATGTCGAAAACAAGGCCTCCTCGGAGGCCCGTCCGGATCGGCCGATTCTGTTAGAATCCGAGCACGGCGGTCCAATCGAACAGCTTCGCAACAATATTGCTGTGCTGGATGGCTTTCTCCCGGGGAAGACCGTGGACGATGGGTTCGAACATGGTCGACCAATAGGCCGTCAGAAGCATATGCAACTCCTCCTCGTCGATCACGTCATCGATGATGCCCCGCCTGTGGGCTTCTTCGATGAAGCGGTACGATCGGGCGGTCACGTCGTTCACGAAGTCGTGGATGAAGTTGGCATGGCGCGTTCCTTCGGCGTGGCACAGCAGCAGGCGGAAGCCGTCGTGGTTGTCGTAAAGCATATCGATGATTTCGCGCTGGGTGTCCGGCGTGAGCTCCCAGATGAGCTGCAGCTCCTTCGCGCTCAGGCGGTCATAACTGATGGACTCCCGCTGGTCGGAATACTTCGCTACCAGCGCCAGCGTGGGAGCCACAACCGCGTCGAACAGCTCCTCCTTGTTCTTGTAACGCTTGTAGAAAGCGCCCGTGGTCACATTCGCCTGCGCACAGATCTCCCGCAACGACACCTGGTCGAAGGGTTTGGAAAGGAATTCCTTCCGGGCGCTTTCCAAGATGCGCGGGTCTATGCTCTCGTCGGGTTTGGCCACGATGCTTCAGTTTCTTCCCTCAGCTGATAACCTTATTATCGATAACGACGTTATCCTAATGCGGCGCGATGATGCTGTCAAGAGAGATAATCGGCGTCGTCCCGTTTCGGCGGCAGGCAGCAAAAACGCGACGCAGGTGCTGTGTCCATGCGTCGCGTTTTTGCGTGTGCATATGGTTTATTTGACGTCGCTCAGGACCGTTTCGACAATCTCCTGGGAATCCATGGTCATGACATCGACCTGGTTGGCGGGGTAGGCAAGAACCCACATGGTGCCGGTGGCCTCGGGCGCGCTGATGTCGACGGTGTAGTCGCCGGGATCATAGCCGATCTCCGTGTAGCCGTAGCCGTCGTAAAAACAATCGCTTCCCAACTCCTCACCGTTCATGCTGGTGGTGGTTATGACCTCGCCAGGGTTCGACTCGAAGTTCGCCATGATGACGAGCGCTTCGCCTTCTGCAAGGGTGACATCGACGGTTGCTTCCGTCACGCCTTCGCCCAGACGGACCTCGGCGCCGCTCACGTCGGTCAGCTGCTCGACGCCAGGCGTCCCGTCGCCGTCAGTGGATTCAGGGGTATCCGATCCGCCGCATGCCGTCATGGCCACCGATAACGCTGCTGCAATCGCGAACAGTGCAATGCCTTTGTAGAACTTCATGGTCGCGCATCCTCCTAACGTAGACGGTCCGTTCTCGAAATCGGGAACCAACAAGGTCGAAGCCTCAATGATCCCGTTGTAAACCCTGACATCCCCAACCCGCCTTGACATGCGCCATGTCGACGGGGTGCGGCGTTTTCCGCCGTTCGCCTGGGCCTACTCGTCGATGATGTAGGGATGGTAGTCGAACACGTGCAGGTGCAGGGCGTGCGACAGGTATTCCAGCGATGCCAGGCCGCCCACGCTGTTGCCCTTCTCGTCCAGCGCCGGGCCGTACACGCCGATGCCCATGCGCCCCTTCACGCTGCAGGCGATGCCGCCGCCCACGCCGCTTTTGGCGGGGATGCCCACCTTCACGCCGAACTCGCCGGACCCGTCGTACATGCCGCAGGTGAACATGATGCTGTTGATGGCCCGCGCGTGACGTGGCGAAATGATGTGCTCGCCGGTCATGGGGTTCTGCCCGTCGTTGGCCAGCACCAACCCCAGCGTGGCCAGCGACTTCGCGGTCACGTTCATCGAGCACAGCTTGAAGTACAGGTCCAGCGTGAGGTCTGGCTCGGCCATGAGCACGCCTTTGCTCTTCAGCAGGTACGCGATGGCGCGGTTGCGGTCGCCCGTGAGCGCCTCCGAGCGGTAGACGGGCTCGTTGAGTTCGATGTCCTCGTCCTGGCACATACGGCGTGCGAATTTGAGGATGTCGGAAAACTCCACGTGGTTGGCAAGCAGGCTTACCACCTGGATGGCGCCTGCGTTGATCAGCGGGTTGAATGGCAGGTCGCTTTTCGTGTCCAGTTTGATGATCGAACTGAACGAGTCGCCCGAAGGCTCCATCAGCACGTGCGAGAACACCTCTTCGGTGCCGAAGATCTTCAGGGCCATGGCCAGGCTCATGACCTTGCCTACGCTTTGGACGGAGAACCGCGTGTCCACGTCGCCGCAGCAGACCATGGTGCCGTCCGTCCTTTGCGCCGCCAGACCGAACGCATACGCGTCGGCGCGCGCCAGCTCGGGAATGTAGGTGGCCACATGGCCTTGTCCGAGCACCTTGCATCCCAGTACGTAGGCGTGTTGCAGGTGCTCCTCAAGCACGTGTGCATCGTGGCGCCAATCAGGCATTTCGGCGTTGGTGTGCAGTTCTTGGTCGTCTTGCTGCATGACGGCTCCTCTCACGGCTGGTCTTTCGGTCTTGTGATGGCTCGATTATGCATCACAGTGGCCGTTGCCGTAAAGGGCGCGAAACGTGCGCCGCGCTTGAAGCGCGGCGCACAGGCTGAGTCGCATCCGTTTTCTACGAGAACAGGCGCACGATCCACGCCGTCGCCACGCCGACGGCTGCGCCGGCGCCTCCGCAGATGATTGCTTTCTTCATAATGTCTATACCCCGATGCTTGGATTCGCGCTGCGCCTTGATTTCGTCGATGGGCACTCCGTTGCAGAACGCCCTGATTTCACGGTAGGTTTGCACGTCGTACTTCTTTTTGTCGTGGTCGACAAGGAAGGCGAAGTACAGCGACAGCGCCCACACGACTGCGCCCGATGCGAGGGCAAGCCAGTTCTCCTGGGCAAACGCCACCACCATGATCACGAGGGACACCGCGAGAAGAACTCCGTACAGGGTTGCATTACGCTTGAGGGTTTTCACTTCGGCTTCTGCAATTCTCAGATCGATCATGGCTAGGTCTCCTTTCACGAGGGCGTCGATGGAGGTGTTGAAAAGCTCTGCAATCAACGCGAGGCTCTGCACGTCCGGATAGGACTTCTCGTTCTCCCAGCTAGATACTGTCTGGCGGCTCACGAACACGTTCTTCGCGAGTTCCTCCTGAGACATTCCCGACCTGGTGCGCAGGTCCTTGATCGTCTTGCCGACTTCCATGTATCCTCCTTTTCCTTACCTTGCAGGCCTCACCCTACATGTTTTCGTCTCCATCGTCTGTCAAATGAGCCTGCATGAGGCCGACGGCGCTGTCAAAACTACTTTACAACGCCGAATACCTGGGATTTCGTCCTTAGCGACATGGCTGAAACCAGCTTATCGGGCTGCTGTGGAGGGCATTGCGGCGCATGTGTGCCGGCTCGGTGTCAGTGGGCTGTTTGTTGCTTTCCTTACAATTGTTCTTCATTATGCGGAATTCTCGGGATTCCAAAGGAGCCAAGAGCCAAAGGAGTTGACCGACGCGGCCAAAAGAGCCGCAAGATGCCGCCAGTAATCGGCGCATCCGCAGATGAAGGGGCTGAACTCGGCGAAAGGCATGCGGCGTGTCAGGTAAGCCGCCCTGCTTGTTTCTGCCTTTGAACGGAGGACATCATGCCCAAAGCAATCAGAATCCTGTCGCCCGTGCTTCTTCTTGCAGCGGTCTATTGCGGTTGGATTCCCGTGGACATCGTCAGACCGGAGTGTGGCGATCTCGCGGAGCTTTTGTGGGTTGTCATGCCGCCGCTTGCCGGCGTGATGAACGTGGTCAGTGCGTATACGGACCGGGGCGTGGGCAGTCTGCGAAGGCTGACGTTCTGGGGGATGCTGCTCAAGCTGTGCCTGATCCCCTTCTATCTGCTGCTTTTCTTCGGCGGGTTCACCATCTTAGTCGCATTGGCAGTGGTGCCTGGGCTCATCTTCGCGGTGCCCATTGCAATGGCCATGTTCATCGTGATGGGGTACGCATTGCAGCTTCTCACGTCGTCGTACGGTTTTGTTGCTGCGGCACGCGCCCGCGAGCAGGGGCTTGTCGGCGGAGGCACGGCGACTTTCCTCATCATGCTGCATGCGGTGCCCGTCGCCGATGTCGTGGCTGCAATCGTGCTTTTCGGGATGGTGAGGGAAACGGACGGCGAGCAGGCGCCGAAGGCGGCTGCTGCCTAGACGTGGCGATTGAACCTGAAAGGATATGCGAATGGACGAACGTGGATATGCGGGAAACGGAGGAATAGAAGGGCCGAGACGAGGCGCGGTTCCGCATAGGGGACCGCGCAATGTTCTCACGGTTGCGGCAGTTGCAATTGTCGCCATTCCCGTTCTTGTACTGGGCGGATGCGTGTATTCCTGCGCTGTTGTTCCGTCTTCGCCTCTCGACCAGCCCATGAGTGTCAGCATGGTGCTGGACGCTCATCCGGGAGAGGTTCCAGCCAATGCCGAATGGCGCGACACGATCGCCGAAGCGGACTCCGCTGCCGAGGGCGGGCAGGATGTCCTGGTGGTCGAAGATTATCCCGATTCGGGCGAGGCTCTTGTGGTCCAGCCGTCGGGGTCGCCCAAGTGCCCGGCGATTCGCATGGACAAATATGTGTACGAAGAGGGCCGATATGCTGTAACCGGGTTCTGGGGCGCGAGCCAAGCGCAACCGGGAAAGCGGGCCAGCCCGATTGAGCCTCTGTACGATTACACAACGGCCGAAGTGGCCGCAAACTCCCTTTCAAGTTGCCTATCCATGGACAGCCACGTTGCGTTCGGGGTGTCCATGGACCCGTCGGTGCACGACCTGACCATCGGGGGCGTTTCGCCCACTTGGGTGCGGGAAATAGACCTGGACGGGGAGACCTGCTACGTGTGGTGTTACGAGGATATGGACGTGCGAGCCATGTTTTACGCAGCCGGAGTGGACGCCTCGGACTTCACGCTGAGGGAGGTCATCGATGGTTTGGACATCCGGGTGGGTGACGAAGCGCCGTACTAGAGGCGTACGGCGCTCCTGACTTTTTTGTTACAGCTTCATGTAGTCGGGCAGGTCCTCGAAGCCGATGGACCGGTAGAGCGACTTTGCCATCTGGGAACTTTCCAGATAGATTTTGCCGATGCCGCGGGCACGCGCGTCGGCGATCAGGAATTCGACCACTTTGCGGCCGATGCCCCGCCCACGCAGTTCAGGCACCGCGAAGATGTTCATGAGGTACCCGCAGGTGCCGGTCGGGTTGTCCGGCGAGGGCATTTCGTGCTGATAGCAGATTCCGCCGCAGCCCACGATGCGCCCGTTTCCCGTATCCACCGCGAAGCAAGCCGTGTGCGTTCCGTCGGGAACATGCTCGCGATAATATGCCTCGTTGGCGGCGCGCAGGTCCTCCATGTCGGCGTCGTCAGGTGTCGAAAACACCTCGCGCAGCACCCGTATGCGCCATTCCGTCAAAAGTTTCAAATCGTCTGCCGACGCCTTGCGTATCTCTATGCTCATAGGCCTTACGCCACCTTCATCACGACGGGAAGTTTCGTTAGGTCAGGCTTGCCGTTCGCATTAAGCGGGATGCTGTCCATCTTCACGATGAACTCGGGAATCATGAAATCTGCCAGGTTCTGTGCCAGGTCGCTTCGAATCTGCGACGCCGAAAGTCCGTCATCTCCCGGAACCACGTAGGCGATCATGTAGGAGAGCCCCTTTTCGTCCGTAAAGGCTCGCACCACAGCCTGCTGCACGTTCTCGATTTGGTGGAGACGAGACTCCACTTCCATAACCTCGACCCGCTTGCCGTAAATCATGACCTGCGTGTCCTTGCGGCGCAGGAAGGCGATGTCGCCGCTGTTAAGCAGATAACCCAAATCGCCGCTGCGATACATCGTAGATCCGTCTGCGAGCTGCACGAACGCACGGTTCTCCTCCTCGTGGTCGCCCGCGTAGCCGCGCGAAACGCCGCCACCGAAAATGCAAAGCTCGCCCACCTGGCCGTCGGGCACTTCCGAACCGTCTTCGTCCAGGATTTTGATCTGGGCCCCTTGCACCGCCTTGCCGATGGGGTAGGTGCCGTCCTCCAACGGCTGGCCGTCCCGACAGCGGAAAAACGATGCGCACACGGTGGTTTCGGACGGGCCGTAGGTGTTGTAGACTTCGGCCTTGTCCACCAGATTGTCCACGTGGTAGCCTCGAAGCACGTCGCCGCCGCTGATCAGCAGGCGCAGCGACGCCGGGATGCTCGGCAGGCCGTTCATCTCGGCAAGCAGGTACGGGAAGCCGGAAAGCATCGTCACGCCGTGGCGCTCCACGAAGGCCATCAGGCTGGTCACATCCGCCTTGTCCTCATCGGTGGGGATGGCACATGCCGCTCCGGAAAGCAGGCTGGCGAAGACTTCCTCCACGAAGATGTCGAACGAGCACACCGAGTACTGCAGCATGACGTCGCCCGGGCCCGGATGAAACTCGTGGGCGAACGCGCGCACGTAGTGGCACACGTTGCTGTTGGTGACGGAAACGCCCTTCGGCCTGCCCGTGGTTCCCGAAGTGAACAGGATGTAGGCCAAAGCGTCGGGGTCTTGCTTGTAGATGCGTCCGTTATTGGTTGGATTGTCCGCGCCGGCCGGGCCGTCGGAGTAGACCTTGCAGTACCCCTCAAGCTTGGCGGCGTATTGCTCCTGGGTCACAACGAAGTCCACTTCCGCTTCATCCATCATCTCGTGGATGCGTCCTATGGGGAAGCTGGGCTCGGCGGGTACGTAGAACGCCCCGCATTTGAGCACCGCGAGGATGGACGCCACCATTTCGGCGCAGTGGCGCATCACGATGCCGACGGAGCGCGTTTGCGAAGGGAATCCGTCCGCGATGTCGTCCACCATGGCGGACAGTTCTGCGAACGTGAGCGTGCGGTCGTTCTCGATGATCGCCGTTGCCTGGGGTCTTGCTGCCACCTGGTCGGCGAACATCCCATAGATGGTACCTGCTGTCTGTAACTCCATAAAATCCTTTCTCGCGTGACTTAGGCGAGGATTGCCTTGATGCCTTTGGCGCTGCGCAGCGCCGCATCCTGATAGTGATCTCCTGGGTTGAGCTCGTAGGTCACATCGATGCCCTGCCTGCGGTAATGCTTCGCCAGCGCAACGTTGCGGTCGGCAACGGTGCTCAGCAGCGCGTTGTTCGTGCGCGCCTCCTCATCTCCCAACGAGAGATACAGCCGCTCGGGTGTTCTGACCGTTCGGCGCGCCGTGGCGTATTCGACGAAGTCGGGAAACCACAGCGACCCCGACATGCTGGCCACGCGTGCGAATTCGCCGCACTGGTACATCGACCAGATGGCGAAAAGCCCTGCCAGCGAGTAGCCGGCAATCGCCGTGTAGGCGGGCGACCCGCCGATGGTCTGGCGGGCCTCAGGGATGATGCGTCCCAGCAGAAGCTCCAGGTAATCCTTCGCCCCTCCGGTGCAAGGCGTGTCGTCCTCGGAAAGGGGAGGGCAGTGCCAGGGCGTCATGTCGTGATCCCAGCGCAGGTTGCCCACCACCAATAGGCTGCAATCGGGAGCCTGTAAGGAGCGCATGGCCTTGACCACCGAAGCGCCGTCGCCGGTAAACGTGTTGAGCACGACCAGCGGGCTGTTCTCGGATTCGCCGAGATAGAGCGTCGCCGTCTTGCCTTCGACATCGAAGGATTGCTTCTTCATGACCAACGTCGCTACCTCCTCCGAAAAGCGGCGCTTGCAATTGGTGGTACATTTATTAAACTATGTTCAAATTAAATATCAAGTACGCAGTATTTCAATACATAGTACGGACATCTATATTGGGGGTAGGGTAATGGCCGAATATATGTCCTACGAGGAGTATCTTGCGAACGTCAAGAAGGGCATCTTGACCGACCGGGGGAACTGCCCGGTGACTCCTCTTCTAACCATGCTGCGCGGCAAATGGAAGACGCAGGTGCTCTACGAGTTCTGCGTGCATGACCGCGTACGGTTCTGCCAACTGAAGAAGGACCTTCCTGGCATAACGAATACGATGCTTTCCACCACGCTGCGCGAGCTGGAGTCCGACGGGCTCATCTTCCGGGAGCAGTTCAACGAGATTCCGCCGCGGGTCGAGTACGGCTTCACCGAGATGGGTCGCGATCTGCTGCCCGTGTTCTACGAGATCATGCGTTGGGGATTCAAACACGAAAACGAGGTGCTTGCCGGCAGCGTCGACTAACTGCCGGGTTGCCTCCGTCATATCCGTCCGCATGGCCGCGGGCGCACAAGCCGTCTGGCGGCGGCTTAGGCGCTCACGCCGCCGTGCATGTGCGCTTCGCCCCACTTGTAAAGCTCGTTGAGGGTGGGGAGCAGCGCCTGGCCGGTTTCGATTAGGGAATAATCCACTTTCGGCGGCACCGTGCCGTAGCTGCGGCGGACCACAAGGCCCGACTTCTCAAGCTCGCGTAGCGACTTGGTGAGCATGGTGTTCGTGATGCCCGGCATGCGGCGCTTCAGCTCGTTGTAGCGCGTGGCCTCGGCCTCGTGCAGATACCACAGGATGGGAAGCTTCCATTTCTGCCCCACGATGTCCAGCGCATGCAGGATGGGGCCAAGGACCGCTGCTGTTCGACCCGGAGTTTCCCCACAAGCTGGAATCGGGCGAATGCGACGACTCGGGATGCGTGTCGTGCAACGCCTGCTACTCCACGTCGGAACACCGTTGCAGGATCAGGAGGTAGGCCATGGCGCTGGACAAGAAAGGATCCCGCTTTGCGCTCAAGGTGCGCACGAAGCGCGGCCCGCAGCTCGACGGCGTGCTGTTCTGCGACACGGCCGAACCGGCGGATACGGTGCTGATCGCCATCACCGGCATCCACGGGAACTTCTACTCCAACCGCTTCTACGTCACCTTCGGCGAGGCCCTGAATTCCGGCGGATTCGACTTCGTCTACGCGGGACAACGGGGACGGAGCCTTTTGTCCCGCGGGGCACCTGAACCTCGGCGGCTCTACGGGCTACCGCAGATACATTGGCTTCCTGACGAAGACGCGTTTCAATAGGTCGGCGTTGGAGTTCAGCTTTGCGTTCGGCCGGTATGGGGCTGCGTTAAGATCGATGCGCCCCACCGCCAGCTGGCAGAAGGTTTCCACCGTCACCTCCAGGTCGGCGGCCTCATCGGTCTTGAAAACGTCGGTCGCCTTGCCGTCGGCGAACCGCACCGCGTACGTTCCGGTGTTTTCTTCCAGCACGGCGTCTTCCACACGGATGCGATATGCGCCGGCGCCTTCGGGATGGCGCATGGCGCGCAGCACCCGTTCGACGTCCAGCACGCGGGCCATCACGTGGCCGTCCAGACTGCGCTCGACGTTGCCGCATTCGGGAAGGAATACACTTAGGTCCAGGTCAACTGGCAGTTCCATACTGACGCCGGTAGCCTTGGCGCGCATGCCGTATATGAATCCGAACACGCTGTGCAGCGCGTCGGGCGTGGCGAAGGCCAGCTCGGTCACGGCCAATGTTCCTGTCCAGGGGGTTTCGGGGCCGACGACGTAGACGAAGGTGAAGTACGCCTGGGCCGTTCCGTCCTCGTCCAGGAACAGGTAACTGTAGTGGGTCTTGTCGCGGTGGTCCCAGCTGCGCTCGCCGACTTCGCCGTTGCCGCGGAGCTCCCAATCCCGCGGCGATTTCAGATTCGCGAGATTGTAGCGAAGGGCGAAGGCCTCGTACACCTTGCGGGCCGCGTCAGCATCCTCCTGACGTTCGACGCGCTTCGCCGTAAGTTCCTGCTGGAACCCTGAAAACTGGTCGATGCCTGCCTTCTGCACCAGCATCTCCGATGCAGATTCGAAGCCGAATTTCCTATAGAACGCGAACGAGAAGGGGATGAGCAGGGCGAACATGTGCCCGGCGGAACGATATTCCCGCAGCATGGCGTTCATCATCGTGCGAGCTGCGCCGCCGCCCCGGGCTTCAGGCAGGGTGCCTATCATGTGGAGCTCCGTGCAGTCGACGATGCCGCCGTCAAAGGTCATGCGATGCTGGATCGTCGTGGCGGCCGAGGTCATGCGGGCAGATTCGTCGAAGGCGCCCCATACGTCTCCCATGGGGTGCTCGGCGTTCTGCTTCGCCTCGGATTCGTCCTGGTCATGCAAAAACGCCGTGGCAATGAGATGCTCCGCTTGAAGCCGTTCGGCTTCGGTTTCCAGCTTCCGTACAAGGATGGTCATAGTACAGCTCCTGATCTCATTCGACTCTTGACCGGGCGGGACGACGGGGACGGAGGTTATTGTCCCTTCGTTGACGCATGCGTCAACGAAGGGACAATAACCTCCGTCCCCGTCGTCCCGCCCCGCCGTGTCTGGCTGCAACGATACCATGCCGCCACCGCAGCGCAGCGGTCGCAAGTTTACAAACAATATACCCACATCACCTGCGGTTTCTGCACCGCTCGACATGATTAGGACGCCGCTGAGCAGTACTAACGGGCTATGTAGGTGGTGAGGGAATATGCTCGAACCATCCTCTAGAGAGTGCGTGCATGCAGCTGCAAGGTGCTTCGACGAGTGCAAGCCGACCGATGGCCTGCGGGGGAGCGTTGATGCCCGAATCGTACGCAGGGTCCAATGACAAGTGTATGCAACTATAAATTAGAGGAGACTAACAAATGAAACAATATATCAATCCGCGGTTCGTTTACCATGGCGAAGGCGCCCTCGACGCCCTGAAGGGACTGAAGGGCAAGAAGGCCGTCATCTGCATAGGCGGCGGCTCCATCAAAAGGCACGGGCACCTCGACACTATCGAAGCCAATCTTGCTGAAGCGGGCTTCGAAACCAGGCTCATCGAAGGCATCGAGTCCAATCCTTCCGTTGAAACCGTGCTTGCAGGCGCGAAGGTGATGCAGGAATTCGGCCCTGATTGGATCGTCGCTGTAGGCGGAGGCTCGCCCATCGATGCGGCAAAGGCCATGTGGGTCAAGTACGAATATCCTGACATCACATTCGAGCAGATGTGCACGCCGTTCGGCCTGCCCGAAATGCGCACGAAGGCGAAGTTCTGCGCCATCACCACCACATCCGGCACCGGCACCGAGGTTACGGCGTTCGCCGTGATCACCGATGTGCACAAGGGCATCAAATACCCCATGGCCGATTTCGAGATCACGCCCGATGTTGCGATCGTCGACCCGGCGCTTGTCGCCGCACTGCCTCAGAAGCTGGTGGCGTTCACGGGTATGGACGCGCTGACCCATGCGATTGAGGCGTACGTGTCGACTGCCCGCAGTTGCTATACCGACGCCATGGCACTTCATGCCATCAAGATGATCCAAGGCAACCTGCTCGAATCCTACAAGGGCGACCCGACGGCGAGGGCCGCCATGCACGATGCCCAATGCCTGGCCGGCATGGCGTTCTCCAGCGGTTTGCTGGGCATCGTTCACTCTATGGCGCACAAGACCGGCGCCGTCTACGATGGCGGGCACATCATCCACGGCTGCGCCAATGCGATGTATTTGCCGAAGGTTATCAAATACAATGCCGGAAACGCAGTCGCAGCCGATCGGTATGCGGAAATCGCCGACGCGATAAACCTCGGCGGCATCACGCGTGCAGAAAAGGTCGACGCGCTTATCCAGTTCTGCTTGGCATTCAACCATGAGATGAACATCCCGAACTGCATCAGCGAGTACGGCGAAGGCGGCCGCAAGGTCGAGGCGGGACAGGGCATTGTCACCCAAGCCGAGTTCGAGGACAAGCTGAGTTCCGTTGCGGCGAACGCGCTGCTTGACGCCTGCACGGCGTCCAACCCCCGGCCTATCGACCAAGGCCTGATGGAGCGTCTGCTGAACGCCGTCTACTTCGACGAGGAAGTCCTCTTCTAAGAGGGACAACGTAAGAGGGACAACGGGGACGGAGCCTTTTGTCCCTTTTTCGCGACGTTTCCCGTCGCATCGTTCAAAGGAGGGGTGGGCGAGGCGACGGGCACATGGCCGGCCCCTGCGATTGGCGTGATCCGCCGTTGCGAGGGCCGGTTTCTGCGTTTAGCATCCACTCTCGACTACTTGGAGATAGGCGTCTGCCAGCAGCTGTGCGTGGTCGAAGGCGAAGCCGCCGGCTTCTGTCACGTGTGCCCGGGAAGCTCCGAAGGCACCAGGTATGATTTCGTAGCGTACGAAGAGCGGTTCGTCTTCGCCGCACATTACCTTGAGCTCGGCAAAGCCGCCCGACGCGCCTGCTTGCGTCAAAACGTCCTCTTGCTGCGTTCTCGCCGCTGGAATCGCGCACAGCGCGCACCACCGGGCATCGGCTGCGTCGTCGCCCGCTTGCGCGTCTGCGGAATCTTCCACAAAAGCGCAGAAGCCGGCCGACACAGTCCACCCGCGGGGGTCGCGTCCGGGCGCTCCGTAAACGCCGAACAATTCGACAGGGGTGTTTTCCAACCCCGTTTCCTCAAACAGCTCGCGACGTGCTGCATCAGGCACGTCTTCCGAAGGGTCCACGAATCCCCCGGGCAGCGCCCAGGAACCCTTGAAAGGGTGATTCCCGCGCCGGACCAGGAGTATTTCGTATTCGCCATGTACCAGGCGAAACACGGCTATATCAACCGTTAACGACGGCTTTGGATACTCTTTCTTCTTGTACTCGCGGAGGAAAGCCGCTTCGTCGTTCTGGTCGGTTCGCTCCAACGCGTTGCTGGTTGCGCCGTTTTCATTCATGGTCGGCCTCCTGACATCGTCCGCCACGTGTTTTGCATCGCTGTTCACCCTTGTCACCAGGGTAGCGGGGGTATACTAATGCTCTACGATCGAGGTCGACCTCGGGTTTTCCTTGGACGTTGGCATTATTGGGGGAATGTCCTGAAAGAAGGGGCTGCCGTGGCATACAAAGGAACCGTCTACCGTCCGCCCATCGAGGCGAATTCTTTCCTGCTTCCCATAACGGAGGGCTGCACGCACAACACCTGCACGTTCTGCAGCATGTTCCACAACATACCGTTCCGCATGCTGCCGCTCGAGGAGGTAGAGGACTTCCTGGCCCGCACGAAGGCTGCGGCCGAAACGGCTGGGCTGGGTGTGGGCTACCGCTCCCGCGGCATCAACTGCGAACGGGTCAAACGGGTCTACTTCGTGGGCGCCGATCCCTTCGCTCTGCCGGCGCACAGGCTGCTCGAGCGCATCGATCTGGCCAAACGTTACCTCCCCAACGCAACCGTGTTCACCATGTACGCTCGCACGGACAACATCGAACGGAAGAGCGACGAGGACCTGCGCGCCCTGAAAGACGCCGGCGTGAACGACTTATATATAGGTGTGGAAACGGGACTGGACGATGTCCTTTCCTATTACGACAAAGGCTATTCGGCCCAGCAGACCTTGGAGCAGTGCGAGCGCTTGGGCAGGGCGGGAATTCGCCATTGCGACCTGCTGATGCTGGGCGCGGCGGGGCGGGGTCGCGGCATCGAGAACGCGCGGGCCACGGCGCAGCTGGAAAACGCATCGAAGCCCCATAAGATTCTGATGACCACGCTGACCGCCTACGAGGGGACCAAGCTGAACGATGACATCGAACGCGGCGCCTTCGAGCTGGCCGATGAGACGGAGACCCTGCAGGAGGAAAAGGAACTCATCTCCTGTCTGAATCTTCCTGGCTGCGAGTTCTGGGCGGCACATCCGTTGGACGTGGTGCCGCTTGTGGGGTATCTGGGGCCTGACACCCAGGAGATGCTGGACGATTTGGATTACGCGATCGAGCAGATTGACGCATCGGCCGTGAACCGCATCGGGAGGAAGGGTTCCCTTTAGAAAAAAGAGCCGTTGACCTTGGGTTATCTTCTGTGGTATATGGATACTCAAGCAGTTTCAAAACCGCCGCTTTTCATACCGAGATGTCCTGACTTTGGAACATCTCACCATTGTGCGATGGTATGTCCGAACCGTACTATATAAGGAGCGTAAGCAATGGCGTGTCGAGCGAATCGTAGTCTGCAGCTGGAAACGCGTTATGCCGCGGGGTTCTTGATTGCGATGCTGGTCGTTTTCTGTACGGTCGGATTCCTGTTTGCCGGCGCGCCCGAATCGGCGTTCGCCGCCGACCAGGCCGATGCCGCCCAGGCGGATGCACCTGTCGAGGGCGACCAGGCAGGGGCCGAAGCTGCGGCAGAGACGCCCGCGGTCGAAGCCTCCGAAGACGGGGAGGCCGAAGGCGAAACCCCCGAGACGATCGTATTCACGGTCACGTTCGATGCAAACGGCGGCACGGTGGACCCAGCGTTTGCCCAAACCGACGAGGGCGGCCTGCTGGCGAGCCTTCCCACTCCTGCGCGCGACGGCTACGTGTTCGAGGGATGGTACACGGCGACGACCGGCGGAACCGAAGTGACTGCCGAAACGAGCTTCACCCAAGACTGCACCGTATACGCGGTTTGGAGCAAGATCGGGTGGGTGAAAGGTTCCGACGGCACCTATCAATACCGCCTGGCCGACGGCACGCTCGTGACGTCGAAGTTCTTCAAGGTGGACGGCAAGACGTATTACTTCGACAGCAGCGGCGTCATGCAGACCGGATGGGAGCAGGTCTCGGGTAAGTGGTACTGGCTCGGCAACAACGGGGCCATGCGCACCGGCTGGCAGAACGTTTCCGACAAATGGTATTGGCTCGGCGGCAACGGTGTTATGCGCACGGGCTGGCAGAAAGTCGACGGCAAATGGTATTACCTCAAAGGGTCGGGCGCCATGGTCACCGGATGGCGCAATGTGTCGGGCACCTGGTATTACCTCGACAAGAAGAGCGGCGCCATGCGCACCGGCTGGCAGAGGGTCGACGGCAAGTGGTATTGGCTGGGCAGCGACGGCGCCATGCGCACCGGCTGGAAGAGCATCAACGGCAAGTGGTACTACCTCAGGAGTTCGGGCGCCATGGCCACCGAATGGTGCAAGGTGTCGGACACCTGGTACTACCTGGGCGGAAACGGGGCCATGCGCACCGGCTGGCAGAAAGTCGACGGCAAATGGTACTACCTCAAAGGGTCGGGCGCCATGGTCACCGGTTGGTACAAGGTGTCGGGCAGCTGGTATTACTTTGAGAAATCGGGCGTCATGCCCACGGTCGATTCCCCGGCCATGACGGCTCTCAAGGATTCGTACGGCGGATCGCTCAAGGTGTTCGGCGGCAGCTATAATTTGAATTCGCCCGCAGGTCAGCGGCTTATAGCCCGCGCGAACGCAATCGCAAACAACTACGACTTGAGCTTCGTGATGGTCGACCTGAAAACCGGCATCGGCGTCTGCTACAACCCGAATCAGGTCATGTATTCGGCGTGTTCCATCAAGGCGCCCTACATCGCGGCCGTCAACAAATACAGTCCCAGCAGCGTGACTCCGTACTGGCAGGGGCTCATGACCCAGAGCATCACCGTCTCGAACAACGAGACCTACTATGCCTGCAAGAACCACTGGGGTCCGGACCCGCTGATTAGGTTCATGAACTACACGAACACCACGGACCACTTCAACTACAACCACTACTACGCGTTCCTTACCGCGAACGACCTGGCCAAGATCTGGATCGGCAACTACGACTACTTCTATGTGAACACGAACCAGAATTCGAAGTGGTGCCGCAGCCTGTACACGCATTCTTACAGCTCCGTCATCTACTACGAGCTCGGCCAGACCTACACCGTGCACAGCAAGCCCGGCTGGATCAACGACGGCGGCGTGTATGACGCGTTTAACGACGGCGGCATCATCATGGATCCCGGCCATCCCTACGTGATCGCGTTGCTGTCCGATGCCTGCGGTCAGTCGGCCCAGCTTAGGAGCCTGCTTCGCGCGCTCGACAATGTCCATACCGACATGGTGGATTAAACGGCAGGGCAAGGGGCGTTCCCTACGCGCTGGAACATGTGCCTTTCCATTATTTGCGGGCTCCCATGGATTGCGGAGCCCGCTTTGCAACAGGTTCGGCCAATTGGCTTTCAATCGGCGTATGTCCTTGTGAACGAGGTGGTATGATGCGGACGTTGCAAAGTTAGAAGAGGTTAATCACCAGAGAGGGGCGCGCGGTGGTCAGGTCTTCGAAGAAACTGCTGAGAGGCAGAAAGTATGAAACGCTGAAGGCCCGGCTGGCAGATCGACTGGGCGCCGACGAAGCGGCAGCCCTCTGGGCGCGCGCCGAGAGCAGGCTCGACGGCATGTCGGACCAGTTTAGCTCGCTGCCCAAGGGTGAAAGACCGCAGGTGGAAGGGTTCGTGCTGCCCACTTTCGCCATCTACTCCGAGCTGGCCGACGCCTTCGGCAAGGACGAAGCCTTCCAGATGGTGGACGACTTCATGGCCGAGTACTCTGCAAACGCGGCCAAAGCCTTCAGGGTCATCGTGGCGCTGCCGGGCGGGCGCAGGTTCTTCATGCGTGCCTTCGGCAAAGTGGTCGCAGTGGCGTTCGGCGAGAAGCAGGGCTACCGGAACGACATGCACGAATGCACGCCAAGCCGCATTTCCTACGACGTGCTGGCGTGTCCGTACCATCGGGTGTTTGCCCAGCTGGGCGCACCCGAGCTCTGCCAATTCTTCTGCCGCAACGACGAGGTTTGCTACGGCGATCTTGACGGAATTCGTTTCGTGCGCACGGGCACGCTGGCCAAAGGCGCCGACTGCTGCGACTTCCTCATCGAGCGAGCATGAGGCCTGGCGGCTGCCTATCTTGGCTCGAAATAGCGAAAATGCGGCTCGGGCGCATCTGGATGTGCCGCTCAGCCGCGCCACTCCTTACGGAGGCGCTCATTGTTCACGACCAGCTCTTCGAACGTCACCGGCATGTACCCGTTCACCTCCACGCAGCAGTTGAGCGCCATGTCCATGGTCTTCACCAGGGGCCATGCGGGAAAACCTTCGGGGTTCGCATCGTTATGCACGTGCCCGTACAGCGCCCAGGTGCGTTTCGGCGGCAAAGCCAGCGGGTAGTGGCACATCCAGATGCGCCGGTTCAGCCCGTCGATTCGCGTGGTGGCGAAATCGCAGGACGCCAGCATCGCAAGCGCCTCGGGCTCCCGCATCAGTGTTGTCTGGTCGTGGTTGCCGATCAGCAGATGAATCCGACCGTTGAGCTTCGACAGGTAGTGCGCGCACGGCTTGTCGCCCCTGTACGCGAAATCGCCTAGGTGCCATACGTCGTCATCGGCGCCTACGCGGGCGTTCCAATTGTCGATCAGCGCGTGGTCCATCTCGTCGACGGAGCGAAAGGGCCGCTCGCACAGCCCGATGATGCCGGCATGTCCGAAATGCGTGTCCGAGATGTAGAAATCCATAGTGCCCCTCCTGAACAGGCGGCCTCGCGTCGCTGACGGACATAGGATATACCGCATGCTCGGCACGCGTCGACAGCTGCTGCAAAAGAATCGCCTGGCGCGGGCGGGCGGCGGGCGGACGCAGCCTTTACTGCACGCCCACATCCGGGTTCTGCTCGCCGAACCGTTCCTTCAGCATCTCGACGATCTCGGCGCGCGGCACACCGCGTTTCTCTTGGTCTTTAATAGTGCGATATGCGCGGAATAACGTGCTGGGTCCAATTTCCGAGGCGAAATTGCCGATGCCCTGGTTCCATGCGACCAGTTCGAACACGTCGTCGAAGGCCCGCGAGTCGCAGCCGTGCGCGTAAGCCTTGATGAGCTCGCGGCTTGCCTGGCGCATGCGGCCTGCGCCCAGGGCGTTCGCCATCGACAGCAGCAGACGCGTCTCCTGGGACAGATAGCGCTTATCGTCGTTCCAGGTCAGGTTCCAGAAGTTGACCGCAACGTCGCCGAGCTCCTCGTCGATGACCGGGAAGTTCAGCAGCGCGATGGGGCGGAAGGCGATTTCCCCGGAGTCTTCGCCCTGCTCGGCGCGGTAGAAGTACACGTGGTACTCGCCTGCATCGCCGCGACGGACCACGTGCTCGTAACCGAGCTCGGCCATGACGTCATACAGAGGAATGGGCTCGAAGGACTGCACGATGTGAAGCCCTTCGCCCACGGCCGTCTCCTCGGCGCGCTTCTTCAAGCCCGGGAAGAAGTTCCCGTGGGCCTTGCGCACGTCTATCACCTTGAAGCCGTCGACCTTACCCCACCGTTCGACCTGGGGCTCGGCATCCATTTCGGCGGGGCGTTCCGACAGCGGCTCGCCAAGCTCGTCTTGCTGTTCGACCGCCGGTGTTGCAGCGCGAGCGGTCGGCAAGGGTTCGGCGGCCGGCGTCAAGCTCGCAGATCCATCGGCAGCCCCGAGGCCGGTTTTCGCCGCAATCGCAGCAACCAGCTCGTCGACCGGCATGCCGGAGCGTTCGCTCATATCCGCCACGGTCGCCTTCTTGATCATGATCTTGCCCATTGGGGTCTGCAGCATTTTGAACCTGGGGTTGATGTCTGCCATGCCCGTCCGCAGCGCCGGATACTCTTTAATCAGGTCTTCAAGTCGGGTGTTCTCGTTCAGTTCCATAGTCGTCGCCTTTCTCATATACATAAGTTAACGATGTCTAACTTATAGCAACGCAAAGGCGGCGTATGTTGTTATAACCACATTCTCGATATTCTTTTCCAACGGAGTGCCGTTCGCACGCCAACAAGAATTTAGCCGACAGGACGCCTTTCGACGGTGGCCTTGATGTCGCCACATCCGTCCTGCGTGAAGGCACCGTGCATGAAGGTATGGAAAAGGCCGATCGGGCGGCACCGAACGGCTTCAACTTCGAGCTCATTCGGATGCCCCATAAGTTCGTCAGACGTGCCTTGGCCCAGAATGCGGCGGATAGTCAGTTCGTGGCGACGCACGAAAGCCATCGGCAATGCGGCATAGCCGATGTTCGTTCCGCCCTTCAGTCGGAAACGGTATTCTCATTTTTACCAAAGAGCCGAGTAAAACGACGCTGTGACTCAAATCCATAGGCCCCTTCTGCTAGTCGATTTTCTTGGCGGAAAAGCTCGATTCGGGCAGGAGGAGCGGGAATCATCGGGTCGGTCGGAATGTCGTGGCCGTTGATTGCCAAAATCCCCCCTTCAATTCCGCAGGGTCAAGCGGCTCGGCTACCTTGGACGCTGCAGTCTGGGCCGGTTCTCGGTAGACGTGTGCTGCAGACGCGACTGACCCGATTTTCGTGCTGTGCGATGCATTCAACAGATATGGTAAAAAACCTCATGGGTTGACGCTTCACACCCGTTTATGCGGTACAATGATTCCGATTCGGCATTCACTAACCGCGATTCGGAAATCTGCAACCGATAGCTCTCTGTGCATAGGATGCCCTTCTTCTGCAAACGTCCGGGTGGGACGCATTACATCTGCATGCATTTGAATAATCGAACGTGATGAATGTTAAGGGGAACATCATGGCAGTTGATCGTCATATTTTGTGGGATAGCCTCGGTATGGACCTGGAAACCCATGACCAATTGTGCGCAGTGCTTCCGCAGGCGTTTGGTGACGTGTTCTTGTCGCAGGAAAACCGTCCTGAAGGCATGGCCTTCTGGGACATGGTCGTTGCCGACGTCCACGGTATCCGTCCGCAGGAACTCGTTGACGAACAGGCGAAGGGCCGCAAGGTCTTCGGCACCTTCTGCACGTACGTGCCCGACGAGGTCGTCATCGCCGGCGACGGCATTGTGACCGGCCTGTGCGGCGGCAGCCAGTTCTGGGTTCCCGAGGGTGAGAAGTACCTGCCCGCCGACATGTGCCCGCTGATCAAGGCATCGCTGGGCGCCCGTCTTGGCCGCACGTGCCCGTTCTTCCGCATCGTCGACCAGATTGTCGGCGAAACCACCTGCGACGGCAAGAAGAAGATGTACGAGATTATGGCCGAAGACGTGCCCATGTACATCATGAACCTTCCGCACATGAAGCGTCCTCAGGACATCGCCGCCTTCGCAGACGAGATCGCCCTGTTCAAGGCCAATGTGGAAGAGGTCACCGGCAACGAGATTACCGCTGAGAAGCTGGCCGAATCCATCAAGATCATCAACGAGCGCCGTAAGGCCCTGGCCCGCGTGTTCGAGACCCGCAAGAACAAGGACGTCATTCCCATCTCCGGCACCGACGCCCTGCTCATGATGCAGATCGCATTCTTCGACGACCCGGTCCGCTGCGCCCAGATGGCAAACAACCTGGCTGCCGAGCTGGAGCAGCGCCTCGTCGACGGCGTGAGCGTGTTCCCCAAGGGCACCAAGCGCATCCTGCTCACCGGCACGCCGCTGGCCATTCCCAACTGGAAGCTGCATCACATCATCGAGACGGCCGGCGCCGCTATCGTCTGCGAAGAGAACTGCACCGGCACCAAGTTCTTCACGAACCTGGTCGACGAGAGCCAGACCACGCTCGAGGGCATGTACCAGGCTCTGGCAGAGCGCTATATGAAGATCAACTGCGCCTGCTTCACGCCGAACAAGGCTCGCATCGACGAGGTCCTCCAGCTGGTGAAGGATTACAATGTCGACGGCGTCATCAACACCAACCTGAAGTTCTGCACCACGTTCAAGACCGAGGCCCCTGCCTTGGAGAAGGTGCTGGAAGAGGCTGGCATTCCCGTTCTGGACATCGAAACCGACTACACCGACAACGACGCCGGCCAGCTGCGCACCCGCGTGGAGGCCTTCGTGGAGATGTTGGGCTAATCGTAAAAGGAGGCGAGTCGCCTGAAATTGAAGGCGACTCTTGACATGGAGCTAAGCGAGCGTATAGAACAAGCAAAGCAGGAGCACCCTGGAGTAAGGATTGACTGCTACGTGTTGTTTTCGAGCCATACCGACGCAATGCAGCTGTATGAGCTGGTTCGCGGCGAAGGGCTCGGCGCTCGCATTTCCACAACGCCGCGTCAAGCGCGTTCGTGCTGCGGCGTGGCGTTGCTGGTTGATTGCGACGAAGCCTGCCAGATTGAAGGAATCGCCCATGACAACGGGGTGCCTATCGAGAACATCGTTCCGCTCCCCAATCAAATAAATCCTAACCGCGATGTATATTGCTAGGAATAAGAATCGTTAGGTAATCGGACTATAGGAGGTACCGAAATGGAATTTACCGTTGACGCAATGGGCGAGAAGTGCCCCGTGCCCGTAGTGAAGGCCAAGCAGGCCATGTCTACGTTTGACGAAGGCACGCTCGAGGTCCTCGTTGACAACGAGACCTCGGTGAAGAACCTGCTGAGCTTCGCCAAGTCCCAGAAGTGCGAAGCCACTTCCGAGCAGCTGGCCGAAGAGAAGTTCTCGGTCAAGATCGTGAAGACCGCCGAGAGCGTTGCCGCGCTGGCCGCCGAGACCGCTGCTGGCGGAGCAGGCATCGGCCCCCGCGTCGTCGTGGTGCCG
This sequence comes from Slackia heliotrinireducens DSM 20476, assembly GCF_000023885.1. Classification (NCBI taxonomy): domain Bacteria; kingdom Bacillati; phylum Actinomycetota; class Coriobacteriia; order Eggerthellales; family Eggerthellaceae; genus Slackia; species Slackia heliotrinireducens. Next base: position 2,818,933 of record NC_013165.1, on the reverse strand, counting down.
TCCAATGTCATGGGCCATGGTGACGAAGAGCTGGGCGGCGTGCTGATCAAGGCGTTCATCTTCGCTCTCACGCAGCAGGACGAGCTGCCCGAAACCGTTCTGTTCTACAACGGCGGCGTCAAGCTGACCTGCGAAGGCTCGCCCTGCCTGGACGACCTGAAGAAGCTGGCCGACGCCGGCGTGGAGATCATCTCCTGCGGCACCTGCCTGAAGCACTACGACATCGAGGACAAGCTGGCTGTCGGCGAAGTGTCCAACATGTACGTCATCGTTGAGAAGCAGATGAAGGCCGGCGTTGTTGTTCGCGCTTAAATTCGTAGAGTAACGTTTAAGGGACGCCGGCCATCCGGCGTCCCACGGGGAGGTTTTAGTGATTTACTTCGACAATGCGGCTACAACCATGTTGAAGCCGCCTGCGGTCGCCGAGGCGGTGGCCCGCGCCATCACGTCTTTCGGTGGTGTGGGGCGTGGCGTGCACGAAGCGTCTCTCGATGCGGGCATGACGGTGTTCATGGCGCGCCAGAAAATATCCGACCTGTTCGGCGGACCGGGTCCGAAGCAAGTCGCATTCACCAGCAATGTGACCGAGGCGCTCAACATCGTGGTGTACGGCCTCATGCAGCCTGGCGACCACGCTGTCACCACGGCGGCCTCGCACAATTCGGTGCTCCGCCCGCTGTTCAGGCTTCAGGACGAAGGTCAGGCCGACCTTACGGTCGTCCCCATCGCACCTGACGGCGGCATCGACTACGACGAGTTCGAGGCGGCGTTCGGTCCCAAGACCAAGCTGGCAGTCATCGGCCATGCGTCCAATCTGACCGGCGATGTGTACGACATCGCCCGCATGGCGGACATCGCCCATGCCCATGGGGCTCTTATCGTGGTGGATGCGGCCCAGACCGCAGGCACCGTGCCCATCGACATGGCGGCCCAGCATCTTGACGTCGTGTGCTTCACCGGGCACAAGAGCCTGTTCGGACCTCAGGGTACGGGCGGCATGTGCGTGGCCGAAGGCATCGACATCAAGGCGATCAAGGTCGGCGGCTCCGGCACGCACAGCTACGACCGCGTGCATCCCGACTTCATGCCCGAGCATCTCGAGGCAGGCACCCTCAACGCCCATGGTCTGGCGGGCCTTCTGGCCGGTCTTACCTATATAGAAGAGAAGGGCGTGGATGCCGTGCACGAGAAGACCTGCGCCCTTGCGGATCGTTTCGAGGCAGGCGTGAAGGACATTCCCGGCATCAAGATCTACGGCGGCGGGGCAAGCGGACGCACGGGCATCGTTGCCCTCAACCTGGCCGACGTGGACTCTTCGCTCGTATCCGACCTGCTCAACACGCAGTTTGAGATCTGCACCCGCGCGGGTGCCCACTGCGCTCCGCTGATGCATATGGCCATCGGCACCGAGCAGCAAGGCGCGGTGCGCTTCAGTTTCTCCCATCTGAACACCGAAGAGGAAGTCGACGCCGGCATTGCGGCGCTTAAGGAAATCGCACAGGAGGTTTGCTAATGCGGGCGAAAACACCGAAAGCAGTGGTGACGTTCGCCACGACGTCCGACGCCATGGCGATGGAGGCCGCTGCGCGCACGCACGGCATTCCCGGGCGCCTCATTCCGGTGCCTTCCGAAATCGACGCCGGCTGCGGCCTTTCCTGGAGCGCCGAAGCGAGCGAGCGTGAAGAGCTTCTTGCTGCAATCGCACAGCACAATATTGCCCACCAGGGCATTTACGAAGTCTCAATGTACTAGGCGGGCAATCCGGCTGGTACCGACCGCAAATGAAAGTGAATGATATGAGAATCGGAATCGATATCGGTTCGACGGCGGCCAAGGCGGCTGTGCTTGACGGGGACGAAATCGCCTACACGGTGGTCGTCCCGACCGGGTTCAACGGCGTGGATGCCGCGATGCGTCTGGCCGACGATCTGGCAGCGTGGGGCTTGGACCCCCGTACCTGTCAGGATGACGTGGTGGCCACGGGTTACGGACGCGTTTCGGTGCCTTATGCCGGCAAGACCGTTACCGAGATCACGTGCCACGGCCGCGGCGCCGCCTATCTGTTCGGCGACAACGGCACTGTCATCGACGTCGGCGGTCAGGACACGAAAGTCATCCAGCTGGCAAACGGCAAGGTGCGCAAGTTCGTCATGAACGACAAGTGCGCCGCCGGTACCGGCAAGTTCCTCGAGGTCATCGCTGACCGCATGGGTGCGACGCAGGAAGAACTCGCGCGCCTCGCTTCCCAGGGCGAGCCGACGCAGATTTCCAGCATGTGCACCGTATTCGCCGAGTCCGAGGTCATTTCGCTCATCGGCAAGGGCGAACCGCGCGAGAACATCGCGAACGGCGTCATCGAATCCGTCATTGTGAAAGTGGCCTCGCTTGCAAACAACCTGGTGGCGGGCGACGTTTACCTGACGGGCGGCCTGTGCGAAAACGAGTACGTGATTGACCGTCTGTCCAAGAACCTCGGAGTCCCCGTGACGACGAACGCTCGCGCCCGTTTCGCGGGAGCGATCGGAGCGGCTCTTTCCGTCTAACGCGAGGCATGCCGCAGGCATAACGAACAAGCTTAAAAAGGCGGAACAGCAGAAATGCGGTTTCGCCTTTCTGCATTATGGGGCAAAAACGCATTCGACTCAGCGCCGTTCGGCGCTCTGCAGGCAGAGCCTTTGCACGAACGATTCAGCCAGGATGGTGCTATTCAAAGGTCGTTAGTGGCGTTATGTCCCTAAGTGGACGCAAAGCGTAAAAAAATCGGCCATTTATTAGGAATCTTGACTTGGAAACTCAATTATTAAGTATTGATATTGGAATCAGAAAAACTTATAATAATCAAAGATAATCGCGGTAACTAAAAACTGGCATTAGAAGCCGCGAAACAAATCTCAAAGAGAAAAAAGAAAGGAGTAATGAGCGCGTATGAAGCTAACCATTGGCAATGTGTACGTGAAAGACGTCTGCCTTGGTACTGAGAATTCCTTCGTTGACGGAATTCTGACGATCAACAAAGACGACGCCATTGCGTACCTGAAGGAAGAGGACGACCATATCACCGATCTTGATATCGTCATCGCTCATCCGGGTGATGACACGCGTATCGTTCCGGTTATCGAGACTATTGAGCCGCGCGTCCGCATGGACGGCCGCTGCCTGTTCCCTGGCGTTACCGGCGAGCTCGAGCCCTGCGGCGACGGCGATCTGAAGGCCTTCAAGGGCTGCTGCGTCACCGTTGTTGGTAAAGAGTGGGGTTCCTTCGGCGACGGCGTCATCGACATGGGTGGCGAAGGTGCCAAGCACACCTACTGGTCCAAGCTCATCAACATCTGCCTGGTCGGCGACACCGACGAGGAGTTCGAGCGTCACGAGCAGCAGAAGTGCAACCATGCTCTGCGCTGGGCCGGCCATCGTTTCGCCGAGTACATCGGCAAGATCGCCAAGGACCTCGAGCCCGCTGACACCGAAGTCTACGAGTTCGACCCCGTCCTGAAGCGCGACGATGCCCGCAAGGATCTGCCGAACGTCGCTATCGTTCTGCAGCCCCAGTCCCAGATGGAAGCCCTGGGCTACAACGACCTGCTGTATGGCTGGGATATGAACCGCTACCTGCCCAGCTTCATCAGCCCCACCGAGATCTTCGACGGCTGCATCATCTCCGGCTCGTTCATGCCTGCTTCCTCCAAGTGGTCGACCTATGAGTTCCAGAACTTCCCGACCATCAAGGAAATGTTCAAGTATGACGGCATCGAGTACAACTTCGTCGGCGTCATCATGTCCAACCTGAACGTTGCTCTCGATCAGAAAGAGCGCTCCGCAATCATGGTGCGCAACATCGCTCTGAACCTCGGCGTTGACTACGCAATCGTCACCGAAGAGGGCTACGGCAACCCCGACACCGACTACGTCCGCTGCCAGGTCATCCTGGAGGACGCCGGCATCCCCGTCGTCGGCATCTCCAACGAGTCCGACGGCCGCGACGGCGCTGGCCAGCCGCTGGTTGTTATGGACGAGAAGACCAACGCTCTGGTCTCCACCGGCAACGTGGGCGAGCTCACCGAGCTTCCCGCTTGCGCCACCGTCATCGGCAACCTCGAAGCCATGAACCGCGACGGCATGTCCGGCTCCTGGGGCTATGACGAGATCCTGGGCAAGTCCGCCCGCGACGACGGCTCCATCATCATGGAAGACAACAACTGGTTCTGCGGAGACCACATCGCTGGCTTCTCCATCAAGACCATGCGTGAAGTGTAAGAAAGGAGGAGACAGCGATGACCAAGAAAGTTATTTACTACGTGAATCAGTTCTTCGGCGGCATCGGCGGTGAGGACACTGCTGATTTCGAGCCGGAAATCCGCGAAGGCCAGGTCGGCCCTGCCGTGGCAGCCAATGGCCAGCTCAAGGATGCTGAGATCACTCACACCATCATCTGCGGTGACAACTTCATGGGTTCCAACACCGAAGAGGCACTGTCCCGCATCCTTGGCTTCCTCGAGGACAAGGAATTCGACCTGCTGATCGCCGGTCCTGCATTCCAGGCAGGCCGTTACGGCGTCGCATGCGGCAACGTGTGCAAGGCTGTCGGCGAGAAGTTCGGCGTTCCCACCGTCACTTCGATGAACGTCGAGAACCCCGGCGTTGAGATGTTCAAGAAGGACACCTACATCATGGACGGCGCCAACGCCGCTGCCAAGATGCGCAAGGACCTCAAGAACCTGGTTGGCTTCGCCAACAAGCTGCTCTCCGGCGAGCCCCTGCAGGGCGCCGAGATTGAGGGCTACTTCCCCCGTGGCATCCGTCACGAGATTTATCTCGAGGACAAGCATGAGAACACCGCTGCTTACCGTGGCGTTCAGATGCTGATCAAGAAGATCAAGGGTGAGCCCTTCCAGACCGAGCTCGTCGTTCCCGTCAAGGACGTCGTCGAGCCCGCTGCTCCGGTCAACCTGAGCGAAGCCGTTATCGCCATGATCACCACCGGCGGTATCGTCCCGGTCGACAACCCCGACCGCATCCAGTCCGCTTCCGCTACCCGTTGGGGCCGTTACAACATCGAGGGTGTTGACAAGCTCCCCAACCGTGCTTCCGGCGGCTACAAGACGATTCATGCAGGCTTCGACCCCGCTGCGGCCGACGCCGACCCGAACGTCATCATGCCTATCGACGCTATGCGTCAGCTGGAGAAGGAAGGCAAGTTCGCTCGCCTGCACAACTACTTCTACTCTACGGTCGGCACCGGCACCACTGAGTCCGAGGCTGCCCGTATGGCCGAGGAAATGATTCCGTACCTCAAGGAGGACGGTGTTAACGCCATTATCCTCGGCAGCACTTGAGGCACTTGTACTCGTTGCGGTGCAACGATGGTTAAAGTGTTCGAGCGCGCTGGTTTCCCGATCGTCCATATGTGCAACCTGATCCCGGTTTCGACCACGGTTGGCGCAAACAGGATGGTCCCGACCATCTCGATTCCGTATCCTCTGGGCGACCCCAACACGCTGCCTGAAGAGCAGTGGAAGCTGCGCTATCATCGCTGCGGCGTCGCCGTTGATGCGCTTGCTACGCCCGTCGAGGGCCAGACCGTCTTCAAGGTCAAGATCTAAGCTTTTCCATTAAGGCTTAACTCCTGGTGCCTAGGGCTTCGGCCCTGGGCACCAGGTTAACCGTCATCAATCTGACTAGGTGTGCGGGCGCAAATGGGCAGAAGTCCTGTCTTTGACGCAGGGCGTATTGCCGATTTGCTTTCGTGCGCCCAATCGGGGGTTATTTATGAATAAAGACGAATTTAAGAATCCGGTATTTCTTATTTCTCTGATTCTTTGTGCGATTATGGCTGTGTGTGCCATTGCCCTCAACCCGCAATTCACCGCAGTTTCCAATGCAGTGTTCAGCTTCCTCACCGTCGACTTTGGATGGCTGTACCTGATTGCCATGCTCTCCTTCGTTATCTTCGTCATCGCGATTGCATGCACGAAGTGGGGCAAGATTAAGCTTGGTCCGGATGACTCCGAGCCTGAGTACTCCACCACGTCCTGGTTCGCAATGCTGTTCGGCTGCGGCATGGGCGTCGGCCTGGTGTTCTGGGGCATCGCTGAGCCCATCAGCCACTATGCTGGCCCCATGGCCGGTATCGAGCCCATGACTCCGGAAGCCGCCAACTTCGCAATGAGCGCTTCGTTCATGCACTGGGGCATCCATCCTTGGGCTAACTACGCTGTTATCGGCCTGGCTCTTGCTTACTTCATGTTCCGCAAGGGCAAGACCGCTCTGATCAGCAACGCTCTTCTGCCTGTTCTGGGCGAGAAGAACGCCAAGGGCTGGCTGGGCAAGCTCATCGACATCCTGGCCGTTTTCGCTACCATGGCTGGCGTCGTCACCTCTCTGGGTCTCGGCGTTCTCCAAATCAACGCTGGTCTGAACTACATGTTCGGTGTTCCGAGCAACCTGGTCGTTCAGATCATCATCATCCTCGTGATTTCCGTCATCTTCATCGGCTCCGCAGTTCTCGGTATTGAGAAGGGCATCTCCAAGGTCTCCGACCTCAACCTGATCATCGCCGTCTGCGTGCTGATTGTGTGCTTCCTCGTTGGCCCGAAGATCGACATCCTCAACAACCTCATCGGTGGTCTGGGCGACTATGTCAACACCTTCTTCCAGAGCTCTCTCGGCCTGACCGGTTACGGCGATAACAGCTGGACGCTCGGCTGGCGCATCTTCTACTGGGCTTGGTGGATTGCTTGGGCACCCTTCGTCGGCGTGTTCATCGCCCGTATTTCCAAGGGCCGCACCGTCCGTGAATTCATCATCGGCGTTGTGTTCATCCCGGCTATCGGTTCCATCCTCTGGTTCGCAGTGTTCGGTTCTCTGGGCCTGACCCTCGCCAACACCGGCGCCATCGACGCCGAGACCGTTGCTGCCATCGCTGCTTCGCCTGAGACCGGCCTGTTCCTGGTCCTCGGCAAGTACCCGCTGGGCATGATCATCTCCATCGTCATCCTGGTTCTGATCTGCACCTTCTTCATCACGTCCGCCAACTCTGGCACGTTCGTTCTGGGCATGCTGTCCTCCAACGGCAACATGAACCCGCCCAACAGCAAGAAGATCCTGTGGGGCATCGTGATGACTGCTATGGCTATCGGTCTTCTGATGGCCGGCGGCCTGAAGCCGCTGCAGACCATCTCCATTGCCGCAGCATTCCCGTTCATCTTCATCATGATTGCTGCTATGGCATCTGTGGTCAAGGGTCTGTCTCACGACGCGGATACGCCCAACGTTGGCGATCCGGACTTCGTCCCCGAGCAGATCGAGGGCTAACAACCCTGATAGGTGCGTAAGCATCTAGGCGTACAGAGAATCTGAATCGCCACATGACCGGCCGTCGCGAAATGCGACGGCCGGTTTTTGTATTGGGGCATAAAAAAGCCGCCGCGTTTCGCGACGGCCATGACCCATTGGGGGTTTAGCGAACGGCAAGCGCGTGGTCTATCTGCTCGAGCAGGTTCTTGCGGTCTTTCGGAAGTTCCCCGTGGGTATGCGTCCATGCCGTGATGAAGTCGTTGAACTCTGCGGTGTCGCCAGTGCATTCGGGGCAGCTTGCCTTCTCCCGGTCGTAGTCGAAATGGAAGCCTTCGAAATGCACGGGGATGTCGAGCAGGGAGATGAGTTCCCGCTCTTCCTCAAGGCATTCGAGCACCGGGGCAGGGGTGAACCGTCCCTCTTTCGCCCATTTGCCCAAGGTGGTAGTGGGGGAGACGCCCATGGAGAAGTTGCAGACCGAAACGGGGCGCGTCTCGTTGAGCAGGGCTGCGGTGGCGCGGGCGTTTTCCAACCCGCGACCTGCGCCGGCCACGCCCGTCATGATGTGGGCACCGTATTCGATACCCGCCGCATGCAGCCGCGCGATCTGCTCGCGGCATTCGGCATTGTCGTGGTCCTTCAGCATGAAGTCCAGCACGTCGTCCAAGCCGGACTCGATGCCGATGTAGACCAGCTTGTAGTTATGCTCGGCGAGCCAGGCAAGTTCTTCATCGGTCTTGGCGGCGATGGAGGGAATCGAGGCGTCGCTTGAGATGAACGTGCAGGAGGGAAGGTACCGCTCGATGAGCAGGATGATTTCCTTCAGCCGTTCGAAATCCATGTAGAAGGCGTTGCCATCGCCCAACATGATGCGTTCGGGCTTGCCTCCAAGGTCGTGAACGCGGGCCAGTTCCATTTCGACCTGCTCGATGGGAAGCTCGCGGTATTGCAAGTCCTTGAACAAGTCGCAGAAAGCACAGGCGTTGTACGGGCATCCGACGGAGATGGGAAGCTTGTACGACGCGCGCTCTCCGGGTGTGCGGCAGATGCGACCCTCGTAATCCATATGCTCCTCCTGTCCCATAACGAGATTCTGCGAAACTACGCATGTCTAGAATAACAAATAGGTATCATGAAATACAATAACCTTGGCAAGTGAAATGCGCCCGAAGAGGTGACCGTAAACATGGACAGAATTACAAGTACCTGCGTGTCGGTGACACGATTGGTCATGGGGATGATCGACAACAACGTTTACATCGTCGATGACGGTGAAGGCTGCTTCATCGTCGACCCGACCTGCGACCCCGATACCATCATGGAAGCCGTCGGCGACCGCAAGGTCAACGCGATTGTTTTGACGCATGGCCATTGGGATCACGTTGGCGCCGCCCATGCATTGCGTGAAGCGACGGGGGCCGAAGTGATCTGCAGTGCGATTGAAGAGCCTTATATCAACGGCGAAAAGTCGTTCGACGAGTACACCCGTTGCGACCCGTGTTCGATCGACCGCACGGTGGCTGATGGTGACGTTCTGGAAATCGGAGACGTGCAGCTCAAGGTTATCGCAACGCCAGGCCATACGCCAGGCGGCATCTGCCTGTATACGGCTCCGACAAAGGACAGGCCGGGATACCCTGTGGTCTTCTCCGGCGACACCCTGTTCGCAGGAACGCACGGTCGCGTGGACTTTGAAGAGGGCAACATCGACGACATGCGCGAATCGTTGGTGAAACTTTCGTACCTGCCGCCTGAAACGGTGGTCATGCCCGGTCACAATGGGTTGACCGCGATAGCTCGTGAACTCGGGTGGCTGAAGATCTGCCGCTTGTAAATTAATGAACGAAGCGCCACGCTTGCGTATGGCGTATGAGAAACAAGAAGGAGAGTGTCATGGACGTCCCTAAAGAAGGAGAGAAAGTCCGGCTCACAAACTACACCTGCCACGGTGGCTGAGCCGCCAAGTGGGCTCCGGGTGAGCTAGAAGAAATCCTGTCCCAAATCGCCCAACCTCCGATGGACGAAGACGTTATGCTCGGCTTCGAGACCAGCGACGACTGCGCGGTATACAAGCTGCGCGACGACCTGGTCGCTGTGCTGACGCTCGACTTCTTCACGCCGGTGGTGGATGACCCCTACGAGTTCGGCTGCATCGCGGCCAGCAACGCGCTTTCGGACGTGTTCGCCATGGGCGTCAAGCCTCTGGCGGCGTTGAACATCCTGGCGTTCCCCGTGGCGCTGGGCACCAGCGTGGTGGCCGAAGTGATGCGCGGCGGTTCCGATAAGGTGCGCGAAGCAGGCGCCTTCATCGTCGGCGGGCACTCCATCGATGACGATGAGCCCAAATACGGCCTGGCCGTGTTCGGCACCGCGCATCCCGACGAGATCCTGCGCAACGGCGGCGCTGTTTCCGGCGACGTGCTGTACTACTCCAAACCCATCGGCATGGGCATCATGAACTCGGCGTTTGCCGCCAAGATGGAAGACGACCAGAGCATGCGCCCCGCCATCGAGGCCATGATGGAGCTCAATCGCTATGCGGCCGAGGCGTTCGAGGGTCTGGACGTGCACGCCTGCACCGACGTGACCGGTTTCGGTCTGGCGGGCCATCTGCATGAGATGCTCGAGCCCAGCAAGATGGCTGCGATTCTCGATTGGGACAACCTGCCCCTGTTCGACGGCGTGTACAACTACTCCGCAATCGGCTGCCGCCCCGGCCGCAGCTACGACGTGCAGGAGTGGGCGGAGGAGTTCGTCCGCAAAGGCACGCTCTCCGAAGAGGAATACAACACCCGCATGGGCGTGCTCTGCGACCCGCAGACGTCCGGCGGCCTGCTGCTGGCGCTGCCTCCCGAGCAGGGCCCTGCCTACGAGGCCAAGTTCGAAGAGCTGCTCGGTCGCAAGCCCGCCCGCATCGGCGAAGTGACCGACGGCCCCACCGGCACCATCTTCATCCGTTAGACGAGCGGCTTATCCGTTCCGTACGGATTTGATCCATTCACGACGAATTTCCCAGAGGCCTGCTTCGATGTAGGCCTCTGGACATTTCTCGGCAGAACCGAACAGGCGCTGCCAGCTTTGTGTGACTTCGCGCTTGACTGCGGGGTAGAAGGCCGTGGCGAAAGCGTCGGCCGAGCTCTTGAGGCCCATGCTGGTGATGCGCTGCTCGAAAGCCGCTTCGTCGGCCTCGTCCTTCCCGATGTATTGCAAATTGAGCATGCGGTTCCATAGCCGCGAGTCGAAAAGCACCGCCTGGTCGCGGGGAACTTCCATTTCGATCAGCGAGCACCCGGTGCCGGCTATCGCCAATCGCCAATCGCAGAAGCACCAGATGCCCGACTCGGCCCCTTCGGGAGGCGTTACGTAACGGGGCGCGTTTTGGGCGAAAAACGAATAGGCCTGCTGGAAGATCCAGGACTCATCGGCGTACTTACGACGGATGTATTCCCACTTCACGCGGGAATAGCCGTCGCGTTCGATGGCGTCCAGAACCACCTGGGTCTGGGCTGTGAACAGGGTGATGGTATCGCTAGTCATAGAACTCGACCTCTTCCACCCATTCGGGGAGGATTTCGAAAACGACGCCCACGTTCAAATCCATGCGCTCGTTGGGGCCTTCGAAGATGCGCATCCAGCTCGATTCGATCTTGCGCTTGAGCAACGGGTAGAAATTGCCCTGAGGACTGGTGATGAGCAGGGCCTCGTTGCCGATGCCCATGCGTGCGAGCTCCTCATTGTGACGGGCCTCGTCTTCGGAGTCCAAAGGAACGTACCACAGGTTCACGCGGTAGCCCCATTTGTCGTAATCGAGCAGATACAGGTGCTCGTCAGGGATGTTGAGCGTAAGCGAGATGGTGTTGGGCGCCAGGGGAAGGCGCTGCTCTTCGGTAAGCGCCAGCCACACGGGGAACTTGGCATCAGCCGGCATGTCTATTCTGCTGCGAAGCATTTCCGTCAGCCAACGGTAGAGACCGATGTAGTAATCGGAGATCTCAAGATTCTTGGCGCGCACATACTCTTCGCGAACCAGATAGCGGCCGGTGGTCTGAATCTCTTCCCAAACCTGGGGGACCTGGCGGGTCCAAACTCTCATCTGCCGGTGTCCTTTCCCTGGTGATTTGATAAAATGAACACGATTAGTATATTCGATTGCCTATACTAATACCGCACCTAGAACTCTGTCTATTCTAGTGCATTTCATGCCAATCTGCATCGGCGTCTGCAAAGGCCGGTGCTTTTCTGCAAGCGTCTTGAGCGACGCGCTCACGTCTGCATATGCACATGCGGTTTGGTGTATGGGGGACTCTTGGTTGCTGGACGAACTCTCGGTCGCGACATGCAGGGCAAACGGCGTCGTACCGCATGGAACCACATTGATGACATGTTGTGCCTTCGGGCATGCTGAAGATTGAGGAGACATGATGGCCGATCAGGAACTGGCACCTCTGCCCAAATCGTTTGAAGAATACAACGAGCAGCGCAAAGCAAGCTTTTTGAAGGTGAAGGAATACAAGGAGCAGGGTGGTCGCCTTGTCGGTTTCCTGTGCTCGTACACGCCCCTCGAGGTCATCGACGCCGCAGGTGCGGCGGCTGTGGGCCTGTGCGGCACGAGCAACGAGACCGTGCCCATTGCGGAAACGAAGCTCCCTGCCAACCTGTGCCCGCTCATCAAATCCACGTACGGCTTCGCTCTGTCCGACAAGTGCCCGTTCACGTATTTCTCGGACCTCATCGTGGGCGAGACCACCTGCGACGGCAAGAAGAAGATGTACGAGCTTCTGGGCGATCTGAAGGACGTCCACGTCCTGCACCTTCCGCAGGGCCAGGACCGTCCGTGGTCGGCGGATGCCTGGTATGAGGAGGTCAAGCTCCTGAAGGAAACCCTGGAGAAGAAGTACGACATCACGATTACCGACGACGACCTGAGGGCCGCCGTGCGCAAGCGCAACCGCCTGCGCCGCGCCATGCTCGCGCTCTACCAGGCTCAGGCTCAGGTGCCGGCGCCTTACAGCGGCGTCGAGCTCATGAGCACGATGGCTGCGGGCAACTTCAACTTCGATGTCGAGGCCTACACCTTGAAGCTCGAGAAGATGGCCGAAGAGGCCCAGTCCCGCATCGATGCAGGCGAGGGCCCCGAGGGTGTTGCGCCCAACGCCAAGCGCATCCTGCTCACGGGCTGCCCCGCAAGCGGCCTGATCAATAAGGTCGGTCGGACCATCGAGAAGAACGGCGGCAACATCGTGTGCGTGGACGACTGCTCCGGCGAGCGCACGATGGCCATGATGATCGACGAAGATGCCGACGACATCCTGCGCGCGATTTCCGACCGCTACCTGTCCATCCATTGCTCCGTCATGACGCCGAACACCGGCCGTATGGAGCACACCCTCGCCCAGGCGAAGCGTTACAAGGCCGATGGTGTGGTCGATGCCATCCTGACCGCCTGCCACACTTTCAATGTGGAAAGCGTACTTATGCAGGACACGATTGAAAGCTCCGACATCCCTTATATGAAGCTGGAGACGGATTATTCCGAAAGCGACCTCGGACAGCTCGAAACCCGCCTCAGCGCGTTCATCGAAATGCTCTAGCGCCGACCATTGCGAAAGCATGTTAAGATTGATGCACTGTTCGCATCGTAAAAGACAGGTTTTGCTTTATGGATTTTAAACAACTGCGTTCGTTCGTCGCGGTCATACGGTATGGCAGCTTTACAACGGCTGCTTCCAAGCTGAGGATCTCCCAGCCTACGGTGAGCACGCACATACGCCAGCTCGAAGAGGAACTGGGAACTCCGCTCGTACTTCGCAATGCGAAGCGCGTCGAACCCACGGCCAGTGGTTATAAGATGTATGACCAGGCCGTATCGATGCTGGCCATGCATGACAAGATGCTCCAGAGCAAGAAGCAGCACGAAAGCGACGCCGTGTATCTGGGCGCATCCACCATACCTTCGGGATACGTTCTCCCCGAGCTCTTGGCGTCGTTCTGCTCGGCCCGACCCGAGGCGAGCTTCGTCATCACGCAGGATTCCAGTCAAACCGTTTCGAACGGCATGGCATCCGGTCTGTACGATCTGGGGTTCGTGGGCATGCCTGTCAAGGAAGATGCCATAGATTGCATTCCTTTCTGCGACGACCGAATCGTCATCGTCACGCCCAACAAGTCGCGCTTCCGCAACATCGACCGCAACGATCGCGAAGCCATCGCGAACATGCTGCGGGAAGAGCATTTCATCATGCGCAAGGCCGGCAGCGCGACCAGGGCGATGGGCAACCACGTCCTCGAGCAGCTCGAGCTCGAGGAGTCCGAGCTGAACGTGTTCGCCCATCTCAACGACCAGGAAGCCACTATGAACCTGATCGAGAAGGGTCTGGGCATCGCCATCATGTCCGAGCGGGCCATCCGCAGCCACGTCGACGCGGGGTGGATGCTCGCGTTCAGCGTGCCCGGCGTCGACACGGTTCGGCAGCTGTACGTGCTCAAGAGGAAGAACGTACAGCTGAGCGACACGGCCGAGGCTTTCTACAACCACGTGCTTAACTGGGAAGAGGAGTCCGATTGATCGGATCCCCTGCACGGCGTTGCTGATTGCTCGAGCAGTTGTCATCTGGTAGAGTTTCCCCGATTGAAACAATGTATTATAATCGCGATTAGTAATTCTGATACAAAACGAGGAGCGTGCGATGAGCCCGTCTGTCAATACGAAGCTGTTCAGGCAGCTTCCCCAAGTCGAAGAAGTGCTGCATGACAAGGCGCTGACCTCTATCACCGATGTTCCGCGCGACATCGCCACCAGTGCCGTTCGGGCTGAAGTCGATGCACGGCGCCAAGAGATACTGAACGGCGGAACGCCCGAGCTCAGCCTGGCCGACATCGCGGCTGCAGCCGCCAAGCGCGTGCAGCTCCTCACGGCTCCGTCCCTGCGTCGGGTCGTGAACGCGTCTGGTGTCATCATCCATACGAACCTCGGTCGAAGCGTGCTTGCCGAAGAGGCCGTCGCGGCCGTCAACGAGGTCATCGTGGGGTATTCGACCCTCGAGTACGACCGCAAGACCATGGCCCGCGGCAGTCGCCACGACCATTGCGAGTCGCTCATCTGCACGCTGACCGGCGCCGAGGCGGGCATCGCCGTCAACAACAACGCCGCCGCCGTCATGATGGTGCTCTCCACCTTCGCAGCCGGCCACGAGGCTATCGTCTCCCGCGGCGAACAGGTCGAAATCGGCGGCTCCTTCCGCATTCCCGAGATCATGCAGCAGTCCCATGCGCACATGATCGAGGTGGGCGCCACCAACAAGACCCATCTGAGCGACTACGAGCGCGCATTGACCGACGACACGGCCATGATGCTCAAAGTCCATCCTTCCAACTACCGCATGACGGGCTTCACCGAGTCGGTGTCCATCCACGACCTGCACAACCTGGCGGTCGAGCATGAAAAGGCCACCGGCAAGAAGGTGCTCGTCTACGAGGACCAGGGTTCGGGCGCGTTTTTGAGGCTGGCCGCCTTCGGCAAGTACGCCGAACCCGCCGTGGCCGAATCCCTGGCCGCCGGCGCCGACATCGTTTCGTTCTCGGGCGACAAGCTGCTGGGCGGACCCCAGGCGGGCATCATCGTGGGTCGTGCCGACCTCATCGAGAAGTTGAAGAAGAGCCCGCTCGCCCGTGCCCTTCGCCTTGACAAGATGACCCTTGCCGCGTTGGAGGCCACGCTGCGCATCTATCTGCATCCCGAGAAAGCGATGACCCGCATTCCGACGGTGCGCATGCTGGTCGAAAGCCCCGAAGAGGTCCGCGAGCGCGCATGCGCCCTGCGCGACATCGTGGCCAAGAACATCGACCCCGACTTGGTCGACCTTGAAATCGTCGAGGAAACGTCCCGTGCAGGCGGCGGTGCCTTGCCGATGTGCGACATCCCCACTTATGCGATGCGGATGCGCTTCCGCAAGGGCAACGCTCAGGATTGCGAGAGGTATCTCATCCAGGAATCCCCGGTTATCGTTGTGGCCCGCATTCACGATGAGGCCATCCTCTTCGACGCGCGCACCATTCTCAGCGAGGAGGAGATGAAGGCCATCGCGTTGGGCATCGCCTTGTATTTCGATAAGATCAAATAACGCGTCAGGTTGACGCAGAAAGCGAGCACCGTGATGGGTGAATTCGACCAACCGAATCTTGTTCTGGGTACCGCCGGCCACATCGACCACGGCAAATCGTCGCTGGTGCGCGCGCTGACCGGTACCGACCCCGATCGTTTGGCCGAAGAGAAGAAGCGCGGCATCACCATCGAGCTGGGCTTCGCCCGACTCGACTTGGGCGACGGCCGCTCCATGGGCGTCGTCGACGTGCCTGGCCACGAGAAGTTCGTTCGTCAGATGATCGCCGGTTCCACCGGCATCGACGTGGCGCTGCTGGTTATCGCTGCCGATGACGGCGTCATGCCCCAAACCCTGGAGCATCTGGCCGTCCTGCAGACGCTGGGCGTTCCCACCTGCGTCGTGGCGCTCACGAAGATCGACCTGTGCGACCCCGAATGGGTCGAGCTGGTTACCGAAGACATCAACTCGCTCCTGTCGAACACGCCGTTCGCCGGAGCCCCCATCATTCCGTGTTCGAGCCGCACCGGCGAAGGCGTCGAGGACGTTCGCGCCGCGCTTGCGAAGGCGAGCATGAATGCCACCGCGCTGCATCGCAGCTACGGCATGCGTCAGCCGGTCGACCGCGTGTTCAGCATCCGCGGCGCAGGTACGGTCATCACCGGCACCCTGTGGAGCGGCACGGTGCGTCCCGGCGACACCGTGGAGATGCTGCCTCAGGAGCGCCAATGCCGCATCCGCACCGTTCAGATGCACGACAAGCCCGTTGACGTGGCCGTTGCCGGCAATCGCGTGGCGTTGAACCTGGTCGATGTGAAGACCGACGAGATCCGCCCCGGTGACTTCCTGGCGACTCCCGGCCTCATCGAGCCTACGATCCGTTTCGACACGCATTTCACGTACCTCGACACCGCTAAAAGCGGCAAGCCTCTGGAAAGCGGCGTTCGCATGCATGTGTCCCATGGCACCAAGGAGGTGCTGGGCCGCGTGCTGTTTACCGACGGTCGCGTGAAGCTTTCTCCAGGTGAGAGCTGCTTCGCCCAAATCCGCCTCGAAGAGCCTTTGCCTGTGTCGCTGGGCGACCGGTTCATCGTGCGCACGTATTCGCCGGTGTATGTGGCCGGCGGCGGACAGGTTCTGCAGGCGCATCCGCGCAACCGCACCAACCTGCACGAGGAGGTCTCCATTCTCGAGGCGTTGGCATCGGGTGACCGCCAAGAAGCCGTTCGCTACGTGCTGGAGCAGAGGACTGCTCCGCTTACGGCTCATGACCTGGCCCGGCAGTTCGGCATCGACGAGCCCGCGGCCCTTGAGCTGCTTCAGGCCGAGGTGGATGCCCATCGCGGCTGCAAGGTGGGGGAGCTGTGGTTCTCCACACCGGCGACGGTTCGTCGCTCGATTTCCGCCATCGAGAAGGAACTGACGGTGTTCCATGCCGACAACCCTTCCAAGCCGGGCCTGCCCAAGGAAGAGCTGCGCCAGCGGTGCCTGCCCACCATGGAGCCGGCCTGCTTCGACGAGATCGTTTCCGAAGCCGTTGCGGCCAAGGCCGCCGTGGTCGTCGGCGGGCTTGTGGGTCATCCCGCCGCCCAAGGTGCTGCGCAAGAAGCCGAAAAGGCCGCTGCGGATGCACTTTCGGCAGCCCTCAAGTCCTACGGCCTGACGCCGCCTTCCCTTACGGAATTGGCCCAGGAAGTGCATGTTGACCTGGCTCTTGCCCGTCGCGCCCTTGCACGGCTTCGCGACGAAGGGGCCGTCTACCGCGTATCCAGCGAGCTGTTCTACGACGGGGCTGCGGTCGAAGCATGCAAGAAAGCCATCGCCGAGGTTTTACGCAACGGCGGCGAAGGGACGATCGCCGGCATGAAGGACGCCATGGGAGGCATCAGCCGTAAATTCGCGGTGCCGCTGCTTGAGGCGTTCGACGAAGAGGGCTTCACCGTGCGCGACGGCGCCGTTCGCACGCTTCGCAAAGGCTAATAGCCACGGGTGTCCCATTTTGTGTTGTGGATTCGTGCTTTTGCGTTCAACTGTTCGCATGATGGTGTATGATATGCGCCCAGTGATTGCATTGGCACAGCCAATGCATTAGAATATTATTACTGTGATAATTAAATTCTGCAATTCGGAGACGGATGGGTCCTGGTGGGTCCCGCGGCCTTCAAAGCCGTTGTGAGGCGAGCAGACGTCTCGGGTGTGTTCGATTCGCACACGTCTCCGCCAATCTTTCGAACAAATGCATAATGCCCTTATTGCCGCCTGTTTATGCTGGGTGGCTTTTCTGTATATAAGGACAAAAAAGCACATCTAGATGGGGGACGTTCACACAGATTAATGCCCCTTTTCGTTTAAAAAGTGAAATATATATAAGCACGTTGGAGGGACGTGTGTCTCAAGGTGATGCCATTCGGAGAAATTTCTGACACTTATGTAATAAGAATACCTAATCGCGATTATAAAACTTGATAAAATAAAAAACAGAAGTACTGGCTTCAAAGAAAAAGCTGGTTTGGGGGGTTAAGAGAGAGGAGAGGGGTTCGGTGACCATGCTTTCGGTAGCTCCGAAGTCGGCGTACGACAGCCGTATAGCCGATGTCCTAGGGCCGTTCCAGCGCAGAATCGAGGCTATGCCTCCTGGAACGTGCCCGATTGCAGTGCAGTTGGTGCTGCTTGAAACCGGCGGCGCCCAGACGTGCGGCAAGTGCGTTCCGTGCCGCGACGGCATTCCACAGCTTGCAGCGTTGATGCGCAGCGTGCTCAACTGCGAAGCGGACGAGTGTACGCTTGACACCATGCGTCAGCTGGCTCAGATGATCAAAGACACCAGCGACTGCGCCATCGGTTACGAGGCCGGCAAAATGGCTCTTGAGGGTCTCGATGCGTTCGCAGAGGAATATCGGAGCCACGTCCAGAACAAGATGTGTGCCGAAGGCGTGGGTCAGACCGTGCCTTGCGAAACCAAGTGCCCTGCACATGTGAACATTCCCGCATACATTGGGCTTGTTCTTGAGGGCGACTGCGAAGGTGCCGTCAAGATGATTCGCAAGGACAACCCGTGGCCCACGGCTTGCGCGCTCATCTGCGAGCATCCGTGCGAGGCCCGCTGCCGCCGTACGCTGATCGATGCGCCGCTGAACATTCGCGGCATCAAGAAGTACGCGGTTGACAACGCCCCGGCCGACACGGTGCCCGTTCCGAAGCGCCTGCCTGATTCGGGCCGAAAGGTCGCTGTCGTCGGCGGAGGCCCCTCCGGTTTGACCTGCGCTTACTATCTGGCGCTTATGGGCCATCAGGTCACCGTGTACGAAGGCCGCAAGAAGCTTGGCGGCATGATGCGCTACGGCATCCCGGCCTACCGTTTCCCGCGCGAGCGCATCGACCAGGACATTCGCGCCATCCTTTCCGTGGGCGGCATCGATGTCCGTTACGAGACCATAATCGACGACGTCGAAATGGCCCGTCTCTCCTATGATTACGACGCCATCTATGTAGCCGTGGGCGCCCAGGGCGGCAAGAGCCTCAAGATCGACGGCGTCGACGCCAACGGCGTCATGAGCGCGGTTCAGCTGCTGGAGCGCATCGGCGACGGCGACTATCCCGACTTCTCGGGCAAGAAGGTCGTCGTCATCGGCGGCGGCAACGTGGCCATGGACTGCGCCCGCACCAGCGTGCGTGCCGGGGCCGAAGAGGTCACCGTCGCGTATCGTCGTCGCATCGAGGACATGACGGCCCTTCATGAGGAAATCGAAGGCGCCATGTCCGAAGGCGTCGAGTTCATGACGCTGCAGTCGCCTTTGCGCATCGAGAAGGACGAGGACGGCAACGTGGCAGCCCTGATCTGCCAGCCCCAATACATCGGCGCCGTGAAGCGCGGACGTCCGGCTCCGGTGGATGCCAACAAGCCGACCGTGCGGCTCGAGGCGGACATCATCCTGATCGCCGTCGGCCAGGACATCCATTCCGCGCCTTTCGAGAAGTTCGGCATGAAGGCGGAGCGCACCCGCTTCGTCGCAGACGAGAATCTGCGTGCCGAAGGCTTCAAGAACATCTTCGTCGGCGGCGACTGCCAAACCGGTCCCAAATCGGCCATCATGGCCATCGGCGCCGGCAAGGTGGCTGCTCGCAACATCGACGAGTACCTGGGCTTCCATCACAAGCTCGACCCCGAGGTCGAGGTGCCCAAGGCCCGTCCCAACGTTCGCGAGGCCTACGGCCGCGTAAACATCGTCGAGCGTCCGGCCCGCGAGCGCGGCCGCGACTTCGACCATATCGAGATTCCCCTCTGCGAAGAGGAGGTCATGCAGGAGTGCAGTCGTTGCTTGCGTTGCGATGCCTTCGGTTGCGGAGTTTTGGAAGGGGGTAGGGTCCAGTATGTCTAACAAGAAGATGAACGTCAACGTTACCATCGATGGCATCCAGCTTTCGGTACCTGAGGATTTCACCATCCTGGCAGCCGCCAAGAAGGCCGGCATCCGCATCCCGACGTTGTGCTTCATGAAGGACGTCTCCGACATCGGCATGTGTCGCGTCTGCAGTGTCGAAGTCGAAGGGCAGGACAACCTGGTCGCCGCGTGCAAGACGCCGGTGGCCGAAGGTATGGAGGTGCGCACCTCCACCGAGCGCGTCCAGTCCTACCGTAAAATGATGCTCCAACTGGTGCTTGCCGAGCACGGCCTCGATTCGACCAACTACTGCTTCAGCTGCGCCAAGAACGGTGTCTGCGAGCTGCAGAACATCTGCCGCGAGCTGGGCGTGACCGAATCCGCCTTCGCTCCCGAGAAGCCCAAGGCCCGCAAGCCCATTCTGGATTCGAACCCGTTCTTGTCGTTCGATCCCAACCTGTGCATCCAGTGCCAGCGTTGCGTGGGCGCCTGCAACAACCAGGCCCACAACCATACGCTGCAGACGGGCAAGAAGGGCCTTCGCACGAAGATTCTGGCTCCCTTCGGACCTGATTGGAAGGCGACCACCTGCGAGAGCTGCGGCAACTGCGCCCAGGCGTGCCCGACGGGCGCCCTTACCCTGAAGCGCCGCAAGCAGTACCGCGAGTGGGAGGTCACCAAGACCCGCACCACGTGCCCGCATTGCGCTGTGGGCTGCCAGCTTGACCTGGTGGTTAAGGACGGCGTCATCGTTGATGCCGAGGCGGCGCCCGGTCCTTCCAACCGCGCCATGCTGTGCGTCAAGGGCCGTTCGGGGAGCTTCGACTTCGTCCACTCGCCCGACCGCATCACCACGCCGCTGGTCAAGAACAAGCTGACCGGCGAATTTGAGCCTGCCAGCTGGGATGACGCTCTGAATCTGGTGGCAAGCAAATTCACGGAGCTCCGAGATGAGTTTGGAGGTGACGCGCTGGCGGCCTTCGCATGTTCCCGTTCCACCAACGAGGACGTGTACATGCTCATGAAGATGGCCCGCACGGTGTTCAAAACGAACAGCGTTGACAACTGCGCACGTGTTTGACACGCTCCGACGGTCGCCGGTCTGGCGATGACTCTCGGTTCTGGTGCGATGACGAACACCATTGAAGATATTACGCAAGCCTCCGACGTCATCATGTTGGTTGGCAGCAACCCCGAAGAAGCGCATCCTGTGCTCGGCATGCAGGTACGCAAGGCCGTTGAGAACGGCACGAAACTCATCTTGGTCGACCCCCGCGACATCGGTTTGGCCAAGTACGCCGATATCCACCTGAAGCTGCGCCCCGGCACCAACGTCGCCTTCGCGAACGGCGTGGTGCATATCCTGATCAAGGAAGGTCTGGTCGACGAAGAGTACGTGGCCAGCCGCACCAGCGGCTTCGAGGAGCTGGCGAAGATGGTCGAGAGCTACACGCCTGAGCGTGTCGCGGAAATCTGCCATATCGACGTGCGCGACCTGATTGCAGCCGCCAAGCTGTACGGCAGCGCCGACGCCGCTCCCATCATGTACTGTCTGGGTGTTACGGAGCATTCCACCGGCACCGAAGGCGTCATGAGCCTGTCCAACATCGCGATGGTCAACGGCAAGCTGGGCAAACCCGGCTGCGGCGTGAACCCCATCCGCGGTCAGAACAACGTGCAGGGCGCCTGCGACATGGGTGCTCAGCCCAATACCTTCACGGGCTACCAGAAGGTCGCAGACCCAGCCGTGGTCGAGAAGTTCGAAAAGGCGTGGGGAACCTTCCTCAATCCCAACGAGGGTACGAAGGCCACAGAGGTGTTCCCGGCCGCCATCGAGGGCCGCATCAAAGGTCTGTACCTGTTCGGCGAGGACCCAGTTCGTACCGATCCCGACACGAACCACGTGATCAAGGCTCTGACCAGCCTGGACTTCTTCGTGGTTCAGGAACTGTTCATGACCGAGACTGCCAAGCTGGCCGACGTCATTCTGCCTGGCCGCAGCTTTGCGGAAAAGGAAGGCACGTTCAGCAACACCGAGCGCCGCGTGCAGCGCGTGCGCAAGGCCGTGAACGGACCCGCCGGCCCGCAGCTTGATACCTGGATCTTCACGGAGATCATGCAGCGCATGGAATACGACCAGCCGCATCTGACCGCATCCGAGATCATGGACGAGATATCGTCGCTCACCCCGAGCTTCGGCGGCATCACCCATGCTCGCCTGGACAGCGCGGAGGTCGACGGTCGCGGCCTGCAGTGGCCCTGCCCGACGCCTGAGCATCCTGGCACGCCCATCATGCATGTGGGCAAGTTCGCCAAGGGCCTCGGCACGTATTCTACGGCCGAGTACCGGCCCAGCGTGGAGCTGCCGGACAAGGAGTATCCGCTCATGCTCACGACGGGCCGCATCCTGTATCACTACAACGCCTGCGCCATGACGGCCCGCACCGAAGGGCTCAACGAGATCGCCAACAGCTCGTTCATCGAAATCAACACGGCCGATGCCGAACAGCTCGGCATTGCTGACGGCGATCGCGTCAAGGTGGAGTCGCGTCGTGCGGCCATCGAGTCCACGGCCCGCGTGTCCGACAAGACGAATCCGGGCGAAACCTGGATGCCGTTCCACTTCCAGGACGGCAACAGCAACTGGCTCACCAATGCCGCGCTTGACAACATCGCCAAGGCGCCTGAGTTCAAGGTCTGCGCCATTCGCGTCGCGAAGGCGTAAGGCCGACTCGACGGCAAGCGCGTGCTGGCTACGCTTGAAATAGGTGCAACGGGGGTTTCGGCACATGCTGGAATCCCCGTTGTCGTTTATGCCGCAAGGGGAGCGGAATCGTTCCGCACCGTCCCGTAACGGCACCCTTCTGGGAAGCGTGTTCCCGAAGCATCCGTCCCATGCTGTATGATGGCCTGGCGACGGAAGAGGGGACATCATGAGAATCGACATTCCAGGCTGGGCCACAGTGGACATAGAGTACGTGATTTGCGACTACAACGGAACCATCGCCGTGGACGGCATGCTCATCCCCGAGCTGGCGCCTCGGTTGGAGCGCCTGGCGCAACTGGTGGAGGTGCATGTGCTTACCGCGGACACCTTCGGCACCGTGCGTGAGCAGTGCGCTCCCTTCGACGTGCAGGTGGACGTGTTCCCGTCCGATCACGCGGCTCTGAGCAAGCAGCAGGTGGCGGCATCGCTGCCTGGGGGCGTGTGTTGTCTTGGCAACGGCTTCAACGACAGGCTTATGTTTCAGGAGGCCGACCTCGCCATCGCCATTATGGAGCACGAAGGCGCAAGCGTTGTCTCGCTGAACTGCGCAGATGTGGTTGTGAGCCGGGCGGCGGACGCATTTGACCTGCTTTTGAATCCCAAGCGGCTCATCGCCACGCTGCGCGGCTGATTCGCCCGCAAATCGGTTTGGGCGATAGGTTTTCAGCGCCGAGCGCAGGGTTTTTCGTCTCGGCTTATGCCGAAGCCGAACGGCGAATATGATGCCAATATTTAATTACCGCGATTATAAAATAAACTTGCGGATAACTATTGATATTTTGAATTCATATTATGTATAGTAATCCCCACATTAAGAGTTGTGTCCAAGAGAGAGTCGGTAACGACCGCTGAAGAGGCAAGCGCTTTGGAGTGGCAAGCAAGGCGTGAAACTTTCAAGCAAAAGGACTGGACTCAACTAAAGATTCTGGATTCGTAGAAGACAGAAGGGATGCCGTAGGGCGGAGGAGTCCTGCTGCATCCCTTTTTTTTGTTTTCGATTCGGCATGCGCAGGTTAAGCGCTCGCTAAACAACGGGAAAACAGAAGGCAGCCGAACCCCGATAGGGGTCTGGGACCTTTTTGTCTAAAACAGGACCTCGGCTTGAAGGGAGGTGGTTTATAGGAGAAGCGCATCGATGAGATTCACGTCTCTGGCCTCGGGAAACGCGCTGTCGCTTCCAGGACGGCACCGTTTGGGGTCTCACTTATATGTTTTGAAGTTCTAATCTGGAAGGGGTATCTATGCAGGACAAGAAGAACAGCATAGGACTCGTATGCACGTACATCGGCGCAACGTGTGCGCTGGCAATCGGAGCGGGCTTCTCGTCCGGTCAGGAGTTGCTGCAGTACTTCGTGGCGTACGGCTGGCAGATGATTCTGGTGGCCGCGATGTTCGCTTTCATTTTCATCTTCGTAAACTATCAGTGCGCTGCCAGAGGAAGGCAGCTCAACCTGTCCCAGGGCACAGAGATCTTCGACGTGTTCTGTGGAAAGCACCTTGGTAAAGTGTTCAACTGGTTCACCGGCGTGTTCTGCTACCTGTCGTTCATCATCATGATTTCGGGTGCAGGCACAACTCTGTACGAGCAGTACGGCGTGCCCGTAATCGTCGGTTCATGCGTCATGGCCGTGCTTGCGGTGCTTGTCGCCATCATGGGTTTGCGTGGCATCGTCAACGTCATTTCGAAGGTTGCCCCTGTCATCATCGTACTCGTGCTCGGCATCGCCATCATCACCATCGCGACCCACTTCGACAGCATCGGCTCCGGCATTGCTGCCGTCGAAGCGGGAACCTACAGCGACGTTATGGAGAAGGTCGGCGGCAACTGGTTCATGGCCGGTCTGTCTTACGGCGGCTTCATGATCCTGTGGTTCGTCACGTTCATGGCTAACCTCGGTCGCGAAAGCCGCGAGAAGGGCGATTTCAAAGAGCTCATCATCGGCAACGTCATCGGCTCGATGATCTACACGATCGCTTGCGTCGTCGGCGCTTGCGCACTGGCTTCCGAAATCGACCTTACGGCATCCCTGGGCATCCCCAACCTGGTTCTTGCGAATCAGATTTGGGCCCCGCTCGCGTCCATTTTCGCCGTGATCATCTATGCGGCCATCTTCACGAGCGCATGCCCCTTGCTGTACAACGCCGTCACCACGGTCTCGAACGAAGGCAGCAACCGCTATCGCATCATCGTGATCGCCGGTGCCGCCATCGCTCTGGTCACTGCGGTGTTCGTTCCGTACCAGGGTCTGGTGAACATGATTTACGGCTATTGCGGCTACATCGGAGGCATCCTGTTCTTCATCATTCTGGTCCGCGGCATTCAGATGTTTGCCACCGGCCAGACGCGTGAGGACGCTCCTGCCGCAGAGGGAAGTGAAGCAAAGTAATGAGGACAGACATCTCGTCAAAGGTAAAGGGCTCCTGCGCATTGCAAAAGGAAACGGTTCTCGGCCCTATCGTTTCCGAAGCTGCACGAAGCCCGAAGAGCCTGAGGCAAGGTGCACAGGAGTCCCGAACGACGCTTTAAGGACCGTTTCGAACTCGCAATTCAGATATTCGGTCCATTAAAACGCTATCGATTGACAGGATACATGGCGAAGGGAGGTTTTGTGAAGTACTTCGTGTTAACAAACAATCCAATGGTACAGGAGGAGGTTGCTCCTGGAACCAAGGTGGTTTTTAAAGCTGTTGGTTTCAAACAGATTTTGGAAGAAGCGGCCCGTTACATCGAGGGGGGCCACCAGCTGCTTACGCATCCGCTTTCGGGCAGCGTAAAGCCGGGGGAGACACCCTACAAATCGATGCTACTGGCTAACGAGGCTGCAGAGACCATGGATTCCGCCTCGGTGCGTCTTATCTCCAGCGCCATTGCGGCTTGCGACAAGTTCACGGACAAGTCGCAGGCCTACAACGAACAAACCCTTCGTGATTTGCAAGTAGTCGATCTCTCGCTCATCAGCGGGGCAATGGGCTCCGCACAAGCGTAGCGGGAAGCGTAACGATTTTTCGAAAGAGGAAATCAATGAAACTAACGTTAGGAAAGATTCACATCCAAGACATCGTGTTTTCGGATGAGACGAAACTGGAAAACGGCGTGCTGCACGTCAATGCTCAGGAATATGAGCAGATGGTTCTTGAGGACGAGAAGATCGCTACGGTGAGCTTCGACATCGCCAAGCCCGGCGAGTCGGTGCGCATCACCCCGGTCAAGGACGTCATCGAGCCTCGCGTCAAGGTCGAAGGCCCCGGCGGAATCTTCCCGGGCATGATCGCCGACGTCGAGACGGTCGGATCCGGCAGGACCCATGCGCTTTCCGGCATGGCCCTTGTTACTGCCGGCCCCATCGTCGGCTTCCAGGAGGGCATCGTCGACATGAGCGGCCCCGGCGCCGACTACACGCCCTTCTCCAAGACGCTCAACCTCGTGATGGTCTGCACGCCTGTTGAGGGCATCGAGTCCCATGACTACGAGCGTGCTGTCCGCATGGCTGGATTCCGCGTCGCCTGCTCCCTCGGCGAGCTCGGTCGCGATGTCGAGCCGGACGAGATCGAAGAGTTCGAAACCCCCGACTTCGTGGAGGGCATGAACCAGTTCGCTGGCCTGCCGCGCGTTGCATATGTCCAGATGCTCCAGAGTCAGGGCCTGCTGCATGACACCTATGTATATGGTGTTGACGCGAAGCGGATCCTGCCGACGATTCTGTATCCGACCGAGTCGATGGACGGCGCAATCGTTTCCGGCAACTGCGTGTCCGCCTGCGACAAGAACCCCACCTACATCCATCTGAACAACGGTGTGGTCAGGGACCTGTTCGCCGAGCACGGCAAGACGCTGAACTTCGTCGCGCACATCATCACCAACGAGAACGTCTACCTGGCTGACAAGGAACGTTCTTCCAACCAGACCGCGAAGCTGTGCCGCATGCTCGGCCTCGACGGCGTAATCGTTTCCCAGGAAGGCTTCGGCAACCCCGACACCGACCTGATCATGAACTGCAAGAAGATCGAGGCGCAGGGTGTCAAGACGGTCATCATCACCGACGAGTACGCAGGCCGCGACGGCAAGTCCCAGTCTCTGGCCGACGCCGACGCCGCAGCCGATGCCGTGGTCACCGGCGGCAACGCCAACCAGGTCATCACGCTGCCCCCGATGGACAAGGTCATCGGCACGCTTGACTACGTCAACAAGATTGCCGGCGCAAGCGCAGATACGTTGCAGGAAGACGGTTCGCTCGTCGTGGAGCTGCAGGTCATCACCGGCGCGACCAACGAGACCGGTTTCAACATGCTGAGCGCCCGCTAGGAGTCATACCATGGAAAAAATCAAAGTACTACATTACATCAACCAGTTCTTCGCCCAGATCGGCGGCGAAGAAGAGGCCGACCATCCCGTCGAGTTCTTCGAGGGCGAGGTCAAAGGTCCGGGTCTTGCGTTCATGCAGCAGTTCGGCGAAGAGGCTGAGATTGTCGGCACCATCGTGTGCGGCGACGGCTACTTCAACGAGCACATCGACGACACGCTTGCGAAGGTCCTGGAGTTCGTCGACCGCGTTCATCCCGACCTGCTCATCGCAGGCCCCGCGTTCAACGCCGGCCGCTACGGCGTAGCTTGCGGCGCGGTTGCCTCTGCAGTTCAGGAGAAGCTCGGCATTCCGGCTCTGACCGGCATGTACATTGAGAACCCTGGCGTTGACATGTACAGGGACAAGGTCGTCATCGCATCGACCAAGAACAGCGCCGCCGGCATGCGTGCCGCCGTCAAGTCCATGGCTCCGCTCGCTCTCAAGCTTGCACGCCATGAGCAGATCGGCGCATCCTGCGAAGACGGGTACATTTCCCAGGGTATCCGCGTGAACTTCTTCGAGAAGAAGCGTGGTTCGAAGCGTGCTGTCGAGATGCTGCTCGCAAAGCTGGCCGGCAAGCCCTACACCACCGAGTATCCGATGCCGAACTTCGACCGCGTCGATCCTCAGCCGGCCGTGGTTGACCTCTCCAAGGCCACCATCGCCCTGGTCACTTCCGGCGGTATCGTGCCCAAGGGCAACCCGGACCTCATCGAGAGCTCCAGCGCGTCCCACTACGGCGAATACGACATCACCGGCGTCGACGATCTGACCAGCGACACCTACGAGACCGCTCATGGCGGATACGACCCGACCTACGCCAACGACGACGCAGACCGCGTTCTGCCTGTCGACGTTCTGCGCGACATGGAGCGTGAAGGCCGCATCGGCAAGCTTCACAACAAGTTCTACACCACGGTCGGCAACGGCACCGCTGTCGCGTCGGCCAAGGCCTTTGCTGCCGAAATCGGGCAGAAGCTCGTGGCATCAGGCGTGGATGCCGTTATCTTGACCAGCACTTGAGGCACTTGCACGCGTTGCGGTGCAACGATGGTTAAAGAAATTGAACGTGCCGGCCTGCCCGTGGTGCACATCTGCACGGTCACTCCGATCTCCATGACGGTTGGCGCAAACCGCATTGTCCCGGCGGTTGCCATTCCGCATCCCCTCGGCAATCCTGCATTGTCGGCCGATGAGGAGAAGAAGCTTCGCCGCTCGATCGTCGAGAAGGCTCTGAACGCCTTGGCGACGCCCGTCGACGGCCAGGTGGTTTTTAAGGACTAATCGTCCTGTTCCAAGCTTTGTCCCACACCGGGGCACAGCTGACGCTGATGCTCCGGTGTGGGACGATAACGGGACACATGCTCTGATTGACTTGGAGTTTAGGTTTTACGATTGCCTATGGTGTTTTGGTCGGAAAACAGCTACTATGAAACGTGTAAAAAGGTGCAGTATTCACTCGTAGAAGGCGGTGATTGGCTGTGTTCCGATTGGCAATTGTGTGCAATCTCCACACAAGACTTCAGAAATCACAAAGTTGCGTCTAATTGATTATTAAGTATTGATATTGCCATAAAAAAATACTATAATCGCGATAAGTTAACTTGCGAACGAGCTACTCGGAGATCGCAAGACTGGATGACCGAAAACGGTCCTAATGTGAGGAGCGAAACAGGCATGGAAAACGTATACGACGTCATTATCTTGGGTGCTGGTCCCGCAGGTTTGGCCGCAGGCCTCTATGCCGGCCGTAGCCGCATGAACGCCCTCCTGATCGAAAAGGGTCAGGACGGTGGCCAGATTGCTACCACCAGCGAAATCGAGAACTATCCTGGACAGGCTGTTGACACTGAAGAGTCCGGCCCGTCTCTGATCGCTCGTATGAGCAAGCAGGTCGAGCACTTCGGCTGCAACCGTGTCGCTGACACCGTCACCGCTGTCGAGCTCCAGGGCGACGTCAAGAAGGTCATCGGCAAGAAGGGTGAGTACTGCGCCAAGTCCATCATCCTCGCCACCGGCGCACATTCCCGTCCCATCGGCTGCGAGAACGAAGCTCAGTTCGTGGGCAAGGGCATCTCCTTCTGCGCCACCTGCGACGCTAACTTCTTCACCGACCTCGAGGTCTACGTGGTCGGCGGCGGCGACAGCGCCGTTGAAGAGGCCATGTACCTCACCGGCTTTGCTCGCAAGGTCACCATCATCCATCGTCGTGACGAGCTGCGCGCTGCCAAGTCCATCCAGGAGAAGGCTTTCGCCAATCCGAAGCTCAACTTCATGTGGGACAGCGTCGTCGAGGAAGTTGGCGGCGACGAAGGCGTCCTCGCTACCATGAAGGTTCGCAACGTCAAGACCGACGAAGTCACCGTCATCGAGGCTGACGAGGACGACGGCATGTTCGGCCTGTTCGGCTTCATCGGCTTCCTGCCCAACACCGACCTCTATGAGGGCCAGATTGAGCTGGAGCGCGGCTATGTCGTGACCGACGACAACATGAAGACCAACGTCCCCGGCGTTTTCGCCGCTGGCGACCTCCGCAAGAAGAGCCTGCGCCAGGTTGTCACCGCCGCTGCCGACGGTGCCATCGCCGCTACTCAGGCCCTGAAGTACTGCGAAGACTAAGCAACTGTATCGGTTTTAGATTACCAAGTCTTTTAGATAGGAGAAACAATCATGAGCATGCTCGAACTCGATAAGAAGACCTTTGCTCCCGAGGTTCTGGAAGCCGAAGGCACCATCCTCGTTGACTTCTACGGCGACGGCTGCGTCCCCTGCGCCGCCCTGATGCCCCATGTGCATGAGCTCTCTGACAAGTACGACGGTCAGCTGAAGTTCTGCGCTCTGAACACCACCAAGGCTCGTCGCGTTGCCATCGGCCAGCAGGTCGTCGGTCTGCCCACCGTCGCCATCTACAAGAATGGCGAGAAGGTCGAAGAGGTCTGCAAGGACGACGCTACCCCCGAGTCTGTCGAGGAAATGATCAAGCGCAACCTCTAAGTTGTAGCTCTTAGTTCTTATTTTTAGTCATCAACGTGATGCCAGTGCACGTTGACATACAGTATCAAGTTTTGGTTTGAGAAACGGAAAGGAGTGAAGATGAGCATTTTAGCCGGTAAAAAAGTTGTTGTAATTGGCGACCGTGACGGTGTGCCGGGCGAGGCCATTTCTGCCTGCGTCGAGACGGCTGGCGGCGAAGTCGTATTCTCTTCGACTGAGTGCTTCGTCTGAACGGCGGCAGGCGCCATGGACCTGGAGAACCAGAGGAGGGTTAAGGAATTCGCTGAGCAGTTTGGCCCCGAGAACGTTGTTGTTGTCGTGGGTGCATCTGAGGGCGAAGCTGCCGGTCTGGCCGCAGAGACGGTCGAGGCTGGAGACCCCACGTTCGCTGGTCCGTTGACGGGAGTCCAGTTGGGACTCGCTTGCTACCACGTGTGCGAACCTGAAATGAAGGAAGAATTCGACGAAGCAGTCTACGAAGATCAAGTAGGCATGATGGAAATGGTCCTCGATGTTGACGACATCATCGAGGAGATGACAGGCATTCGCGAAGACTACTGCAAGTACTAATTAGCAGGTTCTCACGAACACGCGATCAAACCAGGAATCGGGGCGGCATCGCTGCCGCCCCGATTCTCATTACACCATCTAATAGACCGCAGGCAATCTATGAGGTGCTTCTAGATAACGTGTTTCTGGTTCACCTTCATCCGGAGCCCACGGTTCTCACGAATGCGAGGTAAACATGAAAAGCGTTATCAAAGGCACCGGCTACGTGCTGGTGCATACCCCCGACATGGTCATCGAGAACGGTGCCACTCAGACCACTGAGCGTGTGGTCAACCCCGAAGGCGAGTATCTCAAGGCCCTTCCCAACCACATTCGTACGTGGGAGCAGGTCCTGGAGTACTGGCCTAATCAGGTTTATATTGGAAACAAGACCCCTGATGAGCTGAAGGAAGTTCCTTTCCCCTGGTACGACAAGCCCTGCGACGTGAAGGATCGTTACGGCAAGTTCGGCCAGATGATGCCCCAGGCCGAGTTCTACCTGCTCATGCAGGTCAGCGACGTTTTCGACCTGGTCGACCTCGAGGCTGGCTTTGTGGCCGCCAACAAGGAAGCCTTCTTCGCTAACAAGATGATTTCCGAGGATCTTGCTGCTCGCGTCAAGGACGGCGTCGACATCGACTCCATCAAGCATCACATCGACGAAGAGGCTGCTGAGCCTCTGTTCATGAACGGCGAGGTCGTCGGCTGCGTCAAGCGCGCACATGAGATCGACGTGAACCTCTCCGCCCACACCATGCTGGAGAACATCGTCTCCAAGGCATCCTCCGTTCTGGCTCTGCTGACCGCTATCGATTCCACCGGCATTGCCAAGGGCGACATCCAGTACGTCATCGACTGCTCCGAGGAAGCCTGCGGCGACGTCCTGCAGCGTGGCGGCGGCAACTTCGCTAAGGCAGCTGCTGAAATCGCCGGCCTGGAGAACGCAACGGGTTCCGACACCCGCGGCTTCTGCGCTGGCCCCTCTCATGCTCTGATCGAGGCTGCTTCTCTGGTTCAGTCTGGCGCTTACGACTGCGTCGCCGTCACCGCTGGTGGCTGCACCGCTAAGCTGGGCATGAACGGCAAGAGCCACGTCGAGAAGGGCATGCCTGTCCTCGAGGACATGTTGGGCGGCTTCTGCATCATCCTGGGCGCCAACGACGGCGTGAACCCCGAGATCAACCTCGAGGCCATCGGCCGCCACACCGTCGGCACCGGCTCTGCTCCGCAGGCCGTTATCCAGAGCCTCGCCTACAACCCTCTGGAGAAGCTGGGCCTCAAGGCCACCGACATCGACCGCTTCTCTCCCGAGATGCAGAACCCCGACATCACCAAGCCCGCCGGCGCCGGCGACGTGCCCGAGGCCAACTACAAGATGATCGCTGCTCTGGGCGTCAAGAAGGGCGAGATCGAGAAGAAGGAAATGCCGAACTTCATCAAGGAGCATGGCATCACCGGCTTCGCACCTACTCAGGGCCATATCCCCTCTGGTGTGCCTTCGATCGGCTTCCTGCGTGACCTTATGCTCGCCGGCGACATCCAGCGCGCTATGATTATCGGCAAGGGCTCCCTGTTCCTGGGCCGCCTGACCAACCTGTTCGACGGCACCTCCTTCATCATCCAGGCCAACAGCGGCGAGACTCAGACCGCTGCTGCCGATGAGGGCGAGGTCCGCGGCATGGTCGCCAAGTTCATGCGCGAGTTCGCCGAGAGCATGCTCGAAGCCGCAGACGCGGAATAAAGGGGGGTTTTATATGAGCTCTCTGGAAAAGAAAGTCGCCGAGGTCTTCATGGAGATCGCCGACGGCATGGAGACTGGCCAGTTCGGCGCACGCCCGAAAATTGCCCTGACCGGCATGGGCAGCGAGCATGGCGAAGAGAACTCCATGGCCGCCGCTCGCATCGCTGCTGAGGCTGGCGTCGACGTGTACTACATCGGTACCCTGGAAGATCCCGCCGTCACCACCGTCAAGGTTGCTGACGACGAAGAAGGTCATGCCAAGATGGACGAGCTGCTTGAAAGCGGCGAAATCGACGGCGCTGTGACCATGCACTATCCGTTCCCCATCGGTGTCAGCACCGTTGGTCGTGCCATCACTCCGGCCTTTGGCCGCGAAATGTTCATCGCGAACACCACCGGCACCTCCTCGGGCGACCGCATTGAAGGCATGATTCTGAATGCCATCTACGGCATCATCACCGCTAAGGCCAGCGGCATTGAGAACCCCACCGTGGGCATCCTCAACGTCGACGGCGCACGTCAGTGCGAACTGGCTCTGAAGGAGCTTGCGGAGAATGGTTACCCCATCACCTTCGCCGAGTCCTCCCGTGCCGACGGCGGCTGCGTCCTGCGCGGCAATGACGTCCTGCGTGGCACCCCGGACATCCTGGTGACCGACTCCCTCACGGGTAACGTCCTCACCAAGATGCTGGCAGCCTTCACCTCCGGCGGTTCCTTCGAGACCACCGGCTACGGCTACGGCCCCGGCATCGGCAAGGGCTACGACAAGCTCGTGCTGATCATCTCCCGTGCTTCCGGCGCTCCGCTGGTTGCCAACGCTCTGAAGTTCGCTGGCGACCTGGTGAAGAACAACGTCTTCGCAATTGCCAAGGCTGAGTTCGCCGCCGCTGAGAAGGCCGGTTTGGCAGAGGCTATCGCCAAGCGTAAGCCGAAGCCCGCTGCTGCCGCTGAAGAGGAAGTCGCTGCTCCTCCCAAGGAGCCCTGCACCTCCTCCATCCCCGGCATCGAGGTCATGGACCTGGAAGACGCCGTCAAGGCCCTGTGGAAGGTCGGCATCTACGCCGAATCCGGCATGGGCTGCACCGGCCCGCTCGTCATGATGAGCGACGCCAACTTCGAGCGTGCTGCCGAGGTTCTGAAGGAAGCTGGCTACATCGGCTAGTTTTCGCTAAGACGATCGAAGCTGCTTGACGGCAACGGCATCGAAAAGCGCTGATAGGGCGCGGTGGGTTTCATACCTACCGCGCCTTTTTGTATGCAGGGCAAAAAAGATGGCCCCGTAGGGCCATCTTTAACGATTACGGATGTGGGCGGTGCGCTCTTGGTTGCTAGGGATACGGCTTATTCCGCCTCCGAGGTGCGTAAGAGAAAAAGCGCGCCCTTCATGAAGCGGTCGGTAAGCGCCTGGACATCTTCCTCAGAAAGATTGCGCTCGCAGGCATCCATGAGGAAAGAACGGAAATATGCGATGGTCAGATCGTTCGCGAGGGAAATGTCTTCATCGGAGAAGCCCAGGTCATGTCCGAACGATTCGAGGACTACGAGGTTGCGGGCGCTCAGGGTTCCGCGTTCGAGCATATTCAACATGCGGCCGCTGGCGCGTTCGGCTTCTTCGGGGAAGAGCTCGTAGTACTTCTTGGCGATAGCGTCGACGTTGTGGCTTTGCGGGCCGTAAAACAGACCGAGGAACACCGACGGATTGGCAAACGCATGGTTGCAGAAGATTCGCCAGGAGCGCAGGTATTCGCCACGCGGGGTTTCGTTTTCAGGCGTTGTGTTGATGATATCGCGCGCGTACGCACTCAAATCAGATATGAGCGACATGGTCACAAGTTCGTTCATATCCTCGAAGTAAAGGTAAAGCGTTGCAGAGCTGTAGCCGGCGGCGGATGAGACGCGCCGTATAGAAACGGCGTCAACGCCTTCTGCGGCTATGATTTCCTTCGTCGCCTTGACAAACGCAGCCATAATGGCATTGCGTGCTTCGGGTGAGTATTTTGATCGGCCCATCTTCCTACTCCCTCGCAATCGGATATGTGGTATTCTGCATAGCGACAAATAAACCAGGTCGTTAGGCAATGAGTTCAATAGATACGCCAAGTCGTTTGACGTATCCAGAAGATTCACTGAATTTCCTATAAAATCAGCAATGTTCAATAAATCTAATGACGATAATATTATATAATAATCGCGGTTAGAAAACCGTCAGTCCAGAGCAAAATCATTGATATTTTTCGCCGATGGTTTGTGCTGGCGGCAGTGCATAGGGCGCGAAAGCGTCGGATCAAATTAAGGAGGATCCATGCTCGTACTGGTCGTAAACGCAGGAAGCTCTTCTCTCAAGAGCCAGCTCATCGAGACCGAGACCAAAGAGGTTTCGATGAAGTGCCTCGCCGAAAAGGTCGGCACTGACGAGGCTTACATGAACGTGAGCTTCGCTCCTGATTTCAAGAAGAAGCGTTTCGAGATGGGCGGCCTTACCGTCGCCGGCTGCCTCGGCAAGCTGCTTGAGGTTCTGGGCAGCGACCCCGACAGCCCCATTAAGAGCCTCGACGAGATCGGCGCTGTGGGCAACCGCGTTGTTGCCGGTGGCGAGTACTTCACCAGCTCTGCCGTCATCGACGACGAGGCCCGTGCCAAGCTTCAGCTGTGCGAAGAGCTTGCTCCGCTGCACAATCCCCATGCAGACGCCTGCATCGACATGGTGAAGGAGCTTCTGCCCAACACGCCGCAGGTCGCCGTGTTCGACACCGCTTTCCATTCCACCATGCCGCAGAAGGCTTTCATGTATCCTCTGCCTATGCATTACTACAACGAGTACCATGTCCGCCGCTACGGCGCTCATGGCACCAGCCATCAGTACGCCGCCCAGCGTGGCGCCGAGCTGGTCGGCCGTCCGGTCGAGGACCTGGGCATCATCACCTGCCATCTGGGCAACGGCGGTTCCATCACGGCCGTCGAGGGTGGCAAGTCCATCGACACCACCATGGGCTTCACCCCGCTCGAGGGTCTCATGATGGGCACCCGTTCCGGCCTGATCGACCCTGCCATCGTGACCTACATCATGCGCCGCGAGGGCAAGACCCCCGATGAGATGGACACTGTCCTGAACAAGCAGTCCGGCGTTGCCGCAATCTCCAGCGTGGGCGGCGACATGCGCGACGTTCAGGCTGCCGCCGAGGCTGGCAACGAGCAGGCTCAGCTCGCCATCGACATGTACGTGTACCGCATCCAGAAGGCCATCGGCTCTTACTTCGCCATCCTGCCTCATACCGACGTCATCGTCATGACCGCCGGTATCGGCGAGAACTCCGTTGAGCTGCGCGAAGCCATCTTCGCTGGCCTGGAGCATCTGGGCATGAAGCTCGACAAGGAGCTCAACGCCGACCCCGAGGCCCGTGGCACGGACCGCGTCATTTCCGCAGAGGACAGCGCCGTCAAGATCTGCGTGGTCTGCGCTGACGAGGAAATGCGCATTGCTTCCGACACGGCAGAACTGGTCAGCCAGCTCTAGTATTCGGTCGACATACTGCGATTCCATAAAGGAAGAGGGACGGATAACCATCCGTCCCTTTTTATATACCGTACGACTGAAATATAAAAAATGGACCGATAATTCCTTGCATCGGTAAAACCTATCATTTAATATAATCGCGATTAGAAAAACAAATGGCAGGTGTTCAGGCTATATCTGCAACCCTAACTCCTAGTAGGGTGCACCTTTATATGTGGATGGCAATCCTCACCCATACTGCTTTTCACGATTGCCATCCGTCTCGCTTTCCGGTCGGCTCTTGGAGCGACTTGTGATACGGTATCGGCAGCTTAGGGCTGTTGGGAAGGTTTCGTAGACACGAAAGGGTGGCAAAATGGAAGGAATTTCGGCACAGGACATTGCGGCTACCAAGCCGGATTGTCGCGGAGCGGCGGCTTTGTTTGCGCAGGCGCAGAACGTCGCAATCGGAAAGACCAAGCTGACCCCGCTCAGCACGTTCGCACTTGCGGTCATGGCAGGCATGCTGATCGCCACGGGCGCTACGTTCATGTTGCTCGTAAAGGGCGACACCAACCTCGGATTCGCCGCATCGCAGCTGCTGGGCGGCCTGTGCTTCTCCTTGGGCCTGCTGTGCGTCATCATCGCCGGTGCCGAGCTGTTCACCGGCAACTGCCTGATGGTCTGCGCCGCCGCTGACAAGAAGATCAGCTGGGGCGCCGTCCTGAAGAACTGGGGTATCGTGTACGTCGGCAACCTGGTCGGCTCTCTGCTGATGGTCGCCATTCTGCTCGGCGCGAATTATGCCGGCATGGCCGGCGGCGCTGTGGGCGATGCCATGATCAACGTTGCGAATTCCAAGATCAGCCTGTCGCCGAGCGCCATCTTCTTCCGCGGCATCATGTGCAACTGGCTCGTCTGCCTGGCTGTGTGGATGGGCTTCGCCGGCCGCACGGTCATCGACAAGGTGTTCACCTCGATCTTCCCGGTCATGGCCTTCGTCGCCTGCGGCTTCGAGCACTGCGTTGCGAACATGTTCTTCCTGCCCATGGGCATCGCCGCGCTGAACACGGTGGGCTACACGGGCGAGATCGACCCTGCCAAGCTCGACGCCATCATGCAGACCGTCACCGCTGGCGGCGCCTGCTACAATATCGCTCTTGCAACCCTCGGCAACATCGTGGGCGGCGCAATCCTTGTCGGCATGATATATTGGGTTGCCTATCATAAGAAGGCGTAACCACGCATCTCATACCGAGCGATTGCAGGAGTCGGATTGAACATCCTCCATGTTAGCGCCCAGCGACCCGACAGTACGGGAAGCGGCATATACCTCAGGGAAACCGTAGGGGCTCTAGAATCTCAAGGGCATCGTCAAGCCGTCGTCGCAGGCGTCGGCTTAGGCGATGCCTCACCTTTTTCAGATGACATTCTTTTCGAACCGGTGCGGTTCGAAAGCGATGCGTTGCCGTTCCCGGTTGTGGGCATGTCCGACGTCATGCCTTACGCCTCGACGCGGTACCGCGACCTCACGCCCCAGATGGCCTCTCAATTCAAGGACGCCTTCACCAAGGCTTTTGATCATGTGTTTGCGCAGTTCAAACCTGATATTGTGATCTGCCACCATCTATATCTCGTTTGCAGCGTGCTTGCGGATTGGTTTGAACGCCACCCTGAAGACCGTGCGCGGTGCTCGTTTAGAGGCGCGTGCCATAACACCGATCTGAGACAGTACGAGTCCCATGGACTCGAGCGGGAGGCCATCAACCGGGCGGTTCGCTCCCTCGATGTGATCTTCGCGCTTCACGGGGAACAGGCGAAGGAAATCGCCTTGATGCACGGCATCGACCCCGCGAAGGTCCGCGTGTCCGGCATCGGCTACAACGACGCCCTGTTTGTCGAGGACCCTTCCCGGCGCGACGATTCCGGCTGCCGGATGGTGTATGTGGGCAAGCTCTGGAAACAAAAAGGGCTCATGGAGCTGTTCGGCGCCATGGACCTTTTGGAAAGTCGCGACACGAGGGACTTATGTCTCGAATTGATCGGCGGGTATAGCAATGAGACCGAGCGCGACGAGATCATGGCGCGTGCGGAATCCTGCCAAGTGCCGTCGGTTTTCGCCGGCCAGATGAACCAAGAACTCGTCAGGAACGAGTACCAGCGGTCCGACGTCTTCGTGCTTCCATCGTTTTCCGAGGGGCTCCCGCTGGTGAGCGTCGAGGCGCTCGCTTGCGGCTGCAAGGTGGTTATGACGGATTTACCTGGGCTTCGAGAATGGTTCGACATGTATATTCCCGATGCGCCCCTGTGGCTTGTGGAACTTCCCGAGCTCATAAAGGATGGATCGTGGCGGATTGCGAACGACGAGTCAAGGGCTCGTTTCGAGCGGAATCTGGCCGATGCGCTTTCCGAGGCGATCGAAGCCGAGCATCGTCCGTGCGACTTGTCTCAGCTGTCTTGGGGCGCCTTGGCCCAGAGGCTCATCGCCGACTAGTATGTCGAGTGGGAGATACCGCGGATTGGTTCGTGGTATACTTGTGTGGCTGCAACTGTGTCCTGGTTTCTGCTGTCCAGGACGCATTTTCTGTATGTGACGGCTTTTGCTTCGAAGCGGCACTTGCCTCACATCATCGTTATCTTGCAGCGTGGATGCGCGTCTTGCGTCCGTACTGCCCGTCAATTCCCAATCCTGCCTCGGGGGAATGGCGCGCGAACAATTGGCTAGCGCCCTCATATGGGCAATAGACGTCTGTCCGTCCGTTGCCGTCTCGGCGCATGGTTAAGCTTGCCATCTGCATCAAGCTCTCTCAAAAAGAAGGTTGATATGGATTTTCTCAATTCTAAACAGGGACTTATCGTAGCCGGTCTGATTGTCGGCGCGTTGACCGCGGTGCTCGCCGCAACGGGCAATCCGGCGAACATGGCGATCTGCGCTGCATGCTTCATCCGCGACATGGCGGGTTCGATGTATTTGCATACTGCCGCTCCCGTTCAGTATTTCAGGCCTGAAATCGTCGGCTTCGTCGCGGGCTCGTTCCTGATCGCCGTTGCGACCAAGGAGTACCGCTCCACCGCAGGCTCCTCGCCGATGATCCGTTTCGTGCTGGGCTTCATCATGATGCTCGGCGCCCTCGTCTTCCTGGGCTGCCCCCTGCGCATGGTCATCCGCATGAGCGCCGGCGACCTCAACGCCTGGGTTGCTCTTATCGGCCTTGCAGCCGGTGCCATCACCGGTGCCGTGTTCCTGAAGCAGGGCTTCTCCCTGGGTCGTGAGGTCGACACCAACAAGGCCACTGGTGCCGTGCTTCCGATTATCCTGGTTGTCCTGCTCATCATCGGCCTGGCTACCGGTGCCTATGCCGCAAGCGAGAAGGGTCCTGGCTCCATGCATGCCCCCGTGGCCGTCGCTCTGATCGTCGCCCTGGTCATCGGCGCCATCGCCCAGAAGACCCGCATCTGCTTCGTCGGCGGCATCCGCAACCTGTTCCTCATGAAGGACTACACGCTGCTGCTCCCCATCGCCAGCTTGTTCGTGGTCATGTTGGTCTTCAACATCGCTACCGGCGGCTTCAAGGCAAGCTTCGACGGCCAGCCGATCGCTCACTCTCAGCACATCTGGAACATCCTTGGCCTGTATGCCGTCGGCTTCGGCGGCGTGCTCGCCGGTGGCTGCCCGCTGCGCCAGATGGTTTTGGCCGGCCAGGGTTCCAGCGACGCTGCCATCACGTTCGTCGGCATGCTCGTCGGCGCTGCGTTCGCCCACAACTTCGGCATCGCCTCCGCTGCTGCAGCTGCTGCAACCGCTGAGACCGAAGCTGTCGTCGGCGGCCCCACCATCGTCGGCCAGGTCGTTCTGGTCGCCAGCATCGCCGTGCTGTTCATCATCGCGGTGACCAACCTGCGCAAGAGGAAGGTCGTTGCCACCGCTGAATAATGCGGCAACGCAAGCCGCAACAAGCGGCGTATAGGCTGTGTTTGAAGGTCCGTCAGGATCTTTGGAAAGAAGGTTGATTATGCAAATCGTAGACGCTCGTGGGCTTTCCTGCCCCGAACCGGCCATGATGGCGTATGACGCGCTCGAGGAATTCCCCAACGAGCCCGTCAAGATTCTTGTCAGCAACGCAACGTCCAAGGTGAACGTTTCCGAGGTGGCCCGCCGCAAGAGGCGTGAGGTCACGGTCGAGCGCGACGGCGACGACTTCGTCATCATCGTCCAGTAACCGATGCGACCTGGCGGGCGGGATATGCACGCATCCCGCCCGTCATGAATAGGCCGGGCATGAAACTCTTCAAGCGATCAGAGGGCACCAAAGAGACGTTGTTCGTGACTTTCGATACCACGACGGACGCTCTCTCGTTCAAGGCACATGCTCAGTCGCTGGGGCTTGAAGGCAAGCTTGGCATGATTCCGCGGAGCCTTTCGGCAGATTGCGGCATGGCCTGGGAAGAGCCTGACCGCAACGAGGAGAGGCTTGTCGAAGCAATTCGCTCCGAAGGCGAAGGGTGCCACGGTCCCCATCGCATCTGATGCGCGACGTCTTGGTCTGGAGGGTTCCAATCTGAGAAATTCGGCCCTCTTGGATTGGGCCCATCCAGGCCAAGATGCGCACGCAGAAAAACGGTCCTGCAGCAATGCGGGACCATTTTTTGTTTTCGGGGCGGTGATGCAGCGCTTTTTGCAGTCTGTTGCACCGGCCTATGATAAGGCACCGTTTCAGATATTGTTCTGAACCGGGGTCTTCGCTTTCGGCTGCCCGCAGCGAACGAAAACGCTCGAGCGCAGTCGGTAGGTTAGCCGATAAGCTCGAGAACGCCGCTGATGTTCTTGCGGCCGAACTCGACGGTTTCCTTCTCCCCATCGTTGATGATCAGGCAGGGCACGCTCATGATGTCATACTTCTGCTGCAGGGAGGGGAAGTGGGCCACATCGTAGACCTGGGCGGTAACGTTGTCGTTCAGCGTTGCGATACGCTGGCAGGCTTGGACTAAATCGGGGCACATGGTGCAGCTCAGTCCGATGGCTACGGTGATGTCCACCTTGCGGTCGATGGCGTAGGCGGCAGCCCTGTCGGCGTCCTCGATGGCCTGGCCGGCGCTGGAGGCGTTGTACAAACCCAAGACGAAAGGAGTGAACTCGTGGCCGGCGGGCACGCCATGGAAAGCGAGTCCGGTCCAGGCTCCATCAGCTCGGCACAGTTCGACCTTGGGCAAGTCGTCCCCTTCGGGTGCAACGACGATGTCTACGGAGAGCTTGTCGGTAAGCTTCGCCAGTTCCTCCATGTAGCCACGCAGCTCCGTGGAAACGGGGCGGTCGTCCAGGGAGAGCCTTAGGACCAACGGGGTTTCCATGCGAGCGAACACGGCATTGAGCTGGGCTAGCACATCGCCGGTGAACAGGCCGCCGGGTTGGGTCTTCGCTGCTGCAGGTTCTGCCTTCGCAGGGGCCGCGGGCAGCTGCTCGGGTTCCTTTACCTGGGGGGTAAGCCCTGTGGCTTCCTGCTGAGCCTTGATGTAGCGCTCCATTTCGGAAGCGGTGCTGGCGGCTTCTCCCACGGCCGTAGCAACCTGACGGAGGGCTTTGTTGCAAACGTCGCCTGCGGCGAACAAGCCGGGCTTGGTGGTCATGTTGTGCTCGTCGATGACGATGAACTTGCGATCATCAACCTCGGCGATGCCGTTTGCGAGCTCGGTGGCGGGGGTGTTGCCTGCGAAGACGAAGACGCCGAACGTCTCGTTG
Organism: Slackia heliotrinireducens DSM 20476; assembly: GCF_000023885.1. Classification (NCBI taxonomy): domain Bacteria; kingdom Bacillati; phylum Actinomycetota; class Coriobacteriia; order Eggerthellales; family Eggerthellaceae; genus Slackia; species Slackia heliotrinireducens. The sequence goes on along the minus strand of NC_013165.1, from coordinate 2,777,535 downwards.
TCGCCTGCGGGCTTCCAAGTCTCCCGCTCGCCGGTCTTGGTGTTCTCCAGCACGGCGGAGCGCAGGGCCGTATCGCCTGCGATGCTGGCGATACGGGTATTGTATCGGATGGTAATCTTGGGATTGGTTTTGGCGGGTTCGGACACCGAGGCAGCGCAGGAGAAGTCGTCTTTGCGCACCAGAATGGTCACGTGGCTGGCGTACTTCGTCAAGAAGACAGCCTCTTCGGCCGCGGCGAATCCTCCGCCCACCACAAGCACTTCTTTTCCGGTGAAGAATTCTCCGTCGCAAGTGGCGCAATAGGCAACGCCGTGGCCCTGGAAATCTTCTTCACCTTCAAATCCTGCGAGGCGGGGAGAGGCGCCTGTGGCCATCAATACGGCATGGCAGGCGATGTCCCCTTTGTCGGTGTGGACGATTTTGACACCGTCTTCGTTGGGGTCCATGTCAAGGTTTGTGACCTCGGCGATTTTGAACTCGGCGCCGAAACCTTCCGCTTGTTGGCGCATGGTGCGGGTAAGGGCCTCGCCGGTGGTTGCGAGCACGCCAGGGTAATTGACGACCTCATGGGTGATGGTGATCTGGCCGCCGATGCGATCCTTCTCTACCACAAGCGTGCGGTAGCGGGCGCGAGACAAATAGATCGCCGCAGTCAAGCCGGCAGGACCGCCGCCGATGACGACCGCATCGTAAAGGTTCTTGGTATCGGTCATGCTTCGTGTCCTTTTCGATAACGAATCCCGTCGGCGTAGGTGGACGGGATGGGTGGTTGCATACAGCGGTCGCGGGCCGAAGCCCGCGACCAGTTGCATCGAGCGATTTACAGCAAGCCGACGAGGTCCAGGCTAGGAGCCAGGGTTTCCTCACCCGGCTGCCACTTGGCGGGGCAGACCTGATCGCCATGGTCGGCGACAAACTGGGCGGCCTTCAGAAGGCGAAGCAGCTCGTCGGCGTTGCGGCCAATGCCGCCAGCAGTGATCATCTCGACCTGGATCGTGCCTTCGGGGTCGACGATGAAGGCGCCGCGCTCGGCTTGGCCTGCATTCTTGATCAGGACCTTGAACTGCTTGGCCAGCACGTGGGCGGGGTCGGCAAGCATCTGGTAGGTCACCTTGCCGATGCGCTCGGACTCGTCATGCCAGGCCTTGTGCACGAACTCGGTGTCGCAGCTGACGGAGTAGATTTCACAACCAGCCTTCTGGAACTCCTCGTAATTGTTGGCGAGGTCTTCCAGCTCGGTGGGGCAGACGAAGGTGAAGTCGGCGGGGTAGAAGAAGAACAGCCCCCATTTTCCGAGGACGTCATCTTTGGTCACGGTTTCGATTTCGCCGTTATGGAAGGATTTGACCGTAAAGTCCTCGATTTCTTTTCCGATGAGAGACATGTTTGATCCCTTTCTTAATAGGAATGATTATTAATAACTTATTGCGAATTATTATCAATAAGTGGTAAACTGTCAAGCGATGATTTAAACTATTTTTTCAACGGTTGTTTTCGTCCGTCCGAATACTCAGGGGAGTCCGAACATGGCGCAGAGAAGGAATACGCATCAGCGCGAGCTGGTTAAGGAAGCTGTCGGTGCCCTTGGCGTGCATCCTACGGCTGCGCAGGTTTACGAATACGTCCATTGCCGCGACAAAAAGGTGAGCCTGGCGACGGTGTATCGTAATCTTAATCTGCTTGCCGAGGAGGGCGACATTCTGGCTATCGAGACATCGGCCGGCCGCCATTACGACTACCGCACCGACGACCATGAGCATATGGTCTGCGTGCAATGCGGCGCCATGATGGACGTTACTGTGCCGTATGACGCATCCTTAGACCAGGCGGCAAGCGAGGCAACCGGGTTTGCGGCGGTGCGCCATCGGATTTTTTTCGAAGGGGTGTGTCCTGATTGCGCCCGATCAGCCGAGGGCTGATCGGAAGGATGGAAGCCGCAAGCACGATTGTACGGCTTGCGTGTTCGCACCCGGAGTCTTTTCTTCAAACATAGCAGCTAATTGAAGGCGTCGAAGGCCTGCGGCTGGTATGATAGCTATGGCTAACAATTGGAGAGAGGCAGCATCATGGCCCAGACGTATGACCCCAGCAAGCCGGTAGAGTTCCCGCGTGGCATGTACCGGCTCAACGACGAACCGCATATCGACTACCAGTTGAACCGCATTGTGAATTGGGACGGCGGCGACCTTGAAGAGCTGCGGGCCGTCGGCGGCAAAATCACCAACTTTGAAGATTGGAAGAGCACGCTTGATGCGCTGGGCCGCCGCGCCTACGAGGAGGGGCGGACCAAAAACGCGTTGGGCTACTTCCTCATGCGGGATTTCTACACCTCCTACGACGACCCGGACAAGCTGGACAACTACCACCAATCGCAGCGGGTGTTCTACGAATACTTCCGCGAGCTGTTCGAGCCTTCGGACGGCGGGGCGCCCATCGTGGAGCGGCTTGAGGTCCCTTACGAAGGCGGGGTTACGCTGCCGGTATTCCATACGGTGCCGGTGGGCGAAAGCCGGGGCGTCGTGCTGATGCACGGCGGCAATGACTCCTATATGGAAGAGTTCGTGCTGCCCTTGCTGTATCTGCGCGAGCATGGGTACGAGGTGTATCTGTACGAAGGGCCTGGTCAGGGTTCGGTCATCCGCGACCAGAAGTGTCCCTTCACCTGGCAGTGGGAAAAGACGTCCAAGGCCATTACGGAGCGCTTCGACCTGCATGACGTGACCATCATCGGGATATCCCTCGGCGGCTACTTCGCGCCTCGCGCCGCAGCCTTCGACAAGCGCATCAGACGGGTGGTGTGCTGGTCTATCTATCCCGGTACCTGGGATTTGGTGGAAGGCGCCGCAGGCAAGGTCGCCATCAAGGTGCTGGGGGCGCTTCTACACGCCCACATTGCCGACGTCATCAACAAGCCTTTGGCGCGCAAGGCGGCCAAGGGGGATCTGGCGGCGCAGGTCATGACGGACATGCGCTACCCTTACGGAGCGGACTCGGTGTGCGACATGTATCGCAAGATGGAGGACTACACGCTTGCCAACTGCGCCGAGCTGGTCGATCAGGACGTGCTGATTCTGGGTGCCGACGAAGACGTGTATATTCCCGCGAAGCTTGCGGACAAGATGGTGGGGATGCTCTCGAACGCTCGAAGCGTGAAGCTGAGGATGTTCACCACCGTCGAGGATCGGGCCGGCAACCACTGCAACGTGGGCGACCCGAAGGCTGCGCTGGACGAGATTCTGAACTGGATGGATGCGCTGGATGCTCGCGACGCCCGAAACGCCGGGTAGGGAGCCGGGTTGCAACAGACGAAAGAGGGCGGGAGGCCTCATGGCTTCCCGCCCTGCATGTATGGGGTTGGGCGCTAGAGGATATGGACGTCTTCCGCATTGCAGATCAGGGTGCGGCCGGCGTTGGTGCCGTACCCGTCGACCTTGCCCCACACGCCGGTCACTTCGACCTGTGCCTTGTTTTCGGGGTAGTCTTCCGCGGTCCAGCCGATGACGTAGAAGTTCACGCCCTTGATGGTGCCGCCTTCGCCTTTGATGCCTACCGAGCAGCTGACGTGATCGCCGTCGTCTTCAACCTTCGTGTTGCGGCTGACCTGGCCCGTTATGTGCATGACAAGCCCTTCGTCTGCGTCGAGCTCATCAGGGGTGCGGTTGGCGAATTCGTCCATGTAGGCGAAAGCCTCCTCGTCTCCCATGGCGGACACATCGACGTCGACGGTGCTTACGTCCACGGAGTCCACGGGCGAGGCGGGTTCGGGAGCGAACGTGCTCTCGGGCTCGGTTTCGGCTTCAGGCTCCGCTTCGGGCTCGGTTGCGGCCTCAGGCTCGGTTGCAGCCTCAGGTTCTGCTTCCGCTGCCGCGTCGGCGGCCTCCTCGGTTGCTGTGGCTTCGGTGTTTTCGGCACCGTCTTCCGTCGGCTCGTTCGAGGTCCCGCCCGAGCAGGCGATCAGGCCTAATGCCATGACCATTGCACATGCTGCGATTGCCAGTTTCTTCATGTTCCCTCCAATCTTGTGCTGTGTCGTCACGCGTTGGCGTCCGATTGTGGCAGCGCGCGACCTTTGGCGGCGTCTCCCGTGTGGTGGGGTCGGACGCAAAACGCTCGGTCCGGACCTGCGGCAAAGGGGACGAGTGCCCGTCAGATGCTTTTACTATACCGACGGGGATGTTCGCGGGCCGCCATGGTTCGGCGGGGGTTTGCGATTGGGACAGAAGGCCAAATATCGAGCCTGTGACGAAGGTTACTTTTTCGCAGTCGTGGGGTCAGGCTTTCGGACGGGTTCCCGCTCCATGTTCAACAGATTATTCCCATTCTATGAGGAAATGCGTCTATGGGGTCCTCAGTGTTGTGCTGAGTCCATCACGTTGCATGCAGCGTGCGAGGATGTGTCTCAGAGTGGTACTCATTTGATACTCACGGTCACCTATTGTTCTGCTCGGCTCGGAAGGCTTTCGGGTTGCCCTTTATGGATTCGTCCCGAACATACCGGCCCAAAAAAAAGCGAATGCCGGGGAAAACGTCCCCGGCGCTTGGAGGCATGCCGATTCTGGCCACCGTCCTCATTATAGTGCGTCCCGTACGATGCTCTCCACCCACGCGCGCGCGATATGGCTCCACGATCCCGTTGCCGATCCTGAGAGGACGGGATCCAGTAGTGCCCTGGAGATTGATAGCGCACCGGAGAGCGTTGACATGTCCTGGGACATCCTTGCCTGGACCGCAAGCTTCGAGTACTGCGCCTCGTGAGCGTCTCCCCATTCCGCGGGCAGTGAGAATTCGCTACCGAGCGAGAGCCGCCTTGCGGAGGCTTCGCGCTTCAGCGCGGCCCCTAGAGTTTCTGCATCGAAGTCATCGGTGAGCGCGTAGGCCGCGATGTCCATGAGGTCCTTCACGCGGGAAGACGGCCGGCCCGCGTGGCGCTCGACAATGCCGCAGACCTTGTCCGCGACGGCCCGCGCCGACGGGTAGACGGGGTAGTCACACACGGGGATTCCCCGGACGTCGATTCTGTCGGCGGGAGCCATATAGTCGGGTTCGCCGATTGCGATCGAGTCCGCCACCAGGTCGACGGAGACGCGCTGGACCCTCTTCGGGCCGATGAACGCGTCGAAGACCACGGTGTAGCCGTCGCGGTACGCGTCCTCTCCTTTGATCGGGGCCACGCCTCTCAATTCGAAGGTGACGAAGTCGTCTGCATCCTTGGCGGCGAGGCGCTCGAGCTCGTCCACCGCGGCGTCTACGTCCATACTGTCCGTCGCAAGATCGATGTCGCGCGTGGCGCGTGCGTCGGCGGTCCTAGCGAGCATCCCCTGTCCGCCTTTGAGGACGAACGGGGTCCCGGGCTCGCTGAAGACCCTGTAGAGCAGCCTGTGGAAGTAGAAGCCCGCGATGGCGCGATTAGTGTCGAGAGGGGAAGCCTTGGCCGCGTCCTTCACAGCCATCTCCAAGGCTTTCGGAGACGAATACCCCATGCGTCAACCCCTCTCTATCAGGGCCGCATGGCCCAGGCCGTCGAGCTCCACCAGCTCGCGCGGGCCGCCCTCGTAGGCCCCGGCTGCCGAGAGGAGCGAGCGCAGGCGGCCGTCGCCGAGCAGGGCACGCAGCCGGCGCATGTCGAGCTCCGTCGCGCCGTAGCGCCTGATTGCGTCTGCGAGCACGTCGGCGAGCAGGGACTCCTCCGTGGCCTCCATCGCGAGGTCGGCGATCGTGCGCTCCACCCTCGTTACGGGAAACCCGCCCTCGGCCCACACGACGTCGCTTCGCCCGAGATCCATAACGCGGAACTTCGTGCCGTCCATTCGGCTGTTGAAGCGTTTGGGGACGGCGATCTGCCACGGCTCAGGTTCCAGGTCGCCGATTCCGAGGGCGTGCGCCGCCGTTGCGCCGCATACGGCGACCCCGTCGAAGCTTGCGCCCATGCGCTCGTAGGTGAGCCTGTCTGGCGAGGTGAGCTTGTAGGCGGCGACGAGGTCGTCGAGCGCGGTCGTAGGGAGAGATGAGAGCCGATAGGCCCCATGCCGTAGCCGCTCGATGCGGCCGGACTTTGCCGCGTACGAGAGGGCGTAGCGCGGCACGCCCGCACGCGCCGCCTGGCCGCTCGTGAAGATGCCGCCTTCAGATGCGGCCAGCTCTTCGATTGCAGATATGTTGCTCGAATACGACATGTTGCAATAGTAGCACTTATTACTACTATTGCAACATTCTCTTTATTCCCACTCAACGTCTGCAGGTGGTTTCGTCTGGTAAATCGGGGACTTTTTTGCATGTTTTTCCGACTTGGAGGTTTTTTCGGAGGGGTTTTCGGCTCGTTTTGCGCCCGAAAAAGTACGCAACGCAAGGCAAGAGCTCCGTCGTGAAAAGCCTCGCTTGTATCGTGCCTGTTCAGCGGCTTGTGCAAAAACTGAGTCGAGAGAATGACGAAGCTTGCAGGTTTTATGCAAACCTCCAAGTCGGAAAAACGAGCAAAAACTCAGGAATCTACGAGACGGAGGCCCGGCAATCGGGCTCAAAGCCTCAGTCCGGCCAAGGCGCCGCGTGCGGGACCGTTCGGCCGGGGACACCGCATGTGGGATTGCCTGGCGGACGCTTGGGGTTCGTCGGGCGGAGCGTCGCTATCAGGTCCGTCGGCTGCTCGTTTAAGGGGCTGTGCAACGAAAAACCGACTCCCGGAGCACTTGAGGGGGATAATCCGCGTGAACCCGATTCGAGGATGCGTCTGGAGGGCGATTCGCCGCCAAATCATCTGACGATATGCAACAGAACGTTCGTAAATGAGGCGAAACGTATGGTCTGCAAGCCTCGTGAGGGATGTCGGAGGTCAGTCTGCGCGGATTATCCCCCTCAAGTGCTCCACGGAAGGAATTTTCGTTGCATGGGGAGGAGGTGCGAGCGCTCAACGGGCATCTAAAAGAAGGCGGAACGCCTTTGCGGGGCATTCCGCCTTGGGATTGCCGGCGCAGGAGGGTGCAGGTCCGATTCCTGCGCCGGCTTCAACGGCGGAGCGTCCATTGAGAATGCTCCATGCCGAAAAGGAGGGCGAACGACGGGGCTTGCCGGATCGGCAAAGCCGCCGGGTCCTACTGCGCTGCCAAATCGCGGCCGACCATGTAGCCCTGGGTGTAGTTGTGGCCCAGGTTCAGGCCGGGGACGTCCAGCGGGTAGTCGATGCCGCCATAGAACCTGCCGGCGCAGTTGCCGATCGCGTACAGTCCCTCGATGACCTCGCCTTCGGGGGTCAGGCACTGTTGCTTCTCGTTGACGTCCACGCCGCCGCCGCAGATGGAACTCATGCGCACATGGCGATGGATGCCGTAGAACGGCGGGGTGTCGATGGTGGTCAGGCTCTCGGCGGGCACGCCGAACTGGGTGTCCGCGCCGGCCTCGGCAAGCGCGTTGTAATCGGCGACGGTCTGCACGAAGGCATCGACGTCGGTGATCTCGAGTTTCTCGGCCAGCTCTTCCAGCGTGTCGGCCTTGAAGGTGCGGATCTGGTCGGAGAAGACGCCCACGCGTTCCACGTCCTCTTCGGGCATGTACACCTTCAGCTCTTCAGGATCCCACAGCCTGCCGGGGAAATTCGCGCCCTTCTCCATGTAGGCGCTGTCGAACACCTGGCAGTAATGCCCCTGGTCCTCGGCGCTGCGCAGGTAGCAGTTCATGATGGACATGGCGAAGGTCTCGTTGCAGAAGCGCTCGCCGTTCATCTTGGTGCGCAGGAACGGCATGTCGCACATGGAGGCCGGGCCGCCGTCGAAGTCGTGCAGCATCTTGGTGTGCGCGATGTCTTCGATCTTGCCGCCTGCCCAGACGATCATCTTATGACCGTCGCCGTTGCGGTTAGCCTGCTTGGGCCCGAAGTTGGTCATATCGGGCTGGTAGTACTGCAGCATTTCGGTGTCGCTCTGGTAGTCGCCGGTCGCAACGACCACGCCCTTGGAGGCGTTGAACTGGATGTGGCTGCCGTCGGAGGCGGTGCAGATGACGCCTGTCACGCGCCCGGTCTCGTCGGTCACCAGCTGCTCGGCGGGCGTGCTGTAGAATACCTCGAGCCCTTCGGATTCGGCCTTGGCCAGGATGTCCTTCATGCCTTCGCCGGTGGTGTAGGGCTTGGGGCCGAAGAACGACGTGACGAAGGTGATGTTGTAGCCCTGCTTGGCGACAAGCGGAGCCGCCTGTGCGTTGCCCTGGTCTTCCACCTGGGCGCCGGCGCTCTGGGCGTAGTCGATGAGCCACTTGACGGCTTCGCCGGAATTGTAGGCCCAAGCCTCGATCTGCTTGCGGTCGGGTCGGTACTGGTTGGCCTGCATGAGGAAGGACACCAGGTTGGCCACATCCACCGGGTCGCTGTTGTCCAGATCGATGCCGGAGCCGGTGTTGCCGAATGCGGAAGCGGCGGATTCCTTGGTGACCAGGGCCACGTTCGCTCCGTCCTGGAAGGCCTTCAGAGCGCAGGGGACGCCGGGGGAACCCGCGCCGACAACCACGATCTCGTAGTCCTTGGTTTCAGCGATGTCCGTGATGGGCTCGGGAGCCTGAAGGAAGCTGGGCAAGCCCTCGCGCCTGTGGCCGGCTGCCGTGCCCGTCTCGCCGGTGCCTGCGTCTGCGGAAGAACCGGCGGCGGTACCGGAGCCGCCCTTGGGTGCGCAGGAAGCCAGTGCGCCGGCGCCCGCAGCGCCGATGGCTGCCAAGCTGCCGAACTTGAACAGGTCGCGTCGTGAAAGTTCCGTCATAATTACCCCTCCTTGGTCCAGGGCCTCTCTCCTCGGCCCGTTTGCCGGATTGTTGCTTTCTTGCAACTTCATGACGGTGCTACCGTAGTCTTCACCCAGGCGGTCATTACATCGACCGAGCGGCGTAAACGGGGGTCTATTTTTGTAACCCCCTGGCATAACCCCCGTAAAACACCTGTTCAAGGTCGCAATGGGAGGTCGACGGCCCCAACGCGCGCGTAGGGGGTTGCGCTACAATGCTTCAAGCGAGATGCGATATTCGGAGGAGGGCCGGTCTGCATGTCGTCCGTTGATGAGAATGTGAAAGAGAACGATCCGTTGAAGTCCCTGTCGTTCAGGATGCCGACCATTCCTTTGGAGTTTCTGGGGCTTGGCGTGTATCGAGCTTGGATCGAAATCGGCTTCGTCGGAAGCTTCGTTCCTTATCCCGATACTGGATTCGCCACGCACGACCTGTTCGACATGGCGCTGGCTGCAATGCTTCTGATTTGGGCCGCGCTGTCACGCCGGGTGGGGCCGTTTTTCCAGAAGCGCTGGCTGTTCGCGCTGTGCTGCGCCACCATGACCCTTTCGACCTGCGCCATGTTCTGCTCGCTGTGGCTGCCCGATCATGCGTTGCTGCTGGAGGCTGCCGGCGCTTTGCTCGGCGGTGTGGGCACGTCCGTCATGATTCTCATGTGGAGCGAACTGTACGGATGTTTGAACCCGCTTCGCGTGGCGCTTTACTACTCCTGTTCCATCTTGGTGGGCGCGATCATCGTATACGTGTACCGAGGCTTCCAATTCCCGTGGCTGTTCGTCATGACGGCGATTCTTCCCGCCGTGGCGCTGTTCGCCCTCCAGCGTTCGTTTGGGAAGGTGCCCGAGCCCGAGCGTCCGTCCTCGTCATGGGTGAGTTTCTCGGTTCCGTGGCGCGCCATCCTGCTGATGGCCTGCTACGCGTTCGCGTACGGCACGCTGGAGCCGACGCTGTACGGCAGCGGCATGTTCGGAGCCCATTCGGCGCCGGGCACCGTGCTGGTTGCGCTGGTGGTGCTTGTCGGCGTCACGCTTCAGGGGAGGAAGTTCGATTTCAACATCATATATAAGATGGGGTTGCCGCTCATGGTGGCGGCGTTTCTGCTCATTCCCATCTTCGGGTATTCGGGAACCGTGGTCAGCAACGTCTGCGTGGCGGGCGCCTATACGGGCCTGAGCATCCTGATCATGCTCATTTGCGCGAACATCTGCTATCGGTACGGGGTGTCCGCCGTGTGGCTGTTCGGCATCGAGCGCGGCGTGCGTCTGCTGTGCATGTTCGCCGGTCGTCAGCTGGCAGCCGCAGGGCATGTTTTCGCGGTCGGGTCTGTTTCCGGCGACACGGCAGTGGCGTTTCTAGCCATTGCGGCCGTGGTCATGGGCTCGTTCGTGTTCCTTTCTACCAGGGATTTCGGCGGAACCTGGGGTGCGACGTTTCTCGACGGCGGCACCGAGGACGCCGAGCTGCTGCGCAAGCAGGAGATCGCCGACCGTTGCAACGCCGTTGCGACGGAACACGGCCTGACCGCCCGAGAGACCGAGGTGTTGCTTTTGCTGGCCCAGAAGAAGACCGTATCCGCCATCGAGGAGGAGCTGTTCATCGCGAACGGAACCGCAAAGGCCCACGTTCGCCATATCTACCAGAAGATAGGCATCCACTCCCGCGAAGAACTGTTCGACGTGCTAGGCATCGACGGCCTGAGCCCCATCTCGTAAGGGACAATGGGGACGGAGCCTTTTGTCCCGCTCGCTGGGCCCTCTGAACTTCATCTCTTAGGTGACGTGGTGCGACGTTTCGATCCGCAGCGCACCGAACCGCTTGCGTCTCAACAAAGCTAATTGGCCGCTCGTATACCTAAAATTGGGCATAAGAGATGCCTAAAAGTGCGATACTCAATTTCACCCATATCACGTACACTTTTTATTGCACTACCCTTGCATATTCTGTCTCGATTTCCGAAAGGAAGCGATTTCGCCATGCCTACGGTCTATGGAGGCGACGCACGTAACGGAATGCTGGCGGGCGTGAACGCGCTGGCCGATGCCGTGCGGGTGACGCTCGGTCCCCGCGGTCGCAATGTCGCCATGCCTCAGAAAGCGAACCTGTACGGCGCCGATTACGGCGATGCGGCCGCCCCTGACGCCCCGGTGCTCATCACCAACGACGGCGTGACCATCGCCAAAAGCGTTGTGCTGCCCGATCCGCTGGAGAACATGGGCGCGCAGCTGTGCAAAGAGGCCGCCATCAAAGCGAACGATACGGCAGGCGACGGGACAACCACCGCCGTCGTCCTAACGCAGGCCCTGATGGAAAACGCATTCCGCATGGTGGCCGCAGGGTCCGACCCACTGGCTTTGCGCCGCGGCGTGCAGATGGTATGCGATGCTGCGGTCGAGCACCTTCGGAAAGTGGCGATTCCCGTTGAAACCCAGGACGACCTGGCCCGCGTGGCGACCATCTCCTGCCAGGACGAAAAGCTGGGTGCCATGGTCGGCGAGGCCCTGTACAAGGTAGGGCTGGAAGGCGTCGTGAACGTGGACGACTCTCGCCGATTGGAAACCGAACTGGACCTTGCCTGCGGCATCGTGTTCGACCGCGGATACACCTCGCCGCACATGATTACCGACAAATCCCAGCTCACGGCAGTTTTGGACCGTCCTTATATCCTGCTGACCGACAAGAAGATCTCAGCCAAAGACGACATCCTGCCTGCGCTCATTTGCGCTGCCGAAGACGACCGCGACTGCTTGATCGTCTGCGACGGTCTGGAAGGCGAAGCGCTGGCGCTGGTGCTGGGCAACAACCAGGCAGGCGACATGAACACGGCGGCGGTCATTGCGCCGGCGTATGGCGAAGGCCGCCTGTGGCGCCTTGATGACCTGGCCATTCAGACCGGCGGCACGGCAATCGTCGAAACCGCAGGCATGAGTTTGCGCGACGTGACCCGTACCGAGCTGGGCAGCGCCGAGCGCGTGGTCATCACGAAGAACCGCACGTCCATCGAAGGCGGCGGCGGAGACCCGCAGGCCATCGCCGATCGCGAGGCGCAGCTTCGCTATTATGCCGAAAACACCGAATACGAGTTCAACCGCAAGCGCCATGAAGAACGCCTGGCCGCATTCGTATCGGGAGTGGCTACCATCCGCGTAGGCGGTATGACCGAAGCCGAGCAGTGGGAACGCAAGATGCGCGTGGAAGACGCGGTCAACGCGGCCCGCGCAGCCTACGAGGAGGGCGTGGTCGCCGGCGGCGGTTTGGCGTTGCTGAATGCGGCGCAAGAGCTGTCGGGCCTGGTGGAAAGCCTGGAAGGTGACGAGCGTGCCGGAGCTGCCATCGGCGTGGCGGCGCTGGGCGCACCCGTCCGCCAGATTGCGGAAAACGCCGGCAAGAACGGTGCGGCCGTGCTGGCGAAGCTGGAAGAGCAGCCCGCAGGCATCGGGTACAACGCGGCGACGGACGCCTTCGAGGATTTGATGGCGGCAGGCATCCTGGATCCTGTGCGCGTGACCCGCAGCGCCCTGGAAGCAGCGTTCTCCGTAGCGGGAACGGCCCTGCTCACAGAGGCAGGCGTGACCCTGAAGGACAGCGCTCGCAAAGGCGACGCGAACGGAGACGAATGATGGCATACCATGAAAGCGTTTGGCGCCGGTTCGTGGAGGATTACGACATCGACGTGCCGGAGGAAGCCATCGAAAACGAGCTTCGCTACGTTGAGCTGCAGCTTCGCCACAACATGCAGTACGACCGCCTGGCCGGCGGCGATATGCATATGTTCCCGACGAGAGAGCTGGACGAGCAGCGCGAGGAGATGCGCGCCGCAGCCGTGTTCGAAGCCAAGGAGCCTCGCGTGATCAAGGCGATCGTCGCCGAGCGGGGCATCGATGTCACCTACGAGGAGCTCGAGGCGGAGGCCGAGGCAATCGCGAAGCGACAGAACAGCACAATCGAAGAGGTCAAGCGGTTCTTCGGCGAGGACCTTGGCATGTTGCGCCGGGACGTTCTCGACCAGAAGGCTCGCGAATGGGCATGCAATCAGATTTCTAAGTAGCACAGTTTTTCATTTTGCCGCGACTACGGGGCGTCGTAATGGGTTGGGCGGTGTGTTCGTGCACTGTTGATGCGTGGAGGCGAAAATGATTCAACGGCGGGCAGAGATTCCTTGGGAGAAGATCTACGACTACGTGATGATGTGCGGGTCGATTCACAACCCGGTCATGTTCGTTCGCGCCGTGCTTGATGAGATCGATGATCTTGTCCCCTATGAACAGGGCATTGCCATGTGTCTGGACGAGAACCGCCGCGTGTGCGACCAGTATCTCGTCAACATGAAAACTCGATGGATGAACATGTACATCGAGTATTATTCACGCCTCTCCACCACGAAATGGAACCTGAGCACCGACGTTTCAAGGGAGGAGCATGCCCTGCCCCATGTCCAGCAAATAATGTGGGAAAAAGAACCCATTACGGAGTTCATAGCCAATTACATCATGGTTCGCGGAGTGAAGTGTTCGCTGGCCATAGCCCTGTTCGACCAATCCGGAATGCCCCGTGCGGCCTTTTCGCTGGACCGCACCCAGCAAAGCCGCTTCACGGATCGGGAGGTCGAAATCGTTCGGCACGCCATGGCCCAAATCGGCAACCTGTACAAGAACTTCTTCACGGACCCGAGGCTCGTTCCCGGCATGCATAGCGAAGCCGATACCCTCCAGCTCGACCGGGTTTTGACCAAGCGCGAACTTGAGGTAGTGAATCTGCTTACACAGGGACTTTCGGCATCGCATGTGGCAGCCACGCTGCACATAACCGTGTCCACGGCCTACAAGCACATTGCACACATCTACAAAAAGCTGAACGTATCCAGCCAGCAGGAGTTACTGGTACGTGTGTTGGGTAATCGATAATAGAAGACATGCACTTCGCGACGTGCCGAACGTCTCGTGCGAAAGCGCCAACGCAATGTTTCGACCCACGTGCCCGCGTAAAACCGTGAATACCCAATATTGGGTAAAAACTATACCGATGATTATCAGTTCTCGCCTTTGACGCAGCGTTCCATAATGGAACCGTCAACGGGAAACACAAAGCGGTTGCGTTTCGCTTTCCACCGTCCGACCTGGTTTTTCTTGATGTGAATGTACCGCATTTCGCGGTTTGGTTTCGTAAGGGAACAATTTGCAGGAGAAAGGGTACGTATGGACAAGGAAACACTCTTCTACATGTCGGCCGACGCGCTTGAGGATGTTGAGCCTATGACCGACCTCATGGACCTTTCCGGCAAGGTTGCCGTGGTCAGCGGCAGCGTCGGTTTGGCTCTGTTCGTGGTGAACCGCCTGGCTGAACTGGGTGCCAAGGTTGTTTTCGGCGCGCGTTCCCAGGAGTGGGGCGACCTGGCCATGGAGGCCCTTGAGGATCTGGAGCGCGAGAATGTGGCGTTCAAGGCGTTCGACACCCGCAAGATTGAGGATTGCCAGGCTCTGGTCGACTTCGCCGAGGAAACCTTCGGCCCCGTGGACATCTGCGTGCCCGTGGCCGCCACCTGGCAGGCCCGCGCGTTCCTGGATATGGACGAAGAACTGTACGACGACGTGGTCGACACCGATATGAAGGGCCAGTACTTCCTGGTCCAGGCCTGCGCCCGTTCCATGGTGAAGGCCAAGCACGGCGGCAAGATCGTCACCATCGCCTCCGTTGCGTATCGTGGCGAGGACATGACCAAGCTGGCCATGATGACCCATTACAACGCGGCGAAGGCCGGCGTCATCGGCATGACCCGCGGCATCGCCAAGGAGCTGAAACAGTACGGCATCAACGTGAACTGCGTGGCTCCCGGCGCCATGGTCACCCCCGGCGCCATCGCCAATTGCCTGGAAACCACCGAGCGCTACGGTCAGGAGTGGCAACACGACCAGATGAGCCTGTCCGACGCCCCTGTGGCTTCCACGCCCGACATGATGGCGCGCGTGATCGTCACCATGTGCACCGGCGTTTCCGACTTCATGTACGGCCGCGTAATCGACGTGGACGGCGGCGCTGGCTTGAGCTTCCAGGAAAAGCCCTGGAGCTACACCATGGAAGGCGGCCTCCACGCCTAAGGCCAATTTTGACCCCACGTGCCTAAGTACGCTTCGGTCGAAGCGCAGGGCTATCGCACTCGCCAAAATCGCCCTGCCGAACCAGAGACGATATTCCCTTTGGTTCACCCCGAATGTTTTGGTAACAACCCGCATGTGCGGGCAAACGTCACGCTTCAAGAGAAAGGGAGCATCATGGCAATTTCGAGCAAGAGCAAGCTTCGCGAGGTTTTGGAAGACGAGCGCGCGGTCGCCATCATCGACGAGTACATCCCTGGCTTCGTCAGCAACCCTGAGCTGGGCCCCGTGGCTGGCATGAAGATGAGGGTCCTGCTGAAGTTCCCCCAGGTTGGCCTGCCCAAGGAGCAGATCGACGAGATCATCGCCCGCCTGGACGCCCTCGACGCAGAGTAACTCGCAATAAAAACAACGTGGCAGGAGGCCGACCGCTTTCTGCCACGTCCTGCACTTGACAAATCGCTTTCCACGAAAGGAAACACAATGGCTGAAAAGACTGCCGATATCAAGATGTCGACCGCTTCGAAGACCCGCAAGAACTTGGCCTACCTGCAGAAGCAGAAGGACGCCGGCGAGAAGCTCGTCCAGATGTGCCCCGCCGAGCTGGGCCCCTTCTTCGCCATGGCCGCTGAAATGGTCGGCTGCGACATCTGCCGTATCCCGCATATGCTCTCCGCCCGTACCGGCACCACCGCCGAAGAGGACGCCATCGCTTCCCGCCTGACCGTGAAGAAGTTCCGCGAGTACACCCAGATCATCCACCTGAACTTCTACATGCCCATCAGCATGTACGCTGACAAGGTCGACGCCGTGAAGTTCGGCGGCGAACTGGTCTTCCACGGTGCCGACTCCATGCTGCCCATGGGCGTCACCAACGACGTGCTGAAGTTCATGACCGACAACTACATCCCCGTGTTCGGCCACATCGGCGCCATCTCCGGCTGGCAGACCAACGCCACCGGCTACAAGAAGGTCGGCAAGACCGCCGAAGACGCCTTCAAGATCTTCAAGTGGGGCTATGAGTATCAGGAGAACGGTATGGGCGCCATGACCATCGAGCTCACCCCGATGGAAGTTTCCCAGGCCATCGCTGAGAAGCTGCGCGTCCCCGTCATCTCCATCGCCGGCGGCGCTCCGTGTGACGGCTCCGAGATGGTCGACATGGACACCTTCGGCGTTATGCCCAAGCCGGCAAGCCACGCCGTCTGCACCGCCGAGCTGCTCCCGTTCCTGTGCGAAGCGTACGCCGACTGGGCCGACATGGTCCGCGAGGGCGACTACCCGGAGGACAAGCACGGCTACCATATGGATCCGGAAGAGCTGGAGAAGTTCAACGCCATGATGGACGCCTTCGAGGGCTAATCGTCCGGAAGTCGTATCGGACATACAACTCCGCTAGCAGGGCGGCGCGTCGAAGGTTCGGCGCGCCGCCTTTTTCGTGAAAGGCCGTTTTTCGTACCCATATGCACAAGGGATGCCATGCTGACGGAATGCCGTCTGCGTTCCGCAACGGGCGACGACGGTTTCCGCATGTCAATTTGGACTTATTGGCTGATACAATGACAATGCGCATGATTGCATGACCCCAGGAGGCGCGCATGGACACAGCGAAGATGCGTGAGTTCGTACATCTGTCGGAAGGGCTCAACTTCACCCGTACAGCACGTGAGTTCTACGTTTCCCAATCCACGCTCAGCAAGCATATTCGGCAGGTGGAAGAGGAGCTCGGCTGTCCGCTTATCTCTCGGACCACGCACGACGTGTGCCTGACGCCCGAAGGGTCGGTGGTTCACGATGCCTTCCGCAGCCTGCTTGAAGGGTACGATTCTCTCCTGTCTCAGCTCGACGACATGCGCAAGGGCATTGCGGGAAAGCTGCGGGTGGGGTTCATCTACTACGGCGGCATGCATTATATGCGTTTCGGGCTGGATGCGTTCTACCAAACCCATCCCAACGTCCAGATAGATTTTCTGTCCCAGCAGCCCCATCAGACCATTGACATGCTCAAAAGAGGCGAGCTGGATTTCGGGTTGCTGTACCGAGCGAAGTCGTTGCCGGAAAGCGAATACGAGTTCATTCACGTGCACGACTGCGCGCTGCATGCATACCTGTCGACTTCCAGCGACCTTGCGCATAAAGAATTCGTGACGGCAGATGACCTGCAGGGACGTTCATTCGTGTTCCTGTCGAAGGATGAGGAATACAACGAAAACATCCGCGCCCTGCTGGCGCTTGCGGATGTTACGCCGGGTGAGGCGGCCTGGTGCCGCCAGGTGGACGAGTTCGCCCGTGCCTTGCAGTCTCCTGACAGGGTGTTTCTGAGCACGCGGCACATGCCCTCTTTCGACGACGACGGGTTGTGCTCGGTACCCATTGCCGACGACTGTTTCAAGCTCGAGGTTGGCTTCTATGTTCGGCGTGACAACGAAAGCTTGCTGGCTTCGGGGTTCGCAGAGGTTTGGAGGAACCTCGCATCAGGCTAATGACCTGGTGTTTTGCGTTTGCGAATAACTATATTCCGCATGTCGCACACCGTTTTTCGGCATTCGGGCGCATACTTCATGGCAGAGCATGGTTCCCACGTCAGAAAGGAAGCGAAGCCATGAATACGAAGGACATCTTCAACAACACGTTCAAGTACAGCCCTTACGTTCCCTACGATCCTACGCGCAACCCCTGGCTTACCGGCACCATCACGCATCCCATGCAGGGCGGCATTCAGCCCTACGAGTACACCAACTGGCGTGATGAGGAAATGAGCTGGCATGACAATTGCTACCTGCATGGCGGCCTGAATCCTACTTCCACCTACAAGTTCTGGGGCCCCGACGCCCACAAGTTCCTGGACAAGTATTTCACCAACCGCACCGACAACATGGAGGTGGGTTCTTCCCGTCACGGCGTCATGTGCACCGAGGACGGCCTGCTCATGAACGACGGCATGCTCATCAAGACCGGTGAAAACGAATTCATCACGTACTGGCTGCTTCCCTACATCGAGTACGCCATCGAGACCAGCGGCATGGATGTTCAGGGCGAGAACATCACGGGTGACGTGTTCCTGTATCAGCTGGGCGGCCCCCGCTCTCTGGAGGTTGTCGAGCGCGCTTGCGGCGAAGACTTCCATGATCTGAAGTTCGCCAAGCATCGTGAAGCCACCATCGCCGGCAAGCCCGTGCGCATCCTCCGCATCGGCATGTGCGGTTCGCTGGGCTACGAGGTCCACGGCAATTTCGAGGATTGCCTCGATGTCTACAACGCCATTTGGGAGGCCGGTCAGGATTACGGCATCACCAAGCTTGGCCGTCATGCCTATTGGAACGCCCACACCGAGAACGGCTATCCGCAGGCAGCCATCCATTTCACCTACGCTTGGGAAACGGACAAAGACTTCTTCGAGTACCTTATGGCCAAAGGTGGCGCCTACAGCTGCGGTTCTCTGTCCGAACTCAACGGCTCCTACGCTGGCGAGAAGCCGCTCGAGGAGCTGTATGTGAACCCTTACGAGCTGGGTTGGGGCTTCCATATCAACTACAATCACGACTTCGTGGGCAAAGAGGCGCTCATGCAGATTCGCGACTCGGCACATCGTCAGATGGTGACGCTTGAGTGGAATGCCGATGACATCCTGGACATTTGGCGCAGCGAGTTCGAGGCTGGCGAGCCGTACGCTCCGATGGACGGCCCCGAGGATACCCGTCCCGATGGCGTGTTCGAGTATCGCATCGACAAGGTCATGGCTGGCAAGCAGTGCGTCGGCTGGAGCTCGGGCCGCATCATGAGCTGGTATTACCGCAAGATGATCTCCCTGGCCAGCATCGATCCCGAGTTCGCCGAAGAAGGCACCGAGGTCAAGATCCTCTGGGGCAATCCCGGCACGCGCCAGAAACTCATCCGTGCCCGCGTGGCGCGCTTCCCTTACATGGACATCAACCGCAACGAGAAGGTGGATGTGTCCACCATCCCCAGCGGCCTCAAGGCGTAAGGCCGAATCGGCTGAACGGCGGGGCGAGGCACGGTTGCTTCGCCCCGCTTGTCTGTGCATGCGGGCGCGGCTCTTCAGACGCATAAAACGTTGAATGCATGGGCGGCGAAGGTGGGCAGGGCGCTTGCCCTCCCGTTGATTTGTGCGGTATGGCGGGGTCTTTTCCATGCATTATGCCGTTTGTTTCATGAGGTGTTGCAGCCTATCGTACTGGGCGCCAAGCAAATCTATGGCAATCTTAGGGAGAAAACGTACCTAAGTTTAGGAATGCCTGAAACGGCGTGCCGATGATACCTTCCAATTAATGAAAATACCAGGTTAGGAGTGGAAAATGTCTGACTGGAAATCCGATATCGAGATCGCGCAGGAATGCGAGATGCTGCCCATCGAAGAGGTGGCGCACAGGGCCGGCATCGACTGGGCAACCTGTGAGCCGTACGGCCGATACAAGGCCAAGGTCGACATTCATTCCTACAAGGACGTGCCCATGAAGGGCAAGCTGATCCTGGTCACGGCCATCAACCCCACGCCGGCGGGCGAGGGCAAGACCACCACGAGCGTGGGCCTGCACGACGCGCTGTGCAGAATAGGCAAGTCCAGCATGCTGGCGCTGCGCGAGCCTTCGCTGGGCCCCGTGTTCGGCGTGAAGGGCGGCGCTGCCGGCGGCGGATACGCCCAGGTGGTGCCCATGGAGGACATCAACCTGCACTTCACGGGCGACTTCCACGCCATCGGTGCGGCGAACAACCTCATCGCGGCCATGCTGGACAACCACATCAAGCAGGGCAACGCGCTGGACATCGACCCCAAGAAGGTCATCTGGCGCCGCTGCGTCGACATGAACGACCGTCAGCTGCGCAACGTGGTGGACGGCCTGGGCGGCCCTGGCGACGGCGTGGCTCGCGAGGACGGCTTCGACATCACGGTGGCTTCCGAGGTCATGGCGGTATTCTGCCTGGCTACCGACCTGGCGGACCTCAATGTGCGCCTCGGCCGCATGGTCGTGGCCTACAGCCGCAGCGGCAAGCCGGTCACCGTTTCCGACATTAAAGCCGAGGGTGCGTGCACGGCGCTTTTGAAGGACGCCATCAAGCCGAACCTGGTGCAGACGCTCGAGAACAACCCGGCATTCGTGCACGGCGGCCCCTTCGCCAACATCGCGCACGGCTGCAATTCCGTGCAGGCGACGACCACCGCGCTGAAGATGGCCGACTACGTGGTCACCGAGGCCGGCTTCGGCGCCGACCTGGGTGCTGAGAAGTTCCTGGACATCAAGTGCCGCTACGCCGGCATCCAGCCCTCCGCCGTGGTCATCGTGGCGACCGTCCGCGCCCTGAAGTACAACGGCGGCGTGGCCAAGGCCGACCTGGGAACCGAGAATCTCGAAGCCCTGGAGGCCGGCCTGCCCAACCTGCTGCAGCACGTCGGAAACATCCAGGACGTCTACGGCCTGCCTGCCGTGGTGGCCATCAACGCCTTCCCGACGGACACGCCGGCAGAACTTGAGCTGGTTCAGGCTAAATGCAAGGAGCTCGGTGTGAACGCCGTGCTGGCAGAGCACTGGGCCAAGGGCGGCGAAGGTGCCGTGGCGCTTGCCGAAGAGGTCGTTAGCGCCTGCGAGCAGCCTTCCGATTTCCGCTTCAGCTACGACGTCGAGGACTCCATCGAGGCCAAGATCGAGGCCATCGCGACCAAAATCTACCATGCCGACGGCGTGGACTACACCGCCAACGCGAAGAAGCAGCTGGCCCAGCTCAACGAGCTCGGCTTCGACAAGCTGCCCATCTGCGTCGCCAAGACCCAGTACTCCTTCACGGACGACCAGACCAAACTGGGTGCGCCGCGCGACTTCCGCATTACGGTGCGCAACCTGAAGATCTCTGCCGGCGCTGGCTTCATCGTGGCGCTCACCGGCGAGATCATGACCATGCCCGGTCTGCCCAAGCGTCCCGCAGCCGAGCGCATCGACGTGACTCCCGAGGGCAAGATCGTGGGCCTGTTCTAGGAAACGGTTCGGCTTGAAGGAGTTCGCATGGCTGAGAAACTGATGGAAAAGAGCTGCATCGAGTTCGCCGATGCCCTGGCCGCCAAGGTCAGCGTTCCCGGCGGAGGCGGGGCTGCCGCCTACGTCGGCGCGCTCGGCGTGGCGCTGGGCAGCATGACCGCCAATTTCACAACGGGCAAGAAAAAGTACGCCGAATACGAGGATGACATCCAGCGCATCCTGGCTGAGGGAGACGTGATTCGTGCAAGGCTCATCGAGCTGGTGTTCGAAGACGCCGAGGCGTTCGAGCCCCTGTCTAAGGCGTACGGCATTCCGAAAGAGGATCCGACGCGTGGTGAGGTGCTCGAGGCCGCCACGAAGAACGCCCTGGCGGCTCCGCTTGAGATGATGCGCCAGATCGCACGGGCCATCGAGCTGCTCGAGGAGCTCGATGTGAAAGGCTCCAGGATGCTGATCAGCGACGTCGCCTGCGGTGCCGTCATGAGTGCCGCCGCGATGCGAGCCGCCGCCCTCAACGTGTTCATCAACACCAAGAGTCTGCTCGACCGCGACTTCGCCGCGCAGGTGGAGGCCGAGGCCGACGAACTTCTTGCCTATGTGCCGCGCGCCAAGTCGGTTGCGGACGAAATCACCGATTCCATCAGGGGGTAACCAATGGCCGAGATTCTGTACGGCAAACCGGTCGCGGATGCCATCAATGAGAAGCTTGCGCCCCGCATCGAGGCGCTCAAGGCCGCCGGCGTCACGCCGCAGCTGGCCATCCTGAGGGTGGGGGAGCGCGATGACGATTTGTCCTACGAACGCGGCGCCATAAAGCGCTTCGAGGCGCTGGGGCTCGATTGCCGCCGGTTCGTGCTGCCTGAGAACTGCTCCCAGTCCGAACTTCTGAACGTGGTCGACTGGATCAACAAGGATGAAAGCATCCACGGGTGCCTCATGTTCCGCCCGCTGCCGAAGCATCTGGACGAGGCGGCCGCCTGCGAGGCCCTGGCTCCGGAAAAGGATGCCGACGGCATAACGGAGGGCTCGCTTTTCGGTGTGTTCGCCAATCGCCCGGTAGGTTTTCCGCCCTGCACGGCGGACGCCTGCATGAAGGTGCTTTCGCACTACGGATACGAGCTGACTGGCGCGAAGCTTGCTGTCGTGGGCCGCAGCCTGGTGATCGGCAAGCCGGTGAGCATGATGCTGCAGGCCGCCAACGCCACGGTAACCATGTGCCACACTCGCACGAAGGACCTTTCCGCCGCGTGCCGCGAAGCCGACATCCTGGTGGTGGCGGCCGGGCACATCGGCACGGTGGGCGCAAGCGAGGTACGCGAAGGCCAAGTCGTGATTGATGTGGGTATCAACTGGGATGATGCCGCCGGCAAGCTCTGCGGCGACGTGACCTTCGACGAGGTTGAGCCTGTTGTTGCCGCCATCACGCCCGTACCCCGCGGCGTGGGCAGTGTTACCACGGCGGTGCTGGCCGAGCATGTGGTGACGGCGGCCGAGCGCACGTTGGGGTAGTGAACTGAACTTTCGACCATGTCAGTCCCAAATGGGAAGGTAGGACAGCATGACCGAATCCGAATATCGGAAGCTTGACCAGCCGCGCGCCGAGGCGGCCATCCGCGAGTTTCTTTACGCCATAGGCGAGGACCCCGATCGCGAGGGACTGCTCGAGACGCCGTCTCGGGTGGCCCGCGCCTGTGCGGAGATTTTCGCCGGGTTGCAAGAGAACCCTGCGGACCACCTGAAGAAGCAGTTCCACGAGGCCGACCATGAGGAAATGGTCATCGTGAAGGACATCCCCTTCAACTCCATGTGCGAGCACCATCTGCTGCCGTTCAGCGGGCGTGCGCACGTGGCCTACATCCCGCGGAAAGGCCGCATTACGGGCCTGTCGAAGATCGCCCGCTGCGTGGAGGGTTTCGCCCGGCGTCCTCAGGTCCAGGAGCGTCTGGCGTCTCAGGTGGCGGACGCCTTGATGGAAGCATTGGATCCGCTGGGCGCCATCGTGGTCATCGAGGCCGAGCACATGTGCATGACCGCTCGGGGCATCCGCAAGCCTGGGTCGCTAACCGTGACGAGCGCCGTGCGCGGTGTGTTCAAAGAGGACCAGAAAACCCGCGCCGAGGCTCTAGCCCTATTCAGGGATTAGCAACGGCTGGACAAAAGGCTCCGTCCCCATTGTCCCGGGACGTCGGGCCTTTTGCCCCGCTCGCTAGGCATCGACGGCCTGATCCCCATCTCGTAAGGACGCACCTTCGGCGCGTCCGTATGTTGTCAATCCTTATATAACGCCTGATGGCATGGTGAAAACGACCGAATACGCCCGTTCTCGCCGTTGTGTTCATGGCCTCCGAAAAGACCGCCCACACCTGCGGCATGGGCTTCAACCTGGACGCCATCGTCCCTGGTAACTAACGCGGACGACGCCTAATCATCTTCGGTACGAAAGGACCCGACACATCTGCGCCGGGTCCTTTCTCGTGGGTCGGGCCGTATGTGACAGGGAAGGTTCGGGTGTTTGTCGCATGCGCGTCAACGAAGGGACAATACCCTCCGTCCCCCTGTCCCTCCCCTCGCTAGCGGTGGGGCTAGTTGTTCACGCCGTGGTGGGCGGTGGGGCTTGACGACGAAAGCGGCAGGAAGGTGTAGCCGTTTTCCAGACCCCAGACGATGATCTCTTCGGTAGCTTCCACACTGAAATCCTTGATGTCGTGCTGCAGCACCACGGATACGTCGTGGCTCTTCATGCCCTCGATGACGTTTTCCACCACCTTGTCCTTGTCGGTGGTGCCGCCGGCATCGCCTGAGCTCACGTTCCAGTCGAAGTACTGGTAGCCCTGGGCGGTCACGGATGCAGTCAGCCTGGTCATGATGCCCGGGTTGAAGTCGCTCACGGTGTTGGAGCTTCCGCCGGGGAATCGCATGAGGGTGGTGCGCGAGCCGGTCTGCTGCTCGATGACGGACTGCATCTTCTCGTAATCCGCGAAGAAGGCCGCCTCACTGGCATAGATGGTGTTGTAGTCGTGGGTGTAGGTATGCACGCCGATGCTGTGGCCGGCCTGGGCCTCCTTGGCGATAAGGCTCGCGTCGCCGTTGCCGGTCACGAAGAAGGTGGCCTTCACGTTGTGGCGGGCCAGGATGTCCAGCAGCTCCTGGGTGTAGTCGCCGGGGCCGTCGTCGAAGGTGAGGTAGACCACCTTATGGTCGGGCACGTCGGTGACGTTGCCCTGCTTGAGCACCGGCTTCACAGTCACCGTGCGTGTGACCTGGGAGGAATTGCCCGCGGCGTCGGTTGCCGTGTAGGTTATGGTGTAGTCGCCGGGCGTGGCGATGTCCACCTTGCCTGTGATCTCGACTGTGTCGGTTATATCGCCGTCATAGTCGTCGGAGGCCGAATACCCCGGGTCCTCGAAGGTTGTGTCCTGGAACACGTTGATGCTCTCATCGCCTTCCAGCGTGATGGTGGGCGCCGTCATGTCGCGGACCTCGACAGTACGGGTGACCTGGGAGGAATTGCCCGCGGCGTCGGTTGCCGTGTAGGTGAGCTCGTAGGTTCCGGGCGTGCTGGAATCCACGCTGCCGGTCACTTCGACCTTGTCGGCCACATCGCCGTCGTAGTCGTCCACGGCGTCGAACCCGGGCTCTTCGAAATCGGTTCCCAAAGGCAGGTACTCGTCGGTGCTTTCGGTCAACGTGATTTCGGGGGCGGCAGTGTCCTCCACGATGACGTAGCGCTTGGTTTCCGCAGACCAGAGAAGGAACCGTGCGCTGTAGGTGAGCTCGTATTCGCCGGGCTCGGTGTCGTCCACATCGCCTGTGCACTTCACATTCACCTTGCCAAGCCCGTGTCCGTCGCCGAAAACGACACTGCTGAACTGGGCCGATGCGCCCGGCTCTTCATAGGGCTCGCGGTTCGTGAGCGTGACGGTGTCTTCGCCTTCGAGCGAGATGTCGATGTGGGAAGTGGCAGCCAGCGCGGCCAGGATCAAAACGACGGCCAGCAGGGCAATGCCGGCTATGGGCAGGTATTTTCGCCATGCGGATTGCGTTGCGGCGTGGGCCCCTGCAGGGGCGGGGGCGTTTTGGAAGATCTCAGCCATGGTTTCCTCGATCGGTGTAAGCAGCGTTTGTGGTCTCTTGGAATCCTCTATAGGCGGGATTGTACCGCATAGGTAGAAATCGCATGTGACGAAGCGGCAACGTTCCCGCAACATCTGCACGGCCGTTAGGATGTTCGGCGACGTTCCAACTTGGCGGGCAGGTATTCGGAAGCCACCATGGCGACGAACACGACCACGAATCCGACGAGGATGCGCGGCGTGAGCGGCTCGCGGCCCAGGGCGATGCTGAAGGCCACGCCGAACACCGATTCCAGCGATAGCAGCAGGCCGCCGGTGGCCGGCTCCACATTGGCAAGGCCGATGTTCTGCACGAAGACGGCCAGCGCCGTCACGATAAAAGCCAGGTAGGCAAAGGACAACCACACGCCAGGGGTCATGGCAGCTGGTGTCGGCGGCTCGGCCGACACGAGGGCGACCATAAGGCTGCCTGCCGTTACGGTGGCGAACTGCCAGACGGTGAGCACGACGACGTTGCGTCCCTTGCCGAATTTGGACATGAACAGGATCTGCACCGCGTAGAAGACGGCGCAGCACAGGGTCATGGCGTCGCCGAATCCGATGGTGAAGCTGCCGGTCAGGCTGATGAGCCCGATGCCCGACAGGCACAGCAGCGCGGCCACGATGTTGAAACGGTTCGGGCGCTTTCGATCGACGGCCCAGGTCAAGAATGGAACGATGACGCAGTAGGTCGCTGTGAGGAAAGCGTTCTTGCCTGGCGTTGTGTCGGTGATGCCTATCGTTTGGAACAGGTATCCCATGAAAAGTGGCAGCCCGATGATGATGCCGTATTTGATGTGTTCGCGGTCGAACAGGGGCTCGCGCCGTACCAGGCAGACCGCAGCCATCACCACCGTCGCTGCGACGAAGCGGATGGCGAGCAGCCATGCGGGCGCCATGACGTCGGTCAGGTCCTTCACCATGACGAACGAACTGCCCCAGATGAGGGTGGCGAGCACGAGGAGCAGCTTGTATTTCATGGGCGGCCTTTCGATGCGGAAAACGGAATGCCGCCTATCATATCAGCAGGTGTTCGCGGTTCGCACGAGCGTTCGAGTCTGCAGCCCAAGTACATACTGCGGGACACTGGGCGGGCCAGGCGCCATTATCGCCCAGCCGGGTGGCGCACGCCAACCCGGCCAAGTCAATTATCAGTGCCCCCGATGTCCCGCGGGGCGTAAGGCCACGGTCGTGTCGTGTCGTCATATCCATAGTGATATCATGGCACATCACGGTTTCAATACTGATGAATGAGGTGTTCGAAGTGAAAGGGAAGCTGTTCGGCGTTAGCGTAGGTCCTGGAGATCCGGAGCTGATGACCGTCAAGGCGATTCGCACCATCCGCGAGTGCGACGTGGTCGCCGTTCCCAATATCGGCCACAAACGCCAGACAGCTTACACCATCGCGGCTGAATACCTGGAAGGCAAGGAGCTCCTCGACTGCTCCACGCCCATGACCCACGACCATGCGGAAGCCATGGCTGCCTACGAGCGCATCGCCGACGACCTGTGCGAGCTGCTGGACGCGGGCAAGTCGGTGGCGTACCTCTGCCTGGGCGACATCGGCGTGTATTCTACCTATATATACATCCACGAAATCATGCAGGATCGCGGCTACGATGCCGTCATCATCCCCGGCGTCACGTCGTTTTCAGCCTGCGCCGCACGTTTGGGAACGGCGCTTTGCCAAGGTCACGAGCGCATGCTGGTAACTCCCGTCATGGCGCGCGACGTGGACGAGATCCTGGACGTGCCCGCCAACAAGGTGTTCATGAAATCCGGCAAGCGCCTGTTCGAGCTGCGTGACAAGCTTGCGGAACGCGGCATGCTGGACCGGGCGAGCATGGTCTCGAATTGCGGACTTTCCGATGAGAAAGTGTTCGAGCACCTTGCGGATATGGGCGATACGGGAGACTATTTCTCAGTCGTTATCGTCAAAGAGGCGTAACGGCCCGCGTGCTGCGGACGCCCCGTTTCTGAAGGCCCTGCCATGATCGAACTGCGCAACCTCACCAAAGACTTCGACGGCTTCACGGCTGTCGACCACCTGAGCCTGACCGTCGACACCAACGAGTTCTTCGGTCTGCTCGGGCCCAACGGCGCAGGCAAGACCACGACCATATCCATGATTTCGACGGTGCTGCTGCCTACCGAAGGCCAGGTGCTTATCGACGGCAAGCCGCTGACCCGCGCCGCTTCCGCCGAGAAGCGCAAGCTCAGCGTCATCACCCAGGAATACTCGATGCGCCAGGACATGACCATCGACGAGGTGATGGAGTACCAGGGCCGTCTGTATTTCATGAAACGCAAGGACATCCGCCGCAAAACCGACGAGCTGCTCGAATTCACGGGGCTTGCGGACTGCCGCAAGCGCATCGTGCGCCACCTGTCCGGCGGCATGAAGCGCAAGGTCATGATCTGCCGGGCGCTCATGACCGACCCGGAAATTCTGCTGCTGGACGAGCCGACGGCGGGCATGGACGCGCTGGCGCGCCGTCAGATGTGGAATCTTCTGCGGCAGCTCCATCGCGCCAACAACCTGACCATCATCCTGACCACGCACTACATCGACGAGGCCCAATCGCTGTGCAACCGCGTGGCGCTGCTGGATTCGGGCAAGCTCGACACGGTGGATACGCCCCAGAACCTCATCGAGGAGCTGGGCGCCTTCGCCGTTGATGAAGTGACCGACGACCGTGTAGTCAGCACATATTATCGCCGGCGGGCCGATGCCATCGCGCATCTCGAAGGGCTCGGCGACGATGCGACGCTGCGCAACACCACGTTGGAAGACGTTTTCGTAGAAAGGGTCGGGAAGCGCCTCGGCAACTAGCCGCAGCGGTTCCCAAGGTGAGAGCATGGGCATCATCACGGTGCTATGGGAGAAATGGACGGAGTTCAAGCGGGATTTCTACAAGATCACCGTTGCTGCCGTCATGTCCCCGCTCATGTACCTGCTGGTGTTCGGGCTGGGCATCCAGACCATGTCCCACGGCGAGCCGTACCTCAACTTCCTCATCCCGGGCGTCGTGGCCATGTCCACCATGACGGGCAGCTTCTCGGCCGTGGCGCAGAACATGAGCGTGCAACGGCTCTACGAGAAGGCCCTTGACCAAGTGATGGTGTCGCCCACGCCGCTGTGGCAGTTCATTTTGGGCCAGATCATCGGCGGCAGCCTGCGCGGCCTGTATGCGGGCGCCATCATTTTGCTGATCACCACGCCGGTGCGAACCACGCTCGTGTTCAACGGTGTGTCGATCCTGATTATGTTCCTGAACGGCATGGTCTTCTCGACGCTTGCGCTCGTGCTGTCGTTTCTGGCCAAAAGCTACACGGACGCGCCACGGTTCAACAGCTACATCATCTTCCCCATGTCGTTCCTCTGCAACACGTTCTTCTCCACCGAGCAGATGCCCCACGGCTTCCGCGAGGTGGTGTCAGCCTTGCCGTTGTCGCAGGCCAGCGACATGATTCGTTCGGTTTCCGCAGGCGGCGACCCAGGCTGGGTCGGTTTTGCCGTGCTTCTGGCGTACCTGGCGGTGTTCTCGCTGCTGTCGTTCGCGTTCATTTACAAGAAGAAGAACCTGTAGGAGGCGTTCCATGAACAAGGCTTTGTTGGTTGTGAGCTTCGGTACGTCTGCTCCGGGTGTCGCCGAGAGGACTATCGGCGCCGTGGAGCGCGCGCTTGCCCAGGCCATGCCCGAACGGGCCTTCTACAGCTGCTGGACCTCGCGGGTGATCTGCGCCAAGGTGGAACGGGAGACGGGCGTGCACCACATGCAGCTGGCGGAAGCCCTCGACGCCATGGCAACGGCGGGCGTTTCCGACGTGCTGGTGCAGCCGACGCACCTGATGCAGGGTCGGGAGAATCGGGTCATGCTGGAAACCTTGCGCGAGCACGCCGGTGATTTCGACCGCATTTGTTTGGGGAATACGCTGCTCACCTGCGATGATGACTGCACAGCGCTGGCTCGCGCCATCTGCAGCGCGTTCGCCGAGATGCGCGGCGGCGACGCGTTGGTGCTCATGGGGCACGGGTCGGCCTTCGGCGGAAACGAGGCGTTTTCGCGGATGCAGCAGGCGTTCGGGCGCGTAGGGCGGGACGACGTCGTCGTCGCAACGGTGGAAGGCGAACCTTCCTTCGCGGATGCGCTTGCGTTCGTCGAGACCCGCAAGCCGTCGCGCATCTGGCTTGCGCCCCTCATGATGGTGGCCGGCGACCATGCCCAAAACGACATGGCGGGCTCCGACCCGGATTCGTGGGCGAGCCAGCTTGCGGCCCGCGGTTACGAGGTGCTCCCGGTGCTGCGCGGCCTTGGGGAATATCCCGAGGTCCAGAGCCTGTTCGTCAAGCATGCGCAGTGCGCTTATCCGCTGGAGCAGGCATGATGCAGCCGACGCCCCGCATACGGACGGCGACCGCTGCCGCGCGCAACCTGGCGCTGGCATGCCTGGCGGCGTGCCTGGCGGCGTGCGCGTTCTCCACGTTCGCCTTTGCAGACGAGGAACACGGCGAATACGCTTCCGCCCGCGACTACGGCAGCCAGAAACAGGTCGGGGTCTACGGCATGACACCGATTTCGGCCAGCGACGTGGCGGAGGGGACGTATTCCGTCGAGGCCCGCACGTCCTCGAGCTTTTTCGCCTTCGAGGACGTTCAGCTGGAGGTGCGCGACGGCAAGATGCACGCCCGGTTCACCATGACTTCGGGAAGCTACACGCTTGTCTACCCGGGCAGCGCCGAAGATGCCGCTGCGGCCCCTTACGACGACTACATCGAGATCGACCCGGACGGCGACGTTTTCGAAATGGACGTGCCGGCGCTCAACCAGCCTTTCGAGTGCGCGGCCTATTCCAAACGGAAGAACATGTGGTACGACCGCCAGGTGCTGATCGAGGCGTCGTCGCTGCCTGAAGGGGCGCTTCCCTACGAAGTGCCTGATTACGACTTTGTGGAAGACGCCATCAAGGCCTATGGCAAGCCCATCCCGGGAACGCCCGAGGCCATCGAGGCCGAAAAGCAGAAGGAGGCCCAGCGCGAGCAGGCCATGGCCGACCCTGCTGCCGCCAACGCCGCGGCGGACGGGCCCGACGGCGTGCCCATCGACCTTGAGGACGGGACCTATTCCATCGAGGTGAACATGACGGGCGGCTCGGGACGTGCCAGCGTGAGTTCGCCCACCTGGCTTGTGGTCCGCGACGGCAAGGCGTACGCGCGGCTTCTGTGGTCAAGCTCCTACTACGATTACATGGTGGTGGAGGACACCACGTACTACAACGAGACCACCGACGGAGGAAACTCCACGTTCACGATTCCCATCACGACGATGGACGAGCCCATGGGCGTGATCGCCGACACGACGGCCATGGGCGACCCTGTCGAAATCGAGTACCAGCTGACGTTCTACCAGGACACCGTCGGGTCCGCCAGCCAGGTTCCCCAGGAGGCGGCGATCAGCGTGCTGAAGCTGTCGCTTGCGGTCATCATTGTGGGCGGCATTGCGAATTACCTGGTCAAACGCCATCGGAAACGGGCGCAGGGGACTAAGGTCACGCGCCGGTAACGCATCTGGGCGCTACAGCGTGGGCACGATGCGGGTGGCGTACTCGATGAACGCCCGGGTTGCGGGCGAGGCCGCCTGCAGATAGGGAACGGATACGCCCAGCTCGATTTCCTGGGGCGGGTCCAGCGACATGACGCGGACGTCGCCTTGCCACGTGCATCCCATCAGAGAATTGTTCAGGCTCATGCCGAGCCCCTGTTCCATCATGCGCCATGCGGTGTACCCGTCGTTGGCGGTGAACCTTTCGTCAACGTGGATGCGATGTTCGGCAATCAACGTTTCGACGTCGTTCTTGTTGCCGGGCAGCGGCATGATGAAGGGCTTATTCTCCATTTGATCCAGAGGGAAGGCGTCCAGCTCCGCTTCGGGCCAGTCGGTGGGAATCCAGGCCACGATGCTGCCGCTGGCCAGCGGCACCCAGTCGCCGGTTGCCAGGCGTCGGTTCGTGAAGCAGCAGTCGATGCGCGACTCGGCCATCAGGTGCGCAAGCTCGGCGTTGCCGGCTTCGACCATGGAAATGGACACGCCGGGGTGGTCGTCCTGGAACGCGCGGATGACCGACGGCAGCCACTGGGCGGCGATGCTGAAGTACGTGCCGATGGCTATGTTCCCTTCGACCAGGCCTTTTATGGTTGCCGCATGCTCGGCGATGTTCCTGCCGCTTTGCACGAACGCCCGGATCAAAGGCATCAGGTCGGCGCCTTCGCGCGTCGGGTGTGTATTCGGCGTCTTCGTAGGCCGACGTAGCCGGTCTGCGTGGCGTGGCCGCGCCGTTTCCGACGGAACCGAGCATTGCGCAACGCGTCCAGAGGCCGGCGCCATAATGGAGACGCTCGCCAAGCGCATCCGTCCAAACGGCCTTTCAGGAAGGGTTTTCTCGTGTTCTCTCCTCTGAACAGCAGCTATATTTGGTTTCTGAGCTTTCGGTATTATCGCGAGGCCCAGCGCAACCGGTATCTGTGCATCGCCCAGCAGAAGTACGAATCGATATGCTTCGAGCGTTTGGAGAAGGCCCTGGGTCAGGCGGAGGGGCTCGGCTTGCTTGGCAGCGACCCGGATATGGCCGAGCTGCTCGGGTTCGGCGGGTTCGGAGGGAGCCTGGATGAGCTGCACAGGCGTGCCTGCTCCGACACCATCGACTACCTGCAAGATTGCGAATCGGAAATCGACGCGGCGATCGCTGCGGAGGACCTTCGCGACGACTGGGGCTCCTGGTGTTTCAAGTCTCCTGTGAAATCCGCCGTGTATGAGATGCTGCAGCTGGGCCCGACGTCCGATGAGCAGGCGGCGGCGCTGTTCCGTGCGGTGGCGACCCTGTTCGCCTGTCGGATCTTTCAAGCCGCACCCGAGCCAGACGATAAGGACTGGGAGATTCGCATGCTGTCCGACCGGCTCTATATGGGTGCGGCGGTCCAACGCCGTTACCTGGAGCTTGTCGGAATGAATTCCCTGATGGAGGAGCTGGAAACGCTTTCTCGTGCCGCCGGTAAGGACGAGGAGGGCATCGCCTTCGACAGTTTCATCTGGAGCTGGTGCGACTCGTGGGGCATTTCCGGCCGCCGCCGCGACGAGGAGTTGCAGAAGGCCTATCTGGATGTCGTCTCCGACAAGGAAGCCTTCCGAAAAATCGCCCTTCGGGCCATGGAATATTCCGAGTTCCATTCCCCATCCGGGCGTTTCTGGCCCGATGTGAGCTACGGTCGCGAGGTCGTGTTCCGATACGAATTCTGATGTCGGCGCTACGCCATGGGCGTATGCCATTCGCAGGGGTCGGGGGCGGCCATGGTCCGTATGCCTGCGACGATGATATCGATGCCGTCGTGGAAGGTCTCTTCCGAATAGGCGCCAGCTGCGGTTTGCCGCCACTCGGCTTCGGGGGAGCCTTGGGGGTGCCGATGCTCGTTTTTGATTTCGAGCAGTTCTCCCTTCAGGAATCCACCGAGGTACGCGTCGACGATCCGCCATGCTTTGCGCAGGATGTCCGCAGGGATGTTCTGGGCCTCATGCAGGCTGTAGATGCGTTCGGTGTGGGCCTGCATCGCGGGGCTGTCGCCTGCGCCTTCGATGTCCAGAAGGTCGGCGGCGGCGTGGTTCAGATACATGTCGCGGATGGACGACATGGTGCGGCGCATCGTATCGTCCCACCGTTCTCCAGGGATGGAATTGGTGTCCACCTCGGTAAACGCCAGGGCCACGGCTGCCGCCTGGATGTCGTCCATGGAATCGTAGTAGCGGTACAGGGCCATGGCGGTCACGCCCAGTTCGGAGGCCAGCTTGCGCATGGAAACGTTCGTGATGCCCATGGTATCAGCCATATCGAGCGCCGTACGGGCGATGATCTCACGTGTGAGTCGCTGCGTCTGAGGCACGTTGCCCGGCGCCCCTGCCGTTCCTTTCGCCATGGTGGTTCCTTTTCGAAAAAAATGCCTTGCGAGTGTTACGTCTGCAGTGTACACTACGCAACAAGTATACAGTGTATACTAACCCTGGAACTGCAAATAATCCAAGGAGGGGAATCGTAATGAAACAGGGGAGCTTGACTCGTAGGAACTTCGTGACCGCTGCCGCCCTCGGCGCTGTGGCCATGGGCGCCGCTGCAGCAACCGGCTGCTCGGCACCTGCAGCGAAGGACGAAGCTGCAACCGACGCCGCCGCCGCTGAAGGCGAAAGCATGGCTGCCGCCGACTACCAGAACATCTACGCTGACGGTGCGAACCTCATGCCCGCCCGCAAGGCCAAATGCCCCGGCCCCCGCGGCCCCGTGGCATTCGAGGCCGAGCTGCAGGGCAGCGTCGACCGTGAAGAGGACTTCGACGTGGTCGTCGTGGGTGCCGGCATCGGCGGTTTGATGGCAGCCCTTAAGGCCGCCGACATGGGCGCCAAGGTCCTGGTGCTTGAGAAGATGACCCGCGGCCGCGGCTGCTTCGAGTGCTTCGGCGCCGTTGACGCGAAGATCCAGAAGGAAGCCGGCCTGGAAATCGACCGCGCTGTCCTGCTGGACGAGATCTACCGCTCCGCTTACTACCGCATCCGCCCCGAGGCTCCGCGCACCTATGTGGAGCGTTCCGGCGAGGCCACCGACTTCTGGCAGGCTATGCTGGACAAGGGCGCCAACGGTTTCATCATCACGCCCGTCGCCGAGGCTCCGGCCACCAACGGCATGCCGGCCATGACGCAGTTTATCCCCAGTGAGCTGGGCTTCTACGACAGCCCCTGCCTGCCCGAGAGCGCCGGCGTCCGCAGCGGCCTTTCCGGCATCTACGTGTGCCTGGAGATGCAGGACATCGCCAAGAGCGCCTATCCTGAGAACATCGACATGCGCTTCAGCACGCCTGCTGTGCAGCTCGAGCGCGGCGAAGACGGCCGCGTGACCGGTGTCGTTGCCCGCGATGCCGACGGATACTTCCGCGCCAACGCTGCCCAGGGCGTCATTCTGGCCACCGGCGGCTACGATGCGAACCCCGAGATGATGGAGGCCTGGACCCGTCCCGAGGATTACGCCTACTCCAGCTGGTGGAATCCGGGCTGGGGCACCACGGGCGACGGCCACATGATGGGTCTGGCCGTCGGCGCCCAGATGGATCCGATTCCGCATCCCGTCATGAACTTCCGTTGGGGCACCCCCACCAGCTTCGCCGACTTCCGCACTTGGAACGCCGTGTACTTCGGCATCCTGGTGAACGGCCGCGGCCAGCGCTTCGTGCGCGAGGACGGTCCCTTCCAGGTTGTGTCCAACGCCCAGAACGCCCAGCCTGCGTTTGGCAAGAACTGCTGGTACATCTTCGACGAGGCCATGAGCGAAGGCCTTGAGGACGGCGGCTTCGAGGAGTTCAAGAGCAAGGGTTGGCTGTACGAGGGCAACACCGCCGCTGAGCTGGCCGAAGCCTGCGGCATCGACGCCGAGGGCCTGCAGGCGACGCTCGACCGCTATGCCGGCTTCTTCAAGAACATGCGCGACGAAGACTTCGACCGTGACCTGAACATCACCATGCCCTTCACCGGTGGCAAGCTGTACGCTTTCACCAGCAACAGCAACGTGCTGGCTACGGTGGGCGGCCTGTGCATCGACGCCAACTGCAGCGTGATCGATATGGATGACGAGCCGATCCCCGGACTGTTCGCCTGCGGCAACGTCTCCGGCAGCTTCTTCGCGGGCAACTACCCGCGCCACATTCCCGGCACCTCCATCGGCCGCGCCATCACCTTCGGCTACGTGGCCGCCGAGAGCGCCGTCAACGGCACCATCGGCGTGGGCCCGAAGCTGGACGGCAACGCGCCTGCCCTGTTCGCCTACGCCGAAGGCGGCGCGGTGAGCGACGAGGCCCTCGCCAATTCCGAGGACCTGGGCATGTGGAACCCGTATGCCCCCATCCACGGCTCCAGCCTGGACTACACTCCCGAGCAGCTGGGCGGCAACGCCATGGCCTGCGAGAACTGCCATGAGTACCGTGCCGGTGGCGAAACCGTCGCCGACGGCATGAAGTGGCTGGCCGAGTAGCGTCGCACGACGACTCGCGCTTGCAAAACCACATCCCTCCATGGGGCGGGAGGCTTCGGCTTCCCGCCCTTTTCGTTTAGGCAGGGTTTTCGAGGTGATTGCGGGCGCCAGGCTGCATTGCGGAGCGAACGGCTGCGCCTTGGCATGCCCAGCCGCCACTGTCTTCAAGCCCAAAGGCGGGCGGAACATGGTCCGTGCAACGGGATTCCGGTTTTCTGTGCACTTAAGGGGATAATCTGCTCGAAAACCGCCTCGCTCGGTCGAAATCGATACGAATACACGAAAGAAACGCCACACAATAGTCAAATGTGAGGTGTAAAACGTGGTAAAACAAGACTACGGGTCTGGTTCGGGGGCTCGTTTTTACCGATTATCCCCCTAAGTGCACACGATTCGGAATTCCCGTTGCACGGACGATGCCGCGGCCGTTGCCGTCATACGTTTGTTGCAGACGGAGCCCCGATTCCTGAATCTTCAGGCAGGTTCGAGGCGTGCCCGGCGCATTCGTTCGGCCGACATCAGGTTGTCACGTCGGTGGAGGTCAAGGCATGGCATAATAGTACCCGTGCTTATGCATTTACATGACGCGACAAGGGGGATCGCATGGACACCAAAGCATTCCGTACGCTGAATTACGGCCTGTACATCATAACCGCCAAGAACGACGAGCTTCGCGCAGGCTGCGTGGTAAACACGTTTGCGCAGGTCACATCGAAGCCTGCTCAGGTGAGCGTGGCCATCAACAAAGAGAACGTCACCTGCGGCGTGGTGCAGGACTCAGGCGCATTCGAGGCAAGCGTGCTGACCGAAAGCGCGACCATGGAACTGATCGGCCGCTTCGGATTCCGTACCAGCACCGAGCTCGACAAGTTCGCCGACACGCAGTATGCCGTGGATGAACTGGGCATTCCTTATGTGACCGAGCATGCGGCGGCGCATTTCTGCGCGAAGGTGGTCAACCGGATCGACCTGGGTTCCCACATCCTGTTCATCGGCGAAGTGGTGGATGCCGAGGTGCTGTCCGGCGATGCGGCCATGACCTATGCCTATTACCACAAGGTCAAGGGCGGCAAGACTCCGCCGAAGGCCTCCAGCTACGAGCAGCCCGAAGAAGCGACCGAATCGGCCGAGGCTGCGGCTCCGGCCGCCGAGCCCGCCGCGACCGAAGGCGTCCGCTACGGATGGAAGTGCCTGGCCTGCGGCTATGTGGTCGAAATGGACGAGCTGCCCGACGACTACACCTGCCCGATCTGCATGGTGGGCAAGGAGATGTTCAAACGCATCGAGCTGTAAGGCTGCGCTCGTATATCAAACAGAAAAGGACGGCGTGTCGATGGGCACGCCGTCCTTCGTATTGGGGGCCGGGGTTCTTACAGGAAACGGTAGAGGTCCTCGTTGGACTTTCGCTTGAAGTGCCAACGGGAAGGACGGGCCTGCTCAGAGGGGTAGCCCATGGGCATGAGGGCCACGATCTTCCAGGTGTCGGGCACGTTGAAAGCCTTGCGCATGACGCGCTCGTCGAAGCCGCGCACCCAGGTGGAGCCGACGCCGCACTCCCAGGCTTCCATCATCATGTGGTCCAGCGCGATGGTGGCGTCCACTTCGGCGGAGTCGCAGCCGTCGGGGTTCTTCCAGGACTCGGTCAGATCGGAGCAGACCAGAAGCACGGTGGGCGCGTTGAAGGCCCAGCCCGTCACGCCGCGGACGGTGGCGATGGCTTCGTCGGACTGCAGCACAAGGATGCGCTGGGGCTGGTAGTTGCAGGCGCTCGGGGCGTTGCGTCCGGCTTCCAGGATGCGGTCCATATGCTCGGCGCTGATCTGCTGGTCGGAAAACCTGCGCACGCTCCAGCGGTCGCGGGTCATCTCGAGGAACGTCTTGCTTTCGGTGGCTTCGGTCATTTTCGGGGGTCCTTTCTTGAAAGAACGGTTTGTCTGCTTTGGTGAATTCAGGACGTCTACCAGGGGCCGTTCCAGGTGCGCAGCTCCAAGGGAACGTCCTTCTCGCGGCCGATTGCGCGCAGGCGCTCCTCCATGCGGCGGGCCTTGTCGCGACGGGGCAGGGCGGCGTCTTCGCGGTCTGCCGACTCAAGGGCGCAGGCCAAATCGTCGACTCTTTTGAATGCTCTCGTGTTCAGCATCATTTTCCACCCCTTTCGATGTCGTCGTTTCTTTCTGGGTATATCGTAAAGCGCCAAGGTGAGATTCGCGCCGTACAAAATAGAGATATGTACGGTTTGAAAAGGCGGAGCAGTCGTGATAGTGGCCAAAACAGAAAAAGGCCGTCCCGAAGGACGGCCTTTCGTACGTGTTATTTGGTTATTCGGGCAGTTCGCCTTCGAGGATGCGGGTCGCCTCGTCGTCAGTCAGGTCGTAGCCGTAGAACTTGCTGTAGAACTCCTGGGTCTTCTGCACCATGTCGACGTCCTCGAACAGGTCGGGATTGAAGAACTTGGCAGCCCACAGAATCTGCAACGCTTCTTCTCCGGAGTAGCGGTCCCAAGGGAACACGCCTTCGGGGTTGGCGTACACGAAACCGTTCTGGACGGCGGTCAGGCCGCTGAACTGCTCGTCGGCCAAAAACGCATCGACATCTTCAGGCTTGGCGCTGCCGATGATGATGATGTCGGGGTCGGAGCCGAGGATCTCTTCCAGGGTCAGCTCGATACGGTTTCCTTCGGTTTCAATGGCGTTTACGCCGCCGGCAAGCTTAATCCATTCGTCGACGATGGTGTTCGTGCCGTCGACCATGGTGTAGCTCTGGGGACTCACGATGTGCAGGATGCGAGGCTTGTCCGCATCGGCGATGCCTTCGGTGCGGCTGGCTACCAGGTCGATGTTCTCGTCGAGCGTGGCTGCCCACGCATCGGCGGCCGCCTGGGCCTCGGCGCCAAGCACCTGACCGGTGAGGGTGACGTTGTTGCGCAGGCCCTCGTAGTCCTGGAACATGACGTTGACCGTGGTCAGACCCTGGTTGCGAGCATTTTCGGTGACTTCTTCGTCGGAGGCGAACACCACGTCGGGCTCCAAGCTCAAAGCCTCTTCGTAGTTCACTTCGCCAGCGCCGCTGCCCACGACCAGCGCTTCGACCTCGGCCAGACGCGGGTACACCACGTTCGCCCACGCGCGGTTTTTGAAGTTCTCGGTGGTTCCGACCAGCTTGTCGCCGGCACCCAGCATGATGACGATCTGGTTGTGCGCATGCCACAGGTCGGCGATTTTCTCGATTTCTAAGGGCACTTCGACCTCGGCGCCGGTCAGGTCGGTGATGACCTGCGTGGTCGCCTCGGGTTCGGCTGTCGGTTCGGCGGTTTCGGAAGATGCATCCTCGGTGGCTTCAGGCTCTGCGGGCTCCTCGGTGCTGGAGCATCCGAACATGCCGATGAGCGAAACGGTTGCGGCGCCGGTGGCGCCGAATTTGATGAACTTACGCCTCGTGATTTCGTTGGAGCTGATGATACCGTTTGTCTTGCTGCTCATATCCCCCTCCTAAAACATCGGAACCGAGCAATATCCTTTGCAAGAAATAATTATAATAAGCTAAACCAGTGAATATAGCGAAACAACTGTTTTGGTGTGCAAAAGGGGGAAAACGATGGTGAAAGGCGACGTGCCTGTCCGGTCCCGAGAGAAGCGCTCCGAAGGACCGAAGGCTTCAGGAAGGAACGCAGCGCATCTTCCGCTGCCGGTCATCCTTACCGTTTGCGGCATCTTAGTGGTTGTCTTGGGCATCGTATCAATGTGCGTGGGACGCTACGAAGTGGACATTCAGACCACCATAGCCATTCTGGCATCGAACTTCCCGTTTCTCGACGTTGAAGAGGTATGGACTGCCAACCAATACAACGTCATCATGAACATACGCCTGCCCCGCGTGGTAGCTGCGGCGTTGGTGGGCTCGGCATTGGCTCTGTCGGGCGCTTCGTATCAGGGCGTGTTTCAGAATCCGCTGGTGTCGCCGGACATCCTGGGCGTAAGCTACGGGGCCTGCGTAGGTGCGGCGCTGTCCATTCTTCTGTATATGGACCAGTGGATGACGCAGGTCTTCGCTTTCGTGCTCGGCCTGATCACCGTGTTCATAACCGTCTCCATTCCCAAATTCATGCATAAGCACACCAACGTGATGATGGTGCTTTCAGGCGTCATTGTGGGTGGCTTCATGTCATCGGTGCTGGGTCTCATGAAATATGTCGCCGACCCCGATACCCAACTTGCGGAAATCACGTACTGGCAGCTGGGTTCCATCGCGAAGGTGGATTTCGAATTGTTGAAAACCACCGCACCTGTCATGGTTGTGGCGGCAATCGTGCTTATTGCCATGCGTTGGCGGTTGAACCTGCTGTCGCTGGGTGAAGACGAGGCGCGATCTTTGGGCGTGGACCTGAGGCGCGAGCGCAACGTCGTCATCGTTGCGGCCACCGTGCTGACGGCGAGCGCCGTTTCGGTTGCCGGCACCATCGGATGGGTCGGCCTGATCATTCCGCACGTGGCGCGGCGCATCGTGGGTGCCGACAATAAACGTCTCATACCCACGGTGGTGTTCGTGGCGGCGGCGTTCATGATCCTGGTGGACCTGCTTGCCCGCAACATATCCGGTTTCGAGATACCGCTCGGCGTGCTGACGGGCCTCATAGGCGCGCCGCTGTTCGGCTACATCCTGGTCAAGCAGAGGGAGGTGGACTGATGGAGGTTCTGCTTGAAGCCACTGACCTGGCATTTCAGTACACCAGGGACCGTATCATCTTCAGTAACGTGTCGTTTTCCATCGGACGAGGCGAAATCCTGTCGTTGCTCGGGCCCAACGGCGCCGGCAAATCGACGTTGCTGAATTGCATCGCCGGCCTGGCCACGCCGACCCACGGCACCGTGAAAGTGTGCGGCCAGCCCATCGGGGAGTATTCGCCGCGGACGCTTGCCAGCCACATCGGGTATGTACGCCAGACCATCAGCGTCACCTACGGCTATTCGGTGCGCGAGTACCTGGTCATGGGCGCCGCACCGCGCATCGGCATGTTCTCGACGCCGCAGGAGGAGGACTATGCCCGCGTCGACCAGGCAATCGCCGACCTGAGCTTGGAGAAGCTGGCCGACCGCGCCGTATCGGAACTTTCGGGCGGCGAGCGCCAACGTGTGGCCATCGCCCGAGCCATCGTGCAAGATCCGGAAATCATCCTGTTCGACGAACCAACCAGCGCGCTGGACTACGGAAACCAGATTCGTGTGATGCGCACCATCCAGCAGCTGGCCGACCGCGGCTATGCCGTCATCATGACCACGCACAACCCTGACCAGCCCATTCTTTTGGGCGGCAAAGTGGCCATGCTCAACTACGACGGTACGCTGGCCGTGGGGGATTCAGAAACCACGCTTACCAGTGAAAGGCTTTCGGAGCTCTACGGCACCGAGCTGCATCTGGTCTATGTTGACGAAGTCGATCGCGTGGCCTGCGTGTCAAGCAAACTGTAGGGGGTGTGCGCATCCCGACCGCAACCGCCACAAGGGCTCCCGCAGTGCTGCGCATGGGTGCGCGCCTACGGCTGCTCGGCGGCATGAGCGCATGTGACCTGAAGGAAATAGCCCGCCTGCGCAAGCGGCGCTGCACCCATGCGCAGCACTGCGGGAGCGGCGGGCAGGTGCTATCCGCCGGCGCTTAGGAACCGAAGTGTGAACAGTTTGTAGAACGAGGCGAGGGCCGTTTCGTCACCTTGCACGAGCAGATGCGTGCGCTCCAGGCTGATCAGGCCGAAGGACCGCTTTTCCAAAGGCTCGATGGCGATGCGGCACGAGCCGCCATGGCAGGCGTATGTCCAGGCGTTGTTTTCGCTCGGCAAGGCAAGCTCGTCGTCGAGCCATCCGGCTATGCGTCCGTAGGCGATGCCGCAGTCCAGGTCGATGGTGTCCGCCATGCCCATGCTCCCGCTAACGCAGCTCCATGTCGTCAACCGAGCCGTCCAAAAGGTCGACCATCAGCAGGCGGTTGCGAATCTGACCGGGGCGTTCAAGTACCACCTTGACGGCCTCGGCGGCTTGGATGGCTGCGATGGAATGCGCCGTGAAGGGCAGATTTCCCAAGGCTTTGTGCTGACTTTCGCCGCCGCCTTCGAAAGGCTCTCCGTAGACGCTGACGAAGGACACGTCGCCGGGGTAGACCGTGCACACCTGGCCGAACCAACCGGCGATGGCGCCGTAGACGAGCGGCGTGTTCGCGTGTTGGCAGGCGTAGGCCAGCCAGAAGCGGGCTTCAAGGTTGTCGAGACAGTCCACTACGCAGTCCGCACCGGAGATGACTTCGAAAGCGTTGGCTTCGTCCAGGTACGCGACGACGGGCTCGACGGCCACGCTGCTGTTGATGGCGGCAATGCGCTCGGCTGCTACCAGGGCTTTCTTTTGGCCGACGGTGGCTTCGGTGCACAGGATCTGGCGATTCAGGTTACTCTCGTCGAAGACGTCACCGTCGACAACGCGAAGGTGTCCGACGCCGATGCGGGCCAAAGCTTCGATGACCGATCCGCCCAGGCCGCCGCAACCCACCACAACGATACGCTTGGCAGCCAGCGCCGCGCATTCGTCATCGGTCAGCGATGCCTTGTTCCTATCATATCGGTGTTCGAAATCCATGTCGGGACGCTTTCCTCGCAGTTGCAAAAGGAGGCGAAGCACCGCTCCGCCTCCTTTCGGGTTCATCGTATCGGTCGACTACACGTAGCGGTAGGTCCGCATCATCTCGTCGGCCAGCTTCTTCTTGCGGCATTCGTCGCAGACTTCCGGCAAGTCGCCTTCGGCGCCGACGGCGTGGCGCACCGATTCGACGGTGCCCATGGGCTTGCCGCACTCCTTGCAGAGTACCAGGTCGAACTCGCGGTTCCAGATGGTGCGGGTCGTGTCGGTCTCAGTATAGCCGATGGCGCCCGTGGGGCATACGTTGGCACAGCTGAGGCAGCCGACGCAGAACTCGGACGGCTTGTCGTAAGGCGTGTCGACCTTCTTGTCCACACCGCGGTTGACCGTGGATATGGCGCCCGTGCCCAGGCTGTTGCAGGCCTGCACGCACAGGCCGCACAGGATGCATTTCTCGTTGTCGATGGTGACGAAGCGGTCGAACCCGCTCATATCCAGGCGTCCGCTCATCTTGCCGATGACCTCGGCGTCAGGGGCGCGATGGCCCAGCAGCGCCAGCAGCACGGAGCGTTCTTCAAGAATGCGCTCGGTGTTCGTGCGGATTTCGCAGGGGCCGTCGATGGGGTAGACGCAGGACGTGACCACTTTGGTGCGGCCGCGCTGCTCCACCTCGACGATGCAGATGCGGCAGCAGGCCCGGTGGTCGGCGAAGGCGTCGTGGCGGCACAGCGTGGGTATCCTAATGCCGTTGCGACGGGCCACGTCGTAAACGTATTCGCCCTTTTCACAGGTGCATTCGATGCCATCGATGGTGACGGTGATCATCTCGCTCATGCGGGCCTCCTTTCGGTCAGCACCGCGTCGAAGTGGCAGGCCTCACGGCAGCTGCCGCAGGCGATGCACAG
This sequence comes from Slackia heliotrinireducens DSM 20476, assembly GCF_000023885.1. Taxonomy (NCBI): domain Bacteria; kingdom Bacillati; phylum Actinomycetota; class Coriobacteriia; order Eggerthellales; family Eggerthellaceae; genus Slackia; species Slackia heliotrinireducens. Next base: position 2,735,000 of record NC_013165.1, on the reverse strand, counting down.
GTGCGGGTCGATGACGTGCGGCTCGCGGCGGTCGCCGGAGATGGCGCCGGCGGGGCAAGCGCGCATGCACATGCCGCAGCCCGTGCAGGCTTCCGGTTCGATGGCGAACTGGGTCAGCTTGGCGCAGACGCCGGCAGGGCATTCCTTCCCGTCGATGTGCGCCTCGTATTCGTCGCGGAAGAACTTGATGGTGGTCAGAACAGGGTTCGGGGCGGTGCGGCCCAGTGCGCACAGGGATGCGTCCTGCATGGTGTGCCCGATGCGCTCCAAAAGCTCGATGTCGCCGGGTTTGCCGCGGCCTTCGCAGATGTCGGTCAGGATGGCGCGCATCTGGCGCAAACCCTCGCGGCACGGCGTGCATTTGCCGCAGCTCTCCTCGCAGAGGAAGTCCACGTAGTAACGGGCCACTTCCACCATGCAGGAGCGGTCGTCCATGACGATCATGCCGCCGGATCCCATCATGGCGCCGTATTCCACCAAGGTGTCGAAGTCGACGGGCAGATCCAGCAGCTCTTCGGGGATGCAGCCGCCGGAAGGACCGCCGGTCTGAATGGCCTTGAACGGGCGGTCTCCGATGATGCCGCCGCCGATGTCGTAGATCAGGGTGCGCAGCGTGGTTCCCATGGGAACTTCCACAAGGCCCGTGTGCTTGACCTTGCCGACCATAGCGAACACCTTGGTGCCCTTGGAGTTGTCGGTGCCGATTTCGGCGTATTTCTCGCCGCCGTCCCGCAGGATGGTGGGGATGGATGCCAGCGACTCCACGTTGTTCAGAACCGTGGGGTTGTCGAACAAGCCGCGCTGGACGCTGCGGATGTATTTCGCGCGGGGCTCGCCCACGCGGCCTTCGATGGATGCCATCAGTGCGGTTGATTCGCCGCAGACGAAGGCGCCGCCGCCGCGGACGATGGAAAGGTCCAGCTTGTGGTCGGTGCCCAGGATGGATTCGCCAAGGATGCCCGCCGCATAGGCGTCGTCGATGGCGTGCTGGATGTGGTCGCGGGCCAGTGCGTACTCGTCACGGATGTAGAGTACGCCCTCTTCGGCCCCGATGGCCAACGCGCCGATGATCATGCCCTCGATCACGGCATGGGGGCTGCCCTCCATGGTAGAGCCGTCCATGAATGCTCCGGGGTCGCCTTCGTCGCCGTTGCAGACGATGTATTTGGGGAACACGTCGTAGCCGGCGGCGGTGCGCCACTTGCGCCCGGTGGGGAAGCCTGCGCCGCCTTTGCCGCGCAGACCGCTCTTCTCGACCTCGGTGATGATCTCGTCGGGGGTCATCTTAAGGGCGCGCTTCAGGCCCTCGTAGCCGCCGCGGGCGATGTAGTCGTCCAGCGACAGCGGGTCGATGATGCCCACGTCCTTGAGCACGACTTTGTGCTGCAGGGCGTAGAACGGGTTGTCGTCCATGTGCTCGAAGAACTGCTTGTCTTTCTTGAACAGGAGCTTCTTAACGGGTTCGCCTTCAAGCGAATCCACGATGGCGGCTGCGTCGCGCACGGTCACGCGGTAGTACATCAGGTCGCGGGGCATGAAGCGGACGATGGGTCCCTGCTCGCATTCGCCGGAGCAGCCCGTGCGGGTGACGCAAACCTCCACGCCGTTTATGCCGCGGGCGGCAAGTTCCTGCTCGATGGCGTCTGCCACGTCCAGGGCGCCGTTGGCGATGCAACTCGTGCCGCAGCAGACAAGGATCTTCTCGGTGCCGTTAATCATCCTGCGTCACCTCCTCGGCAGCGTAGCGTTCGATGATGCCGGGAATCTGCTCGACGCGCAGCTTGTTATGGTAGGTGCCGTCGACCACCATAACGGGGGCCAGCGCGCAGGAACCCAGGCAGTTGACCAGCTCGACGGAGAACTTGCCGTCCTCGGTGGTCTCGCCGGGCTCGACGCCCAGGTCGCGCTTGAGCTCGGTGGCCAGATTCATGGATCCGCGCAGGTGGCAAGCGGTGCCGTTGCAGATCTTGACGATGTGGTCGCCTTTGGGCGTCAGCGACAGCGCCTTGTAGAAGGTGGCCATCGAATAGAGTTGGGCCTGGGGGCAGCCGAGGTATTCGGCAAGCGCCGCCAAGCCCTCTTCGGGAATGTAGTTGAATGCGTGTTGCATGTCTTGCATGGCCGCCAGCGCAAACCGCTGGTCGGCCGGATATGCCTCGATGATTTCTTTAACCTTCGAGGTCTGGTCCTTTTCGGTCATAGGTACCTCGTTTCCGATGCCTGGAGAAAGTACGGCTTTTACCAGGCGTTATCCACCGGCGACCAACGGGGTTACAGCGACGTAGTCCTGTTCGGTCAAGGGCGTGGCCACGCCTTCGAGATGCTCGATGTGGCGGCCGTTGACCATGATGATGACGTCGTCCCCCTTGTCGGTGCCGTCCTCGTTCAGGATGAGGTTGCGGAACTCCGGCCAGCGCTTGGAAAGCTCTTCCATAAGCGCAAGAACATCCTGCGGCGCAGGTACGTCGCAGGATTTGCATCCGGCAATCTGCCGATATGTTGCGAAGAACTTGACGAGCATAGGCCGTGTTTCCTTCGGATGGTGAATTGAGTTGACGGTAAGCAGCAAGCAGCTCCGAGGCTCTGCCAGCAGATGCCGGCCGCTTGCGCAGGCGGCGTCTGCCGGCAGGACCTCGGAGCTGGCGGCCGGATCAACCGATCAATCCGGCCGCCGTTTCTCAACTAGTACGTCAGGCTCAGTTCGTCGAGCTTCTCCTGCGTGGGGATGCCGTCAGCCGTCCAGTTGCGTGCCGCATAGTAGTCGGCCAGCATGGTCTGGAGCTCGTTGACCTTGCCCTTCGCGGGACCGGTGGGCAGCGCTTCGCGCAGCAGACGCGGCGGCAGCGTGTCCTTCTCCACGCCGGCTTCGATGTTGAAGCGCTTTTCAAGGTTCCAGATGCGCTCGCCCTTCAGCAGAATCTCCTCGTCGGTTTCGTCCGAACCCACGGCCTCGCGGTACTGGCCGGCAATTTCCGGCAGACCGATGCCGAAGGTGGTGAACAGGCAGATGCCCGTGGAGTCGCAGAGCGCCGTCAAGTCCTGGAAGGTCTTGAGCATGGCACCCTTGCCTTCGGTGACCTGCGGATCCATCTTCACAGGGATGCCCAGCACCTCGGGGGCGATCATGTAGCCGCGCACATGGCAGCCGCCGCGGTTGGAAGTGGCGTACTCAAGGCCGATGCCCTGGATGGCACGGCCGTCGTAAGCCGGCATTTCCTGCTTCTTGGTGGACATGGAAAGCTCGGGGTGGCCGTATTTTTCGGCCAGACGATAGGAGCCCAGCCCGATGACGTTGCCGAAGCCTTCGCCGTCAGCGCACATCTGGGTGAGCTTGACCATGGCTTCCGCATCGCCGAAGCGCAGCGGGAACCCGATGTCGGACTCGGGGATGGCGCCCATTTCGAAGAGCTCCATGGCGCAGGCGACGGTGGAGCCCAAGGTGATGGGGTCCATGCCTTCCTCGTTGCAGATGAAGTTCGCCTTGACGATGGCCGAGATGTCGTTCACGCCGCAGGCTGCGCCGTAGGACCAACCGGCTTCGTACTCGGGGCCTTCGCCGAAGCCGTCAAGGTCGCCCTTGCCTTCGATCTTGGTCACGCGGCCGCAGGCGATGGTGCAGCCGAAGCAGCCCTGGTTCTTGATCAGGTGGGTTTCCACCAGGCGCTCGCCGGAGGTGTCGTCGGCCTTGTCCCAGAAGGCACCGTCGCGGGCATTGCGCAGCGGCAGACCGCCGACCTCGTTGACGATGTTCACCAGGATTTCCGTGCCGTAGCCTGCCAGGCCGGCGCCGGTGACGGGATGTTCGCGAAGCATGGTGCGGGCCTTAGTGGCTTCCTCCATGAACTTCTCGGGGCGGGCGACCTTCACGCCGCCCGTGCCGCGCACGACGACGGCCTTCAGGTTCTTGGAGCCCATGACGGCACCCATGCCGCCACGGCCGGCGGCGCGGTTCTTGTCGTTCATGATGGCCGCATAGAGCATCTGCCGTTCGCCCGGCCTGCCGATGGTGGCCACGCGGACCTTGCCGTGCTTGGCCTCCAGTGCATCGGTGACCGGGTGCACGCCCTGGCCCCACAGATCGCTGGCGTCGAGCAGTTCGACCAGTTCATCGTCGATGTGCAGGTAGACCGGATGGTCGGCCTTGCCTTCGAAGATGATGCCGTCGTAGCCGGCGTACTTCAGCTCGGGGCCGAAGTGGCCGCCGGAGTTGGCGGCGCCGATGATGCCGGTCAGCGGGGCCTTGGAGACGACCTCGTAACGGCCGGCGGAGCAGGCGGCCGTGCCGGTGAGCGGGCCGGTCATGAAGATGAGCTTGTTCTCAGGCGACAGGGGGTCGATTTTCGGATCGACCTCGTTGCAGTAGTACTTGGTTCCCAAGCCGCGGGCGCCGACGTAATCGTTGGCATCCTGCATGTTCAGCGGCTCTTTTTTGATGGTGCCTTCGGTCAGGTTGACGCGAAGGATTGTTCCGATCCATCCGTATCCGCGAGTCATTATGCAGACACCTCCTCGACGGCCGCCTTGAGCTTGTCGGCGGCGAGCTTCTTCTTATCGAGGGCCTCATCAGGGTCGATGACGCTGATGGCGCCGGTGGGGCAGTGCACGGCGCACCAGGTTTCCCCGTCGCAGAGGTCGCACTTGAAAACCTTCTTCTTGGCGACCGAGTAGGAGATGTTGCCCAGCGGGCAGGCGCTCACGCACATCTTGCAGACGATGCACTTGTCGGCATTGTGGGTGATCACGCCATCTGCGTTGCGTTTGAGCGCTCCGGTGGGGCAGATGGCCGCGCAGCAGGCTTCGTCGCACTGCATGCACATGATCGGCACGGTGATGGCTGCATCTTCGTAATGGAAGACGGTCACATTGGACAGGCGTGGATTGAATTCCTCGTTGTGCTTGAACGAGCAGACCAGCTCGCACGTGCGGCAGCTTACGCACTTCTTGGGATCCACGACTAATTGTTTAGCCATAGACATTCCCCCTTCTATATAGAATTTCCCCTTGAAGGTATTAAAGCACGCACGATAGGCAGAAAAAACGGGTTTTGTGAGTTAGCCATGGGCAACATACCCCAGATTGCCTAAATGTCTTTCTGGATTAGGCAGAAAAATCGTTTGATTTTGCCTAAATGAGACATATGGATAAGGCAAAGCATCCTCCCGTCTGCTATGCTAGGCAGAAAGCAAGGGAAAAACGACGCCTGGCGAATAAGGCGCCTGCACTGCAAAGCAGGAGGTCTGTATGCGTACGTTCGACTACGGTCATCTTCCTCAGAAACTGTACAGCGGCAAAATCGCCGACGCACATATGAGGGTATATGAAGACAGGGGAAAGCTCGGTGTGATCGAGCAGATGCACCCCGAGCTGCTGGAGCCGCTGAAGGCGGTTGCCTTGGCGGACAGCGTTGCTGCATCCACGCGTATCGAGGGGTTTCCCATTGACACCGCCCGTGCAGCCAAGTTGATGGAAGGCGCCGATCCTGTGGGCGAGACCGAGCGGCAGGTTATCGGCTACGGCAACGCGCTGGCGCTCATAAACGCCGATCCGGATGCGTTCGACTTGACCACGGCGACGGCGGTTAAGTTGTTCGAGACGCTGTACGGCCATCGCAATTTGGGCCGCAAAAGCCGCTACCGTAAGAAAGACTATATATATGTACAGGTGGACGGTCATTCCCAGGCGGTGCCGGTAAGCCCCATTACGGCGTTCGAGACCCCGTTGGTGTTAGGCGGCGCCTGCGACAGCCTGGCAGATACCTTCGCCGTTTCCGCCGGCAACCCGTTGGTGCAGGCCGCCGTGTTCACCGTCGACTTCATGTGCATCCGCCCCTTCGACGAGGGAAACGGCCGCATCGCGCGCCTGTTAGCCGACCTGTTGATGAGGAAGGCGGGTTTCGACGTGTCCCGCTACATGAGCGTGGACCGTACTATCGAAGACGAGGCCATGGCCTACTACGATGCCCTCAACAGCAGCGTGGAAGGTTGGGATCGGGGTGCAAACGACTACTCGCCCTATGTGCTTTACTGGCTCGAGCTGTTGCATAAGGTGTACGGCCGCCTTTTCGACGCCGTGGACGCGGCGGCCAATGCGCCCAGCGGCAAGTCCGAGCGGGTGCGAGCCTTCGTCCGGCAGGCGGCAGGCCCTGTGACCAAGCGGCAGATTCTGGACGCGAACACTGACATCAGCGAAGCCACCGTGGAAAACGCGCTGGGCAAGATGGTGAAAGCCGGCGAGGTGGAGAAGCTGGGCGCGGGCAGGTCTACCGCCTACCGCTGGTTGTAACCCGTCGGAGCGCCGGGCATGGCCGAACGGAACGGACGGAGGACCCATCCGCGTACGAAGTCGCGGCACGCCAACGGCGTCGTGACCGCAGTCGTCGTGTGCTTCTTTCTGATCCACGGGCTGTTGGGCAGCTTTGCGCCGTCGGTGGCGTATTCGCAGGTCATGCGTGTGGCGGTGTGGATCGGCGTGGGGCTTGTGGCCGTGCATGCGATGCTGTGCGTCGTGACCAGCTATGAGCAGCTGACCGACACGGAGTTTCCGCCCAGCATCAACAAGAAGCGCCACCTGGTTCTGAAATGGGTAACGGGGGTTCTGCTGGCCGGCGCGGTGGCCGTGCATGTGGTATGCATGCGGAACCCGGGCGCCTTCGCGGCGGGTCCCTTCGTGCCGAGACTGGCTTTGGCGGTGCTGGCGGCAGTGCTGGCCTGGCATATCTGTGTCGGCATGAAATCGCTGTTGAAAGACGTCGGCCTGAGCAGGAGTTTAAGGACGCCTTTGCGGGTGGCCGTTTGTATATTGGCAGCCCTGTTCGCCTACGCGGCGATCCTGGGATGACGGGTTGTATGAACGATTTGCCGGGTCTTTGCGCTCGGCGTGAGGAGGTGCTAGATGCTGGAAGTCGTGTCTCTGGATGACGCGCGCTCGGCTGTGGCCGATCGGTTCTTCCCGCTACGCCGCGGCGTGCGGCAGGTGCCGCTTGATGCGGCGGCAGGCTGCGTGCTGGCCCGTGATGTGGTGGCTCAGGAGGGCGTTCCCTCTTTCGACCGTTCGACGGTCGACGGCTATGCGGTTGTGGCTGCCGACACGTTCGGCTGTTCGGACGCCCTGCCTGCGCTGCTGACGTTGGTGGGAGAAGTGGACATGGGGGCAAAGCCCGAAATGGCGTGCTCGCCGGGGACCTGCGTGCGCATTCCCACCGGCGGCCAGGTGCCTGACGGAGCCGATGCCGTGGTCATGCTGGAATACTGCGAGGAGTACGGCGACGGAACCGTGGGCGTGGCGAAGCCCGTGGCGCCCGGCGGCAACATCGTGTTCGAGAACGACGATGTGAAGCCTGGCGAGGTGCTCATTTCTGCAGGAACCACGTTGCTGCCGCACCACGTGGGTACGCTGGCAAGCCTGGGCATGGTCAATTGCGAGGTGTATGAGCAGGTCAACGTAGGCGTCATCTCAACCGGAGACGAGATTGTGCCGACGGATGCTGTGCCCGTGGCATCGCAGATGCGCGATGTGAACGCGCCGGTGCTGGCGTCGGCGGCAGAGGCTTGCGGTGCTCACGTGACCCGTTTTCCCATCGTGCCTGATCGGTACGACGTCCTGCTTGCCACCGTGCGTGCGGCCCTGGAGAGTTGCGACATGGTGCTTGTGTCGGGCGGGTCGTCGGCCGGGCGGAAGGACAACACCGAACGGGTGCTGTCCGAACTGGGGGAGATGCTGTTCCACGGCATCGCCGTCAAACCAGGCAAACCTACCATGTGCGCCGATGTGGCCGGTGTGCCTGCGTTCGGGCTGCCTGGGCATCCCGTGGCGGCCTACTTCATGTTCCTCGAGCTGGTGCGACCGCTTCTGGCAGGCGACCGGAAGGCCCTGTCCGTGGCGGCGAAGCTGTCCGCGGGCGTTCCGTCGAATCATGGCCGCAGCGAGCTGGTTCCCGTGCGTCTTGAGCAACGCGACGGGCAGGTTACGGCGGTGCCGATCCGCGGGAAATCCGGGCTCATCTCGCAGCTCAGCCGTGCCGACGGGTTTTTCGCCATTGGCCGCAATCTTGAGGGTTTGGCCGCCGGCGCCGAAGTGGACGTGCGGATGTTCTCATAGGGCAATGCAATGTACGGGCTTGATAAGGGCTTTTAGAAAGAAGGTATGACCAACCATGGCGTTCGAGTATTTGAGCAATGTCGCATTGGATGAGGCCGTTTCGGGATTTTTGGCGGCTCTGGATGAGCGTGGTTTCGCCCCGCGGAAGGAATACGTGCCGGTGGGTGAGGCTTTGGGCCGGGTTACGGCCGAGCCTCTGTATGCGGCCATTTCGGCACCGCACTACCACGCGTGTGCCATGGACGGAATCGCCGTGGCGGCAAAAGCGACCTTCGGTGCCACCGCAACCACGCCTGTGACCGTACAGCCTGAAGACTACATCGTGGTGGACACAGGCGATCCTTTGCCGGAGAGCTGCGACGCCGTGGTGATGATCGAAGACGTCGTGTTCGAAGAGGGCCATGGCATCGACGAGCTGGGGACCTGCCCGGTCATCCTGCATGCGTCGATTGCCCCGTGGGGCAACGTCCGTCAGATCGGCGAAGACATCTGCGCAGGCGAGATGCTGCTGACGTCGAACGTGCGCATCGAGCCGGCCGCCATGGGCGCCATGCTGGCGGCGGGCGTGCAGCAGGTGGGTGTCATCGCGCGTCCTCGGGTGGGCATCATCCCCACCGGCGACGAAGTGGTCGAACCCAGCGCCAACCCCAAACCCGGCGATGTCATGGAATTCAACTCGACGATCTTCTCCGGCATGGTGCGCCAGTGGGGCGCCGATCCCGTGGCCTATCCAATTGTGGCCGACAAGCCCGACCTGGTGCAGAAAGCGCTGGTCAAAGCCGTGTCGGAATGCGACATCGTGCTGTTGAACGCCGGGTCTTCCGCCGGACGTGACGACTATTCGTCCCGCGTCGTGGCCGCGGTGGGCGAGGTGCTCTACCACGGCATCGCCATGAAGCCGGGCAAACCCGCCATTTTGGGCTGCGCTGCGAACACCGCCATCGTGGGCGTACCTGGCTACCCCGTGAGCGGCATCATCGTGATCGAGCAGATGGTCAAGCCGCTGATCGAGAAGCTGCTGGGCTGCTCAACGCCCGGTGGGGACCGGGTCAAGGCCACGTTGGCGCGCCCGTGCACGTCGTCGCTTAAGTACGAAGAGTTCGTGCGCGTGCGTGTGGGAAAGGTGGGCGACAAACTGGTGGCGACGCCTTTGTCCCGAGGCGCAGGCGTGGTGACGTCCTTCGTCAAGGCCGACGGCATCATGACTATTCCCCAGAACAGCGAAGGGTACGAGGCGGGCGACCAGGTCGACGTGCGGTTGCTGCGTCCGTTGGCGGATATCGAGCGGTCGCTGGTGGTGATCGGCAGCCACGACCCGTTGATCGACGAGATCGCTCAGCTCATCCATAAGTCCAATCCCGAACTGTCGGTGGCGTCCACGCATGTGGGGTCCATGGGCGGCATCGTGGCCGCCAAGCGCGGCGAGAACCATTGCGGCGGCATCCACCTGCTGGATGAAGCAACGGGTACGTACAACGAGCCCTACCTGGAGAAACATTTCCCCAAAGGCGGCGTGCGCCAGGTGGAGTGCGTCTACCGCCAGCAAGGCCTCATGGTGGCGCCGGGCAATCCGCTGGGCATTCAGTCCCTGGCAGACCTGACCCGCGAGGGACGCCGGTTCGTGAATCGTCAGAAGGGTTCCGGTACCCGCATCCTGAGCGATTTCGTGTGCAAGCGCGACGGCATCGACACGGGCGCCATCTACGGCTACGACCACGAGGAGTTCACCCATACGGCGGTGGCGGCCCTGGTGGAGGCGGGGTCGGCCGATGCCGGCATGGGCATCTACTCGGCGGCCAAGATGTACGGCCTGGGGTTCGTTCCTGTGTGTGAAGAGCAGTATGACCTGCTCATTCCCGATTACGCGTGGGATACGCCCATGGTGCAGGCGCTGCTTGAGGTGCTGGCAAGCGATGCGTTCCGTGCGCGCATGGAGGAGCTGGGCGGCTATCGTCTGGACCATCCTGGGCGCGTGCGTCGTCATTTCGAGTAGGTTCGACCGACGGACAACACGAAAACGCGGGGGTGCGGGCGTCCCGCACCCCTTTTGTGCCAGGTTCGGGCGCTTTCGCTACAAGCTGATGCCGACGGTCATGTGGACCATGTAAAAGACGAACCGCAGGGAGAAAAACCCGAGCGCGGCGAGGATTGTCGCAAGCAGCAGCCGCCTGCCGCGCGTGCGGGCGGCTACCTCGTCTACAGCCCCCTTGGTCAGAAGCGTCATGCCGCACAAATAACAGGCGCAGGTAGTGCAGAGCACGTATGTCGCGATGAACGCCGGGTAGGCAGGCGCCAGCTCGGAAACGCTCAGGAATTCGTTGGACATGCCCGAAACGGCCGCGTACTGCGCAATGGCGCAGGCGGTGTTGGATGCAAAGGCCGTTATACCGATGCCGAGCAGGGGCTTTTTCATACGCTCGATCGCGTCGAAGGCCTGTGCCAGGTGCGCCGTCAGCAGGAACAGAGGAATTCCGCAGGCCAAGCCGCCAAGGGCGGTGCCAACGGGGGTCATCCAAGTTGTCCAGGTGACGATGGTTTCCTGGTCGTAGGCAAACGAGATGCCTGCCACGCACACGAGCCCCAAGACCGCGACGGCCGTCCCCAGGGCTTTCATCAAGATCGCATTCGGCTTGATGGAGAAGGAATACAGCCAGAACGCGCCCGTCGCGACCAGGAACACAAGCACGCAGGCGACCTCGTTGGACAGCGGCGAGCGCCCGATTCCCGTGATCACGTAGAGCGCGTTGGCGGGCGTGCCCAGGTGCGTCGACGAGGCGATGATGCCCACCGTCGACACCACAAGGGGAAGTCCCATCATGTGCCGCAAGCGGGTGCGCTGCGCATCGCTGGGCGCGCTTCCCATCTGCAGCAATGCGAGCAGCATGCAGGCGAAGGCCCCCGCAGGCGTGAGGGTGGTGAACAGGATGAGCGACAGCTCTTGCAGTGCGGTATGAAGTCCAAGTCCCATGGGGCTACACTATCTCGTCTCGGTTGGCCACGAAGCCTGCATCGGTGTCGGGCGCGGCAGCATGGCGAGGCGGCCGTATGACCAGGTGCGGATCGGTGGCGTCTTCGTCGGGAAGGGGCGCTATGGCGCGCACAGTGCCTTCGCTTCGGGAAAACTCGGAGAATTCCCCGAACCCAAGGGCGCGCTGCGGACAGGCGGCTACGCAAATGGGTGCCTCACCTGCGCGAACGCGGTCAAAGCAACCGGTGCATTTGACGCTATGGCCCGCTTCGCGGTCGACTTTGGGGGCGTTGTACGGACAGGAGAGGTGGCAGTAGCCGCAGCCGATGCATCGCTCGGTGTTCACGAGCACGGCGCCGTTGTCTTCCTTATGCATGGCGCCTGTCGGGCAGACCTTGATGCAGGCGGGGTTTCCGCAATGCTGGCAGGACGTTGATACGTAGTAGACGCCGCCGTCCACCGTCCAGCAGCCGGCCGCGTCTTGCGTCCAGGAGCCGTGCAGTTCGTATTCGTACACCTGCCGGAAAGCAAGATCCGAGGGTAGATGATAGTAGTCTTTGCAGGCGAGCATGCAGGTCTTGCAACCTGTGCAGCGTGTGCCGTCGAAATAGAATCCGAACTCCTGCATACGTTCATCGTCTCCTGGTCAGTTCGAAACGGCGCCGATCGGGCGGTGCCGCCGTGCATGCCGGCGGCATGCGGTAGTGCCGAATGCGGCAGCGTGGAGGGAGGCGCTGCCGCATTGGCTATTGTAGTTGAGTTAGGCGCGAAGCTCCATGGCGTTCACGACCGTACCCTTGTCGGCCTCGGACCAGTCCACAAAGCAGACCGGCGGGTTGATGCACACGCTGGGCGTGGTCTGTGACGGGTCGGGAAGCGGAGCGATGGCCGCAGTGTCGCCGTACTTGGCGCGAAGCTCCTCGATGTCGCCGAACTCCAGGGCGCGCTGCGGGCAGGCGGCCACGCAGATCGGCATTTCGCCGGCTTCGACGCGCGCGTGGCAGCCGTCGCACTTGATGGACTTCTGGATTTCCGTGTCTACCTGGGGTGCGCCGTAGGGGCATGCATTCACGCAGCTGCCGCAGCCGATGCAGGTTTCGGGGTCGTTGTAGACCAGGCCCGTGTCCTCGTGCTTCGTCATGGTGCCCACGGGGCATGCCTCGACGCACGCCGGGGTCGCGCAATGGTTGCAGGCGCTGGACACGTAGTAGGTGAAGCTGCCGACGGTCCAGCATCCGGCGTCGTCCGCCGTGAAGCCATCGGCGCCTTCGAACTCATACACCTGGCGGAATGCCTGTTCGGAGGTGAGATTCTTGTTATCCTTGCACGCCAGGACGCAGGTTTTGCAGCCTGTGCAGCGCGTGCCGTCGAAATAGAAACCGTATTGCATGATGTCCCCCTTTACGCCTTCGTGACTTCGATGACGGCGCTGTGTGCGCCAACTGCCTTGCCGACCGGCGTTGCGCGACGGCTGGCAAGCGTGTTGATGCAGCCGCCGAAGTCGATGCGGTCGCCCTGCATGTCGGCCTTATGCCACATGCCCTGCGGAATGGCCACGCAGCCAGGGATGATGCGGTTCGTCACGCGGGCCTCGATCTCGATCTCGCCATGGGCGCTCTTGACGCGCACCGCGTCGCCGTTGGCAATGCCGCGGGCTTCGGCGTCGATCGGGTTGATCCAGGCGTTGTGATGATGGGCGTCCTGGATGATCATGTTGTTCGCGTAGCTGGAATGCGTGTGCGCCTTGGTGTGGTAGCCTACCATGCACAGCGGGAACTCGTCGGTCACGCCTTCGGCGTTCTCGAATCCGGGCAGGTATGCGGGAATCGGGCAGATGGACTCGCCCTCTTCAAGTTCCCAGGTTTCGGCCATTTCCGCCAGTTCGGGGGAGTACACCTGGATCTTGCCGGTGGCCGTTTCCAGGGGGTTCGCTTCGGGGTCCTCGATGAAGGGATCGGTGCCGCCGTCGGACCATTCGATCTCTTCCTTGTAGATGCCCATTTCCAGGCCCTCGTCAAAGGTCTGCGGGGCGTTCGGGTTGTCGGCGGCCCAGGCTTCGTACAGCTCGCGGCACCAGTCCTCGCGGGTCTTGCCGCCGTCGGTGAACTCGTCGTAGACGCCCAGACGCTCGGCCAGGTCGGCGCAGACTTCGTATACCTCGCGACGCTCGAACTTCTGGCTGGTGGAAGGACGGCCGAACCACACGCCCAGGGAATCGTTGCATTCGCCCTGCACGGACCAGGTCCAGGTTTCCTGCGGGGTCAGGTCGGGCAGCACGATGTCGGCCCAGTTGCACGAATCACTCCACACCACGTCGTACTGCAGGATGAACTCGCACTTGCTTTCGTCCTTCAGGATGTCGGTGGTGGTGTTGATATCGGCGTTCTGGTTGGCCATCATGTTGTTGCCGTAGTTGACCAGGAACTTGATGTCGCTCTTCAGGCCGTCGCCGTCGATGATGCCGGCGTTGGTGGCGGTCATCTCGTGACCGTGGTCGATGGCTTCGGGCCACAGGAAGTTGGGGAAGCGGGCGGATACGGGGTTGTCTCTCTCGGGGAAGGTGTCGATCCAGAAGCCACCGTTGCCTTCGCGGGCGCCGCTGTTGGTGTTGGGCTTGCCCACCTGGCCGACCAGCTGGGGCAGCAGCATGATGGCGCGGGATGCGGAGTCGCCGTTGGTGCGGCGCTGCGGGCCCCAACCCTGGCAGATGAAGCAGGGCTTGGCCTCGCCGATCTGGTGAGCCAGCTCGATGATGCGGGCCTCGGGAACCTTCGTGATGGCGGCGGCCCAAGCAGGGGTTTTCTCCACCATGTCGTAGCCGGTGCCCATGATGTAGGCGTAGTAGGAGCTGTTCTCAGGGGCGCCTTCGGGCAGCGTCTCCTCGTCGTAGCCCACGCAGTAGGTGTGCAGGAAGTCCAGGTCGACAAGGTCGGCGGCGATCAGCTCATGGGCGACGCCTGCGACCAGCGCGGCATCGGTGCCGGGCATGATCGGAATCCATTCGACATCCTGATTGGCGGCGATGTCGGAACGGCGCGGGTCGATGACGATGATCTTCGCACCCTTCTGCTCGCGCATGACGTTCAGGTCGTAGCCTGCGCCGTCGCCCGCCATGCGGGTGTCTGCAGGGGCGTTGCCGAACATGACCACCAGCTCGCCGTCGGCGATGGAGTGGAACGGACGTGCCGCCCAGCCGCCGCCGTAGGTGTAAGGCAAAGCGCCGAAGCTGATGCCGGCGTTGGAGTAGTTGCCGTAACGTTTGGTTTCGCCGCCCAACAGGTTGAACAGACGGAAGAACGGGCTGTTCATCATGACGTTCTGCTCGACGCCGGAGCACTCCTGGATGAAGATGGCCTCGTTGCCGTAGGTTTCCTTCACGCGGGTGAATTCGCTGGCGATGATGTCCAGAGCCTCGTCCCAGCTGATCTGCTCGTACTTGCCCTCGCCGCGGGCGGTGCCCTCGACGCGCTTCATGGGGTAGTTCAGACGGTCCTCGCCGTTGATCCAACGACGGATGGAGCGGCCGCGCAGGCAGGGGCGCAGCTGGTAGGCGCCGAACTCGGGGCTGCCGCTGGTGTCATTGTCGACCCAGGCGATCTCGTCGTCGACCACATGCAGGCGCAGCGGGCAAGCGCCGCCGCAATTGACGTGGCAGTGGGACCAGGTGACCGTCTCCTCGGCACCTTCGACGGGCGCTTCGCCGGTTTCGGCCTCGTCCTGTGCCGGTTCGCTCGCGCTGGGAGAGCAAGCGAACAGTGCGGAGCTGCCTGCGAAAGCGAGCCCTGCGAGGGTTCCTCCCTTAACGAAGGTCCTCCGCGACATGGCGGTGTCTTTTTCGTTCGTCATGTTTCCTCCTTTTTTCTGCATCGTCCATATTTCCCCCGTCTGCTTTGTCAGACCCGTGAACGAGCACATACACCATAGCGCCGAACGCCCGTTTCCGTTGTCACCCGTTTTTGGGTACTTAAGCCGATAACGTGCGATTTCTTTCATTTTCGGCTTGATGGTGTCAATCTTTACGTATCATATTCTCGCAAGGAGGGCTGCTGGTTCGCAAGCGGTAAAAGGAGGGCTGCAGGTGCTCGATGTTTCGGTGTTGAAAGACCCTGTTTCGTTCTTGCGAGCCAACAAGCATCATGTCATCGCGTGCTTGGGCTATGCGTTGTTTCTCGCGACCAATGCGACGGTCGTGTGGGGCGGCGTGTTCCCGTTTCTTCCCGAGTCCGTCCAAGTGGAAGGCTTCGTCACCGTTTTCTTCGTGGCCCAGTCGCTCGCGTTCGCGGTGTGCTTCTTCGCAAGTGCGTGCGACGTGTATTTCAACAGCGAACGGGTGTGGGCGAACACGATTCGATCGGCGGTCGTCTCCTGCCTTTCGGGGTGGACGTTTCTTATCGCCAGCATCTATGTTCCGGGGCACATGATGCTGCTCGGCTGCTTGGCCGGATGCCTGATCGGCTTCGGCGTGGCGGCCTTCAACGTGGCGTGGCAGCGTGTGTTCGCCTCCGAGAAGGCGGGTATCGGCAACCGAAACCTGATCATCGGCACGCTGATCGCGCCCGTCATCTATTTTGCATTGTTCGTGATCCCCGTGGCCATCACGACGTTTCTCATCCCTCTGGTGTTCATGCCCGTATACACGCTGTGCATCGTGTTGAGCTGGCGCGACGTGGACCATTCCCAGGGGATGTTGTCCGACAGCCCCCGCAGCCATCCAGAGGCGTCGAAGCAGCTGCTCAAGGATTATTGGCGAAGCGCCGTAAGCATCGGTGCGCTGGCGTTTTCCTGCGGCATCGCGCGTTCGCTGGCGCTTGAGAGGGCATCGGCGGCGCTTGTAGTGAACAGCGTTTCCATGGTGGCGCTGCTGTTGGGCGCCGCTGCGGTCCTGTTCGTGTGGCAATCGCGGCCGCTGCGCATCAGCATCACGATGTTTTTCCGGGTGTTCTTCCCTTTCGCCGTCACGGCGTTTTTCCTGCTGCCGGTGTTCGGTGACAGCCTGCTGGTGGGGCTTGCAGGCGCCCTGTACGCGCTGTATGTCTGCGCAACCGTCCTGGTCATGGCACAGTGTTCGCAGGCTTCCCACGACCGCGGCATCAACCCGACGTTCGTGTACGGTTGGGTTGCGGGCATCGTGTACCTGCTGCATGACATAGGGTTTCTGGCGGGCATGGTCGCAGGCGATGTGAAGCTGTTCGGAATGGACCCCTACACAACCATTTCGTTTGTGGCCATGTACCTGCTGGCGCTCATGTTCTTCGTGGTACAAGGCGGTTTCAAGGCGGCGCTTTCGCCCAGCCGCATCCAGGCCGACAAGATCGAGCTCATGCTTTCTGGCGCAACGGCCACCCGCAACCGCGCTAGCGCCGGCGTGGCCGTGGACAAGGCTCCCGAACGCGTGCGCGACGACTCGCCTTACCTCGACCGCGTGTCCAAGCAGTGCCTGCTGCTCGCAAGGCAGTACAAACTGTCGGCCCGCGAGACCGAAGTGGCCGAAGCCATGGCCCGCGGCGACACGATTCCAGGTGTCGCAGCGACCTTAGGGCTTTCCGAAAACACCGTGCGGACCCACATCAAACGCATCTACGCCAAGGTGGACGTGCATAAAAAGCAAGAGCTGCTGGACTTGATTCGCTCCTTCGATCCAGCAGCCCTTGTCGATAACGATCCGGACCGTTTCCACCCTAAGTCGTAGGCGGCCGGTGCATCATTACAGCGTGACCTTGTTCCTCCTGATGGCGGCATAGGTTTCCAGGTCGCCATGGTCGATCTCGTCGCGCAGAGACGAGATGATGTCGTCCTTGCGTGCAAGGAAGTTCGGACCCGAAAGGTTGTCGCCGCCGATGGTGTGGTGCGTGATGAATTTGCAGTCGCAGGTCAGATTCTCCACGAACAGCAACAGCTCCTCGAGCATCTCGCGCTCGCTCAGCGGGTCGAACTCGCCAGCCTGCGCTTCTTCCAAAAGCGGCGTGCCGGGGAACAGCGTAAGGCCGCCCGTGCCCACGAGCATGGGTTTGCACTGGCTGAAGATTTCAGCCGAATGGATAGCGTGGTCGCGGCTGTGCGAACGGCCGGCCACGCCGTTCAGGAACGACATCCAGAAGTCGATCCCGGCTTCGGTGAGTTTGCCGCACTGCTCGATGATGTCCTCGGCGTGGTAGCCCTTGTTGACGCGATCCAAGGTCCAGTCGTCGCCGCTTTCGACACCCAGCGAGACCTCGCGAAGGCCGAGCTCTTTCAGCTCGCGAAGCTGCTCGACGGTCTTGTTGCGCAGGTCGGTTACGCGTCCGGCCGTGTAAACGTATTCCATGTCGGGCAGATACTCGTTGATTTTCTCCAGGATGGGCTTCAGACGGCTGTAGGGCAGGGCCAAAGGGTTGCCGCTCAGCAGCTGGATGGTGCGGGCGTGGGGCACCATCGTGCGCAGTTCCGCCAGGTCAGCCTCGATGTCCTCAATCGAACGCACGTCGAAGCGGACCCCCTTGTACATGGTGCAGAACTTGCACTTGTTGTGGGTGCAGCCGGCCGTGATCTCAAGCAGCGGCCATGTGGGCCAGTAGGGGTTGCGGTATACAGGTTCGGTAAAGTGCATGGTGGACTCCTTCTCTCCGTTTGCTTTTCTGGGATCATCCTACCGTGGATGCACTCGTAATTTACCGTACATACTGCTAATATGTACGGTTATGAAGAGAAAGGGGTTACCATGGTCGCCACGAGAGACACTAAGCGCATGTTCGCCGACGAGCTGGAGGCCATGATGGCCCGCATGCCCTTGTCGAAGGTGCGGGTGGCGGACCTGTGCGCCCGGCTGCACGTGGAGCGCAGAGTGTTCTATTACCACTTTAAAGACAAGTACGACCTGGTGGCGTGGGTGTTCGAGCAGGACCATCTGGCGGCGTCGGAAAACGCGCAACCCTACACGTTGGAGTTCTACACAGAGTCCCACAGGCGCCTGTGGGCGCGCCGGGATTTCTACCGACGCGCCTTCGAGGAGGATTCCCAGAATTCGATCTACCGGTATCTTCTGGAGTTCAGCATTCAGGCGAACGAGACGGCGCTGCGGCGTCACCTGGGGGTTCCCAAGCTTTCTCGGGAAATGGCCTTCGAGGCCAGACACTTCGCCCATGGCAACGTCGGCAGCGTGGTGGATTGGCTGCGGGGCGATTTCGAAGCTACGCCGGTGCAGCTTGCCGTCTGCATCTTCTCCTGTATTCCGGAGGTCTTGAGGGAGGCGTACCGTACGCAAAGCGAACTGTGATTCGCCGGGCCTACCGGAGGGGTTCGTTATTTCAGAAGCGGCTTTTTGCCGGTGGCCTGCACGGTTGCAGGCTTGGCGGGCAGTTTCTCGTACATGAGCGCGCCGCGGATGGAGAATAAGAGGCAGACGACGCCCATGATGTAGTACCAGGGAT
This sequence comes from Slackia heliotrinireducens DSM 20476, assembly GCF_000023885.1. Classification (NCBI taxonomy): domain Bacteria; kingdom Bacillati; phylum Actinomycetota; class Coriobacteriia; order Eggerthellales; family Eggerthellaceae; genus Slackia; species Slackia heliotrinireducens. The sequence goes on along the minus strand of NC_013165.1, from coordinate 2,716,529 downwards.
TGACATCAAGCGAGAAGTAATCCGGCGCGATGGCCATCCACATGTTGCACCACGGATTGAAGGAGACCAGGGCCACGCAGATGAACACGATGTTCAGGATACGGGCGTTGCCCAGCCGGTAGCCGCGCTTTTCAAGCTCCAGACCAGGCACGATGGTAATGAGCACCTGGGTGAAGATCCAGAACTTCCACATTGTGGGGTCGTGCAGCTCCACGCGCAGGAGGTTGAGCGCCACGAAGAACGCCACGATAAGCAGGATGATGTTCGTCAGGCGCTTGCGGAAGCCCCAATCAGGATTCCAGTTGAGGTCGCGCTCATAGGTCATGGCGCGCTGCAGGCAGTAGGTCTCCATGGCCACCCAGATGGCTTCGCCCACTGCGAGCAGGCCGAACATGTAGAAGTGGTCGTTGGTCAAAAACGCATGCAGAAATACCCAGATGCCCATGAAGTCCGCCGCCCAGTAGAAGCAATGGAGCCACAGCGGATAGGGCTGGATGTGCTCGGTCTCCGTCAAAATGATGGGGATGATGTACACGAGCAGGCCGAATACGACGGCAAGAATCACGGCGGTCAGCGTGAATGCGAAATCCGGCGCACCTGGCGTGAGGTGTTGGATGAAGTTTTCCGGAAGACAGTCGCCGGTTGGGTAGCCGGCAACCAACATTGCGATGAAATAGCCCATGGAAGCCTCCTTGTCTTATGCGGCCGCAGGTGGAATTCGAGGTGTCAAACAGCCCTGCAGCCTTCGTTTTTTTTGCGCAACCGCAGGCAGGACGGCCGGTCGGTTGCGTGTTCCGCTTGCTTCGGTCCATTGTACGGATGCTGTCTGCTCCTTCCAATGAGCAATAAATAGGCATATGATAATTAAGCATCATATGATTGGAAATTGATGAAAAACAGCGGTGACATTATGTATAAAACCTCTCATGACCTGCGTTTTGTAAAAAACCGTACCGCGTTGCGCCGTGCCTATATCGACCTGGTCCAGGAGAAGGGTTCGTCCAGCGTGACCGTGAAGGAGCTAGCTCAGCGGGCGAACGTGAACCGCATGACGTTCTATGCGCATTACGATACGGTCGATGACATCCTTTGCGAATACGTGGACGAGATGACCTCGGCCATTCTGGAAAACAGCTCCAAATCAGGCGAAACCGATGTTGCGGGATTGTTCGAAGCGGCCACCGAGCAGATGCGCCAGGAGATCGGATTTTTCAGGCTCGTGGCGAAAGAAGACGGGTTCGAGCTATTCAGAGGTCGATTCCGCAACGCGTTCCGCCATATTTTCAAGGAGGAGCTGATGCATGTTCCGGGCTTGTGTGGAACATGCCTGGAGCTGACGGCCGACATGATCGCATCGGGCGTCACCTACGCCTATTTCGGCTGGCTGGCGGGGGAGTACGGGGACCTTCCCTTGGACGAGCTGGTGTCGCATTTCGAGGGCATGTACGGCGGCCTGCTTGGCGTTTATCCTGATGGGCAGAGGGGGAGTGGCCGGTAGAGCCTCTATGCAAATCAATATGGAGGCGGCGTTTGCCATTGTTAAATCGGTTGAAATGGCTCTTTGCAAGGTTTTTGTGTCTGACCTCACGTCAAAAAGCGTCAAAGAGGGGATAGGCGGGGCATTTCTTGCATCCGCAGGTTCTTTTCCGAGAAAGGGGTATACTGCTCCCTAATGTAAATACTTGCACAGGAGACAGTGTGCGTACCGCGCATGCGGACGCGTTGGGGAAATCGGGTGAGAATCCCGAGCAAGGGCCATTACTGTAAGGCAGTCGCTAAGTCAGAATGCCCAACCTGTCTTTCGAATTGAGGCCGCTGTGAACCCCGGCGGAGCTTTTCGATGTGGCGAACGTGATGCCTTGGCATCGCTTGCTTTGCTATCCCTTTCCCCATACATACTGACGTGCTGATGCTATCGCGGCATGTTCAGACTCCTGCGCGATTGCGCGTTTGGGAAAGGGGTCCTATGAAGAGGGCTTTCAAAAGGGTTGTGATTTGCGTTGCTACGTTGGCGCTGGGTTGCGCCTTGGGATGCGCGGCGGCTGACACCGCTGCGCCCGACGCAGAGACTGTAGATGCTGATGAACCTATCCAGGCAGCTGAGGCCGATTCCTCGGCCGCTTCTGATGCCGAATCCGTTGCGGAAGGTGAGGGCGGCGCCAATCCGTCGGAACTCAAGCCCGGCGAGTACGAGGTGGAAGTGGACACGGACAGCTCCATGTTCCATGTAAACGAGGCTTGTGACGGCATGGGTGTGCTTACCGTTTCCGAAGACGGCAGCATGGTCGTGCACTTCAGCCTTGTTTCGAAAAAGATAGTCAACCTGTATGTCGGCACTGCTGCGGAGGCGGAGGTTGATGCCGGCAATCTACTCGAACCTACGGTCGACGTCGTCACTTATGACGATGGCATGGAAGAGGAAGTGTTCGGATTCGATGTCCCTGTACCCGCCCTTGATGAGCCGTTTGATGTGGCCATCCTCGGCGCAAAAGGCGTGTGGTACGACCATACGGTGACAGTGTCTTCACCAGAATCCGAATAGCAACCATGGTAACGAAGGCTTGACAAGGTAAGGAAAGGAAGAAACCAATGAAAAGCTTCGTAAAATATTTTGCTGCAACGGCAATTGCAGCGCTGCTGGCCATGGCCTGCGTGGGTTGTGCGTCCGAAGAGACGCCCGCAACCGACGATGCGGCTACGACCAGCGAACAAGAGGCGCCTGCGGCGACTAGCGAACCGGCAGCGACTACCGAAGAGGCGGCAACCACCGAGGTTACCCCGGAGGACGTCGACGAGCTCATCGCAGCTATTCAGGTTCAGGAATGGACCGAAACCACCGCTGACGACTGTGCTGCAGCGAAGGCAGCTTGGGACGCTCTGTCCGACGATCAGAAGGCTCAGGTCGAAGAAGGCGACTACTTCGCTCTCGATACCGGCGATGCCTCTGCGGACGATCCTCTGAATCAGGACGGAATCGGAGAGAACGAGATTCTTGTCGTAAGCTTCGGCACGTCTTTCAACGACAGCCGTGTTGCTGACATCGGTGGTGTCGAACGTGCCATCCAGGCCGCATTCCCTGATTGGTCGGTTCGCCGTGCCTTTACTGCTCAGATCATCCTGAACCACATTATGGCTCGTGACGGCGAGGCCATTGACAACGTCGACCAAGCGCTGCAGCGTGCTGCAGACAACGGCGTGAAGAATCTGGTCATCCAGCCGACGCATCTCATGCATGGTGCCGAATACGACGAACTCGTTGAGGCTACTGAGGCCTATGCCGATCAGATGAACATTGTCATCGCCGAACCGCTGCTGGGCGAAGTCGGTGCTGACGCCACTGTTATCAATGACGATAAGAAGGCTGTGGCTGAAGCGGTTGTCGCCGAGGCTGTCGCCCAGGCTGGATACGCCAGCGTCGAGGAGATGGATGCAGACGGCGCCGCGCTGGTTCTTATGGGTCATGGAACCTCTCACGAGGCGAACGTAACGTATAGCCAGATGCAGACTACGATGGACGAACTGGGATACAAGAACGTGTTCATCGGTACCGTCGAGGGCGAGCCTGAAGAAACTGAATGCAGCGTCGTTATCGGCGAAGTTGAGAAGGGCGGATATTCCACGGTGTGGCTGCGTCCCATGATGGTGGTTGCTGGTGACCATGCCAACAACGACATGGCCGATCCGGAGGATCCGGAGTCTTGGGTCAGCATGTTCACGGATGCCGGTTCTTTTGAGAACATCGAGACGCAGGTCATGGGCCTGGGCGAGATTCCTGCCGTGCAGGAGCTGTATGTCGCCCATACCGCAGCTGCGCTTGAGAGCATCGAAGGCTGAAGAGGACATCGAATCGCCGTTTCGATGTCGGGCGGCACTGGCAGAGCATCTGTCGCGAGCCCGACATGGATCGACATCGACGAAGACGGAACCATGACGGCTACCATCGTGTGGTCCTCTCCGAACTACGACCTGATGATCGTTGACGGTACAGAATACTACCCGGTGAATACCAGCGGGAACTCAGTATTCGAAATTCCGGTCTCTGCGCTCGATGAAGATTTGGCGGTTCAAGCCGAAACGACAGCCATGAGTCAGCCTCATCTAATTGACTATACGCTGAGGTTTGATTCCGATAGTCTGTCGTAAAATACAAACGTTTGAGAATGGGCGCGCGGACAATCGCTCCGCGTGCCCATTGCTGACCGAAAACGACATGTGCGTTGGTTGGCGGGCTAAGCCACAAGGGGTGTGAAACGAGATGGCTTGCATGACGAAGACGATGCATGCGACGCTATGCTGTCTGATGCTTGCAGGGTTGCTGTGCTTCCTGCCGGCTTGCTCTGCTGAACCTACCGAACCGGCATCGACCGCGGGTGCATCTAACACTGCGAGTGTTGCGACGGATGCGTCCGCGGATGCTGCCGACGAGCCGACATTCCACAACGCCGATTTGGGGAATGACTGGAAAGTCGTGGACAGCCTGGACCTTCAGTACGCCACGGGATTTACCGTTGATTATTACGAGGGAGGGTATAAGCTGGCCTGTCTTTCTGACGGCGGGCGCTATCTGACGGTGCCCGAAGGCGCGTCTGCGCCCGAAGGCATCGACGCAGATATAGTTGTGCTTCAGCAGCCGATCGACCACGTGTATTTGGTTGCTTCTGACACCATGTGCCTTTTTGACGCGTTGGATGAAATGGACGCTATTGCGGTTTCGGGCATAGCGAAGGAAAACTGGCATATCCCGGCCGCAATAGAGGCTATGGAGAATGGGTCCATCGTTTACGGCGGGAAATACTCGGCACCCGATTACGACACCTTGTTGGCGCAAGGATGCGAGCTATCCATCCAGTCGACCATGATCAACCATACCCCGGACGTGCGCGAGAAGCTTATCGAACTGGGAATCCCTGTACTGACCGAACAGTCGAGCTACGAAAGCGAACCATTGGGCCGCACTGAATGGATCAAGCTGTACGGCGCCTTGTTCGACAAAGAGGATGTCGCGGCAAAGCTTTTCGACGCGCAGGTCGAAAAGGCCCAATCGGCAATCGGAACCGAAACGGGAAAGACCGTAGCTTTCTTCTATATCAACAGCAATGGTGCGGCGGTAGTGCGCAAGCCGGGCGACTATGTAACGAAGATGATTTCACTGGCGGGCGGCGACTATGTATTCAGCGATTTGGGCGACGATTCTGCGACGTCCACGGTCACTTTGGAGATGGAAACCTTTTACGCCCAAGCGAAGGACGCTGACATCATCATTTACAATGCGACCATTGACTCGGGGGTGAACTCCATCGATGAACTGGTCATGAAGAACGAACTGTTGGGTAACTTTGCGGCTGTTCAGAACGGCAACGTGTGGGTGACCAGCCAGGACATGTACCAGCAGATGATGGCCACGGGAGATGTTATCTCGGATTTCAATGCGGTGTTCACCGGGTCGGATGATGACCTGACGTATTTACAGAAGCTGGAATAAATGCAACGTCAAAGCAGCATAGATAACTCTTTCGGCCGCTCGGTGAAACGGCGCCGCACATTCGCGGTGTTCGCCTTTCTCGGGGTACTTTTGGTGGCGTTGGCGGTGATGAACCTTTGCATTGGAACGCTGAAGGTTTCCCCTGGTGACTTGGTTGCAGTTCTTTTCGGTCACGACGCGGAGAGCGTCGGATATCAGGTGATTTGGGATATTCGCCTGCCTCGGCTTATTGCTGCCGCTTTGCTTGGCGGCGCTTTGGCTTTGGCGGGCTTTCTGCTGCAGACATTTTTCAACAATCCTATTGCCGGGCCGTACATCCTCGGTATTTCATCGGGTGCAAAGCTCGCGGTTGCGGTGATGATGATTGTGGTCATCGGCTCGTCGAGAACCATGCCCTCTTGGTTGCTTGTGATTTCAGCTTTCGTGGGATCGATGGTCGCCATGTTGTTCGTCTTGTCTGTATCGAGGCGAATAGAATCGATGGCCATGCTTATTGTGGCAGGCGTAATGGTGGGGTACATCTGTTCAGCGGCAACCGATTTCCTCATCACGTTCGCATCGGATGCTAACATCGTGAACCTGAAGAACTGGTCGCTCGGAAGCTTCTCAGGCGTCAATTGGAGGGATATCGGCATAATTGCCGTGGTCTCTTTGACGGCGTCCGCTGCTGTGTTCGCCCTCTCGAAACCGATAGGCGCTTTCCAACTGGGCGAACAGTACGCACGCAGCATGGGTGTAAACATTCGGGTATTCCGTGTTGCGCTCATAGTCCTGTCGAGTTTGCTGGCGGCTTGCGTGACCGCGTTCGCTGGCCCGATCAGCTTTGTGGGCATTGCCGTACCCCATGTGGTGAAAAGGCTTCTCTCCACATCGAAGCCAATTGTCGTTATCCCAGGCTCGTTTCTCGGAGGCGCTATATTCTGCTTGTTCTGCGACTTGATTGCGCGGAACATATTCGCTCCGACTGAGGTGTCTATCTCAGCCGTAACGGCGATTTTCGGTGCGCCAATCGTTATTGGCATTCTGTTGCGTCGAGAGAAGGCGAGGAATTAATGGACATCATGCCCTGCTTGCGTACAGAAGGCCTGATTGTCGGTTATGACGGGAAACCGCTGATCAAAGACGTAAATATCGACGTTCTGCCTGGTCGCATTGTCACGCTGATCGGTCCGAACGGCGCCGGAAAGTCAACTATTCTGAAAACCGTAACGGGCTATTTGGAGCCTTTGGGCGGCGCCGTGTATCTTTCCGGTAAGCCGCTGAGTGAACTGACTCCCCATGAACGGTCGCTGCAGTTTTCCGTTTTGCTGACCGAACGGTTGAGAACTGAGCTTCTGACGTGTGCCGACATTGTTGAAACGGGTCGGTATCCTTATACGGGACGCTTGGGAATCCTAACCGATGAGGACCGTCGAATCGTGCGCGAATCCATGGAAATGGTTCATGTTTGGGATCTTCGCGACAGGGATTTCATGCAAATCAGCGATGGGCAGCGCCAGCGTATTCTGCTGGCGCGTGCCATCTGCCAACGCCCGCAGACCATCGTATTGGATGAGCCTACAAATTACTTGGACATTCGCTATCAGATTGATCTGCTCAACGTTTTACGCCGGCTTGTATCAGCACGAGAGGTCGGTGTAATCATGTCGCTGCATGAGCTGCCCCTTGCCCGAAAGGTAAGCGATTTCGTGCTGTGCGCGAAGGGCGACGGCATCGTAGCTGCTGGCGCACCTGAAGAGATTTTTGTGCCTGAAGTCATAGACGACCTCTACGGGCTGAAGCCTGGCGTTTATGATCCAATATCTGGGCAGATTCTCCTTGAAGATGAGTAGCCAACCAACAGGATTGCGGTCCTAAATGTTCGGTGGTGGCCAAGCTATTGAGTTATCAAGGTACAGCGACTTAACCCTCCGCCAATCAAGGCGAACGGGTTCGTCTCTTTCGCCGGATTCCGTATCTGATGGCGGCGTTCGGTAGGACCGCTATTCGGGATGAGGAGCTTTGCCGATTGGGTTTTGAGCTGCACATTTTGCGGGATTGCTCAAAGCAGCGGCTGCTGACAAAAATCGTCCGTGTTTACGACTCGTCGTTGGCTAGAATCGCATTGAATTCATCCAAACTCATGTTTAGTCGCTTTGCTGCTTCGGAATTCGGAATGATCCCATCACGGACAAGGGAGACAAGAGCGTTTTGCATGCCCTGCTCAAGTCCCTGCTGCACGCCGGCCTTATACCCATCTTCTCTCGCTTCGCGTTCTTTTCTGATGTGGTAAGCCTTACGGCTACTTTCCATAATGAAGGCCGATTCGTAATCGTCGTATGCTTGCTTAAGTTTTGGATCCCCCAAGGCGAATCCGTAGAGTTCTGCAAATTCCTCGATGGTAGGGAATTTCTCCATGATGGCCTCGCTCTCGCGTTCGTCGCGGTAGCCTTCTGTTAGCAGGTATAGCCACGACAGCAGCTCGTCTTCGAGCACTTTGTCTGTGAGCTGATTATAGCGTGCGCGGAATTTACGAAGTTCCACAAGCACGAAGAGCATGCGATCTGTAACGTCGTATTCATGTTCTCCAACTTTACGTTTGAGCCGAGAAACGCTGATGAATGCATCTTCGTCGGGCACAATGGGATCCGCATCGTATAAAGTAATGATAATGACCTGGGGAAACTTCATAAAGTCGATGCGACCTTTAGGCATCGCTTCATCAAGCAGGCGTGAGGCGTATAGAAGCGAGCGATTGTCGACTTCGTTTTCGTGGCGCTCTGCTTCCAAATCGATGTGTCGGTTTTCAGAAACGATGCGTACGTCGAAACGGGAGGAACGACAATTAATTGACCCGCCGAAAGAGGTATGCTCTGCCGAGATGCTGTCGATGTCGCCGATTTCTTCGATCTCTGCCGCGCGCAGAATCGCATTTACCAGGCTTTTCGTAACGGTTCGAGATTCTTCTTTACCGAATAGGCGGATGAAGACATCATTGAATAGCGGATCAATCCGATCGGTTCTGGGCTTACAGGTGTTTTCGTGCGCAGTGTTGCTAGGGTTCGTCATGCAAACTCCAATCTCTTGCGGGCAATAGCCCTATTCCTTTATGAGAGGGTGTCACGGGACGAAGCGCCCGATTAGGGATGCGGGAACCGGCTACGGTGGTGAGTCGGCGGTGTACCCAGCCTTTGAATGGCGTTAGTATAGCATGAAATACAAACAAATGTACGAGAAATCTGAAACTAAATGGTTCAGATTGATTGCCCTTTTAAAACAGCCGGGGCCGCAGAATTGTCTGCGGCCCCGGCTAAAGAAGAATGCTAAGTAAGCGGCAAGCACTTATTCCAGCGTAGCAGCAGCCTCCTTGATGGCGGCCAGCAGCTCATCATAGTCCTCGTATGCCGGCACCTCGGGATGATCGGCCTTGATGGACTCGGTTGAACGGAACAAGAAGCCAGCCTTCGAGTTCTTGATCATTGCCAGGTCATTGAAGGAATCGCCGCTGGCAATGGTCTCGAAGCCCATATCGTGGAGGCAGTTTACGGTTGTCAGCTTGGAGTTTCCGACGCGCATGTGGTAGCCCGTAATCGCCCCGTCTTCGCCGACCTCCAGGGAATTGCAGAAGATGGTGGGGTAGCCAAGCTTTCGCATCAGGGGCATGGCGAATTGCTGGAACGTGTCGCTGATGATGACAACCTGGGCAAACGAACGCAGCTCATCGAGGAATTCCTTTGCGCCAGGCATGGGGTCGATGGTTGAGATGACCTCCTGAATCTCCTTAAGGCCCAGTCCATGCTCCCTCAAGACGCCGAGGCGCCAAGTCATGAGTTTGTCGTAGTCGGGTTCGTCACGAGTGGTGCGGGAAAGCTCGGGTATGCCTGAGGCTTTTGAAAACTCAATCCAGATTTCGGGAACCAAAACACCTTCGAGGTCCAGGCATACTAAATACATCGCTACTCTCCTGTCTTTAAGTCGTGCCAGCATGGCGGCGTCTAATCCCTAAGAACGATTTCGTTATGATAGCAGGACGATATTTCGAGAACGTTAAAATATACAAAAATGGTAGGTTTTGTCGACGTGCTGCTGCTTGACGTCTGACTGGCGTTGCAAAACGATGTCCAGAAGCGTGTCTGATCGGGCTGCGGGAGGGATTCCTCGTCCTTTTTTGCAGAAATGTTGTTTGTATTTCAGGTTAGGAATGCGCTATGCCCCGTGATCGGCCTTCCATTTTTTGATTTCAGACAGGCGCGCAGCGTATTTCGACTCGTTTCCCTGTTGGGTGGGGGAGTAGTACTCGCGGCCGACCAGCCGATCAGGCAGACATTGCATCGTGGTAAGCTTGTCTTTCGCGTCATGCGCGTATTCGTAGCCTTTGCCGAACCCCAGTTCCTTCATGAGGCGGGTGGGGGCATTGCGAATGACCAAAGGCACTGGTTCTGCCAGGTCTTTCTGAGCGTCTTTCGCCGCACGTCCATAAGCGACGTATAGTGAATTCGATTTCGGTGCCATGGACATGTAAACCACGGCTTCGGTCAGATGCACCGTGCATTCAGGCATGCCGATGAAATGGCATGCCTGGTAGGCTGCGATTGCGATTTCCAATGCGTGGGTGTCGGCCATGCCGATGTCTTCGGCTGCGAATCGGGTTATTCGACGGGCAACGTACAGCGGGTCTTCACCGGCTTCCAACATACGGGCAAGCCAGTACACCGCTGCATCGGGGTCGGAGTTGCGCATGGACTTGTGAAGTGCGGAAATGATGTTGTAATGCTCTTCGCCGTGTTTGTCGTACAGCAGCGATTTGCGCTCGGTACATTGCTCGACGGTTTCCTCGGTAACGTGAATGACGCCTTCGTCATCTACATCGCCGTTCAGAACAACCATCTCCAACGTGGAAAGCGCCGTACGGGCGTCTCCGTTTGCGAAGGTCGCAATGGCTTCAAGCAGCTCGTCGGAAACATCAACCTGCTGGTCGCCGAAGCCCCGAGGGTCGTGTATGGCCCGGTCGAGCAGTTCCGCCAAATCCGCCGTTTCCAGCGCTTTGAGCACGAACACCTTGCATCGCGACAACAATGCTCCATTGACCTCGAAAGACGGGTTTTCCGTGGTGGCTCCTATAAGGATGATGGTGCCTTTTTCGACAAAGGGGAGGAACGCATCCTGCTGTGCCTTGTTGAAGCGGTGGATTTCGTCCACGAACAGGATGGTTTTCTCGCCAAGGGAACGGTTGTTCTCCGCCTGTTTCATGACCTGTCGAATTTCCTTGATGCCGCTGGTCACTGCAGAGAAGTTCACGAACTTCGCGTTTGTTTGGTGCGCGATGATCTGGGCCAAGGTGGTTTTCCCGACGCCGGGAGGCCCCCAGAAAATCATTGAGGACACCTGATCCGCCTCGATGAGCTTGCGAAGCACCTTGCCTTCGCCCACAAGATGCTTCTGCCCTGCGTATTCATCTAGGGACAAAGGGCGTAGTCTAGCCGCCAAAGGTTCGGGTATGTCTTCTTGAAACAGGCTTTCCTGCATAACGGACCTCTCTACGAGAAGGGAAAAGCATTCTTTATAATATACGAACATAAGTTCTAATACAAGACCTCATCGGACGGCGGGAGCGGGGCGAGGGAGCCGAATCGAAAACGATGTTCACGACAAAAACGGGGGCCCGAAGGCCCCCGTCGATCAGATTGAATGTCCATGCGGCTACTTGCCAAGCCTCACTCCCGCGAAAGCCATGACCAGGTTGCAGATGCACGCCGCGCCCAAGGAGCCGGCGATGGCGGCAGGGCTGGCGGGATTGGCGTTGATGGCGCTGAAGCATATGCAGACGAGCGCACATACCGCGGCACCGCAAACTGCCAGCGTCGCGATAACCCATACGAAGGTTGGGCGCGAAGACTCGGCGCCTTTCACGAGGGCGCCGCGCAACACCAGGCTGGCCGCTGCCGTAAGAGTGCCCACGGCGAGCACCAGCATGCCGAGGGTAAGCCCCAGCGATCCGCCGCCGCCCTTGGTCATCTGGGACAGCAACACTTCGGAGTACAGCCCCAACACTATGATGAACAGGCATACGAAAGCCACGATAGCAGAGGCAAAACCCCAGACCAGCGCTGCCCCAATGCCGCCCTGACCCTTTTGGGGGTACAGATGGGCGAAAAGCAGCACGGTAGCGGTGGCCAGACACAGGGCCAAGCCGCCGGCGAAGATGAATCCCACAAGCGTGCCGCCGGTCATCGTGAATGGCAGCTTGTCCAGCGTGGTCAGACCGTCTGTCAGATACGGCGCGGTAGCGGCTCGGTAGTTGTATCCCAATGCCCCCGTCACGTCCAGCACCTTCGAGCCGATGCGGCCCAGCAGTGCGATGATCAACGCGCTTGCGAACAGCGTCAGAAACGCCGGCGCAGACTTCTTCAATTCGGTTCCCATTGCTAACTCCTATCTGCGCCTTGCCTAGTATTCTTCAACGTCGTTGGCAAACGTTCCGCACAGGTAGCCGCCGCAGAACGCCAGGCTTACGTCGCCAAGCAGGCTGCCAAGGATGACGTCGCCCACGTAGCTGTTCTCGCCGACGGCGCCGCCCGCCGTATGCCAACCTGCATAGAGGCCGGGGATGACGCGCCCGGTGGTGCTGAGGACCTGCATGTGATCGTTTATGGCCAGGCCGCACTTGGTGCCGTACAGGTTTCCGCCGATGCGGCATCCATAGAACGGCGGGTCTTGGATGGGGTGCAGCCAATTCGGTGGCATGGGATACATGAAATCGTCCTCACCCTTCTCGCAGCATTCGTTCCAATGTGCGACGGCGTCGGTTAGAATGCCGGGTTCGAATCCGAGATCGGCTTCGAGCTCCTCCAAGCTGTCGCGTTTCTTGAGGACGTCGGCCTCGATGGCGTCCTCGACACCGTGGTGCCAGTCGCGGTAATGCTCGGGGACCTTGTCGATTTGCTCCAGGTCCGGTGTGATGAGTTTGCGGCAGTGTTCCTGTCCGAAATCGGCCAGGTATTCCTCATAATGGCTGTCGAAGACGATGTAGCTGCGGTGCCCCGGCACGGCCATCTGGGCGGTTGCCAAATCACCGAGGGCGTAGATGGCCGCTGCGCCGCCTTCGCCGATACGGCTGTCCATGTAGCGGATGCGTTGGCCGGTGCGGTCGATGGTGAAGAACGGCTGGCGAGAAAGCTGCGTCATGCCGTCGTAGAGGAATCGCGCCCATTGCCCGCCTTCGGCTGCCCAGTCAACGCCGCCGTCGAAGCTGGCGGAGCTGTTGAATCCGTTCACGTCGGCACCTACGCCGAGGCCCATGCGGAAGCATTCGCCCTTTTCGCCCAAGGGCAGGTAGCTGCTGGCACAGCCCATGGCAGCGGTGGGGATGTATTTTTCCAGCAAAGCCTTGTTGTTGCAGAATCCACCTGCGGTCAGGATGACAGCACGACGCGCATGGATATAGACCTCGTTTTCGAAATCTTCGTTGGCGGTGATGCCGACGATGCGGCCATCTTCGTCCTGCACCAAGGCGGTTGCCGGACACTGAAATTTGAATTCGCATCCGTGTCCGGAGGCGAAGGTGTACATGGCATCGGTGGCGTCTTTCATCTTCAGGACATGATGGTCCAGCGTGCTGTCCAGGGGAGCCACATACACGGGCACTTCGCCCAAACGCCACTTCACACCGCAGTCAGCCATCCAGTCGATGCACTTGCCGCCTGCGTCCGCTATGCGGTAGATGAGCTGGGGGTCGGCCGAAAAATGATACTCGTCCATGGCCCATTCGGTCATCGCACGGGCGTCGAAGGGGTAGCTGGGGAACGCGAATCGCTTCTCTTCTTGCAGGCGGCTTCCGCCCAAAATGGCGCACATGCCTGCGCTTTGGGCATTGCCGCCGATGATGGAGCTGGATTCGACGCAGATGGTCTCGGCTCCCAGTTCGACGCAGCGGGCTGCGGCGTTCAGGCCACCTCCGCCTGCGCCTACGACGACGATGTCGCATTCGTAATCCCAGGATGCGGGCACCGGACGCGGAGGGATGGGCGTGTCGTCGTTCGCAGGAAAACCTGCGGCTTCGTGGTCGCGGTACGTGCCGTCAAGACCGCTGGCATTGCCCGTATTGCTCGGGGCCAGTGTGGGCTCGGCGGATCCGTCGGCGCTCCAGTCGCCGACCTTGCCGTCTTCCACGGCGAAGGCGCGTCCCGGTGCTGCAGCGGCCGCTACCGCCGCCGCTGCAGCTGTGGCTGCACCTGCCAAAAATCCACGGCGAGAAAGACCCGATGCGTGGGTTGTTTCGATGTCATGGCTCATGGCTATTCCTCCGTATCTGCCTGAGCGGCTTCATGAATGCTCGTTTTGGACGGATCGACAACACCGGTTTCGGCCTGCGCCAGCGCATCGTCGACGGCCTCGCGAATGGCGGCCGATGTGAAGGTGGCGCCGGAAATCGAGTCGAAGCCACTGCCTTGGGCCGCTTCAATCATCTCGGCATATGTGCCGTTGCGGATGGCCTCCCAGCCGCCAACGCTTTGGGTTTCGCCCTCCTGGGCGGTTTCCAGAACGGTGATGACGTTGTCTTCCACCTGGATGGTGACGGTGACAAGTCCGTCCACGCCATGGCCCACGCCAATGTACACGCCGTCGACCAGGTCGTTTTCTGTGCGGTCGGCGGTCTTTTCGATTGGGGCATCCCAAGGATCGTCGGTGTGCATTGCCAGTTGTTCAGCGCTGGCCGCGTCCTTGCTGCCAGTGCCTTCGTAGCCGTTTTCGCAACCGCAGAGGCCCACTGCAAGCACGAGGCTTGTCGATACAGCAGCGGCCATCCACCGAATCAAAGTCTTGTTCATGGCTCTCCTATCTCCTTTGAACGCCGGACGAACGATGGCTTTGGGCATGCGTTGCCAGATGCAGGCGGCCTGCGTTGCCGGCGTTAATTCTGTCCTGAATGGGGAAGGTGCCCGCCCGGACGGTTCGACGCCCGGGCGGTGTTGGGTTGAAAGTTCGGGCTACGCGGCCTTGTTGCCGTCAAGAATCTTGTGGGCGGCTTCGTAATCGGCGATCTCATGCTCCGGGCATTCGCCGTCGGCGATGCGGGCGCGGGCAGCCTCGTAATCCTTGGTGCCTACGAAGACTTCCTTCTTGTAGGGGTTCACGCCGAGCTTCTTGGCGCGGTAGAAGATGTAGGCGATGGCGGCGATGTTCGCCAGCAGGGCGATGACGCTCACGATGGTGTTCGCCTGGGTGGAAAGGACGCTGTTCACAGCGAAGGGGCTGTTCAGGCCGTACTCTGGGAAGCTGTCCTGGAACTGCGGGAATACCTGTGCGAACATGCACCAGATGGCCAGGGTGTTGGCACGGTTCTGAATCCAGCCGCCCTTGTTCCACAGCGCGTTAGCAACCGTCGGGGCAAGCAGAAGGGCCAGGCCGCAGTACCATGCATGGTTGGGCAGGCAGTTGTAGGTGTAGCAGAAGTTCCACAGGTCGTAAGCAATGATGAAGACCCAGGTCATATCAGCCCAAATCATGTCTTGCTGCTTCTTCTTGGAGCTGTAGACGGCCCACCAGCCGGTCATGCAGAAGATGTTGATGATGCCGGCGATGCCGTTAATCAGATTGTGCCAGCCCGTAAGCTGAGTGGCGTGTTCGCTGGTAATCCAAGCGGCGCTGCCGTTGTCGAGCAGGAAGTAATCGCCGGATACGAAGTGGGCGAAGCTTTCGAAGTCGGAGATGACAGCGATGAGGATATTGATAGCCACGATTACGAAGGGGAACGCCTTAAACCATTCGGCCTTGCCCAGCTTGCCCCAGTGGTACTTGATGATCATGAAGCCGATGCAACCGGTGAGTGCGGCATACACCTTGGCATAGTGGAACCAGCCGTTTTGGAACAGTACGGTGGGGTTGTCGACGGCCCAGGTGGCACCGCTGGCGGCACCCGCCGTTACGGCGATGCAGTAGATAGTCATGCAAATAGGCAGGGCCACAAACATGATGATGCCGCCTATCTTGCTGCGGCGGGCGAATTCGTTCAGGCCGATGAGACCAACGAACACAAGAAGCCATCCAACCCACTGGAATACCGCGTTTTCTCCGTAGACTTCGAACAACATGGAGCTTTCCTTTCTTCCTTTCGCAGGGCGCACACATCTAAGGGAATGATTCCCTTAGCTTTCAAATATGCGATTGACCTGCGCTTACCTATTGGCCACCGCGTTTATTTGCCTACGCGGGTTATGCTTTTAAGGCTTCAAGCCCGAGTCGGCTTCCTCTTTCTGACGAATGTAATCCTCGTCCATGTCCAGGCGCAACGTCTGCGCTATCAGGTCTTTCAGAAGCTCGTCGGGTGCATCGGGATACCGTCGCATGAAGCCGATCATGCCGATGATGAGCACATAGAACGTTTCGTACACGTGATTGATGCGTATGTCGTGCAATCGTTCGTAATCGGCTACGGTGGTTTCGGTCACATATTTCGCGAGCCCTTCAGCCGAACGCTGCAGGAACATCAAATACAGACGCGCGTTTTCGTTGGTGGCGAGGTCGTTGCGGAACTGGTCCTTATCGAAGATTCCGCGGCGCAGCATCTGGATGCAGCTTTCCAACGCGCCGAGGACGTCTCCCTGGGTGCGGTCTTCGTTCCAGTAATAGACCATCTGCAGGAAGTCGTTCACATAGTCATCGATGACGGCGTCGGTGACGGCGTCTTTGTTCTTGAAGTAGTGATAGAAGAGACTGCGCGCAACGCCCAGCTTGTCGGAAATGTCTTTGATGGTGGTCTCCTCCAAGCCGCGGGTCTCGTAAAGCTCGCGGGCTGCAGCAACAATCTCGTCACGTCGGGAGGGGGTTTTATCGGTGTTGAAAATATTCAGCTCCATTTACACCACCCATTCTACCTGCGACGTTCATACGATGTCCACATAATAGAAAGCGGTTGACGCCCTGTCAATGTACACAAGGCCCGAAAACGTCAACCCAGGAGCCAGCCTTGACGCAGCATCGGTTTCCGTCAAATGACTGCTTGGAATCGCGCGTCAAAGCCGTGCGCAAGGGCTATCGTGCATCGCGAAACGAGCGGAACAGGCGCACGGCGGTATCGGCATACAGCTCCTCCGCATGGGCCATGGCGTAATCCAGAGGCATGTCATCTTCCTGGAGCGCGAAAAACGACAGGATGCCGTCATCGAGAAGCGCCTCGGCACCTTCGCCAATCGAACCCACCAAGGCATACACGGGAATGCCCTTCGTCGTTGCGCGTCGTGCCACGCCCTGCATGGTTTTGCCATGGCTGCTCTGCGCGTCGGCCTTGCCTTCGCCCGTGACCACCAGGTCGGCGCCTTCGAGCATCGAATCGAACCCAATCAGGTCGAGCAGACACTCGATGCCCGATTGCAGGCGTCCTCCCAGAAAGACCATCAACGCCGCCCCCAGGCCTCCGGCGGCACCGGCGCCAGGCGTGTTGTTGCAATCGATATGAAACTGTTCCCGAACAACCTCTGAATAGGACTGCATGCCCCGCTCCAACTGCTCCAACATTTCGGAGGTGGCGCCTTTTTGCCTGCCGTATATATAGGTTGCGCCTTCGGGTCCGCATAGGGGGTTGGTGACATCCGACATGATGGCGATGCTCGTTTCGCCCAGGCGGGGATCCAAGCCGCGCATGTCTATTTCGGAAACCTCGCCGAGGTCGCGCCCGCAGCCGCGAAGCTCATGTCCCCTTGCATCCACGAACCGGCCGCCCAGCGCACGGATGCATCCCATGCCGCCGTCGTTGGTGGCCGAACCGCCCAGCCCCACGGTGATGTTCCGACATCCTTGGTCAAGGGCGGCCAAAATGAGCTGTCCAGTTCCGAACGTGCTGGTCATCAGCGGATTGCGCAAGTCCGGCTCCACCAAGGTGAGCCCTGATGCGGCCGCCATCTCGATCACAGCATGGCCATCGGGCAAGATTCCGTACGAGGCGCAGGTCGAGCGCATGAGGGGGTCGAATACGGTAACGGTGATGCGCTTTCCGCCTAATGCCGCAAGCACGGCATCGACGGTCCCTTCGCCACCGTCCGCCATGGGCGCGCTTACGCATTCGCAATCGCCGAACACAAATCCCGCAGCCTGCGTCAGAAGCTCGGCCGTTCGGGCGCTGGAAAGGCTGCCTTTGAATGAATCGGATGCGAAAACGAGCTTCACTATGCGGACCTTCCGTCTGGGTATTTGAACAAGATGTGGTGCCGAATGCAAGTTGCACACATTTGCATTGTACGTCAACCGGGCAGGTCGAAGCGCAGTTTTGCATCGCCTGGCGTACCTCGACCACAAGCGTATTCGAAGGAATCACAAAAGATGGTGCCGTGTGATTCTGGCGTGATGGGGTAGAGCTAGATTGTCGGCATAAGCTGGATTCAGAACCAATCAAAAAGGGAGTGTCGCACATGTTCAGGGGGAGGACTTACAAACTCATCGCCTGCGTATGCGCATTTTCGCTCTGCCTTATCGGATTGGAACCTGCTTTCCAGGCGTACGCTTACGACGAGGCGGAAATTGTCGAAGGATCCACGGTCGAAATCGAATCTGACGAGGAGTCCGTGTACGCGCTGGCCGAAGCCACTGACACGTTGACGGTTCCGTCTGAAGATTCGGTCGCATCCGAATCTGAATCCGAACTCGAATCTGAATACGAAGACAGCGAAGAAGACGCTGCATCGGAAGAATCCGAGATCGTAGACGACGAGACGGCAGCGGATGACGAAGGAACCACGCTGGAATCCGAAGAAGCCGTCGACGAAGAAGCTGCTGTTGAAGAGGCAGCTCCTGAAGAGGAAGAGGCTCAGGCGGCAATCGACGAGACGCCGGTTCTGCGTGCAGCCCCTGCAAAAGCCCCTGCCAGGGCACCGACGTCCAACGCCCGCATGCCGGAAGAGGGCTATACGCTGGAATACCTGGCCAATCGAGGCTACTCGCTGGTCTGCTTCGAAAACGCGACCATCGATCAGCACACCATGGGCGGCCTGCTGATCGGCGGCGATATGACGCAAACGACGAGCGCTCCGGGCATTGCCGACAGCCAGTACGTCGCCGCCCCGTCATATATAGAAGGATATGCCCGCCCGATTGATACCGGTGTGTTCAACGCCCGGTCGAGGCAGAATCCCGTGCAGCCGCTGTACGTCAGCTCTCGGAATACGGTCAGCCCCGACGGGAAGATGCTGAACGGAGTCGGCAATAGCGTTTCCGGAGAGGGTTACAACTACCACGGCCAAGTCGTCGTCAACGACGGCTACGTGGATTGGGCCAAGATGGAGAAGGCCGCGACCTCGCTGTCCAGGCAGCTGAAAGACGTGAGCTCCGTTACGCTCAACGAGTTTCAGGACTGGAGCGAAGTGCCGATCGATGCCGGCACAAGCGTCACGTTCGAAAACACAGGCGCCAAGCATGTCAAAGTGAACGTTAAGGGATCGAGCAAGAAGTTCACTGTCATCAATATCCTCGACAGCGGAACCGTGTACGCTCCGCAGGTCATTTCATACAATGGCAGGCAGCTCAGCACCGCAGAGGATGGGGAGGATATGCCCATCATCCTCAACTTCCCCAATGCCACCAAGGTCGTCATAGGCGACCAGACTCCCGAGCAGGGGCATATCATAGCCCCTAATGCCTACGTCGAAATCAATGGCGGCAACTACAACGGTACGATTATTTGCAAGAGCGCGAAGCTGAGCGGCCAGGGCCATGTCCGTCGGTTCCATGGCGACTATCCCGGTCCTGCGCTACAGCCTGTATGGATAAGCAAGGCAGACTCCCAGGAAACGCCGCTTGCCGGTGCCACGCTGGAGATTGTCGACAAGAACGGCGAAGTGGTGGATTCCTTCGTCACGACCGACGAGCCCTACGGGTTGAAGGTTCTTCCCGGCACGTACACGCTTCGCGAAAAAGACGTGCCTGCCGGCTACCAGAAGGCAGAAGACATCGCGTTCGAAGTGAGTGACAAAGGCGTCATAACCGTTGACGGCGTTCAGGTTGCAGACAAAACCGTCACCATGACCGACGAATTCAACCCGGTCACAGCAAATCTGCAGGCGCATAAGACGCTCAAGGGCGGCCAGCTGAAGGGCGACGACTTCCAGTTCGTGCTGAAGGACCAAGCCGGCGAAGAAGTCGAAACCGTGAAGAACGACGCGCAAGGTTTCGTGCAGTTCTCGCCCATGACTTTTGACGAGCCGGGCACGTGGACCTATACGATTTCGGAAGTCGATGGATCCTTCACCGACGCGGCTGATTGCGGAGGCATGGCGTACGACGCGAACGTGTACACCGCTGTGGTCGACGTGGCCAAGGGTGAAAACGGCCTCGAGGCGAACGTTACCTATAAGGACGCTTCGGGCAACCCGGTTGCAGTGGGTGACGCAAACAGCGACGGTGCCCCGGTCTTCGTGAACGTGCAGGTCCAGAGCTTGGAACTGCATAAAGTCGATGGAACAGACCGCCCGTTCCCCTCTGATCTGAACGCTCTGGTTGCCTTCGATGTTTCTTACACGTCGCCTGAAGGTGCCACCGAAGTGGTTCAAAGCGGCATCCATCCCGATGCGCAGGGCATCGTGAAATTCTCGAATCTGAAGCCCGGAACGTACACGATTACGGAAACCGACGCTCCCGACAGCTACATCAAGCTTGAAGAGCCGATTGTGGTGACCGTGACCTCGGAGGGTGCCATCGAGTTGACATCCGCTCAGGAGAACGTGGTTTCGCTGGTGGACGCCGTCAATGCGGACAGCACGGCGCAGGCCGCGCCTGGCAAGGTTTTGATGGTCCGCAACTATCCTTACATCGTCATGCCCGAAACGGGCCTTTCGAATCGGTTGGTATTCCAAACCCTGGGAGCCATCGCGATGCTCGTCGGAGCTTGCCTGTATGCAACGACCCGTCGACGAGCGCGCGGCTCCAGCCCGAAGGGGGGATGCGATGGGATCTAGGAATTCCTACAGTCAACCAACGTAGGCATGCTAGGCACTCCCGAGCAGTCGGCCGCCGTGCTGTGCAAAAGGCTATAATGGCGGAGCCAAACAATGATCAGCCCAGGTGCCCATCCGGTCCATTGTTTGGCGACGATCCCGATCGGATGGGCGCCTGGGCGGATGGGATACCGCCATGTCCACCCGTACGAACCCGTTCGCGAAGCGGGTCAACGCCCTCGATGAGGGCGATTTCGCGCTCTTGCAAGAGGCCGTCGAGACGAGAAGGTGCCGCGAGTCCGTCGGCGTCGGAGATTACGACGAGGCTGCCGACGAGTGGAGGCCCCGGCCCCCGTGCCCGAGATGCGGTTCCGGCGAGACCGTCGGCCGAGGCCGCACGGGTGCCGGCCGCAGGTTCTGGGAATGCCGCGACTGCGGTCGCAAGTACACGTCGTTGGCCGGCACGATATTCGAATCCTCGAAGAAGCCCCTGTCCGCATGGGTCCTCTTCATCCGCCTCATGTGCTACAACGTGCAGCTCGACGCTGCGGCGGAGCTCTGCGGGATGTCGCACCAGACGGCCTGGGAGTGGCGCCACCGGGTCATGAGCACGATAGACGGCTACCAGGACCGCATCGTCCTGCGGGACAAGGTCTGGATAGACGAGATGTACGTCACGGACTCCGACCTGAAGGGAGGCCCGGGCTGGAGGCCGAAGAGGGGCCTGAGCAAGGACAAGGTCTGCATAGCGGTCGCGATCGACGTCCACAAGAACGTGGTCGCCGTGCGCTGCGGCCACGGCAAGCCCTCGGCCAGGCGCATCAAGGACGCGCTGCAGGCCAGCATCGCCGAGGGCTCCGAGATCTTCCACGACATGGAGAAGTCCCACAAGTCGCTGGTGAAGGCCGTGAAGGGCGTCGACCGGCCCTACAAGGCCGACACGAAGGACCCGGAGTACCTCGAGAAGATGGCGATGGTGAACAACCTGTGCTCCTGGATCAGGCGCTACCTGCACGGCTACGTCGGCATGGACGTCAAGAACCTGCAGTCATATCTGAACTGGTACGCGTACCTGTTCAGGGTCAAGCGGGCCGAGGAGAAATGGCCCAAAGTGGAAAGGGTGCTCCGCCATTTGTTCATGGCCGACGCCACTTTCCGCAGCTCGCGCAAGCGCGGTCACGCCTACGTTGGTTGACTGTAGGGATCTAGGAAACGCCGAGCGTCAGGCTATGGGTGATAGCCTGCCTCGATGAGATAGATGAATTGGTTTTCAAAAGGAGAGAACATGCAGATGACAAAGAAAATGATCGCAGGCGTCGTGGTCGCGCTGACCATGGCTCTGTGCCTGGCCGCCACGGCATTCGCCGCGACGACCCAGGACATGTCCATCACGAATGCCAAGGATGGGAGCACCTATAAGGCATTCCAAGTCATGACCGCCGAGCAGGTGGGTACCGACAACGACGGCAAGGCGCTGTATGCCTACACCGTGTCTGATGATTTCGCAGGCTTCTTCAAGGACGGCGCCAACGGCTACACGCTGGACGACCAGAACCAGATCCTGAAGGATGGCAAGGTTGTCGCAGGTGACGATCGTTGGACGAACACCAACGCCACCGACGCCGCTGCCCTGGCTTCCGCTCTTGAGAAGTATGCCGTTGCCAAGGGCATCAAGGGTACTGCCGTGAGCTCCGCCGCGGCAGCTCTGCCCGAGGGCTTCTACGTTGTGGCCGAAACCGTCTCTACCGAGGACAGCACCGACGACTCTGCAGCCAAGGAAATCGCCACCAAACCCATCCTGGTGAACCTGACCGGCGCTGCTGCCGAAATCACCCTTAAGGACGACACCACCACGCTGGAGAAGAAGATCGTCGAAGGCGGCAAGCTGGTCGACACCAACAACGTGAACATCGGCGACGACGTCGACTACCAGATCAACACCAAGATCCCGACCTACGAGGCGAACGTCGACACGACGAAGCTCATGTTCAAGCTGACCGATACCTTCTCCGAGGGTCTGACCTACAACGACGACATCGCAATCGAAGGTTTCACCAAGGACACCGACTACACGGCAACCCTTGACGGCCAGGTCCTGACCATCGAATTCACCCCTGCCGCCATCGCCGCCCACCAGGGCGAAGCCGTGAAGGCCACCTACTCCGCCAAGCTCAACGACAAGGCCAAGGTCGACAGCACCGAAGGCAACCCCAACACCGTCAAGCTTGAGTACACCAACAACACCAACGAAGAGGAAAGCCACAAGACCCTGAACGACGAGACCAAGACCTTCACCTATGGCTTCAACGTCCATAAGGTCGACAAGGTTGCTCCTAGCACGGGTCTGGCCGATGCCAAGTTCGAGCTGAAGGACAAAGACGGCAACGTCGTCAAGTTCGACTACGACAAGGCAACCGACACCTACACCGTTAACCCCAACGGCACCGTTACCGAGATCGTGTCTGTCGGCGGCGAGGGCCTGGCAACTGTGAAGGGTCTGGACGAGGGCACCTATACGCTCACTGAGACTCAGGCTCCTGACGAGTACACCAAGCTTTCCGAGCCCGTGACCGTTACCATCGCTGACAAGAAGGATGCCAACGGCGACAACACCGGCGTGGCTGTTCTGACCGCTGGCGGTGCCGGCAACGCCAAGGGCGAAGGCGGCACGAAGGTCGTCGACGGGGACGGCAACGAGACCGGTTCCGTTGAGAGCGACGGCAGCACCATCAACATCAACGTGTACGTCGAGAATGCCAAGGGCATCTCTCTTCCCGAGACCGGCGCGATGACGGCTCTGTACTGCATGGTCGGCGGCATGCTGCTGGTCGTGGCAGGCGCTGCGTACTACCTGGTGTCCAGGCGCGCGTCGAAGAGCAACCGCTAACACGTAGGTTATCGTGAAAAGCAGGGGCAGGGGCCTGGTGGCCATTCTCATAGTGACGGCAGGAGTCCTGCTGTTCAGCTACCCGGTCCTTGCGTCTGCCGTGAACGACTACTTCGCTTTCCGCGAGGTGTCCGAATACACGGCAGACGTGGAAGCCATGGACCAATCCGAGCTGGATCGCCAGATCGCATTGGCCCAGGCATACAACCAGGACCTGCCCCTGAGCTTTCCCGCCGATCCGTTTTCGGGAAACAACCTGCAAGACTTCGAAGGTACGGAATTCGAAGATTTCGAACTGGTTCAACCCGGTGCCATGATCGGCTATTTGGAAATCCCCGACATCCATGTGTATCAGTCGATGTACTACGGAACGTCGGAGGAGGTTCTGAGCAAAGGCCTGGGTCTGGTGGAAAACACCTCGCTCCCGGTCGGAGGACCCGGCACCCACGCGGTCATTTCCGGCCACACAGGCATGGCATCCCGAGCGTTGTTCACCGATTTGGACAAGCTCGAGATCGGGCAGGTCTTCTTCGTGCATGTGCTCAACCAGCACTTCGCGTACGAGGTCGACCAGATCGTCGTCGTGCTGCCGCACGAGACCGAAGAGCTGATGATCCAGAAAGACCAGGACCTGGTCACGCTGGTAACCTGCACGCCCTTCGGCATCAACGACCATCGACTGCTGGTGCGCGGGCACCGCATCGACTGGGACTTCTCCGTACAGGAGAAGGGGCTCGGCTCCCTGGCCGGACCCAACTGGACGCTGTGGATCTCCATCCTGAGCGTCGGTGCGATCATCATCCTGCTGATGATCGCGAAAGTATGGCGCGACCGGCGGAAGGACGCTGCCGCAAAGGCGGAAGTCGATTCTGCGGCGGATCCGGAAGCCCTGGAGGCGTCTGCGAAAACGGACGATTCGCAAGAGCAGAATCCGCAGGAAGCCGCCGCTGCTTCTGAGGAACCTCCGAATGAAGAGGTGTTGGAAGAAACGGCGGATTCGGAACAGTCCGAGGAACTTGAAGCAACGGAAGGAGGCGAGACGGATGATTGCGACCATGACCAGGATGCGTAGCCTGATGGTACTGGCGTTGGCTGCGTTGCTTCTGACGTGTATGGCGGCTCTGCTGCCGCAGGCGGCTTATGCGCAAGAGGATGCGGCGCTCAACGGCGAGGACGTGGTCCACATCCATCTGCACGACAGCGACAACGTGGTGCATCCCTCCCATATCCGTCTTGAGCTGTACGAAGTCGCTTCAGGTTCGTGGTACGAAGGGGAGCTCCATCTGCTGAGCGACTTCCCGGAGTCCGCTACCCACCACAATGTGGACGACGTTGCCGCACATAGCCCCGAAACCGCAGCCGACCTGGAAGTCTGGGTCAAGAGGGATCATCCGGTTGAGCCCTTGGCCGTCGTCGAGAGCGATGCGAACGGCGATGTGGTGTTCGACCATCTGGAAGATGGCGTCTACCTGGTCTGCCAGCAGAACAAGGATGGCGATTCTAACGGAAAGCACTACGACGTCGAGGTCATGCCCTTCCTGATCGAAGAACCCATGATGAACGAAGAGGGCGAGCTTCTTTTCGACTACGATTGCGATCCGAAAATCGAAGTCCATGTCCTGGGCGAAGACTCCATGGACGTTTCCGTGGAAAAGCATTGGATCGATTCCAACAACCAAGCGGGACTGCGTCCGAATTCCATCCAGGTCGCTTTGCTCTGCAATGGCGAAGCCTACGATATGGTGACCTTGGATGCATCCATGAACTGGTGCTATACCTGGAGCGGGCTTGCTTCTGACCAAGAATGGTCCGTGCAAGAGGTGAACGTTCCCAAGGGCTACACTGCAAAGGTGACGCGCGAAAACAACACGTTCATCCTTACCAATACCGTGCAGCCCGATGAAGAGCAGAATCCGCCTGACGAAGGGGATGGCAAGCCGGGCAAGAAGGGCGGCAACAACACGCCATCGCAGAAGTCTGGCAAGGGTTCCTCGGGATGGGCTGGGCACCTTCCGCAGACGGGCGACGGGCTTGAGCTCGGCATGTTGGTCGCAGCCGCCGGTGTTTCCTTCTGCGTATTGGCTTTGGCAACCGTAGCGAGGTCCAAGCGTCGCGCGAAGCGTTCGGAGTGATACAATCCATGGTCTTCGGCTCCTGGTGTTCTTTGCAGGGCCAGGCACATCGAAAGGCGGGTTTGTATGGTTGATGTGGCAGACGAGAACACGTTTCGTGCATCGTTTTTCGGGCCATTCAGCCTTACGAAAGGCGATGTGACGCTCAGTCAGTCTACGGCCAGGTCAAAGCAGCTCATGAGGCTGCTTTCCGCTTTGATTTACAACAACAGCATGCCTGGACGCAACGAGCACCTGATGGATATCCTCTGGCCGGGTTCTACGGACGACCCCGCCCATGCGCTTGCCAATCTCGTATATCGCCTTCGTAAATTGCTGGACAGGTTTTGGCCCGGCGAAGACCTCATTGTTTCCGGCAAGGGCATCTACTATTGGAGCCCCGACGTTCCTTTGGTTACCGATTTCCAGACTATGCAGGATGCTGTTGCGCGTTCACGTGACGCAGCGGAAGAAACGGAGCGCCGAGAGTCGCTCATGCAGGCTGTAAGCTGCTATCGCGGTCGGTTCTTGGAGGAATTTCCGGATGAATACGACCTGCTGCCTCGGCAGTCGTACTATCACAATCTGTTTCTGGGTGCCGTCAAGAATCTGGCGGACATATACGATCGCAACGGCGAATTCGAAGATGAAGAAAGCCTGGCCCGCGCCGCGCTTGCTCTGGATCCATCCGACGAAGACCTGCATTGTGCCGTGCTTCGGGCATATGCGGGAATGAACAGGATTCTGGATGCCGAGCGATACTACCTTGAGGCGACGGGCGTCATCATGCAATACACGGGCGGCGTACCAAGCATGCCCATGACGCAGCTGTATGAAGCCATGCTCAGTCGAATCAGCCAGCCTGAAAACGATCTGGACCGCATTGCCTTCGAGCTCGATCATTGCGAAGAGGTCCAGCGCGCGATGCTCTGCGAATACGGCGTGTTCCGGAATATCTACGCGTTGAACCGCAGGTTGAAAGACAGGAACGAAGCCCCGTCTTCGATAGTACTGGTCACCCTTGACACCAAGGCCGCCGACCTTGCGCGTTCCGGCGAGGCGGTGGACCGTTTGGAACAGGCGATCCTTTCCAGCTTGCGACGGGGGGATGCGGTTACCCGGTTCAGCGGAAGCCAATACCTGATTCTGCTCGCTGGATGCTCCGTCGAAAACGTGGACATCGTGATGAAGCGGGTTTTGCAAGCCTATTACACGCAGGGGGCCGTGCCGTACCGCGTGACCTACAGCGCCCGTAGTGTCGAGTAGCAGAATTGTTCGAAACAATCGCTGCGGCAATGTGGGCGGCAGCGTGCCGATCGCAGGAGGACCATCTATGAGAAATGCCCTGGAAATGCTCATCTCGCAAGCCGCCAAGGCTTTGACGCGCACCCGAGATGAAAGAATGATAGAAGGTTTTCTCTCAGAGCTGGGCGAATTCCTGCATTGTCGGAGCATC
The DNA here is from genome assembly GCF_000023885.1 of Slackia heliotrinireducens DSM 20476. Lineage (NCBI taxonomy): Bacteria > Bacillati > Actinomycetota > Coriobacteriia > Eggerthellales > Eggerthellaceae > Slackia > Slackia heliotrinireducens. Next base: position 2,689,693 of record NC_013165.1, on the reverse strand, counting down.
GCCGTGTCCTGCGATGACGATGCGGGCCGGTACCGCTACGGCCTGTACTGGAACCACGACGAAGGCGTTAATGCCGTTACGTCATACGCCGAGGCCAGCAAGCATGGTCTGGACATCTGGCAGCAATTCCTGGAGACCAAAGGCGTGTTCGTGACAGACGATGTGGATTCGATTGCCGACGAAGACCCCGCCGTCTACCACGTGTTGAAGCAGGCGGGCGTGCAATCCGTGGTCGGCTTCACCTTGGATTTCATGGGGGCGAACTTCGGATTCGTGATCATAGCCGATCCTCAGAACCTGAACCTGTTCGAAGACGACCTCGTTCTGGCTGGCATCCGTTTCGTCATTGCATCGCTCATCTGCGGAAACGACATGCGTCGGCAGCTTGATCAGCAGGGATACACCGATGAGGTCAGCGGTGCCGGCAACAAGATGGGCCTGCGCCATCGGATTGAGAGGATGGACAGGAGCGGAAGCGTCGGGTTTGTGTGCTGCGGGGTGTGCGGCATGGACGATACGGGCCATCGCGTCCACATGGAGCAAACGCTCATTCATGCCGAATCCGTCCTGCAAAGCGTGTTCGGCAACGATGCGGTGTTTCGTATCGATTCGACGGATTTCCTGGTGTTGGATACGGACGATGACCGCACGGCGTTCGGGGCGGAACTCGACTTCGCAATCCGACTTATGCAAGAACGCGGCATCGATGCGGCTTTCGGCAGCAGGTTCGCCGAGGAATGCGGAGAGTCCCTTAACGAGCTGATCGATGCGGCAGTTCGGGATATGCGACAGGAGAAAGAACGCATGCTCCAGCAGGGGCGCATTCACGATGACGGCTCCGACGACGAAGGCAGGACCCAAGACCATAGGGCAACCATCCTCTTGCCCCAGGGGGAGGACTTCTTCCGAGGGGCTGAGCAGTGGATTTCGACCATCTTCGATCACGATGTGGCGGCGATTGCCGTCGACATCAACTTCTTCCGCCTGTATAACGACATCTTCGGGTGGCAAAGCGGCAACGACCTTCTCGAAAAAACAGCAGCGACGGTGGACGAGGTGGCTCGGCGATTCCAGGGCGTTGGCGGCTATGTGGGCAACGACGATTTCTGCTTGCTGCTTCCGGTTCCCATCGGTTCGGACGCCGCTTTGGTCCAGATTGTCGATCAGGTGGTCGACGCATTCGATTGCCCGGATGGATTCGCACATATCTTCGGAGTCTGCCGACCGACGGGTTTCTGCTCGAGCGCCATCGCGATGTACGACCATGCAGCCGCGGCCATGGCCCAAATCAAGGGCAGCTATGCCAAGCGGTGCGGATTCTACGATGCAGAGCGTTTCCAGGGCATAAAGGAAGCGAAAATGCTCCAGGTGGAAGCAAAGCATGGCCTCCAAAACGGCGAGTTCCTGTTCTACCTGCAACCGAAGGTGAACGAGGGCACCGGACTCATCGTGGGTGCAGAAGCGCTGGCTCGTTGGAACCGGAATGGGCGGATTGTCGGGCCAGACGTTTTCATTGGAGAAATGGAGCATAGCGGCCTGGTGTATTCGCTCGACCGCTTCATTTGGGAAGAAGTGTGCAAATGGCAGCGCAACCTTATCGATCGGGGGATTGCTCCTCTGCCCGTATCGGTAAACGTATCGCGCGTCGATTTCTATTTTGCAGATGTTGCCCAGGAGCTCATCGGTTTGGTGGAGAAATATGGCATCGACCCGTCGCTCATCAACGTGGAGATTACCGAAACGGCCTTGTCCGAGAATCTGGACGACCTTCGCGATGTCATCGTCCGCCTGCGCGAACACGGATTCTTCGTCTTTCTTGATGACTTCGGCAGCGGGTCGTCGTCTTTGAGCATGCTGCATGCGCTTGATATCGACGGCATCAAGACAGACATCCATTTCTTGAATCAAATGGGGCAGGACGACCGCGCATCGAGCATTGTCGAATCGGTCATCAGCATGGCGCACATGATCGGTTTGGTGGTCGTAGCCGAAGGTGTGGAGCGGCAGGTCCAGCGCGACACGCTTTTGAGCATGGGCGACACGTATGCGCAAGGCAACTATTTCTACGAGCCCATGCCCGCCGAAGCGTACGAGCGGCTGCTGTGCGACCCGACCAAGCTGGGCGTGCCGCTGCATGCGAAGAAACCTCTGTTCAGGTGCAAGCTGCATTTTAGGGACATGGTGTACGAAGGAATCCTCAACGACACGGTGCTGGACAGCATCGTCGGCGCTGCGGCGGTGTACAGGGAAGAAGGCGACGTCATCTCCATCGTGCAGATGAACAAAGCGTTTTCCGACCTGACCGGTATCGACGCCGACGACCGAAAGGCCATGGAGAAGTTCATCCGTCTGTACTGCCAAGGTGATGCGGCTGTGCTGCGCAAAGCGTTCCGCGAAGCAGACCATTCCCTGGAGGGAAGGCCGGTGAAAGCCCGTTTCCATCGGTCCGACGGAAACACGATTAAACTGGAAGGGCGGATTTTCCTTCTGTATACGTTCGAAAAGCGCCGGCTGTATCTGTCCACCGTCAACAGCTAGGTCCGCCTCAGGCTTTCGTGCGACAAAAAGAAGGGCTCGGTTCATGCGGACCGAGCCCTTCGGTGTATTTGGCGAAGTGTTACGCGATGGCGTTCTTGAGGGCCTGCTTTGCGGCGTACATGCGTTTGTCGGCAATGTCAATGGCCTGCTCAAGCGGCACATCCTGCGTGACGATGGCGTATCCGTAGGAGGTGCTGAGGGGGTTTCCGCACACGATGACGTTGGATTCTGTCTCCTGCAGACGATTGACGATCTGCTCGCAGGCGGCTTCGTCGCAGTTCGGGATGATGAGCAGGAATTCGTCGCCGCCCCAGCGCACCACCTTGCCCTGTTCGCCGATGACTTGCTGGATGTTCTCAACCGTGGACTTGATGAGCTGGTCGCCCATGGAATGCCCGTAGTTGTCGTTGAACGTTTTCAGATAGTTGCAGTCCGCCATGATGACGGCCATGGGCTGATTCACGTCTTTGGCGTCGTCCAGGAACTTGTTGAAAAACGTGCGGTTGAACACGCCCGTCATGGAGTCGATTTGGCTGTAGGCTTCCAGTTTACGCTGCGTGAGAATCTGCTCGGTCATGTCGGAGACCATGCCGATGACGCCCATGATTTCGCCATCCGAATCGATGACGGGCATTTTGGATATCTCGTAATAGTACGTGTCGGGGCCGAACGTCATTTCCTGGAGGTACTTCATGGACTCACCCGTGCGGATGATTTCCTTGTCCTCTTCGTAGAACTTCCGACCGAGTTCGGGATCTGGTTGAATTTCCGGGTCGGTCTTTCCGATGATGGTGCCCTTTCCGCCGGTGTTGAGCATGTCGCAGATGTGGCTCACATACTGATATCGGCAATCCAGGTCCTTGAAGAATACATTGGCCGGAACTGCCTTCAGAATAATCTCAAGCTGCTCGGAAGTAAAATGATGAGCGCCGGGAATTACCTTGCCATCGAGAGACATAGCGGCATCGCCTTCCTGAACCATGTAATTGAGGATGATTCAGTATTGTATCAGAAAGATAGGTTGGTATCGACATATATAAGAACAGAAATAAAGAAAACGCAACCTGTGTAAAGACACTTCTATAGGCCTGACGGTTCAGTGGTCGGGATATGGATGGTCACGTTGGATTCGTCCGCTTAGCTTAGTTGCTGGTCGAAACCGAGCATGGCGGAAAGCTCATCGGGGGTGAACTCGTATCGGTCTCCGCAGAAATGGCAGTACACCTCAGCAGGTTCGTTCTTTTCGATCATGTCTTTGATTTCCGAAGCTCCCAGGGCAAGCACGGCACGCTGCGCCCGTTTTGCATTGCACCCGCAATAAAACGATGCAGGAGTGGTTTCTAACATGATGGGATCCAGCCCGGCGAGCAGCCGCTCGAGCATGGTTTCGGGGGTCATGCCCTGCTCAAGCATATCGGTTACGCTGCTCACGCCCGCCAGGTTCTGTTCGAGGCGATCCACCAGCTCGTCATCGTAGTGGGGCATGAGCTGGATGATGAATCCGCCGGCCTGCCGCACGCTTAGATCGCGGTCGACCAGCACGCCCAGGCCTACGGTGGTGGGCACCTGGTCGCTTGTGACGAAGTAATGCACCAAGTCGTCGCCGATTTCGCCGCTGACCAGTTCGACGCGGCTGGAATAGGGTTCGATGCCCGGCTGGTCGCGCACCACCAGCAGCATGCCGGATCCCACGGCCCCGCCCACGTCGAGCTTGCGCTTGCTGTTCAGGTCCAGCCAAACATTGGGGTGCGCCACGTAGCCCTTGGCGCGGCCCGTGCTGTCGGCCGTGACGGTGACCGGGCACAGCGGACCGTCGCCTTCCAGCGTAAGCGTGATGAGCTCATCAGGGTTTTTGAACATCCATCCCATCATCTGGCCCGCCATGAGCAGGCGCCCCAGCGCGGCCGTGGCCACGGGGCTCGTGTGGTGGCGGGTGCTTGCCTCCTGCACGCTTTCGCGCGCCGTAATGGCGAAGGCGCGGATTTGTCCGTCGCCGGCTACGCCGCGGACGATGTAGTCGCCTGCGGCTGTGCGTTCATGTTCGAAATCGATGACGTTGTCCACGGTGCCTCCTGGAATGCGATTCGGTGCATTCGACATGGTACCACGGGTGGGAACGGGCCGCGTCAGGTGGGGCTTGGCGGGCTTCGGCCGTTTCGGCACAGTGGCGTTGCCGATCTGCAACCGATGCCACGGCACCGTTGATTGTGGCAGCCGTATTACCGTGTTACAGTTATAGCCGTAAGGAAGCCGTATTACGGCAATACAAAACGGAAGGAGTCCAGATGGATCCGGTTGTAACGGGCAGGGTGCCAGAGGCCGTGCGCGATCGCGGCAATGCCGTGTTGAAGGAGATCGGCTCGTCCCCCTCGGAGCTCATCAACGCCGCCTACGACTACGTCATCAGAGAACGTCGCCTGCCCAAAGCCGTCGACTTGCCGGATGCCGGCGCCCGCACGCTGACCGAGGCGCAGGCCGCGGAGCTGCTCAGCTTCATGAAAAGGGTGCGCGTCGAAGTGCCTTCCGAATGGGACGGCGTCACCTTCGACGAGCTGTTCGATCCCGGAATGAGGTCATAACATGCGAATTCTCATTGATACGGACGTACTGTTCGACCTGTTCGCCCAGCGCAAGCCCTATACCGACGAGATGAAGAGGCTCATCATGATGCAAATCGTCGGCGATGTTGAGCTGTGGGCCACGCCTCAGGCCTACCTGGACGTGTTCTACCTCATGCGCAACGTCAACGACCGTACGCTGGTGCAGCGCTCGATTGCGGCAAGCCTGCGTCATGTCAACGTGTGCGCATTGGGTCATGTCGAGGTGGAGAAAGCCATCGAGTATCCGAGCATGGACGAGTCCATGACGGCCGTGTGTTGCGAAAACACCGGTGCGGATTACCTGATTACCCGCAAGCCCGAGGCGTACGCGAGCCTGGGAACGCCCGCGTTGACCCCTGCGGAATACATCGACCTGATGGCCACAAAGCATAAGCTGACCTACGAGCTGCCGGCATAACGGTCGGTTTTCAGCATTGGGAGAGCCCCTCTGCGGAGGGGCTTTTTTTGTGATGTGCCGAGCATGCACGCATTTCCAACGGGTGATAATCCCGAGCGCGCCCGGCAGAGGGAAGCGCATCCGTTACCTTTGCGAGCTCACGGCGCTGTTTATGGACAGGTAGAATGAACCCAAAACCACCAGCAAGGCCGCGTGTCGGACGGTTTGACGAAGCGTTGGCATGTGCGGCGGAAAGGGAAGGCGCCATGGATTTGTACGAAGCGATTGCGACGCGTATTTCATGCCGGGCCTATGACGGCCGTCCGGTGGAGCCGGAAAAGGTGGCGGTCCTCCAGGAGGAGGTCAGTCGGATCAATGCCGAATCGGGCCTGCACATTCAGCTGTACGGTCCTCGTGAGGACGGCTTCGTCATAGAGATGAACCAGGACATGTTCGCGGGCGACATTCCGATGTACGCTGCAGTGGTAGGCCTTAGCACGCTGGACGCCATGGAGAAGGCGGGCTACTACGGCGAGCGGCTGGTTCTGCTGGCTACCGCGCTTGGGCTGGGCACGTGCTGGGTTCGAAGCACCTTCAACCGCGACACCGCCCGCGCCGAACTTGCCGAAGACGAGGATCTTCTGGACGTGATCCCCATCGGGTATGCGCCGGCGGAGATGCCCGAGGTGCAGCAGAAGATCCGCGCCAACATACGCGCCCGGGACAAGAAGCTCGAGACGCTGTACCAGGGTCCCGTAGCCCTTGGCGAAGCTCCCGAATGGATCCGCATTGCGATTCGCGACGTGCAGCTGGGGCCGTCCGCCGTCAACCGTCAGCCCATCGCGTTTACGCAGGAATCCGCCGATGCTCCTGTTCGGGCGATTATTGCGGACAAGGGACGTTTGGTGAGCTATGTCGACTTAGGCATCGCGAAGCTCCATTTCGAACTGTCCGCCGCTGCCCACGGCATGCCCGGCGCCTGGGAATGGGGCGAGGGCGGAGCCTTCGTTCTGGCATGAAAAGGGACGGGCCGAACCCGTCCTAATGTACGTATATAGATGAAGGAGACGGGAATCCGTCTCCTTCCGCGGTTACAGGGCCTCAACGATGCCGGCCATGGACTCCTTGGCGTCGCCCAGCAGCATGTCGGTGTTCTCGTTGAAGAACAGCGGGTTCTGCACGCCGGAATAGCCAGCGTTGCCCATGGAGCGCTTGAACACGATGACCTTTTCGGCCTCCCACACGCGCAGCACGGGCATGCCGGCGATGGGGGAGTCGGGTTCGGTTTCGGCGGCGGGGTTCACCGTGTCGTTGGCGCCGATGACCAGCACCACGTCCACATCGCCGAAGTCGTCGTTGATCTCATCCATCTCGTACACGTTGTCGTAGGGCACCTTCGCCTCGGCCAGCAGCACGTTCATATGGCCAGGCATGCGACCTGCAACGGGGTGAATGCCGAACTTGACGTCCACGCCGGAGGCGATAAGCCTACGGGTCATGTCGGCGACCAGGAACTGGGCCTGGGCGACCGCCATGCCGTAGCCGGGCGTGATGACCACGCGCTTGGCGTCCTTAAGCAGCTGCGCCACTTCGGCGGGGGTGGTTTCGGTATGGGTGCCGTAGTCCTTAGCTTGGCCGGTCGATGCGGGAGCATCTGCGCCGAAGCCGCCGAGGATGACCGAGATGAACGAGCGGTTCATGCCCTGGCACATGATGTAGGACAGGTACGCGCCCGACGAGCCCACCAGCGAGCCCGTGATGATAAGCAGGTCGTTGCCCAGGGTGAAGCCGGCCATGGCCGCAGCCCAGCCTGAGTAGGAGTTCAACATGGACACGACCACGGGCATGTCGCCGCCGCCGATGGCGAGCACCAGGTGGGCTCCCAGTACCAGCGAAATCACCGTGATGATGCACAGCGGAACCAGGCCCGCCTGCACGCCGGTGGTGTTGATGAGCACGCCGATGAGCACGATAACGGCCGCCAGCATGACCAGATTGATGATGTTGCGTCCGGGCAGCGTGAGCGGCTTGCCCGAGATGCGTGCCGAAAGCTTCAGGAACGCGACGATGGATCCAGTGAGCGTCACGGCGCCGATGAACACGGCCAAGCCGACTTCGCCCAGATGGTAGGCGTTCATGCTGCCTTCGAAGTATCCGCCGGGCTCGGTGAGGAACGAGTTGAACCCGACCAAGACGGCGGCCGCGCCGACGAAGGAGTGCAGCATGGCCACAAGCTCGGGCATCTGGGTCATCTGAACCTTGACGGCCCGCCAGGCGCCGAAGGCACCGCCCACGGCGATTGCCGCGATGATCAGACCTAATGCCTGCCAAGCCGCATCGGAGGCGTTCGCCACGGCCACAACGATGACGGCGACCAGCGCCAACGCCATGCCGCACATGCCCATGAGGTTGCCGCGGTTGGCGGTTTTCTGCTGGGAGAGGCCTGCCAACGCCAGGATGAACAGAAGCGCCGCAACGATGCATGCGACGGTTTCGAATTGGGAAAGCATCTCGGTCATGGTTACTCAGAGCTCTTTTCGAACATCTTAAGCATGCGATGGGTGACCAAGAAGCCGCCGGAGATGTTGATCGATGCGATGGCCATGGCGATGACCGCCAGCACCACCACGAGGGGATTGTCGAAGTGCACGATCTGCAACAGCGCACCCACGATGATGATGCCTGAAATCGCGTTCGTCTCCGACATGAGGGGCGTGTGCAGCGAGTGCGTCACGTTGGTAATGACGTAGAAGCCGACGACCACTGCCAGCATGAACACCGTGAAGTGACCGGCCATTTCAGGCGGCGCCCCCAAGGTGAGCGCGACGCCGATGGCGGCCAGCAGGGCTTTCCACCAGTGTTTCTGCAATGCGGATTTCTCGGGTTCGGGTTCGGGCTCGGCGGGCGCTTGCGCCGTGGCGGCGGGTGCCACGCTGACGTTCACCGGGGGCGGGGGCCACATGATCTGTCCTTCGAGGGCCACGGTCATGCCGCGGATGACCTCGTCGTCCATGTCCCATGTGGGAATGCCGTTCTTCTCCTTCGTGGCGAGCTTGAACAGGTTCACGATGTTCTGGCCGAAAAGCTGTGATGCCTGGCCCGGCAGGCGAGCCGGCAGGTCGGTGTAGCCGATGATGGTGACGCCGTTGTCGGTTTTGACCACCTGGTCGGCCACGGACAGTTCGCAGTTGCCGCCGTGCCTGGAAGCACCCATGTCGACGATGATGGAACCGGGCTTCATCTTCGCCACGGCTTCGGCGGTGATCAGCAGCGGCGCCTTGCGGCCAGGCACATGGGCGGTGGTGATGACGATATCGTTTTCCGCGCACTGTTCGGTGTAGACGGCCAGCGTGAGTTTCTGCTGTTCTTCGTCCAGGGCCTTGGCGTATCCGTCCGCGCTTTCCTGCTTGACGGGAATCTCGACGAAGGTGCCGCCCAGCGATTCCACCTGGTCGGCGACTTCGGGGCGCACGTCGGTGGCGGACACCTGCGCACCCATGGCCACAGCGGTGCCGATGGCCGCCAAGCCCGCCACGCCCACGCCGATGACGTAGACCTTGGCAGGCGGAATCTTGCCTGCTGCGGTGACCTGACCTGCGAACATGCGGTTGAAGGTGTTCGCAGCCTCGATGACGGCGCGGTTGCCCGCAACGTTCATCATGGATGAGCGAACGTCCAGCGCCTGCGCTCGGGACAGGCGGGGCACCATGTCCAGGGCCAGAGCCGTGATGTGGGCGTCGGCCAGTTTCGGGAAGAACTCGTCGTCGCCGTGCGGGTTGAGGCGGGAGATCAGGGTTGCGCCGCGCTTTATGAGGGCCACCTTGTCTTCAGGCGGTCTTGACAGGCAGGTGACGATGTCTGCGCCCCACGCCTCTTCGGTCGTCACAATGCGCGCCCCGGCCTCTTCGTAGGCCTCGTCCGCGTAGTCGGCGGATACGCCTGCGCCCGTTTCGATGCAGACGTCGTAGCCCAGCTTGACGAGCTTGCCGACGGTGTCGGGTGTGCCCGCGACAAGCGTTTGCCTTGGGGCAGGTTCTTTAGGTATGCCAATCAGCATGGATGTACATCCCCTCGCGGTGGTTGTCTGGTGCAATTGTCGGATAGGCGGCGCAGAGTCATCTGTATGAGCTGGTATTCTGCACAGGCCGCAGGGGCAGCCTGAGGGCACGCCGGCATCCGGATAGCAGCCGTTTCAGGACAGGGGAAATAATACCCCATTCATTCATAACCAGAGTGAATCTTAGGATGCACAAGAAAAAGCACACGCGGACGGCTTGCGAAGGAGCTGGATTGGCGGCCGTGTGGCGAATCGCCTTGCGTTTCAGGGGCAGTAATAACGGGTTGGAGCCATATGGGGGCAATCGATTGCGGTAAACTGTACGCGAGTCTCGTGCCATACGGACGGAAGTGTGGAATTGACGAACAGAGAAAGGATTCGCCATGGCAGAACCCAAGAAGCTCGAAATCAAATCCGAGGTCAAAGAACTGTATGTCAACTATATCCCCGAGGGATACGAGGAGAAGCTGGCTGCCCAGGACTACAAGGGCACCTATGTGAAAATCGTCGGCGAAAGCGCCCCCGGCAAGAAGCCTCTCCTGGTTCTGCACGGCGGCCCCGGCGACACCCACGCTTATCTGTACGACCTGGCCCTTATCGCCGATAAGTATCAGCGTCAGGTCATCTTCTACGACCAGATCGGCTGCGGCAAATCCTGGTGCGAAGGCATGGGCGAGGATTTCTACAATTACGACCTTTGGGTCAACGAGTACTACGCGGTTAAGGAAGCCCTGGGTCTGGACGACTTCCATCTGTTCGGCAACTCCTGGGGCGGCATGCTCGGCATGCTCTGCATGATGAAGGACGACTCGGGCGTGAACTCCTTCGTCATCAACTCTTCTCCGGTTCTTATCCAGGCATGGCTCGACGCCGCCAACAACCTGATCAAATTCCTGCCGCTTGAGATGCAGAACGCCCTGGCAGAGGCCGAGGCCACCGGCAACTACGATACCGTCCAGGCTCGCGCCGCCTTCGACGAGTATTACAAGCGCCACGTCACCGGCTTCTACGAGAAGGACTACCCGGAGCACATCGCCTATGCGTTCAGCCATGTGGGCGAGTGCTACATGATCATGCAGGGCGCCAGCGAATTCGTGGTCACGGGCAAGATGCGTGACTGGGACATCCGCGAGGGCGTCAAGAACATCAAGGTCCCCTGCATGGCCCTGTCCGGCGGCGACGACGAGGGCAGCCCCGCTGTCGTCAAGATGGGCGTGGACCTGATTCCGAACTGCGAGTGGACCCTGATCCCGGGCGCTCCGCACATCTGCTCCGTCACACATCCCGACGAGAGCTGCGAGGCTGTCGAGAACTTCATCTCCCGCTTCGAATAAGCTGCTTCGGCGCACGTTCAAGGGCGACCCGATCTCGGGCCGCCCTTTTTAATGGCGCGTGCCACTTGGAGGCTCGGCTAGCCGATCCAAGTATGAACCAGCGGCGCGTACCCCATGACGAAGATGATGATGCCCAGCACGGGGATGCCGTATGTGCACCAGCCCTTGAGGAACTTGGGGAAGCGGATGCCCTCTCCGGCGTCGACCTCGGCAATGAAATTGTCCCAGCCCCAGCCCCATGAGCTGCAGCAGAACACCGTGAAGACGAGGCCGCCCAGCGGCAGGATGTTGCTGGACACGATGAAGTCCTCGATGCCCTGGATGTTGCCGATGCCGGGAATTTCGAGCCCGCTCCACACGTTGAATCCCAGCACGCAGGGGATGCTGAGCACGGCGAGCATGGTGCCGTTGCGGATGACGGCCTGCCGACGGGTCCATCCCCAGCGGTCCATGGTCCAGGTGACCAGCAGCTCGAACACGCCAATGACGGTGGAAAGGGCCGCGAAGCCCATGAACACGAAGAACAGGCAGCCCCATACGTTGCCAAGCGGCATCTGGCCGAACACCACAGGCAGGGTCTGGAAAACGAGGGACGGGCCGGAATCGGGGTTGATGCCGTAAGCGAAGCACGCGGGGAAGATGATGAGTCCCGCCATGATGGCCACGGCGGTGTCCATGCCTACGGTGGAAAGCGCCTCGCCAGTCAGGCTGCGCTCGCGGCCGATGCGGGAGCCGAAAATCGCCTGGCCGCCCATGCCGACCGAAAGCGAGAAGAACGCCTGGCCCATGGCGGCGTACACCGCATTGCCGAGCGATCCCATCTTCTGGGGCAATGTGTCTCCAGCGAACAGGTGGCCGAAATCAGGCAGTAGGTAGAATTTGAGCCCGTCGGCGGCGTTCGGCAGGGTGATGGCACGGATGCAGAGCACGACCATAAGGATGAGCAGGGACGACATCATGAATTTGGAGACCCGCTCGACGCCTTTCTCGATGCCGAGCGCACAAACGATGACGCCGATGGCCACTGATACGAGCATCCAGGCCATGATTTCTGAAGGGTTCGCCACCATCGCGTTGAAGGCGGTTTCGGTAAGTGCCGCATCGGCTCCGTCGAACATGTTCGAAGCCATCTTAGGGATGTAGGAAAGCATCCATCCGCAGATGGAGGTGTAGAACATGAGCAGCAGCATGGAGCCGACGTAGCCCCACCAGCCGAACCAGCGGAAGTTCTTCTTGGACGGCAGCACATCGAAGGCGCGTGCAGTGGATTGCTGACTGGCGCGACCCACAGCGAACTCCATCACCATGACGGGAAGGCCTAATATGACAAGGAATACCAGGTAGAGGGCGATAAACGCCGCTCCGCCGTATTCTCCTACGATATAGGGGAACCGCCAGACGTTGCCCAATCCGATGGCGCAGCCTGCCGCTACGAAAATGAACCCGATTCGCGAGCCGAAGTGCTCCCGTGCCTCTTGTGCCAATGCGAACCTCTTCTGGTGTGTGCCGATAGTGCTGAAGCATCATATCCGAAGGGTTTTGCCGTGCCAACCGATAACCTGACAAGGGCGCACAATCTGCGGATGCGAAGGCCGCCTAGAGCCCCTATCGCTCGAACAGCTCCAGCAGACGCATCTTCCAGCCGCCGGCGTCTCCGTAGGGGTGCTCGCGCAGCGGCATGTTGAAATGCCGCGAGCCGATCAGCACCGTGGATGGGTGGGTGAACTCCCTAAAGCCCCATTCGCCGTGGTAGGCCCCCATGCCGGAATGGCCCACGCCGTTGAACGGGACGCCCTTCACCATGATATGCAGGCACACCTCGTTGATGCATCCGCCTCCGTACTGCTGGGTGGCCATGACCCGCTTGGCCCAAGGGACGTCGCGCGTGAACAGGTACAGCGCCAGCCCGTGTTCGCGTCCGGCGATGGTGTCCAGCAGCGCGTCGATTTCGCGGTCGGGATAGGGGACCACCGGCAGGAGCGGGCCGAAAAGCTCGTGCTTGACGATCTCATCGTCGGCGCCTACGGGATATATGACGGTGGGCGCGAACTTCAGCGTCGTGGAATCCGCCTGCCCGCCGTAGACGATACGGTTGAAATAATGCCTGGCCCAGTCGCGGCAACGGTCCCACGCCGCCTTCGAAACCATTCGGGGGTATTCGTCGTTCTCCGTGGCGTTGGGTCCGATCTGCGCGGTGAAGGCAGCTTTCAGCTCTTGGAGGAAGGCGTCCGCTACTTCTTCGGCCACGGCGACCTGATTGATGTCGATGCAGATCTGGCCTGCGTTGCATAGCTTGAAGAAGGCGATCTTGCGGGCGGCGTCCTTCAGGTCTGCGTCGGCACGGACTATGCACCAGTTGCCGGTCTCGCCTCCCAGTTCCAAACCCACAGGGGTCAGGTTCTCCGCAGCGCTGGACAGCACATGACGTCCGACCTGGGGAGAGCCGGTGTAGAAAATCTTATCGAACCGCTGGGCAAGGCATAGGTCGGCCACGTCGTGCCCCCCGTCCACGACGGCAATGTAATCGTTCGGGAATGCCTCGGCGAGCATCTGCCGGAGGGCTTCGGTGCAATGGGGCGATTTCGAACTGGCCTTTATGACGGCCGTGTTGCCGCCCGAGATGGCGGCGGCCAACGCACCCAACGACAGCAGGATGGGGAAGTTGAAGGGGCTTATGATAAGCGTCGTCCCATACGGCATCTTGTAAACATGTGTGATCAGACTGGGAAAACAGGTCAAGCCGCTGAAGTGCGTCTCTGGCCGGGCCCATCGCCGCAGCCCGCGGATGCACTCGTTGATTTCGGCCACAGAGCTTCCGATGTCGCAGAAGTATGCTTCGGCCGGCGCCCGACCCAGGTCCTGGTGCAGGGCCTTCTCAAGACGGGGGCGCCAGCGGAGGACGGCCTGCTTCAGGGTCTTGAGCTGCCGGATGCGCCAGCCCACATCCAGCGTCTGCCCGCTGGCAAAAAACCGCCGCTGCGATGACACCAATTTCTGAATGTCCTGTTCAGTCCAGCTCATCGTTCACCTCGTTTCGAATGATGGAACCATTATCGTGCAACCGCTGCGAATGGCAAAGGGGAAACGCAGGCTCCCTACGGGATGGTTACGAAGCCTTGCGCCGTGTGTCCACCTGCCTAAGGAGTATATAATGCGTTGCATAGGTTAAGGATAAAGCGAAAGGACCTTGTCATGACTGTTCAAGAAGAAATCAGTGCCTATCTCGGCGAATGCGGCGTGTTCTATTTCGCGACCGTCGACGGTGACGGCGCATCGGTTCGCCCGCTGGGGTTCCAGATGGCTCGAAACGGCCAGCTGTACCTGGGCATCGGCACCCATAAGGATGTGTACAAGCAGCTCGTGGCGAACCCCAAGATCTCTCTGGCTGCCACCAAGCCCGACGGATCGAGCTGGCTGCGTCTGAGCGGTACCGCCGTCTGCGACAACGACCCCGCGCTGGTGGATGCGGCCTTCGAGGTCATGCCGCAGCTGAAGCCCATGTACGAGGCCAACGGCTGGACCATGGGAATCCTGCATTTCGAGGACGCGACGGCCACCTTCTACGAGAACCTGATGGTTCCTGCGCGCGTCGAGACGTTCTAACAATCCAATTAGACAATCCAAAACGGGGTACGGGAATTTTCCTGTACCCCGTTTTCTTTTGGAGCGATGCAACCGAACGGTTTCCGCGACAGGTTAATCTCAAGAAAAACCACTCCCGCTCTTTAAATAATATTATCGCGATAATATAATACGCAATTAACGTTAAGTACCACATTTGGACATCGGCGAAGGGGCGCTCATGAACTCAGAGTACAAACAGGACTTGCGCGTTCGGAGGACCGAAGAATCCATCCGCAGAGCGTTCGCGGAAATGCTTCTGGAGATGCCTTACGAGAAGATCACGGTTACGGAGCTCAGCAAGCGGGCGTACATTAATAAGAAGACGTTCTACCGTCATTACGCCGTACTGGATGATCTGCTGCAGGAAATCCAGCGCGAATTCGCTGAACCCTTCGCACAGCTGACTGCCGGATTGCGCTACCCCGACGATGTGGATGCGATTACGCGGGAATTCCTGATGTACAGCGCTAAGCAGGGCCCGCTTTACGATGCCGTTATCTCGAGCGGCATGCATGACGACATCCTGACCAAGGTTTTGAATGAAATGGGTGCAGAGCGTTACGGCATCCAGAACCATCCTGCCGGTTGGGACGACAACGAATGGTCCATTTATATTGCCCATGTCACATCATCCCAGGTCAGAGTGTACAGGCAGTGGGTGCAAGACGGCCGTAAGGTGCCGGTGAACCGCATGGTCGCCCTGGGTGTGCGTCTCATTTGCGGCGGCGCATATCTCGAAAGAGGACTGAAGCATACGTCCTAAATAAAAAAGTTTTCCTACAGTCAACCAACGTAGGCATGCTAGGCACTCCCGAGCAGTCGGCCGCCGTGCTGTGCAAAAGGCTATAATGGCGGAGCCAAACAATGATCAGCCCAGGTGCCCATCCGGTCCATTGTTTGGCGACGATCCCGATCGGATGGGCGCCTGGGCGGATGGGATACCGCCATGTCCACCCGTACGAACCCGTTCGCGAAGCGGGTCAACGCCCTCGATGAGGGCGATTTCGCGCTCTTGCAAGAGGCCGTCGAGACGAGAAGGTGCCGCGAGTCCGTCGGCGTCGGAGATTACGACGAGGCTGCCGACGAGTGGAGGCCCCGGCCCCCGTGCCCGAGATGCGGTTCCGGCGAGACCGTCGGCCGAGGCCGCACGGGTGCCGGCCGCAGGTTCTGGGAATGCCGCGACTGCGGTCGCAAGTACACGTCGTTGGCCGGCACGATATTCGAATCCTCGAAGAAGCCCCTGTCCGCATGGGTCCTCTTCATCCGCCTCATGTGCTACAACGTGCAGCTCGACGCTGCGGCGGAGCTCTGCGGGATGTCGCACCAGACGGCCTGGGAGTGGCGCCACCGGGTCATGAGCACGATAGACGGCTACCAGGACCGCATCGTCCTGCGGGACAAGGTCTGGATAGACGAGATGTACGTCACGGACTCCGACCTGAAGGGAGGCCCGGGCTGGAGGCCGAAGAGGGGCCTGAGCAAGGACAAGGTCTGCATAGCGGTCGCGATCGACGTCCACAAGAACGTGGTCGCCGTGCGCTGCGGCCACGGCAAGCCCTCGGCCAGGCGCATCAAGGACGCGCTGCAGGCCAGCATCGCCGAGGGCTCCGAGATCTTCCACGACATGGAGAAGTCCCACAAGTCGCTGGTGAAGGCCGTGAAGGGCGTCGACCGGCCCTACAAGGCCGACACGAAGGACCCGGAGTACCTCGAGAAGATGGCGATGGTGAACAACCTGTGCTCCTGGATCAGGCGCTACCTGCACGGCTACGTCGGCATGGACGTCAAGAACCTGCAGTCATATCTGAACTGGTACGCGTACCTGTTCAGGGTCAAGCGGGCCGAGGAGAAATGGCCCAAAGTGGAAAGGGTGCTCCGCCATTTGTTCATGGCCGACGCCACTTTCCGCAGCTCGCGCAAGCGCGGTCACGCCTACGTTGGTTGACTGTAGGGAAAAAAGTTTCGACCCAAAAGCTACAGTTCTGTCCCGTCCGTGGCATATCTTTTACGATATGCCACGGACGTTTCTTTTGGGTGAAAAAAGTCCCGTTTTGCATTTTTTCGCCCATTGAGTGACGTTTTCAAGGGGTCTATCTTTCGTATTGCAACAGCAACGAACAAGCCGCCCACGTAATTGGCGGAAACGAATGATTGGAGTAGCAATGGCAACTTCTTACAAGCGCAAGAGCGAATGCGGTCCTTACATCTGCTGCGGTGCTGCAGCTGTCTCCCTGAGCCACGAGCCCGGCGAACCGACTGGTATCGACAACATGGTTTCCGCTGTGAAGCGTCTCTTCTCCCGTAAGGACAATGTGTCCATGGAGACCGTTCCTGCCGAGCAGGGTGCCGCCAGCTACGCCCTCTAGTTTTTAGACCCTCCTATCGCCCCGCTGTTTATCAGTGTCAGCGGGGCTCTTTTGTGCCTAGCGGCGGTCGTCGTAGGATGGCGGGGCTCGATCCGGTATTGCCATCTAGGCCGGAACGAGCCTATACGCCGCGCATGCGGGGCGGTGTACGGCACATTCGTACCGTGCGCCGCTTTCGCCCTGGTTTGAAGCGTCAATAATGCTACAAGCGTGGCATATAATTGCGATATTGTCCCAAACTTAAAGAACAAGTGGCTTATAACACTAACCCGATAATTTAGTCCCTTGAGCCTATGTCGCATTGTCCTTTATCGTGCGTTCCGATGAAAACACGGTTTTCTAAGTCACGACGCCTATCGATTGAGGGGATTCAAATGTCACAAACCGCGAATGGAGTATCGAAGCGCTGGCTTCTGCTCGTTATCACTTTCGTCCTGCTGTGCTTCTTCGGCCTGATTTACGCATGGTCGCTGTTCATCGAGCCTCTGGAGTCCAATTTCGGATGGCAGCGCTCGCAGACGTCCGCCATTTTCACCATTTCGTGCGTGACGGTATGCCTCGGCATGGTGGTGTCCGGCGTGCTTACCAGCAAGTTCAACTACCGCTTGGTCATGGCCGTATCCGCCATCATGATTTCCATCGGTTTCATCGCATCGGCCTTCTGCAATTCCCTCATTGAGATTTTCATCTATTACGGTGTGCTGGTCGGCACGGGTGTGGGCATCGGCTTCAACTGCGCCATCAACACCACGCTCAACTGGTTCCCCGATAAGCAGGGCATCGTTTCCGGCGCATTGCTCATGGGTTACGGTGGAGGCGCCATGATCCTGAGCCCCCTGGTCACCATGCTGCTCGGCGTTCTCGACTGGCGCATGACCTTCGGCGTGCTGGGCGTTCTGTTCGGCGTCCTGGTCATCCTTGGCGCGATTCTGCTCCGCAATCCTTCGCCTGAACAGGTGGCACCCCTGCTCGCTCGGGCCCGCGAAAACAACATCGTATCCTCTGTTGACTACACTCCCGTCCAGATGATCAAGACCCCCGCTTTCTGGATCTGCTTCATCTGGCTGACCCTGAGCACCAGCGGCGGACTTGCCCTGATCAGCCAGGCGGTTCCCGCCGCCATGGAGGTGCTTGAATCCGCCGGCGCCGGCACTGGCGCGGCTGTGCTGGCAACCGCCACGGCAGCCATGGGCAGCGTCTCGCTGTGCAACGGCCTGGGTCGTCTCATCAACGGTTTCGTGTGGGACAAGCTCGGCTACCGCGCATCCTTCACGTGGATTTCCCTCGCTTTCATGGCCGGCATGGTATGCTGCGCCCTCGCCGTGAAGGCTGCTAGCTTCCCGCTGCTCGTGGTCGGCTTCGTCCTGCTCGGCCTCACGTTCGGCGGTACCATGTCCGCTACCTCTGCCGTATGCGGCACGTTCTTCGGGACGAAGCATTTCGGCATCAACTACGCCCTGATGTGCTGCCAGATGATTCCTGCAGCCATCATCGGACCGACGCTGCTTGCGGCAACTCAGTCCGGTTCGGGCAGCTACGGCCCTGCATTCTGGGCGTTCTTCGCTCTGGCAGTGGTCACCGCAGTGTCCTCCATCGCCATTAGGCGACCCAAGCAGCAAGCTCAAATAGAAATACCGGATGGTCTGTTTAACGCAGTCGACGAAAGCGTTCAACAGCCCGCATAGCCTGCGGGAACGGAGGCAACAAGTCGATGGGAGTGGTTGACGGTTCCGCTCCCATCGATCGTTTTTTAATCCTATCCCTTCCGGCGGATTCAGTCATCACAAGATTCGCTGTCGATAAGGGGCCGAAGCATTGATGTTTCGGCCCCTTATCTTATATATAGAGGGGAAACATCAATGGTATGCTAGGCATTCGAAACCACCGCATGCGAGGAGTCGATGATGGACGACATTGCTTCGAAAAAGAACGAACTGCGCCGAAAGCTCAGGGCACTGAGAAACGACCTGGGCGAAGACAACCGCGTCGCCATCGATGCGGTTGTGGCGACGAACGTGTGTGAACACCCCGCCTATCAGCAGGCTGATGCCGTGTACGCCTACCTGTCGGTAGGTGCGGAAGTGGATACCCGTGCCATCATTCGGGATGCCTGGTCGAAGGATAAAATGGTGGCGGTGCCCCGATGCGTGCCGAATACTTCGCTCATGGATTGGTATCGTATCGACGACTTCGAAGGGCTTGAGGCCAGCTCCTTCGGAATCGAGGAACCGCCGGCAAACCCGGATCGGTTGGTGGCCTTGCCTGCGGAAGGCATCCAGGCCGTTGCGCTGGTGCCCGCGTTCTCCTTCGACCCTGACCGGTTCCGACTAGGCTATGGCGGCGGGTTCTACGACGAGTTCCTGCCGAACTTCCATGGCGTGTCGATCGGTTTGTGCCGTGCCTGTCAGATGAGCGACGTTCCGCTGCCTCGTCGCGAGGGGGATATCGCCGTCGACGTGGTGATAACCGATTAGCGATCCGACTGTTTTGCCCGAGCCTGCAACTTGCCGCAGATTGTCGGTCGCGCCGAACAAACTTATTTGATACAACGACGCGCAAACAAGAGCGCTGCCGTCGGGCATCCGGCGGCTCTTTTCGGTTGTTTGTCACGCACGGTGCCGCGGCCGTTTCTCCTACTTGTAATTGCGCAACTTTCCGACGGGGTCCGGGGAGATAATCCGCGTATCGAAAGGGACGGCATGTCCCGTAAAAGCGTAGCAGTTGAGTAAAGGATCCCCGATGCATGACCTTAACCGAACCCTTTTCTACAAGACGTCTTTCGATATCGAATCCGTCAAGCCAGGCACCGACGTGCTGTGGCAGCTCATGATGAGCATCCGTTATTGGATGGTAGGCAAGTGGAACCGAGAGGGGGAGGTCGTCCCCGAGTCGAAGCGCCAATGGGGCGCCTTCAAATCCGGCGCGGTGTTCACCTCCCTTGACGAGGCGAAAACCGTGCGCTTCGAATCCGCCGTGTTCTGGGACGAACCCGTCGGTACCCAGTGGACCTGCGCGATTACCGAAACGATCGCCGATCCCGGCTACGCCCATCGCCAGTGGACCACCGAAATCGGTTTCACGAAGACGGGCGAATGCGCCGGCACGGTGTCGCTGGTGCTGTCGTACGGCGACCAGCCAGGTTTCTTGGGGCCCCGCCAGCAGATTCCCGAAGAGTCCATCCCGCGCATCGTGCGCATTCTGAACGGCAACATCAACCTTGCCTGTTCCATCGACGGGCGGCCCTTGGTTTTCGGGGCGCAGGCGCTGCACGTGGGGGATTTCCCGAAGTTCTGGGAGGTCATCTCGAATGCCGACCGCAGCGTGCCGGTGATCTACGTAAGCCCGAGGTTCGTCGACGGGCGGCCCGAATTCGCCGTCGATCCGCAGGCTGTGGCGCGTGTTCTGGGGACGAGCGCCTTGGTGTATTACACCTGCGACCCCGATTTCTGCGAAGAGATGGAATACGGCATTCCCAGTCATGGTCTGCGATGCAGCAACGGCATGGTGCGGGCGTACACGCTGCGGCCGAATTTCGACGACCCTGAGGACGCCGTGCGCCACCGCTTCTTCACCGCGTCCGACGTGCAGGACATGGGTGCCGAAGTCCTGTTGGACCTGTTCCGCCAGGTGTACGCCCAGGATGTGAACTTCTACGAGCAGATGGTGCGCATCGACGACGTTCGCACCAAGGTGCGCCGCGCCAGTCTGGAAAAGCGCGCCCAGCGCCGGATTGAAGCGGTCGAGGAGGAAGCCATCAGCATCGCCAGCGACATCGAGGAAGGCCTGCTGGAGGTCCAGCGCGAAAACGACCGTCTGACAAAGGCTCTGGCCGAGGTGGAGAACGAACGCCACCTGCTTGCTGCCAAAAACGAGATGCTCGAATATCGTCTGAAGGGCGGCGCGGACGCCGCCGAGGCTCAGCGGGTCGAACTGAACAGTTGGCCCATGTCGCCCCGTGAGGTGGCCGAGTTGTTCCTGCGGGTGTATCCCGACCGCATCGCCTTCACGGGTCGCGGTTTCCGTTCGCTGGACGAATGCTCCACCAATTCCGAAACGGTGTGGAACGCCCTGTACGACCTGTGCACCATCGCTCACGGCCTGCTTCGCAGCCAGGGCGGCGTCGATCCGGCACGGGAGTTCAACGACCGATCCAGGTTCGAATACGCCCGCGGTGCTGGGATGATGACCCGCAAGAACGCCAAGCTTATGGAAGACTACGTTGACGAATACGAAGGCCGCTCCTTGGAGGCGCAGATGCATCTCAAAAGCGGCATCAAGGAGTCCGACGACCGTTTCATGCGGATGTATTTCGGGTATGACCAGGTGAGCGGCAAAATCGTCATCTCCCACGTGGGTAAGCATCTGGCCACCTATTCCGCCCGCACCCTGAAGTAGCCGGGCCGGGTCGGCATTATCGGTCGGCCAGGAAGACCAAGACCATGGGGAACACGGTTAAAGACCAGGGGGCGAAGGCGGCGGGCTGCATGATTAGCTCGTCCGCCAGGTCGGCAAGGGGCATCCACCGCACCCCGTCGGTTTCGGAGGGGTCGGGGCGAAGCTCGCCTTCGCATCCTCCGACGAACACGTGATCGTATTCGTATTCGGCAATGCCTGAAGGAAACGACGCCCTATAGATGAATGAACCGATTTCCCGCAGGTCACGGGCCTGCACGCCCAACTCCTGGGCAACGCGGCGATAGGCTGCGTCGACGGTGCTTTCTCCGACTCGCGGGTGCGAGCAGCACGAATTGGTCCAAAGCCCCGCGGAGTGGTACTTGCACGGCGCGCGGCGGGTGACCAGCACCTCCGGCCCGGATGCGCCGTCGCGCACCAAGACGACCGAGAATGCCCGATGAAGCAGGCTTTCCCGATGGACGCGCTCTTTGGAAGCCGTGCCCACAGGGTTGTCGAACACGTCCACGAGGATGAGTTCGTCGCTTTTGGCCGGATCGCTAGCCATCGGATCAGGCTGCCGGTTGCATTCGACGACATGTTCGACATTCATGGTTGCATCCCTTTCTCGGACGGGCGGCATCGGGTTTTAACCAGAGATTCATTCTAGCGCAAGCACCGTGCGGCGCGAACCGCGGAGGAAAACGCCTGACGATTCGTTAAGCGCACGCGCGAGCCTGACGTGCTGCGGAGGTTTGAAGCCCGCCGAGGAAAGCACAACATTGAATCTGGTGCAAAAAACAGGGTTTTCGCCAACACGAACCCGAATCCGGTTCAATCAGTGTCCTCGGTGTACGCTACGGGCCATGCGACCCATGTCGAGGCGGGCGTCTGGAGCTGTGCACGAAGGCTACTTGCGATAAAAGTTTGCTGGGGGTAATATTTCTTCAGCATGTACCGGTGGTATAAGAGGAACCATGACTGAAACAACCGCAACACAGCAGGCCATTCTAGACAGTGCACGGCGCCATTTTTCGGAAAAGGGCTTCCGCGGGGCCTCTCTCAACCAGATTGTAAAGGATGCGGGCTTCACCAAAGGCGCGTTCTACGGGTATTACGCCAGCAAGGAGGAGCTGTTCCATGCGCTGGTCAGCGACACCTTCGAGGGCATGAGCCGTATCCTGGGGTCGATGACGGCGCAATGGCAGAGCTATCCCGACGAGGAACGCGTGGGCCAGTTGCCTGAAGCCTATCTCGATCACCTGCCTGAACTGGTCGATTTCTTCTTCGAACACCGTGACGACATGCGTCTTATCCTGACTAGATCCGAAGGCACGCGGTATGAGAACTTCCTGCAGGATTTCAGCGGGCGGAACATCGCGCGCATTGGGGAAGTCCTGGAGCGGGCACATCTGGAAGGGTGCATCGATCCGGACGTATTCGGTATGGTTATGGGCTCGTACTACTCGATGCTGGCCCAAATCGTGGTGAGCGATTGCCCGCGTGAAGAGGTGTATTCGAAGATGCGCGATGTCCAGACGGTGTTCCAGCACGGCTTGCTGGCGCTTTTGGACAGCGGCAATCATGGTGGGGAGATGCATGCGTAAAAGGGGGAGTGCGTCTTCCCACCGCATTTCAGACGTCCGATGCCCCAGCTTTCTTACAGAAGGATATTGAGCGCCACTACGCAGGCGATGCAAGCGCAGACCAGAAGCATGGCCAAGCCGTCTGCCGCGCGCAGCTTGAAGGGATTGAGCTTTGTGCGGCCCGTCCCACCGTGGTAGCAGCGCGCCTCCATGGCGCCGGAAAGGGTTTCGGCATGACGGAACGCGCTCGTGAACAGAGGTACCATCAGACTCGATATGCCCTTGAGGCCGTCCTTGAACACGTTGGCTGAAAAATGTGCGCCGCGGGATGCCTGAGCGGCGCGGATGACATTCAATTCCGTCATGAACTGGGGAAGGAACCGCAGGGCGATACCGAGGATCATGGCGAACTCATGGGCGGGAAACCCGATTTTCGCAAAGGGCTTGAGCAGGGCCTCCATGCCGTCGGTCAAATCGATGGTGGTGGTCGTCAGTGTCAGCAGGCTGGCGACAAGCAGCAGCAGGGTGAGTCGGATGCCCATGAACACGGCCAGGTGCACGCCGCCCTGGTTGATGACAATAGGTCCGAGCTGCAGCAGCACGGCGCCGTCATGCTCGAAGAAGATGTTGATGATGGCCGTGATGACTACGATGAACATGAGCGGCGCGATGGAATGCAGGGCTTGGCCCGCCGGCACGTGCGAGAGTGCGAAGGCCGCCGCTATGAACAGGGCGCATACTCCAAGGGCGGCGTAGCTGCCGCATGCGAAGATGGCTCCCATCATGGCGAGCATCGCCGTGATCTTGATGCGTGCGTCCAGGTTGTGCACCGCGCTGTCGGCGGCGTAGTATTTACCGAGCAATGCGTCGTTCATCAGGCACGCTGCTTCCAAACCTGAGCCACGGCGCTGGTCAGCGTCTCCAGGGTAAACAGCCCGTCGGGCTGCTGCAGGTCGATGCCTTTCGCCATGAGCTTGGACCCCACCCGTTGCGCGGCGGGCTGGCCCAGGCCGATGGCCTTCATCTGGTCGCCGTCGGCAAACACTTCGGCGGGCGTGCCCAAGGCATGCATCCGCCCTTGGTTGAGCATCAGCACCCGGGTGCACAGTCGCGCCAGGTCGTCCATGGCGTGGGACACCATGACCACGGTGAGCCCCTGTTCACGATGAAGCCTGGCTATGAACTGCAGAAAGTCCTCTCGGGATTTGGGGTCGAGGCCCGCCACCGGCTCGTCGAGCACCAGCACGGTGGGCTCCATGGCCAAAACGCCGGCGAAGGCGACGCGGCGCTGCTGTCCGCCGGACAGCCCGAAGGGGCTCGCGTCCCGCAGGGCGTCGGCATCTAGGTCGACGCGGTCCATGGCCTTGCGGTAGCGCTCTTCGGCCTCGTCGGCGCTGCAGCCCAGGTTGCGCGGCCCGAACACCACGTCTTCATACACGCTGGCTGCGAACAGCTGGTGTTCGGGGTATTGGAACACCATGCCGATGCCGGATTTGGCGGCGGTTTCGGGGTTGCCGACGGGCTCCCCATCGATGAGCACTCGTCCTTCGGTAGGTGTGAGCAGGCCGTTTATGTGTTGGATGAGGGTACTCTTGCCGCTGCCGGTATGCCCGGCGATGCCCAGGAACTCGCCCTTGTCCAACGTGAAGCTGATGTTGCGCAGCGCCCATACCTCATCGGGACGGTTGCCCCAATCGGCGCGGGGTTCGGCAGCAACGCGCTTGCGGCGCTTTGCGCGCTTGATGTCGGCGGCGTGCTGATAAGTGAAGCCGACATTGTCGAACTCGATCATTGCGCACCGCCTTCCGCAAACAGCCGCTCTACATCGCTGACCAGGTCGTCTTCGTCCACATGCACGCGCACGGGCACGCCCGCCTCACGCAATGCCAGGCTCGCCTTGACGGCGAACGGCACGTCGAGCGACAGCCGCTCGAGCTCCTGCGCCTGGGTCAGCACTTCTTCGGGGGTGCCCTCAAGGGCGACGGAGCCGGAGTCAAGCACCACGACGCGGTCTGCGTGGACGACCTCTTCCATATAGTGAGTGATCATGATGATGGTCATGCCCGCGTCGTTGAGCTCGCGGCAGACGCGCATGAGCCCGTTGCGGCCGCGGGGGTCGAGCATGGCGGAGGCTTCGTCCAACACCAGGATCTTCGGCCGCATGGCCAGCACGCCGGCAATGGCGACGCGCTGCTTCTGGCCGCCGGAAAGGGCGTTGGTCTCCTTGCGCTCGAAGCCCTGCAGACCCACCTGCTCAAGGGCTTCGGTCACGCGTTGGCGCAGCTCGGCTGCGGGAACGCCCAGGTTCTCCGGGCCGAATGCGACGTCGTTCTCAATCAGGTTGGCTACCAGCTGGTCGTCGGGGTTCTGAAACACCATGCCCGCGTTGCTCCTGATGAAATACAGGTTTTCGGGATCGGAGGTGTCGCATCCCAGCACCTGGGCGCTTCCGCGGTCGGGTGCCAGCAGGGCGTTGATATGCTTGGCAAGCGTGCTTTTGCCGCTGCCGTTGCCGCCCAGGATGCAGAGGAACTCGCCCTCCTGCACCGAAAGGTCGATACCCTTCAACACGAATTCATCGCCTGTGTAGGTGAACCAGGCGTCGTCCAGCCGTAGTGCTTCCATAGGTTTGGCCTAGCGGCCGCTCACCTGGTCTTTCTGCGGGGTGATGAGGTTGGAGATGCTCTTGTAGACCACCATGGTCAGAACGGAGTTCGCGACGCCCTTGACCACGTTGAAGGCCGCGATCCAGCCGGCAAGGCCCAGGACCACATCGGCAGGAACGCCGTACAGCGGGTCGATGAGGACGTTGGCGGGAACGGAAACGATGGACTGGACGAGTGTGGCCACGACCAACGCGATGACGGCGCCCTTGAAGGTGTGGTTCTTCTTGTAGATGAAGGCAGCGGGTACCACGAATGCGAGCACCATGACGATGTTCATGAGGGCGCCCACCCAGTTGCCGGAAATCATGCCGTGGGCCACGGCGGTGATGGCTCCGACGACGAAGCCTGCCAGCGGTCCGTAGGCGAAGCCCGCCACGGCGCAGGGCGTGAAGGACACGTCCAGCTTCAGGAAGGGAACGGCGGCGAAAATGGGGAATTCCAAAAAGCTCAGCAGGATGGCGATGGCTGCAAGCAGCGCCATGGTGACGAGGGTGCGGGTATCCCACTTGTTGGTGTTTGTCATGGTCGGCATAACGAGTCCTTTCTTTCACCCAAGGCAACGATGCTCCTGACGGCCGTTCCTTGGAGCACGGTCGTCGGCATGAATCCGTTTGCATAGGTTACACAGGCTCGCCGCAGATGCGGGGCTTCTGCTTCTTCCATCCGGACTGTACCGTTGGTCTGGGAATCTAACCCAAGTCAGCCCGAAGCCGCAGCCTCGGGGTCGCGGACTTGCCATGCAGGTTTACCGCCAGTGGGGACTTCCACCCCGCCCTGAAACAGAATTCAATGGGGCAAGTATACGCTTGCGTGGGGCAAGCGTAAAGGCCGCACTGGCGTTTCGAACGGACGATGCATAGGGAGATGTCCGCATAATGGGCGTTTTCCATAACCATGCGGCGAAATGCCCGCGGGCACAATGCAGCGGCGGCCGCAGGAAGGGTCCCTGCGGCCGCCGCGAGCGGTTGCGGTATGGGGAAGCGATGCGTTACAGCAGATGGATGTTGTGGCTTTCGCACGCGTCGATCATGTCCTGGGGCCAGATGCTGGCCTGGACCTCGCCCACGTGCACGCGGCCCAACAGCAGCATGCACAGACGCGACTGGCCGATGCCGCCGCCCATGGTGTAGGGGAGCTCCTTCTCCAGGATCATGCGGTGGAACGGCATGTTCGCACGCTCCTCGCAGCCGGCCTTCTTGAGCTGTTCGAGCAGCGAATCCTCGTCGACGCGGATGCCCATGCTGGAGATTTCCAGCGAGCGGCCCAGCGGTTCGTACCACATGAGGATGTCGCCGTTGAGGTGCCAGTCGTCGTAGTCGGGGGCGCGGCCGTCATGCTTTTCGCCGTTGGAGAGCGTGTCGCCGATGCCCATGACGAACACGCAGCCCAGCTTCTTGCAGATGGCGTCTTCGCGCTGCCCGGGGGTCATGTCGGGATACATCTGCAGGAGCTCTTCGGAGGAGATGAAGTGGATCTCGTCGGGCAGATGGTGGACGGCATGGGGGTACTTGTACCAGACCTCATGCTCCATGTGCTTGATGATGCGGAAGATGTCCTTGGCGGCCTGGCGCAGCGTTTCCTCGGTGCGCTCCTCCTTGGAGATGACGCGTTCCCAGTCCCATTGGTCCACGTAGATGGAGTGCAGGTTGTCCAGCTCCTCGTCGCGGCGGATGGCGTTCATGTTGGTGTAGATGCCTTCGTGGGGCAGGTAGCCGTACTTCTTGAGAGCCATGCGCTTCCACTTGGCCAGAGACTGCACGACTTCCACCGGCTCGTCGGGGGCCCAGGGCACGTCGAAGCTTACGGGGCGCTCCACGCCGTTGAGGTTGTCGTTCAAGCCGGTGTTCTGGAATACGTACAGCGGCGCAGACACGCGCGAAAGGCGCATTTCGCGACCGTATTCACGCTGGAACGTGTCGCGGATGTATTTGATGGCTTCTTCCGTCTCGCGGGCGGACATTTTGGGGTCGTACCCCTCTGGTAGGATCAGGGTCATGGTTGGTACTGCTCTTTCTCGTTCATCGGAAAACGTTGGTAGCGATTGTACCCTTGATAGGTAGGTTCGTGTCGGTAAACGGGATTTGTCACACGCTGTTAACGCAACCTTGTTGGTTGTGCATGGCCCCGGCCGTGGCTTTTCTGGGGCTGGCACAGCCGCAGAAACCATGCGGAAACCCTGATGGGAAACGTGCGGGCGGAAGGTTCGCGTACAATTGCCGCCATGGACGGAAAAAGGGACAACGCAACCATCGAGCGCTTCGCCGTAGCGGCGGTGCTGGCGGCCGCATGCCTTGCGATTCGCTTTGCCGCCGGGCGCTTTCCTGAATTGTTCTTTCCCGCCTACCGTGGTTTTTCGAAAGGGCTGATGGGGATCCTTTCGACGGTCACAGGCGTGGCCCCCGTCGCCTTGTGGGACTTCCTGGTCGTGGCGCTGGCGGCGGTGGCTTTTGCTGCGTTGGCGCTGCGTGTGCGGGGCGGGAAGCGAATCATGCCTTGGATTTCAGCGGTCGCCCTTGCGGTTTCGGTTGCGGCGACGCTGTTCGTGGGCGGATGGGCGCTCAACCACTACGCGCCGCCCCTGTCCGACGAGCTGGGGCTTAAGACTCACGAAAGCTCTGCCGAGCAGTTGGCCGAGGCAACGCGGTATTACCTTAACCAGGCGGCGCAGCTAGCGCCCCAGGTGCCGCGGACTGGAGAAGGACACCTTGCCGACCAGGACTTTTACGAGCTCGGAGCCATCGCCGGTGCGGCGTACGGCCCGCTGGAGGGCCGCTACGACGTGTTTTCGGACGGGTCCCATGCTCCGGTGAAGGCGCTGCTGCTGTGGGGCGAGCCGCATCTCTATTTAGGATACGTGGGCATATTTATGCCCGTCACGGGTGAATCAAGCGTTGCCTACAACTGCGCGAACGCGGACCGTCCCTTCACCATGTGCCACGAGGCGGCCCATCGGCTGGGCATCGCCAGCGAAGAAGAGGCCAACTTCGCCGCGTTTCTGGCCTGCGATGCCAGCGACGACGTACGCTTCAGATACTCAGGCTATTACAACGCTTTCTCATATTGTTACAGCGCGCTGTACCGGGCCGACCCCGAGCTTGCGGGCCAGCTGTTGGAGGACGCGATGGATGGCGAAAACGCCCTGGGCGTGGCGTTGGTGCTGACCGATTCGTCGGACACGCGTGCCCATTACGACGCCTATGAGGGGTCGCTGGAGGATGTGGGCGACGCCGTCAACAACACGTACCTGCGGGGCTTTGGTGAAGAAGCCGGCGTGCAGTCCTACGGCATCGTCGTGGACTATCTGATTGCATGGTATGAACAGGACGCTTCTCAAGCGTGACAAGCTACGCTTGGTTTTCCATCCGGTCGATCCAAAGACGGGCCATGGTCGCGTGTCCAGCGGACGTGGGGTGCAGGCCGTCGATGGTCTCGTAAGTCAGATGCGAGGCGGCCAGGTCGATAAGGTGCACGGAGTCGGGGCGGGCATGCGCCACCTGGCGGATGACGTCGTTGTATTCTGCCAGCGCCACGCCCGAAGCGTTCTTCGTAGGGAACCGCCAGCCTGGGAACATCCAGGTGGGGGAGTCGGGAATGTGGCCGCGCATCAACGTGGCGCAGTACATCTGCGTGTCCGGGTATGCGGCAAGCACGTTGTCGACCATGGCGGCATAGGCCCCGTCGAAACAGGTCGTATCCGGCACATGCGCAGACGCGCCCTGCGATAACGGAACGCAGCTGAAGTAATCGTTGATGCCGAAATACACGAGCACCGCATCGGGGCAAACGCCGTGTGCGTCGAGCCCCTGCGAGCGTTCGGGGCAGCAGCCTGCGGGAAAGCCCCGCCCCGCCACAAGGGACCCCGAAAAGGACTCGTTGACCAGCAGCTCGCCTCCGACGTGGTCGATCACCTGTCCCCACCAGGTATCGTGGACGGTGTCCAGATGGTTCGCCTTGAGCCGGGTTGTGTAATAGTACACGGCATTGGCTGGCGGGTTGTACCCTTCGAAGGTGGATATGGAGTCCCCGAGCACGGATACGTTCACGGCTTGTCTTTCCTCCCGCATGCTCTAGCGAAGCGCCAGCGCGAAGGTGAGCACGGCGCCGGGCAGCGGATCGTGGAGCACTTCGATACGGGATATGCCTAACTTGTCGCAGGCTGTTTGGGCCCGGCCCGTTCGGGCGGTGCCCCGCTCCAGGCCCGGTTCGGTCATTTCGAAATCGCGGACCTCGAAGAACAACTCCTCATCGTGGGTTTCGTACCAGGTGCGCAGGACGCGGGCCGTGCGCTTGAACGCGGCCTCCTTGGCGGAAAACGCCGCCGCGTATCCCGATATGAAATCATCTGGGCAGATGGTCTTCGCAATCTCCCTTTCTCTGTCGTTGAGCAGCAGCTTGACGAGCCGGTCGTCGGACGGGCCGCCCTCGAAGTCTTCGGTGGATGCCAGATCGGCGCCCAGCCCCAACACAGGGCTGGCTTCATCCGCGATTGCCCAGGCATACAGGCATACCCCGTTGTCATCGGTAAAGCTCACGAGCATTCTGGGAACTTCCGTCCCGTCTTCCAACATGGGGAAGGGGGCCTTGCGCTCATCGTGGCCGATGGCGTAGGGCGGCAGCTGTTCGCCTACGGTGAGAAGCTCTTTCTTGTCGACGTCCTGCCAGCGTTTGCCGCAGCCCAGGGTGATGCCCCAGGAGATTATGCCGCGGTTGGCGAAAGCGCGCCGTGCCAGATTGGCGGCTGCGGCTTCCACATCGTGTATGTCGAGCGGTTTTCGCATGAACAGGATTCTACCAAAGGCGTTTCGGCATGGCGCCTTTGGGGCGAGACAATTGCAGCGGATTGTCCATTCATGGTGGACTTCTGCGGTGCATGCGCTAGACTGCTCAACGAGTGCTACAATCTTTGCAGTTCATAACAACAAGGAACGGGAGGTCTCATGAAGGAGACGCGAGTCATAGAGATCAAGCAGTCCATTCTGGCTGAGAACACGAGCCAGGCCGACGACTTCCGCGCGGAGCGCATTGCGGAAGGCACCTATTTCGTCGATGTGATGGCAAGCCCTGGAGCTGGAAAGACCACCATTCTTCTGGCGCTAATCAAACAGCTTCGCGAAGATGCCGCAGCCGCCGGCGAGCCCGAGCCGAAGCTGGCGGTCATCGAGGCCGACCTGGAAAGCGACGTTGACGCCCTCAAGATTAAAGAAGCCGGCGTCCAGAGCGTGGAGCTCAATACGAAGGGCGTGTGCCATGTGGAGATGAACATGGTGCGCAAGGCCTACGCGGCCTTCGGCGGCGAGCATTACGACTACATGTTCCTGGAGAACATCGGCAACCTGGTGTGCCCCGCGGAGTTCGACACGGGCGCACACCTGCGCGTCATGCTGCTCTCCGTTCCCGAAGGATGGGACAAGGTCATGAAGTATCCGCCCATGTTCGCCGTAGCGGATGCCCTTATCGTGACCAAGTGCGACTACCTGCCGCTCAACCCGGATTTCGACATGGAGGCCCTCAAGACCCAGGCCCGCGTGCTGCATCCGGATATGCCGATCTTCGTGACAAGCGCGCGTACGGGCGAAGGCATGCCTGAGTTGGCCGCATGGTTCCGCGAGAAACGGGCAGAGGTCATCTAGCCTGTTCAGATAGCAATGGGGCGGCCGTCGAGCCGCCCTTTTCCGTTATTGCACGGTTTCGTCTGCAAAGCAGTGCGCTTGCGCGTAGGAGAACCGTTCGAGAAACGCTGCGATGGCCTTGGCCGATTCCGGACCGCTCGGATTCAGCATGTCGAAGGCGTGCATGTCGGTGTCGTAGGTGTCGACCTGGGCCGAAACGCCGGCGGCCCGGAAGTTTTCTACGTAGGCAAGGGTCTCCGCGTAGAAAGGCTCGCCTTTCCCGACGAAGGTATAGGCGGGCGGCAAGCCCTCGTAACGGGTCTGCCGTCCCGGCGCCGCGTAGGGCGAGACCTGGTCATGGGCGTGGCTGCGGAGGTAAAGCCGCCAACCCAGATGGTTGCGGCGGGTGTTCCATACGCGGCCGTGGTTGTCGCGGGACGTTTCCGTGTCGAAGTTGTCCATCATGGGGTAGAGGGGCATGTGGAACGCAACGGGGATGACGCCCCGGTCCCGGGCCATCATGCAGACCGCCGCGCACAGGCCTCCGCCGGCGCTTTCGCCACCCACCATAATCTGGTCGCGGCGGACGCCCAGCTCATCGGCGTGTTCGTACAGGTACGCCAGGGCAGTATAGCAGTCGTCGACGGCTGCGGGATAGGGATGCAGCAGCGCCATGCGGTACCCGGGGGACACCACCACCGCTCCGAACCGCTTCACAAGGTCCACCGCCCGTGACATGTGGACCATCTCCTTCATGCCCAAGAAATAGCCTCCGCCATGGATCCATAACACGCCCGTGGCTTTTCGGGCGCCTTGCATCGGCGACAGCACAAGGGCGGGAATGGTCCTGCCATCTGCGGATATGGCGACGGTACGCGCCTGGATGTCTTTGTCGGGCTTCAGCGGGAACATGGGGTTGCTTGGCTCTTCCGGTCGTGGGCTGCTTCGCTTGTGCAAGGCCATAGTAGCAAAAGTATGAACCGCCACATCGGGGGAGGGGTCGGCCTTTCCGCATGGTTGTTGCGCAATGCGGCCGCTTCCCGATCCGCATAATGTCGTCACGACATCGAGACGAGGAGGTGGTTGCCGTGAGAAAGCCCGGACTGGGCCTGACCGCATGGACGGAATACAACGTCCATCTGCGTGCCGGCTCCAAATCCCGCAATAAGCGCAACGGGATGAAGCGCGATTATTGGAAGATGTTTCGCGCCCAGACGCGGGAGCTCAACCGCAAGGAGCTTCGCGACTTCGAAGAGCACGGTTACTACGATGAAGGAGCCGACGACGAATCCGACGGCGAATGACGAGTCGGCGGAGGCCCCGTCCCGTTCCAAACGGTTTATAGACCGAGCAGCTTATCCAGCTTGGCCTGGGTGCTGTTGAATTTCGCGGTCAGATCGTCCACCTTGTCCACGGCGGCGTTGGCGCGCTCGCTAGGCGTCTGCGGATTGGCGGGTGCCGGTCCCAGCAGTATGGTTGCGGCCAAATCTTCTAGGGAATTCTTGAAAAATGCCTGGTCGTCTGCGGGCAATCCGTCAAGCCGCTGGAAAACCAGATCGAGCGAGTTGGTGGCAAGGCTTTGCAGAAGGCCCGAGGCGGTGGGCTCGCCCGTGGCTCGCACCAGTTTGAACAGCAGCTCGACGAGCCGCTCCCGGTCAGAGGCCGACAGGCTTTCCATCCATCCGTTGATGCGCTTGCCCATGCGGTAGGCGTCGTAGGAAAGCGCCCTGACGGTTGCGAAGTCGTCGCCTTCGACGGTCCAGCTGAAAGGCGAATGCTGCAGGATGCTCATGTTTGTGGACTGCACGATGGTCGCTTCGACGTCGGGCGTGCTCCACAGAAGACCGACCAGCGATTCTTCCGGCATGGTGCGGTCGATGAGCCCCACGGTGTCGTTCCAGAACGACAGTGCGACGGCCTGCTTGCTTAACCCCGGGGCGTCGAAGGCGAAGACACGCTCGATGCGCAGGCGGGTCAGCGGATCGCAGAACGCCGCGCCGTACATCGCCAGGTTGCCGCCCTTGGAATGTCCGCCCAGCCACAAAGAGCACTTCAGCGCGTTGCCGATGCGTTCCACATAGGCCTTGGCCTCCTCCTGCGAGGGCACGGTGTCGCGGAAGGCCATGTTGAAGTTCTCTTTCCAGCCCACCAGCGTGTTGTCGGTTCCGCGGAACGCGAGGAACGCACCTTGGGGCAGCAGGAACGTGAGGGCCGAGAACTGCTTTTCGGCCGTACGGGACCATTCGTCGGCGGCGCGGCATACCGTCACGGAGCCGAAGCGGGAGCTTGCGGCGCAGGCCTTGAGCAGCGCCTCGGAGTTCTTCGAGTCGTATGCGGGGGCGCAGAACCCCAGCAGGTCGGCGCGATTGCCCAGCTCAGCGATGGTGATGCCTTCGTCGGTCAAGGATTTCGGCTCGTCTTCGGGGATGTGCAGGTTCGCAAGCCACGAGAACACCAGGCCGTCCAGTCTGTTGATAGGCTTGGTTTCGAAACCGTCCACGGTGCTGCGGATGTAGTCGACGATGCTGGCCATGAGCTGCTCCTTCGTACGTCGGAGAGTTTCGGTGTTGTCCGTATTGTAGCAACCCCGACGGGCATATGGGTCGTGTGTGGTCGGTTTGTTAAACATGGGTATTGCGGCTGCGTGGGTGCTGCTGGTTTGGCAATATGCGTAGACGAAGGATTGGCGCGTATTCAGTGGGGATTCAATCATCGTGGAACAACGGAAATTCGGCCGCATAGCTGCGGTCTATCTGGCGGGGCTGCTGATTGGCGGCTTGTATGTGGGACTTATCGCCCCGTTGCGCACCGTCATCCAGGCCGATTTGGGGTTTGGCAGCTCGATGGGCATCTGGATGGTGAACATCTACACTCTGTTCTACGCGGCTCTCATCCCCGTTTCCGGCAAGCTCGCCGACATACACGGGCGCAAGAAGGTGTTCTCCGTCTGCTTGCTGGTGTTTGCCGCAGGTGCGCTTTTGTGCGGATTGTCGCAGGTAGCGGGCTCGTTTGTCCTGCTGCTGGTCGGGCGTGTGATTCAAGCGGCGGGCGCCGGAGGCATCATTCCTGTTGCAACGGCGGAAATGGGCGTGTCCGCTCCCGAAGAGAAGCGGGGCATGTGGCTCGGCATGGCGGCGGCGGTTTCGGGCATTTCGAACGTGCTCGGTGCCGCAGTCGGGAGCCTGGTCGTAGCGGCGGTGGGCTTGGACTCCTGGGGCTGGGCCTTCTTCATGTGCGTGCCGGTGTGCGCGCTGTTGGAGGCGGGGGCGGTGCTGTGGCTTCCCGACAACGATCGGCAGGTCCGCGGCAGGTTGGACATCCCCGGTTCGATTCTGCTGGTGGCGTTTCTGGTGCTGCTGCTCCTGGGCTTGACGGGACTCGACTTTTTTGCACTGAAAGAGAGTCTCGGCCGTCCATCTACCTGGGTGCCCCTGGCGACCGCCTTGGTGCTGGGCGTCGCGTTCGTTCTGGTTGAGCGCTCGGTTTTCTATCCCATGTTCCATCTGGAGTACTTTACGGACAGAAACATCGCGTTGCTCATGGCCGCGTCGTTTTTCGTGGGGTGCGTCATCATCAGCATGGTGCTTATTCCCGAATTCGCCGAAGCGGCGCTTGGCGCCGAGACGGGTTCGGGTGGCTATTACATGGCCATTCTCGGCGTTTTCGCGGTGGTGGGGCCGCCTATGGGTGGCAAGATTATCGACAAGCACGGTGCAAAACCGGTATTCATCGGCGGTTCGTTGGTGAGTGCAGCGGGGTACGCGTTCCTGGCGCTGTTCGTGACGGCGCATCCGAGCGTTGCGGCTATGGTTTTCGGTCTTGCGCTGGTGGGTCTGGGTATGGGCTTTACCATGGGTACGCCTTTGAACTACCTCATGTTGCATGCCGTTCCTGAAGGCGAGAGCTCGTCGGCCATCGCCACGATGAGTCTGATCCGCCAAATCGGCACCACTGTTGCGCCTGCCGTTTTCGTCGGGTTCGTTTCCGCAGGTGCAGGGCTGAGCGGCTATGCGGGCATGCTGCTGGCCGTGGCGGCTTCAGCCTGCATCGCCATGCTGCTGGTAGCGCTGATCCAAGAAAAATAACGGCTGACATCCGGCTCGTTCGGTTGTGATGGCGCTCCACGGGTTTGGCAACGATACGTTGACCGCCTGAAGGTGATCGGGCTGCTGTGATAGGATGAATCCGCCACATGTGCATCAACCGACAGGAGCTGCTTTGGTGCAAACCGAAATTCGCGATTCCATTTACGGCGATAATCTCGAAGTCATGGAAGCCTTGCGTCAGGAAATAGTAACTTCAATAAAAACCCTAGGTCAGAGCTTGGAGATGGAATCGGGCCTCAGTCCGGTCGACCATTGCGTGTCGCGCATCAAGTCCGAAGAGTCCATGCGCGAGAAATGCCGCCGCCGTGGCCTTCCGGAAACCGCCGCATCGGCGCTTTTGACTATTCACGACGCCATCGGCGTGCGGGTGGTCTGTGCATTTCCGAGCGACGTGTATCTGGTGAGGGATCATTTGCGGGACCTACCCGGATTCGAGATCTTCGAGGAGAAGGACTACATCCGCGAGGCAAAGTCCAACGGCTACCGCAGCCTGCACCTTATCCTTCGAACGAACGACGGACGAGCGCCTGCCGGCTGTGCCTTGCTGACTCCGGGAACGCCCCGCGCAGGCGGCTTCTTCGTCGAGGTCCAGCTGCGGACCATCTCGATGGAGTCTTGGGCGGCCCTCGAACACCAGATGAAATACAAGAAGGAGCCCTCCGCCAAAGAGAGGCTCATCGTGGCCGAGCTCAAACGCTGTGCTGACGAGCTGGCCTCGACCGACCTGTCCATGCAGGCGATTCGGGACCTGATTTTGGAAGACCGCAACGCCGCGCGGTAACGCACACGGCGCCTTGCATACGAAAGGAAGCATATGTCTTCGAGAGTCCTTTACGCTGAAGATACCCGCGATTTGAATCGAGCGGTAAGCGCTGTGTTGAAGCACCAGGGCTTCGATGTGACCTCGTGTTTTGACGGGGTGGAAGCGTCAAAGGCGCTTGCCAGCAGCAGGTATGACGTGGTGGTTCTTGACATCATGATGCCGAACAGAAGCGGCCTCGACGTTTTGAAGGACATGCGTGCAGAAGGCGATGTGACGCCGGTTCTCCTGCTGACGGCCAAAACCGAGGTCGACGACCGAGTGGCTGGTCTTGAGGCCGGCGCTGACGACTACCTGTCAAAGCCCTTCGCCATGAAGGAGCTGGTGGCGCGCATTAAATCGCTGGACAGGCGAAACACCGATTACGGCGTTGGCAACCTGTCGTTCGGCAATGTCCGTCTGAATGCGGAGACGTTCGAGCTGGCGGCCTGCAACAGCGTGCGTCTCTCGCATCAGGAATTCGAGCTCATGCGCACGCTTATTCTGAATACCGACCGCGACCTGTCTGCGGACTTTTTGCTGGGTCGAGTATGGGGCGCCGCAGATGATGCGGATGCTGCCACGGTCGACCTGTACATTCGCTATCTCGGCAGCAAGCTGCAGGGCATCCAATCCAATGTCATGGTGAAGTCCAGCGAGGCCGGATATCGGTTGGTGGAAGGCGACCTGCAATGACGCCCGAATCCATTTCCAAGCTCCGCCGCACCTTCATCGCCATCTTCATGGTAAGCTTTTTCATCGTCATCTGCTTCATGGGGACCATGTCTTACGTGGCAGCCTTGACGTCGACCATGCAGCAGGCCGAGCGCACCTTGGATGTGATCATCGAGGCGGGCGGCGTGGCGCCAAAGGTAGAAAGCATCGATGATGCCCCCTATCAGCAGGAAGCGCTCGAAGGGTTGCGCTATTTCGCGGTGTTCTTCGACGCCGACGGCAACGTGAGGGACGTGGACCTGACCCACGTGGCTTCCATCGATTGGGATGCGGCAGTCCAGATGGCCGACGAGGCATCCAGCCCCAACGAGCTGGCCGGCCTCTCCCAGAAGAACGGCTATGTCTACAAGGAGGGAGCAACGCCTGACGGGGGCTCTATCGTGGTGTTTTTGGACTACTCGTACCAGCTGGCCATCGCCCACAACACGGGAGTCAACACCGTCCTGGTGAGCATTATCGCGCTTTTGGCAACGTTCGTCTGCGTCGTCGTGCTGTCCGGATGGGCCATCCAGCCCGAAGTGGAAAACGCCCGCCGTCAGCAGAAGTTCATGACCAATGCAAGCCATGAGCTGAAGACGCCTATTTCGGTCATTCGTGCGAACACCGAGGTGACCGAGATGATTTCCGGAGAAACCGAATGGACCCAGTCCACGTTGCGCCAGGTGGACCGGCTTGATGGCATGGTCCGGGACCTGATGACCATCGCCCGCGGCGCCGAACGCGAGATCAGCGAAGGCGATATTTCGGAAATCGATGCCACAAAGGTGGTCGGCGAGTCGGTGGAGTCGTTCCGCGCGCTGGCCTCGACCCGCGGCGTCATGCTGGAATCCAACCTCGACGAGCATGTGAGCGTCGTCGGCACGGCGGCATCGCTGGAACAGCTTACGTGCCTTTTGCTGGACAATTCCGTCAAATACTGCGACCCGCTGGGTACCATCAGCGTGCGCCTGATTCCTCAGCGCGTCGGCCGCGGCTGCACGCTCATGGTCTCCAACACCTACGCCGATGGCGCCGACGTCGACTACAAACGCTTCTTCGACAGGTTCTACCGCGAAGACGAATCCCATGAGAACCAGCAGGGGTACGGCATCGGCCTGTCGGTTGCCGAAAGCATCTGCACCCGATACCGCGGCTCCATTAAGGTCGGTTGGAAATCCGGCTCAATCACATTCACCTGTGTGCTCCGCGGCATGTAGAACCCGTGGTTCAGGTATGACCGATGGCTGGATTTCGCTGACCTAAAACCCGAATTCCATCGAACGCCAGATTCGGTGCGTGTATCCTTCTGCAACGTCTTGATGAAGAGGGGAGCGCCAGTGGCGGCTGGGCAGGCGGATATGCGGGAGGAACGAACGGGCACGTTGGCCGGTCTGGCATGCTATATCCTTTGGGGCCTGTTCCCTTTGTACTGGAAGATGCTCGTCGACGTCAACTCCATCGAGATCATCTGCCATCGCATCATCTGGTGCTTCGCAACTGCAATCGTGGTGTGCGCCGTCCTTCGTCTGCATCCTTACAGGTTGCTGAGCAATCGTCGCGGCTGGGCCCATCTGCTGCCTGCCGCCCTGATCATCGCCACGAACTGGGGCATGTACATATGGGGCGTGAACAACGGCTACGTGGTCGAAGCTGCGCTGGGATATTACATAAACCCGCTGGTCTCCGTTCTCATCGGACGCGTGGCGTTCAAGGAGCGTCTGACGCCTATGCAGTGTATCGCCGTGGTTTTGTGCACTTTGGGCGTGACCTATTTCACTGTGTCATACGGTCGGTTCCCCTGGCTGGCTTTTGCCCTGGCAATCAGCTTCGGCGTGTACGGCGCCATCAAGAAGCACGGTGGCTATCCGTCCTTCGAAGCCTTGGCGGTAGAGAACACGATTACACTGCCGATTGCCATCGGCTTGGCGATAACGGTAGCGCACATTACGGGAACCCATGCGTTTTTCGGCGACGTATCGAGCGTTGCAGGATGGAAAACCACTGCGCTGCTGATACTGGGCGGACCGGTGACGGCAATTCCGCTCATGCTGTTTTCGGCTGCCGCGAATAAGATCCCGCTGGCATCTCTCGGGTTCATCCAGTACGTATCGCCGACGCTGCAGCTCATCATAGGCGTGTTCGTGTTCGGTGAACCGTTCACTTTGGCCCATGCGGTCTGCTTCGCGTGCATCTGGGCGGGTCTGTCTTTCGTCGTGGCCGATGCGGCCCTGAGGTACAGGGCAGGCCTGAGGGCGTCGTAACCTGCCGATGTTGCGTCATGCCAGCTTCAGGTGCACCATCTTCACCATGTTGAACCGGTCCGAGAACACCATCCTGAACTTCGTATCGAGCCCGAGACCCTTGCGTGGAATCGACCGGTAATACGGCTCCTCGTCGGCCGAGAGGACGCCGTCCAATTCATTGCCGAGTTCAGCGGCATTGTCGACATAGAAGAACATCTTGGCATCCTCGTGGCCAAGCTGTTTCATGTAGCCATCCATAAACTTCATGCCAGTGCTGTTGACGGTGTCGAAAACGGTTTCGATGGGTCCGAAATTCTTCAACTGGCGCAGTAGCGTGACCACGGCTTCCTTCTCGAAGTAGTAGAACAGGCCGCCGGCAACCACCAGAACGGGTGCGGTGGGGAAATCTTGGCGGATCTGTTTGATCCAGCCCAGCTCGAATGCAGATCCTGGAATGCAGCGGTCGCGCTCGGTTTCTCCAAGCACTTCGCGGCGGAATTCGATGACCTCGGGCAGATCTATTTCGTAGAAGACAGCGTATCCGTCGTCGTTGCGGTAGAACGCGGTTTCCAGACCGCATCCGATTTGGGCGATGACCCCATCGGGGTGCCTTAGTCTGAACGTCTGGATGTAGCGATCGAGGTTCGCAGCGCGCGATGCGCTTGCCACCAGGGTGTATTGGCTTTGCTTGCCCTTGTTGAGCAGTTCGGCAGGCACCCTGGATTTCAGCTCGAGGGCTTTGGCGTCGTGCAGTATGTTGGGCTTCTGTTGGCTTATCTGGATGCGTCCGGCCAAGGGGACGAAGAGTGTTTCAGAGACGGTGTTGAGTTCGGCCACGATTATTCCTTTCGGTGTTCGAACGGGTCAGTGCAAATGGGGTGTGAATGCGTCGGTTAGCGCCTCAAGGGTCCGCATGGTGCCATCGAGGCTTCTGTCGTCGGCGCCTTCTGGGTGGCTTGCCTGCCATGACCACATGACCTGGCCCATGCCTCCGGCCAGGAACAGTGCGGTTGTTTGGGTCTCGTGCCGCGGCATGTCCGGGTTCTCGCGAATCAGCAGCTTTTCGATAAGCGAAGCGCAGCGTTGGGTGACGCGTTCGCGCGCCTCGAGCAGAAACGGCTGAGATGGCTGCCCTGCTCCGAGCGCACCCTGTGTGCGGGCCATGCTGTCGGCCATAATCTTATAGGCGGCACGTATCTGCCTATCCAAGGGGTCGTCGACGTCGAAAGCCTGCTCAAGCGCCTCGACGTACGACGAGGCGACCGTCTCGATGCATGTGCGGTACAGGCTCTGTTTGTCCTTGAAGTAGTAGTAGAAGACGCTTGGCGAAGCCGTGCGGACGCCGACGGCGTCAAGCACGTCTCGAACGGAAACGTCCCCGTACCTTCGCTCCGTGAACAGGGCTATGCCTGCTTGGACGAATGCTTCGCGCCTGATGTCCGGCGTCGTCTTCGGCATAGTTTACCTCCTATAACTTTTGCTCGAAACGCAGTATAGAATAAGATTCTATAACGCGCAATCGAGGTGATTATCTGTGTTGTGACGGGCTTTTGGGCGGCGCAGCCTAGACCGACCCCATGTCGCTTCGGGTCGAATCGGCATGCTGCTATGGTGTTGTGCGGTGCGTTTGCCCGGCTTTTTCTAACGGCGTTCGGGCTTCGAGGTCAGATGCCATCCGTTGCAATAGGGGCATCGGTACGCATGGAGCCCTGTGGTTCCGTATGCCGCGCAGGAGAGGATGGCCTGATCGGCATCGCTTTTACAGGAATACCGGTTCTTCGATTCACAGGCTTTGCGACGCAGTGCCGCTTCCTTCTCTTCGGACGCAGCGATGCGTCGGCGCTCCTCGCGTCCGAACACGTCATCCATACCGCCCAATGACGCTTTGAACTCGGCGACCTGCTTGGCGCGGGCCGAACGCTTTTTGCTGCCCATATCTGAATCCTTCTGTACGGGGTTGTTTTGCAGCATTGCACTCCTGAAGATTGCCTCTGCTCTTTCTTGAAGCGGTCTTCGAAGTCAAACGTAGTCGCATTGTTGCCCGCGTGCGCATGGGTGCGCGTTCTGAAACGGCGCTAGGCAACTTGGCTGAACTGCCGCAACCAGATTGTGCGATGCCAGATTCGCTTTTGCGGCAACGTATGCGTGTATGGGTGGTTTCGATGCTCATGTCATACCTCCGTTTCGTGAATGAGCGCGTACAGCACCAAACCCGGGAAGCCGGGTGGGTATATGTACAGGATTTTCAACAGGGTTTCGAAGCTGTGCCCGATGCGCCGACCGCATGCCTTCAGGCGGGCGCTGCGACGGCACGTATAAGGCC
The DNA here is from genome assembly GCF_000023885.1 of Slackia heliotrinireducens DSM 20476. Lineage (NCBI taxonomy): Bacteria > Bacillati > Actinomycetota > Coriobacteriia > Eggerthellales > Eggerthellaceae > Slackia > Slackia heliotrinireducens. Next base: position 2,648,339 of record NC_013165.1, on the reverse strand, counting down.
GTGTCTTCAATATGTTGATGGGATTCTATCACAAAAATAGGAACATGTGTTCGTAAATTGTGAGAAAAAGGCGATTTAATATTGCTTGCCGATGGTGTGCCGTTCGGGGAGGGCCGTGTGATACACTTTCCGCGTAATCATATGTGCTGTGACTGACGGAACAAAGTGGAACAACCACGGGGGAACAGCGCATTCCATAGTATGCCGACCGTCTGGGCAAGCCGAATCGAACGAAGTGGCTTGCCTTCGTTATATGGGCAACCTCGCTTCGGCGATAAGGCGTAGATAACCGTTTGAAGGGAGCAGCATGCAGAATCTCGTAGACATTCTTGAGAACAATCCTTACCCGGGACGTGGCATCGTCGTGGGCAAGGACCGCGTCTACTACTGGATCATGGGGCGCAGCGTCAACAGCCGCAACCGCATCTTCGTGGAGACCGAGGACGGCATTCGCACCGAAGCCTACGATCCCGCCCTGTTGGCAGACCCCAGCCTGATCATCTACCATCCCGTGCGCACCATGGGTGATGCCCTGGTTGTTACCAACGGCGACCAGACCGACACCATCGTGGAGAAGGGCAGCTTCCGCGACGGCTGCATGGCCCGCGAATACGAGCCTGATGCTCCGAACTTCACGCCCCGCATTTCCGCCATCATCAATGGCGACGGCACCTTCGAACTCTCCATCCTCAAACATGTCGACGGCCGCTGCGTCCGCGAGTTCTTCGCCTACGAAGGCGTTGACGAGGGCTGCGGCTACTTTATCAGCACCTACCAGGGTGACGGCAACCCGCTGCCCACCTTCGCGGGCGAGCCTATTCCGGTGACCATGCCCGAGCCCGATGCGGTATGGGCTGCGCTCAACGACGACAACAAGGTATCGCTGTACACCAACGTCGCAGGTGAAGTCAAGATTTTCAACAAGCACGAGTAAGGAGAACCCCCGTGAACGAGCTCGAACTCAAATATGGCATGAACCCTAACCAGAAGCCTGCCCGCATCTTCATGCGTGAAGGCGGCGATCTGCCGATCGAGGTGCTCAACGGCAAGCCCGGCTTCATCAACTTCCTCGACGCCTTCAACTCCTGGCAGCTGGTTAAAGAGCTGAAGGAAGCCACCGGCCTGCCCGCGGCGGCATCCTTCAAGCACGTCAGCCCTGCCGGCGCTGCCGTGGGCCTGCCTCTGACCGACCTGGACCGCAAGATCTATTTCGTCGACCAGGAAGGCGAACTCAGCCCCATCGCCTGCGCATACATTCGCGCTCGCGGCGCCGACCGCCTGTGCTCCTACGGCGACTGGGCGGCCCTGTCCGATGTGTGCGACGCCGACGTGGCCCGTTACCTGAAGCTTGAGGTGAGCGACGGCATCATCGCACCCGGCTACACCGATGAGGCGCTGGAAATCCTCACCACCAAGAAGGGCGGCAAGTTCAACGTGGTGCAGATCGACCCCGAATACACTCCCGCCGAACTGGAGTTCAAGGACGTTTTCGGTATCACGTTCCAGCAGGGCCACAACAACTTCAAGATCGACCGCGAGCTGCTCTCCAACATGGTGACCGAGAACAAGGACCTGCCCGAGCAGGCGGTCATCGACCTGATCATTTCTCTCATCACCCTCAAGTACACGCAGTCCAACTCGGTCTGCTACGTCAAAGATGGCATGGCCATCGGCGTCGGTGCGGGTCAGCAGAGCCGCATCCACTGCACGCGTCTGGCTGGCAGCAAGGCTGACAATTGGTACATGCGCCAGCATCCGAAGGTTCTGGGGCTGCAGTTCGTCGACGACATCCGCCGTCCGAACCGCGACAACGCCATCGACGTCTACACCAGCGACGAGTGGGAAGACGTCCTGCGCGAGGGCGAGTGGCAGCAGATCTTCAAGGTGAAGCCCGAACCGCTGACTGCCGAGGAGAAGAAGGAGTGGATCGCCACCCAGACCGGCGTTTCCGTCGGATCCGACGCGTTCTTCCCCTTCGGCGACAACGTCGAACGTGCTCGCAAGTCCGGCGTGTGCTACATCGCCGAGCCGGGCGGCTCCATCCGCGATGACCATGTGGTCGAAACCGCCAACAAGTACGGCATCGCCATGGCCTTCACGGGCATGCGTCTGTTCCATCACTAAGAACTACGGCATAGCCTCAACCGGTGCCCCGTGCGCTTTTCGTTGCGCACGGGGCACCGTTCTGTAATCTGCGTTTCAGGTTCGATTCAGCTTCCCCCTCTACCATGGTTCTTACAGGAAACCCCATGAAGAGGAGACCAGCTATGATCAAATTCGAAACCCAACGTGAGCGACTCACGAAACTTATCGCAACGACCTGCGTGACTGGCGTGCTTGTATTCTCCCTGACGGCGTGCGGGTCGACGGATGCGACTGCGGAAAACGTGCAGGTCGAAGCGTCCGAGGCCACCGAGGCGCGGCTGCAGGACACTTCCGCCGACAACGCCACGCCTAGCGGGCCTGCGACAGAGGGTGAGGCCCAAGCTGCCGCCTCTTCTGCGACGGAATCGAACGGTGAAGGCGCGCTGGACACATCCGACATGTTCTCGGATCGCGACCTGGAACAGGAGGCGGACACCTCGAACGCCACGGAAATCACGCTGACCAGCAACGAGGACGTCGCCATTACCGAAGAAGGCGTCTACGTCATCACGGGGTCGGCCGAGAACTGCACTATCGTCGTCGCGGCGGACGATGCCGCAAAGGTTCAGCTCGTGCTTGACGGCGTGACCATCGTCAACGACGACGCGGCAGCCATCTACGTGGCGTCTTGCGACAAGGTGTTCGTAACAACCACGGACACCGAGAACACCTTGGAGGTGACAGGCACCTTCTCCACCGAAAACGAAACCGCAGGCGATGCGGCGGTCTTCTCCAAATCCGATCTGGTGCTGAACGGCGTCGGCACGCTGAACGTCACCTCGACTGACAACGGCATTTCCGGGCATGACGACCTGAAGATTACCGGCGGCACATACAATATAACGAGTGAAGCCGATGCTGTGGAAGGCCACGACTCCATCCGCATTTGCGACGGCATCTTCACCATCCACTCTGGCAAGGACGGTTTCCACAGTGAGGATTCCGACGACGACACGGTGGGCTACGTCTATATCAGCGGCGGCACCTTCGACATTACGGCCGCCGATGACGGCATCCAGGCAACCACGATCGGCCAGATTGATGGCGGCACGTTCACTATCAGCGCTGTCGAAGGTATCGAGGGGACGTATGTCCAGATCAACGGTGGCACTATCGACATCGAGGCCAGCGACGACGGCATCAACGCCACCGGCAAGTCGACGGCTTACGACATCGTGCTCGAGATCAACGGCGGCGAGACCGCCATCGTCATGGCGCAGGGCGACACCGATGCGCTGGATTCCAACGGAAATCTCGTCATCACAGGTGGCACGGTCGACATCACGGCGAATTCGCCTTTCGACTATGACTATCAGGGCGTTTTGGAAGGTGGCACCGTGATTGTGAACGGCGAGCAGGTTACGGAACTGACCAGCGCCATGATGGGTGGCGACATGGGCGGGCAGATGCCGGGCGGCGACATGGGCGGCGCGCCTGGCGACATGGGCGGGCAGATGCCTGGCGGCGACATGGGCGGGCGGATGCCTGGCGAGCTTTCCGCATAGAACGTAATTCCATATTGACAGCTTGAAAGGATGCCCTCGGGCGTCCTTTTCGTTTATGCAGGAACGACTGATTCGCCCTGCATTTTATGTATTGCTGCGAATAAAGCACCGTGTTTTCACCAACTTTTTGGATTGTTGACCCATTTAAATCAATAATCTGGATTACGAAACCACTGTTTTCGGGTAAAGTGATGCAATTGAGTTTATTCGAAGCTCGATGCGATATCTGCCACTTATAAGGAAAGGAGAAGGCTCATGAGCCTCAATGACACACTGGTTCAAATCACCGGTAATATCAGCGACCTCATGTACAGCTATCTGCTGGTATTCCTGCTGGTTGCATGTGCCATCTATTTCACGGCTAGGACGAAGGGCGTCCAATTCCGTCTTCTTGGCGACATGTTCAAGCAGATTGGCGAGAAGAAGCACGTTGAAGGTGAGAAATCCGTATCCTCGTTCCAAGCGATGATGATTTCCACCGCATCGCGCGTCGGTACCGGCAACATTGCAGGTGTCGCCGTGGCAATCGCCGCAGGCGGTCCTGGTGCCGTTTTCTGGATGTGGCTTATGGCCCTTTTGGGCTCTGCAACCGCGTTCGTCGAATCCACCTTGGCCCAGATTTGGAAGGTCAGGGGCGACGAAGGCGAGTTCCGCGGCGGTCCTGCATACTACATCCAGCAGGCGTTGCATAGCCGTGCCTTCGGCATTCTGTTTGCCATCTTCCTGATCCTCTGCTTCGCACTTGGCTTCAACGGCCTGCAGGCATACAACATGACCAGCGCCATCCAGTACTACTTCGTTGAGCAGGACTATAAGGCCATCGCTCTGGTCATGGGCCTTGCCACGGCAGCCTTCTTCGGCTTCGTCGTGTTCGGCGGCTCCAAGCTCATCTCCACCATTACCTCCGTGCTGGTTCCGATCATGGCCTTCACCTACATCGGTCTGGCCCTGTTCGTCACCATCACCAACATCGGTCTTCTGCCCCAGGTCATGAGCTTCATCTTCACCTATGCGTTCGACTTCCAGTCGTTGGCCGGCGGTCTTGCCGGATCCATGATCCTGCTGGGCATCAAGCGCGGCCTGTTCTCGAACGAAGCCGGTATGGGTTCCGCTCCTAACGCCGCCGCTGCCGCTTCCGTTTCCCACCCGGTCAAGCAGGGTCTGGTCCAGTCGCTGTCCGTGTACATCGACACGATTCTGATCTGCTCCTGCACCGCATTCATGGTCATGGTCTACTACGTGAAGGTTGCTGGCGCAGGCATCGGTGGCGACGCCGGCCTGTCTGGTATGACGCTGGTCCAGTACGCCATCTCCAACGAAGTCGGCCCCGTGGGCATCCACTTCATCACCTTCGCAATCGTGTGCTTCGCGTTCTCGTCCATGGTCGGCAACTACTACTATGCCGAGAGCAACATCAAGTTCATCAAGAACGACCGTATCGTCCTGACCGTCTTCCGTATCTGCTGCATGCTGGTCATCCTGATGGGCTGCATGTCCTCCTTCGACCTGGCTTGGAACCTGGCGGACATCACCATGGGCCTTATGGCCATCGAAAACCTTATTGCTATCGTCGTCCTCGGCAAGTGGGCATTCAAAGCTCTGGAGGATTACGAGGAGCAGAAGAAGGCGGGCAAGGACCCCATCTACCTGTCCGAGAAGTTCGAAGCTATGGGCATGCCTCATGCCGAATGCTGGCATGTTGACGCTCAGCATCTTGAACAGCTGGGTGGCAACACCATTAAGGAATATGTCGACGAGGCTCTGAGCTAAAGCGGCGAATCCCGATATCTGCAGCCGGACCGGAGAATTCTCCGGTCCGGTTTTTTGTTCTGTATGCATGACGATGCATGACAGTTAGCGGTTGGTGGCGCGCACGTGCTACTATGGTGCCGTTGAGTTTCAGAGTTCCGAAGGCGGTGCACTATGGCGAACCTTTCTCCTGTAGCTATCGATGTGTTGGTGCGGCTTGTCGGAGTGGTCACGGACTATCAAAGCGGCCGCCGCGAGAACCTGACGGTTGATGCCGTCGAACTCAACGGCATGCTAGGCGGCCGGCCTCGCGTGCCGTTCGGCGACAAGGAAGCCCTGAAAGATGCCGTCGCATGGTGCAGGAAGAACAACCAGCCGCTGCTTCCCGCCCTGGTCGTGATTGACAAGGGGTACCGTAAACCTGATTCTGGATTGCTGAAGGCCCTGTACGGAAGCAAATCTATAACCGATGCGATGTCATTGTGGGAGCAGGAGATTCAGACCATCGGCAACTTGAGTGCAGGCGCCGTTGCGCAGTTCAGGAACCTCATTCCCGCCAAAGAGCCGGAGTCAGCGCCTCGTGCGGTTCGCAAACCTGCTGAGAGGAAAACGTCTGCCCCGCGTACGGCGGCGCGTAGGGAAAAGACCTCTGCGGTAACGTCGAAGCGAGAGGCTGCTGGCGTTGTGAAGCAGGGTTCGGCGGTCGTGACGGTGCAGTCGATCGATGCTGCTGCGTTCAAGGAGTGTTTCGCACAGTTCTGCCAGTATGTAGAAGACGCCGATCCAGGCGCGCCGCTGTTCGACAACGTTGTGGTGTCCGCCTTAGAGGAAAGCCGGTTGACGGCGCGCGATGTGTGGCTTGGTGATTTGGATATCCCCAGCTGGACTGAGGATATGGTGGGGACGGGTGCGCTGGTTGCCAAGATTCAGGCAACTATCGACGATGATGAAGCTCCCTGGAGCCGCTTCGAGGGCAGGGTGCCGAACATAGCGGCGGTGCTGCGTCGCAAAGACCGCCAGCGGGGCAATCTCCTGTTCGAAGGTCCGCTCATGTCCTTCTACAAGGACGAGATGTCCGCAGAAGCATTCCTTAAAGCCATGAAATCCCTGTTCGTCCGCTATTACGGTATGGTTTCGCACCTGCTGTTCCTGAAGGACGCGCAGGCCTATGTGCCTGTTGACTCCGAAGCGGCCGAGGCCGGGTTCAGGAAACTGGGCATGGACTTGTCTCTGTCCGGCGCATGCACGTGGCCGAGCTATTCTCGGTTCCTGGGACATCTGGGACGCATTCAGAAACTCCTCGCCGAAGAAGGCCATCCTGCCACACTGCAGAACGCATACACGTTTCTGCAGGTCATCGGCGAGATGAAATAACCTGCACGCTGAAGGCCAGACGCTTTCGAACGGTTTACGGGGCTTCGCCGCTACGACGCGCGTCGCTACCGAGCAGCGGCGGTTTTGGCGACCTTTTTGGCCAGTGCCATGATGGTCAGGATAGGCGGGTTGCCCATCGAGGCGTTGAACAGCGTCGAGTCGGCCAGATAGAGGTTGTCGGGCAACTCCTGATGATGGAGGGTTTCCGCCTCTGCCTGGGTCAACGGGTAGGCGCCGCCGGGATGCCCGGCGTTCAGCATGCCGTAGAAGGTGTCGGATTCCCGAATGCCGAGCCGCCCCATGATGCGTCGGCAGTCGTCGACGGCTCGGGCCATGGTCTCGTAGTCGTGGTCGGTCAGCGGTTTGGATACCGTGCGAGCCGTTACGGATCCGACCTCGTCATCGGCGAATTTGATCATCAGGCTGAAGATGTCCTTCGATGGCGCCCGCCATTTCTTGTCGAAGAAGAAACTCAGAAAGTCGAAATACGGCGAGAGAATGTATCCGTCGCGCTGCGAAGCGAAGGGCATGGGGATTTCGCTGTCGAACCGGGCGTTCTCCCAGGGCGCAGCCACGCAGAGCACGGGGTCGACGAAGAACGTGGGTTTGGAGGGAATGCCTGAGCGGTCCAGGATCTTGGGTGTGCCAACACCTCCGGCCGCGAGCAGCACAAGATCGGCGTCGAGGGTTACCGTGCGGAGCCCTTGACGGCATACCACTCCTGTCACATGGTTGTTTTCGCAGGTCAACTTGGTGACCGTACAGCTCTCCATAACGTCGACCAGGCTTTGGTCAAGGCCTTCCAGCAGCTTGTCGGCGGTCCATTTGGCTCCAAGCTTACAGCCCAGAACGCACTTGCCGCAGGCGACGCACCGGTCTTCGTCGACCATCTTCGGCATAACCCGGGGGTCGAAGCCTTCGGCCTCGAATGCTTCGAACGTTTGCCGGGTCAGGTCCGACCAGCGACGTTGGTGGTTTGTGCATTGAGGGACCAGGTCGGCAAGTTCGTCGAATTCGTCATCTAAATCTATGCCAAGAGCCTTCAGGTCATCGTCGTAGCGAAGTGCGTTCGCGGTGGCGAGGTGGGTGGTGCCGCCTATACCTCGTCCTCTGACCAGGGGCATGCTGTCCATTTTGTCGATGCGCATGTCGCCGAAGACCGCCTGGATCATGCGGGTGTCCACAAACAGGCCTGCTTGGCGCAAAGGTTCGAAGGTCTTGAGCTGGTATGCGAAGGGTTTGAACTCGGATCCCCGCTCGACAAGGGCCACATGCCACCCGAGCCCGACAAGTTCGCGTGCGGCCGCGCAACCGCCGGCACCTGCACCTATGACGATGGCATTCTTCATAATAGAATTCCTTCCTGTTCGAATGCGGCTGTGCAGCAGGGCGCTCCTTCGGTGATGCGGCATGAGAACGTCAAAGCGCCTTCGCCCACGATGCCCGCCATGATGCCCTCGTCGAAGGCGGACATGAACAGGCACGCCGAAGGGGCATAGTATGTGCTGAACGAGCACGGGCACATGGTTATCTGGCCCGGCAGGGCGCCTTCCAGGGTGATGTCGATGTTCCGATAGAGCGCCTGGACGAGCTCGAACCTGTCGATTCCTGAAAACGGCGGCATGGCCGCAAGCCTACGCCCCAGGTTGTAGGCCCGTCGCCGCAGGTCGGCTCGGGCGGCATCGCCGGCTTCGGTTCCTGCCAGCCGTGCCGTTTCCTGAACGGTGAACGAGGTGAACGCGTGCAGCATCCCGTCGGCGTCCATGTTGGAAAGCCCCGGTGCCTGTGCGCCTACGGCCTTGGCGAAAAGCCTGGTCATGCAACGCAGCTGCATGCGCCGAAACCATTCGCTCTCAATCAGGCGTATGCCAATCGTGCGACTCACGACATGGCTCCTATGTGCATGGCGCCAACGGCCCCATGCAGGCCGGATTCATCGTAAAGCGCCTCGATGACCTGGGGATAATGCTCGAGAATGACCTTGCGGCGCATCTTCAGGTTGGGCGTGAGCTCGCCGCTGGACAGCGCCAGAGGGCGTTCCATAACGGCCCAACGCTTGAGCATCTCGGGGTGAGAAAGGCCTTCGTTCATCTTCAGGATGGCCGCGTCGAAAGCCTGCGCGTCAAGCTCGGCGTCGTCTTCCAGCCAGATCAGGCCGGTGCAGTACGGGCGCCCGTCGCCTACAAGCATGGCTTCGCTTACACCAGGGATTGACTTGACCAGGGCTTCTATCTTTTCGGATTGGACATTCTTGCCGTAAGAGGTCACGACCAGTTCCTTGCGGCGCCCTTGGATGACCACATTGCCTTGCGGCGACAACGATCCCAGATCACCCGTGGCGAAATAACCTTCGTCGTCCACGGGAAGGGGGCCCATGCCGTCGTATCCCACGGTCAGCTGCGGGCCGCGCATCCAAATTTCCCCGGTGCCGTCAATCTTCAGATCGGTTTGGGGCAGGGCCTGTCCCAAACTGCCCAGGTCGTTTCGACCCATGCGGTTGAGGGTGATGAGCGGGGCCTCGGTCAGGCCGAACGCGTTATGGATTTCGATGCCCAGCTCGCGGTAGGCTTCCAGCAGGTCGTTGCGGATAGGGGCCGACCCCACGATGAGCTGGCGGCATGCGTCCAGCCCCGCCTTCTTGAGGATGGCGCGCTTGCAGATGCGGGCGAAGGCCTTCTTGGCCGGGCCCGGCTTCATGGCCAGGTAGCGCTTGCCGGCGGCGGTGGCTGCGAACTGGTTCCAGACTTTCTCGTAGAAGCGGGGGACCGAGAAGAAGATGGTGGGACGTACCTTCGGCAGCGTTTCGGTCAGTTTGGAGAAGTCATTCAGGCAGTACACTTCCACATCGCTGAGCAGGTAAAACGGTGCGTAGGCCACAAGGATGCCCTCGACCACGTGGCTCATGGGCAAAAACGACAGGTACCGATTGGGGGCGTTGCGGGTCTTCCAGTCCAGTATTTCGGGCATGGTCTGGCCCATCCACGCCAACTGGTAGTGGTTGAACATGGTGCCCTTGGGCAGCCCGGTGGTGCCCGATGTGTAGCGAATGGTGGCGATGTCGTCGTAACCGACGGCAGGAAGGGCCTTCGCCTTGTCATCGGCGGTGCGTCCGATGCCCAGAAACACTTCCCAAGGCGTGATAGTTTCGGGCAGGTTCTCAAGGGTGGCGATGGGCGGCATGAGCACGCAGGGGATACCCGGATCATCCTCGGCGGCGGCGCGCGCCAGTTTCTCCATACCGATGAACAGGAGTTTCGCGTGGCTTCGGTTCACGAATTGGCGGATGTCCGCATAGGGCGACGTGTAGTACAGCGGCACGCTTACGCCTCCGACCAAGCCGATGGCGGCATCCACCGACGTGTAGGCCGAAGAGTTCACGCCCACCAGCGCTACGCGGTCGCCAGGCCGGATGCCCACCGAACGCAGCGCGGCGGCCAGCGTGAGGACCTGCTCCTTCATCTGGTCGGCGGTGGTTTCGCGCACGCCTTCGTCCGTCACGTCGAAATACGAGATGGAGCTGCGTTTCGACGACAACCTGACCAGCATCTGCTCGAAAGCAGTGCGGCCCGTGTGTTTCAGGAAGCTGCGGTCGACGGCGTACCTGAGCATTACGGGAAGAATGGAGCGCCAGCTCAGCGTGCAGGTGCCCATGAGCTTCTCGGTGTTGTCGGTCGAGAAGACGTGCTCGTCGTTGAAATACGGAGAAAGGGCCAGCATGTTCGACAGAAAGCCCTTCTTCTTTTCTTGCGAAGCCCGCTTCAGGTTGCGGTTGGATCCCAACGATCCCAGCTCGGTCGAACTTACGTACACGGGCTTTTGCAGCTTCACGCCAAGTTCCAGCCGAGCCCATCCGCGGGTCGTTTCGACGATGTCGCCAACGGTGGGCTGCAGGCGGGCGGGCATGGTGCAGTGGTAGGTGGTTCCGACGGCCTTGGGGGAGTCCAATGCGGCCATGGCGATGCTAGCGACGTAATCGACGGGCACGATATTGAGCCTCTGATCGGCTGCGACGGGGATGATCGGCAGCATGCCCTTCAGGTACATCTTCAGCGGGTAGTACACGGTGTTGAACGAGGTGATCCAGCCCGTGCAGGAGTCTCCCACCATTTGGGCAGGACGCAGCACGGTGACAGGCATGGATTCCGCCCGGCTGCGCACCAGTTCTTCAGCTTCGAATTTCGTCTGCTCGTACAGGCTGTTGAACCCACGGTTTTCGAAGGACTCCTCATCGATGAGTCCGCTGCGTTTGCCGGCGACGTAGGCCGTGGACACATGCATGAACCGATGAAGCGGACGACGTTCGTTGATCCGTTCGGCAAGATTGAGAATATGGCCGGTGGCTTCCACGTTGGCCTGGCGAAGCACCTCGATGGTCTGGTTGATGTTGACGTCGGCAGCGGCGTGGATCACCGTGTCGACCTGGCCGCACAGCATGTCGACGGTGGTTTCGTCCAAACCGAGCATGTGCTTCGTGATGCATCCGTCCAAAGGCACGACCTGGGTGCCCAGTGCCGGTTTCAGTGTGGCGTTTTCGTACCACAGGCGGGCCAGGCGCTGTTCTGCATTCAGCTGGCCTGAAGGCCGCACCACGGCATACACCGCATGACCGCGTTTGACGAGCTCTTCGGCCAGACGCGTGCCCAAAAACCCGGTGGCGCCGGTGAGCAGAACGTGGTGACAGCTGGTTTCGGGCATGGGGCTAGGCCTCCTTCAGGTGCAGGTCGTGGGCAAGCGGGCTGAACTCCGCAAGATAGCGTTTGGTGTCAACGGCCATGCGACGGCACAACGCACGGCGGTCGTCGACATAGCGGCTCAGTTCCGCATGCTTCTCCTGGCTCAGGTTCGAAACCTCGTCCAGGGCTTTCGCCATGGACGTCTCCAGGGCTGGGTCGTTTACGCTCAGGAGCAGGGTTTTGCTGATTCCTGCATCCTCGAACAGGTTCTGCAGACGCTCATCCATGGACACGCCGATCGGGCATATGCCCTGCTTGATGGCCAGCACAGCCGCGTGGTAACGCGAGGTGGCCAGCCGGCTCAGCATTCCGATGACCTCGGAGATGACGTAGCCGTCCTGGTTATTGGACAAGATGCTGGCATGGGGGCGTTCGGTCATGGCGCCGAGCCTGGTGCAGGCCTCCAGGTCGAGCTTTTCCATGCCGATGATGACGGGGAAGAACCCGTATTTCGCACAGGCGTCTTCGACGGCCTGGGCCATTTTCTGCAAATACGTTTCGAAGGCGCGGGCGCGCTCTTCCGACCAGCTGAAGAAATACCATTTCTGGTAGTGCTGCTCCCAGGTGCCTGTCAGGGCCGATTTAGCGAGTCTGCCCAGCGAAGGCTTGGCCGGCCAGCAGAAGGGGTTGATGACCGCGATCCCCAGCAGGGGCTGGGTGCCGTTCCAACCCTGGGATACAAGCAGGTCACGGGCCTTTTCGGAGGCGTGGGCACCGTCGAAGGTCCATGCGGTGTCCGTGCCCAGCTCGGCTTCGAACCCCAGCTGCCGCATGGCTTCGCGGGAACCTTCGGTGCGGGCGATGAACTTGGCGTCGGTGCAGAGCTTGCGGGCGGTGTTGCTGACGAAGGCATCCATGTCGCCTGCTTCGCCTCCATAGGCGATGCAGGGCTTGTGCTGGGCTTTTGCGATGCCGGCCGCCTCGCACATGAACAGGGTTAGGCCGTTGGCAAACTTGCTTTTGAGCATGGATCCTTCGCACAAGATGATGACTTCGTGGGTGCTGCAGGCTTTCAGCAGCGGGAGGAAGAACATGGTGTCAAAGGGGATGGCGTCCACGTTGGGCGCGAGGTAGGGTTCGGTGCTGGACGGGTCCAGCGACATGAGGGACATGCGTATGCGGTCGCTGCCGAATTCGTCGTTGAGCTGGGTAATGAGCGACGCGACACGGACGTCGGATCCGGTGTTGCGGGCCCCGTTGTACCCTACGAGCAGGATTTTCAGCGGGTCGTCTGCGCCGTGCGAGTCGAGGGGCCGATATGAGACGCGGTTTGTGAACCGACCGAGGAACGCGCAAAAGCGGACAATCAAAGCCAGAATACGGTCCATGCGAGTATCCCCCTCATAAAACAATTGCGAGCAATTAAATTGTATACAATAAGATAAGGCTAATTATATCACAGGAGAGATAGGCCGTATGCGTATACACACGCCTGTTATATGTTTGTCATGAACAGACGGCGTCCGTCTCAGGATTGCGGGCGCTGGTGCTCAAGCGCGGGCATTTGCACGCGGCTCGTCTGGATGCGCGAGGCCACATGCTGCTCCAGCGCTGCCTTGGTGCGGTTTTTCGCTCCCTCGGCAAACGTCCTGGCGCCGGCTTCGAAAAGCTTGCCTACGGAGTCCATCACCTCGCGTTTGGTGTCCGCGTCCAGGTCCGCAACGTTTTTCAGGATGGCCGCATATGCAGAAGGGTTCATGCTTCTGAACTCCGACACGGTGGTCGCGCCGGATGCCTCCCACGAATCGAACACCGCGTTCACCACGGTGCGTCGGCTGTCCTCATCCATGGTGGTGAACCAACGGTTGAAGGTGTCGTTGGCGAACAGGCTTATGCTAGACAGTTCGTCGGCCAGTTCGAAAGAGGTTCCCAGCACAGCCCAGGTGTACGGGTCGTGCTGCTGGACGCCGGACGCCGTGCTTTTGACGATGGTCTTTATCGGGGTGTTCGCCATGAGGATGCCGATGAGCGACGATTCGGGAATGATGTGGCGCACCTTCGGCAGCACCGCGTGGTACTGGGGTGTGGCGATGATCTTCTTGTTGAACCCGGGCCCGTCGTTGGAGTAGACGACGCGGACGCGTTCGCGCACCCGGTAGGGGCCGAAGGCTGCGGCGTATATGGCCAGGTTGCCGCCTTTGGAGTGGCCGCCCACCGTCAAGTCGCCCTGGGTTTTGCCGGCAACGGCATCCAGGTAGGCGAGAGCGTGGTCCTGACCTGGGGTGGAGTCGGAATACCACAGGTTGAAGTCCTCACGCCAGCCGACAATGGTGCTGTCCGTTCCACGGAACGCCACGTAGACGGTGCCGTCCGGAAGGAAGAAGGTGACGGCGCCGTATTGGACCTGGCGCGCGGCATCGACGTTCGACTGGTACCAGGCCAGCCGCACGTCGCGGTACCGGTCGGTTTCGGCGGCCTTGCTCGCCAGGATGTGCGGGTTGTTGATCGGCGACGACGGCTTGACGCCGCGGCGCTCGAGTTCCTTCTGGGTTTGGGCCAAGGTGGGGAAGTCGTCCGATTCCAGCCCGCCGACGATGCCGTCAAGCTCGAGGTAGACGAGCTCGGACAGGATCAGGTTGTCCACCTCGTTGAAGGGGCTGGTCGTGAACGACAGGTCGCCGCGCCAATCAAGATAGTCGAGAATCGTCTGCATGGTGCTCCTATTCGAAATCCAAGAGCATAGCCGAAACCGTGTTTCCGCACTTCATGGGCTATGCCAGGCAGAACTCGTCGAATTGCCGGGCGGTTTGGATGAACTCTTGGGGAAGGAACAGGTCGGCCTGGCTGGCAAGGTCGGCTTCCGGCTCTTCCGCCAGGTCCTTTCCGCCCAGGTAGAACGCCCAGGCGATGCTGCCTCCGATAGCCGCCATGGTGTCGCTGTCGCCTCCAAGGGAGATGGCGTTGCGCAGAGTGTCCTCGTAGCTGTCAGACTCCAAAAAGCAGATGATGGATTCGGGCACCGAGCCTTGGCAGGACACGTCGAAGGCGTAGCCGGGACGGATGTCGTTCAGTGTGCGGTGCAGGTCGTATTCGAACGTGGTTTCAACGTAGTCCCTGATGGAGTCCTTGTCGGCGCCGGTGCGGGCCAAATAGATGGCCGCGGCCGTAGCCTGCGCGCCCTTGATGCCTTCGGGGTGGTTGTGGGTGACGCGGGCGGATGCTTCGGCCAGCTGAAGGGCCTCGTCCAGCGTGCGCGCGGCATATCCGCAGCTCGAAACGCGCATGGCCGAACCGTTGCCCCAGCTGTTGTAGGGTTCGGGATTCGGGTTTTTGAGCCAACGCCTGAACGATCCGCCGTAGCCGGCATGGGGGAACCTTCGGCCCACATCCCGAAGCTCCTGCACGGCAAGGGATTCGAAACGCTCCGCATCGCGGCCCGAGGCCATAAGCGCCCGCGCGATGGCGATGGTCATGGCGGTGTCGTCGGTGTAGCAGCATTCGCTGTCGAACAGGGCGTACCCCGTTTTGTGTTTAGTCGCGTTCCATTCGAAACGAGATCCGGCGATGTCTCCGATCATGGCTCCGTACAGGCAATTGGCCACGTTGTTCATGCGATGCTCCTTTCGACTGCAGAAATGATAGCAAGCTGACGGACCGCCTGCAAAGGAGCCGACGTGTTCGTCCCCCGGTCTGCCAGTCGTGCGGTATGGCGCACGTTGCGCATGCACCGTCTTCGTGCGTCGCGGAATTCGCAGGTCATGCGAGGTTGCAGGAAGTCGCATGTGCCTTGTGTGACCCGATTCGGTCAGCTGGTCCTTCAGACCAGCTGGGAAAATCGTTGCTGTCCCGTTTCCTGTTCATAAGGAAGGCGTTGCCGGCGTATCATGATGACATCCACGGATAAGGAGGCACCATGTACGGCGGACCGTTCGATTTCAACGACAATGGGCGCATGGACCCCTTCGAAGCGTCCGTCGGCCACCACGTGATATTCGACGTGTTCGGAACAGAGGGCGGTTCGGACGACGATGCTTGGACGACTTCCTCACGGACGAAGCCGAAGGCGTCGTCGCAGCGCAAGTCCGCGTTGGATGCGTGGCTGAATTCATCTGACGACGATGGTTTCAACCGGGCCACGGATTCTTGGAACGATGTACTTGAAAGCGAGTATCCCTGGACCAGCGAGCCGTCGGCAGCAAGCAGCTGGTGTGACACCATCGATGACGAAGACGGCGATAGCGAAGACCCTTGGGCCGCGGACAATGACGAAGACGAGGATCTGTATTTCCATACGTATGTGGCCGGCACGAAGTTCGACAACCACGACGTGGCCTGGTCGCATGCCGAATTCACCTACGGACTCGAAATCGACCTGGTCAGGGAGCCGAATAACGAATACGACCCGAACGCCATAGCCGTATACGCCGACGGGCTGCATGGCGGATATGTACCGGCCGATGTGGCGTCTACGCTGGCCGACTTGATGGACAGCGGATGGGAGGCAACGGCGAGCAACGTCCGCATCTCCGTCGACGACGACCGCGAGGGCCCGTACCGCGTTCGGCTGGACATTCGCGCTCACAACCCGTGCGCTTAGTACGTTCGCTTCATAAAAGAAGAACCGCAGGTCAACAAGGGCCTGCGGTTCTTATATGCACGGGGTGTCTAGCGCAGCGTGATGCCTTCGGGCAGCTCGATGCTGTAGATGTCGAAGTCGTCCTCGTCCTCCTCGTCGGTGGGAACGTAAACGGGTTCTTCGATTTCGGGGGCTGCGAACAGCGCGTCGAATGCGGCGAAGTTCGCGCGGGGTACGGCGAAGATCACATTTTCGAAAACGCCCTGGTGGGCGTCGATCCAGTCGCGGAACAGCTGGGCGACGACCGTGTCGTCGTTGCCGTTGAAGCCGCAGCCGAAAGCGTTGCAGATAAGGGTGTCGACGCCGTTTGCAGCGGCGACGCGCATGATGGTTTCGATGCGGGTCTTGATGGCCTGGTCGCATTCGGCAGCGGAGCGGTGATTTTCAAGGGCACGGGTGCGGTTGGGTGCAGGAACAGCCACGATGCCGGCGGTGCGCAGGTCGCCCGAGCGGGTGAACTTGACGTCGGGAATCCACAGGGCCCGGTCGGTGAACAGCTGCCCCGACCAATAGTCGCGGTTGGCGTCGTGGTAGGTTTCTTTCAGGCCGCACAGGATGGGGTAAAGGTTGCTGTCGGCACAAAGCACCTGTTCAGGACCGAAGGCGCCTTCGACGTAATTGCCGCCGGGCTTGGTGAAGGCGCAGGGGTCGACCACGGCTACCTTGCCCTGGGCCTTGAACAGGGCCGTTACCGTGAAGTCGGTGGTGGCGTCTGTCGCGGTGGCCTCGAAGCGGGGTTCGGGAACGGCCAGTTCGCGTCCGTCACCGTCCTCGTAGACGACGGTCGCTTCGATGCTTGCGGCAGTGTCGCTGGCGAATACGGTGTTGACGAAGGCAAGGTGCTTGGCAGCCTGCTTCGCGCGCTCTTCTTTTGTGGGCATGGCTCCTCCATCTGCATCTCAAAGTGAATGTTCCTATGATACTGCAGTTCAGGACGGCAAGCCCGCACATCTGGGCATCCTTTCGTAATCGGTCGTGCGCGCCTGCGGGCATCCGGCGGCTTCTACCGGGAATGCCGCAGTTCGAACGGCGGCGGTTGGCGGGCTTGCCAGGGTTCCTGGCGGGCTTCGTGCAACGAAAATCCGACTTTGGGAGCACTTGAGGGGGATAATCTGCGCGAAGAGGCTCCTTCGACGCGTTACGAGGATGCTTCATGACCAGATGACCTTAAGATACGCAACAGAATACGTTAGGTTGTGGCGAAACACAAAGCCTTCCGAGCTCACAACCTATCGGCAGGAGGCTGTTTGCGCGGATTATCCCCTCAAGTGCTCCGCAAATTGAGATTTCGTTGCACGACAGGGTGCAGAGGCCTCGTTTCACGATGGTGATTCGGACGATGGGGGCTTGCGTGCCGAAAAATGCCAGCTCGCCGCAACGCACGACGATTCGTCGTTGTCAGGGCGTGGTTTCGAATCCGGATCGAAGGCGACCCGCAGTGCGGGGCAGAGCTTGAAATGCCGCCTGGCTGTGGAACCCTTGCAGATAAGTGACGGAGTTTTTCGTCGGCTTTCGCCATCGCGGTGCGTTCGCGTACCGAGTCCGACTACACTCAGGCGGATATCGCCGACAAGGAGGCTCATGGCAGAACATCAGGGCAGGCATGCGAGGGTCGAATCCACTCGCGGCTCCAGCGGACGCACGACGTCTGCCGGCTCGTCGCGCCCCCAGCCTCAGAGGCTCTCGCAATCCCAACGCTCCGTCCGCTCGACGCAGGTCGGCGGGTCACAACAGCCGCGTTCGGGTTCGTCGAGGATGGGGTCTGATTCGACATCGCGGTATGCGCGCGAACCCCAGCGCTCGCCGCAACGGTCCCACAGCCGGTATGCCGAAAGCCAGAGGCGGGCCGACCGTGCGCGTGCTGGAGCCCGTAAGCGCAAGGGCCCGACCAGGCGGTCGGGCAGGGCATCTGCCTGGGCATTGCGCATTGCAGCAGTTGTCCTGCTGTTGGTCGTGTTCGCAGTGGGCGGCGGCATTGCCGGTTTTCTGGCCAGCGACCAGGGTGCGTCGGGCGAGCATCGGTTTACGGAAAGCCTGGGTGAAGGCGTCGATGCGCAGATCGAACCCATTTACGATTGGGGCAATCTGCGCATGACGGAAGACGGCCGTCGCGTCTACGAGATGAACGGCGAAGTGGTTTCCCGCCAGGGCATCGACGTTTCCGCACATCAGGAGCATATCGACTGGAGCGCGGTGGTGGACGACGGTATCGATTTCGCCATGATTCGCTTAGGCTACCGCTCGGTGGACGAAGGCAACGTGGCTCTGGACGACTACTATGCGTACAACCTCGAACAGGCCCAGGCCAGCGGATTGGACGTAGGCGTGTATTTCTTCTCGGCGGCCGTAACGGTGGAAGAAGCCGTCGAAGAGGCCCAGTTCTGCATTGAGAACCTGCAGGCCCAGGACGCCCATCTGCAGTATCCCGTGGTTTTCGACCTGGAAATGAGCTACGGCGGACGGGTTGAGGGCCTGACCCGCGACGAGCTGACCGCCATCGCACAGGCTTTCTGCACGACGGTGGAGGAGGCCGGCTATCAGGCTATGGTGTACGGTAACGCATCCGACATGCTCTGCTTCAATCTGGGCGACTTGTCGGCCTACCCACGCTGGCATGCGGAATACACGCCATCGCCGGCCTACGCCTACTATGATTTCGTAATGTGGCAGTACACCGATTCGGGCCAGGTGGCAGGCATCGTCGGCAATGTCGATCTGGACCTGGACCTGAGCGCGGCACGACCGGAAGGGCGATAGCATGGGTATGCGGTGCCCCTGGGGCGATTCGGACGACCTGATGCGGGATTACCACGACAACCGATGGGGCAAGCCCGTCCACGACGACCGCGAGCTGTTTGCCATGCTTGCGCTCGAAGGCCAGCAGGCGGGTCTTTCCTGGTCGCTTATCCTGAAGCGCGAAGCGGCCTACCGCGCGGCCTTCGACGGTTTCGACCCGCAGGTCATCGCGGCATATGACGATGCGCGCATCGAAGAGCTGCTCGCCTGCGACGGACTCATCCACAACCGCCGCAAGATGCTGTCGGTGCGGACGAATGCCCAGGCGTTTCTACGGGTTCAGCAGGAGTTCGGCAGCTTCGACGTCTATATATGGGGCTTTGCCGACGGATGCACCATCGACCACAGGCTGGCCCGGCAAGACGACATGCCCGCTTTCGACGACCTGTCGAAGCGCGTGAGCCGCGACATGAAGAAGCGGGGCTTCACTTTCGTCGGCCCCACCATCGTCTATTCGTATCTGCAGGCCATCGGCGTGATCAACGACCACATTCTGGAGTGCCCGTACCGCTAATCCACCGTCAGGCGGACACGCGTGCACAGCTCGTCGCCGTTCATACCGGTAACTTCCCACACTCCGGGTTCGGCTTCGCGTTTGAACACCTCCACGGCGTCGCCCTCGTGGCACTGCGCGATGTATTCGATCTCGAAGCTTCGGGTGGGGTGCGCCATGTGAAATTCCGTATTGAAGGCGTTCAGGGCCAGGTCAACGTAATGCAGGTTGTTCATGTGCAGGTTGTTGTCGATGTCGGAATACCGCACGTGGTAGGTGTAGGCGTGGTCGGCGCCTTCCGCCGTGAACCTGATGCGCTGCAGGCGGGGCGTTTCGATGCCCAGATGTTCGGCCAGATTGGTGGGGAAGTCGATTTCGGACAGCCGCGCGACCTTGCCCTCGGCCACATTCGCGATGCACATCTCCATGGCGCCCTTCGCGCGCAGTTCGCCGCCCTGGGTGATGATGAGATACTGCACCAGGCGTACAGGGGATTTCTGCGATTCGATCCACACCTTGCTTTCCACCGGTCCCGAGAAATCGGCTCGGCTTTCAATCACCAGGTTGTAACGAGTTGCCAGCCAGCCCAAGCCGTAAGCGTCGATAATGACGTCGTTGCCCTTTCCGAATTGATGGAAGTGCCCGGTTGCGGCGTCTTGGAACCAGTTCATGTAGCCGCGGGTGGCGATGCGGCCGTCAGCCTCGGCGTCGCGGAACTGCGGAAGCGATGTAATCACGAAAGCCATGGGTGTCCTGTTCTTCATCCAGATATGAAACGCTTGCCATGGTACTCCAAAAACGCCGTACAAACACGGGTTTTCCGCTTGAAACCGTTTTGTTGGTTTACACGCCGGCCTGGTCGAGGCGCAAACCGTCCGTCAGGTCTTTGATGACCTCGGAGGCGATGATGAACCCGGCGACGGGAGGCACGAAGGAGTTCGAACCCGGGGTGATTTTGCGGCGGCCCGTACGGCTGTCGATGTCGGAGGGGTCCAGCGGCAGGTCGGTATCTTCGGGAAGGGGCAGCGGCGTGAGGGCCTGCTCGGTGGAATAGACCACCTTGGTGTGTTTGATGCCGCGTTTGCGCAGCTCCTTGCGGATGATCTTCGCCAGGGGGCACACGCTGGTTTTGGAGATATCGGCCACCTGAAACGCAGTAGGGTCCATTTTGTTGGCGGTGCCCATGCTGGAGATGATAGGTGTCTGCGTGTTGAAGGCCTCGGTGATGAGCTGGAGCTTCGCGGTAATCGTGTCCACGGCGTCCACCACGTAGTCGTACTGCGTGAAATCGAAGCGGTCCGCGGTTTCGGGAAGATAGAAGCAGGTGTGGGTGGTCACGCGGCAATCGGGGTTGATGGTGCGGATGCGCTCGGCGGCCACGTCCACCTTAAGGCGCCCCAGCGTTTCGTCGGTGGCTATGATCTGGCGGTTGATGTTAGTCAGGCACACGGTGTCGTTGTCGATCAGGTCCAACGCGCCCACGCCGCCACGAACCAGGGCCTCTACCACGTAACCGCCCACGCCGCCCACGCCGAACACGGCGACGCGGCTTGCGGACAGGCGTTCCAGGGCGGGGGCGCCCATGATGAGCTCGGTGCGGGAAAAGCGGTTGAGTGCCATGTCGGGCGTCCTTCGTGCGTCTAGCGGTTCTCGATGTAGCCGATGTTCTTCAACGAGATGGAAATGCGCCCGTCAGGCTCGCTGATGAACTCGATGAAGTCGGGGTTGCGCCCGTATTCTGCGGGGAAGGTGATCTCGATGCCCGTGTCGGTGCGAATCTTGTGGTTCTTGGTGAAGCGCTGCACGGCGGCCTTGTCCAGTTTCATCTTTCCGGAAAGGTGCTCCTCGGCGGCGTATTCGTCGAAGCGCCCCATCATGTCGCTGCGGCCGTCGAACACTTCGCGGCCCAGTTCGTCCAAATCGAAGTCCCCGTCGTCGAAGGCCACTTCGGCAGCGTACGCCTTCGCCCTGGAAAGCGCCAAAGCACTGTTGGCGCCGTATTCGTTGGCCACGGTTTCCACCACGTCGGCCACTGCGGAGAAGGCCTCCTTGCTGGACGCCTCCATGGAGCACTGCAGCAGGCCGTCCGCCAGGAGGAAGCGCTCTTCGCCGGCAATCAGGCGTTTCTTGTCGGACAAAGTTACGCCGCCGGTCATCAGGTCGATCACGGCGTAGGACTGCACCTTCTGCGAGGGGCTCGGCAGGATGGCGAAGTGGCGGGCGATGTCGTTGCGGCCGCCGTCTCCGCGGCCCACCTCATGCATGTAGGCCTGCTTGCTGTCCAGCAGCAGGATGGCGAAATAGCGCATGGCCTGGCCTTCGAAGGATGCGTCCACCTCTTCGTCGGTGGCTTCGCCGCCTTGGTTGCCGTTGACAGGCACCTCGAAATCGACGATGAGCAGGTCGGTGGAGTCGGCTTTCTGCTGACGGCCCAGCTCGTCGGCCAGATAGTCTGCAATCTTGCGGGACATGTCCATGAAACTGCGCTGCCCTTGGGCGTACGCCTGCAGCTCCTCGGCGAACATGCTGTCCTCGTAAAACACGCCATGCTTGTTGTCCAGGCTGTTCAGAGCCTTGTTCGCATGTTTCGAAATGTAGCTTTTCGCGCTTTTGTCTTCCAAGTTCACCTCTTCGGTGGCGAATACGTTGACGCAGGAGATGAAGTCGAAAACATGCAGGATGGCGTGGTTGATCTTCATGGGAGTCCGTTTCTTGCCGGGTGTCAGTGCGGTGGCATAGGATACCAGACCTGAATGGTGAGCCTGTGGACGTTTCCAGAAGCAACGCAAAGACGCCCCTGGCGAAAACCGAGGGCGTCTGCAAGAGGTATGCGAAGGGCGCTATGCGGCGTTCGGCTTGGGGGCCAGAATGCTGCCGACGATGGCGATCACGGCGCAGATGAGGCCGCCGACGCACCAGGCCATCCAGAAAAACTCGAATTCCGAGAAGAGCAGGACCAAGCCGGCGATGGTGGCGATGACCATGGTGATGCCGCAGCTTGCGCCCACGATCTTGTTGATACGGCGTTTTGCCAGCAGGCGCTCGCGCTCGGAGGCGTCGCGGTCGTCCAGCAGCTCGACGGCCTCTTCATCGGTCAGTTCGCACAGGGCGCTCACGTTGTACTCGGCGATGTTCGTCATGTCGGACAGGATGCCGAAGTAGACGATGAACCCCACGCCCACGGCGATGCCGATGAGCATGATTCCGGACACGATCTCCTCCAGCGGCTCGATGCCGTCGATGCGTTCGCCGAACACGAACACCAGGATGAGGCTCGCCAGGATGATGCCCGTGCCCAAAACGATGCCGCGGGATGTGCGCACGCCGTTTTCCATCCGCTCTTCGGAGGAGAAGAAGTCGATGATGTAGGGATGCTCCTTCATGAACAGGGTGTGCCGTGTGGATTCGGGGATGACGAAGGCCAATCCGGCGATGACGAAGGCGAGCACCAGGACGGGCAGGAGAATCTCGACCTGGGTGGAGAAGCCGATGGTCTGCAACAGGCCCGTGAGCAAAAGTCCAAGTCCGCATCCGATGATGAAGCATCCTACACCGATGGAGATCAGACGGGCGTGCACCTTGAAACGGTCGACATAGCCGATGCTGTCGGAAGACATGTCCACCGGCATGGCCTTTTCGGGCTGGATGTCCCGATGGGTCAGGTCGCCCTGAACCAGTTCGTCGATGGTGCAGTCGAAGATCTGGCTGATTTTGAGGAGCTTGTCCATTTCAGGGTAGGCCCGTTCGGACTCCCACTTGGTGACGGACTGGCGCGAAACGCCCACCATCATGGCGAGCTGCTCCTGGGTCATGCTGCGGGTCGAACGCAGGTATTGAAGATTGTCGCGAAAACTCATGGTCGTTCCTTCCTACGGTTTTCATTATATGCTTGACGAGTCTCATGATGGGGTTGCGGCGCTCCGCAATCCACCAACTTGCGGTTGCTTTTTTGGCAACTTTCAAGATACCGGTGGTTGCAACCCCAGGTCAGAGCTGTGTTGCCTCAAAAAGGTCGGAAAGGTGCGATTTCGGCATATCAAAACGTTCCGAAACGTTGCGACCGAGGCAATCGGTCGCGTCTATGTGTGGCTACCTGCGATTTTTCACATTTAGGGGGTTGCGTTTCTTTGGACTGTGGTATTATCTGCGCGTCCGCACACAGCGGGTTTCTGAATAATCCCATTGCTCACATTAGAACAGGCGTTGAACGTTGCCTTTGTAACGAGCATATCTTGAGCCCGCTGAATATTGCTAGCTCCACCGCAACAGGTGGGGAAGGTTCCTAGAGGAGGAAAACCGTGAAGTTCTTTTTGGACACAGCCGACCTTGATGAGATCAAAGAGGCAGCGAGCTGGGGTGCGCTCGCCGGCGTGACCACCAACCCGACCTTGTATTCCCGCATCGGCGGCAAGCTCGACGACTTCTACAACCACATCGAGCGCATCTGCGACATCGTCGATGGCCCCGTCAGCGCCGAGAGCGTTGCCATGACCCGCGACGAAATCGTCCGCGACGGCCGTGAGTTGGCCAGGATCGCCCCCAACGTTGTCGTGAAGGTCCCCACCATGGTCGAAGGTCTGGCGGCATGCCGCACCCTGGCCGACGAGGGCATCCGCGTCAACATGACCCTGTGCTTCACCGTGCCGCAGGCCATCCTGGCCGCTCGTGCCGGCGCGCGTTACATCTCGCCCTTCGTGGGCCGCTTCGATGACATCTCCGAGAACGGTCTTGCCCAGCTCGAGGACGTCGTCACCGCCATCAACAACTACGATTACACTGAGAACACCGTCAACGGCGAGCAGATCGAAATCATCGCCGCTTCCATCCGCAGCGCGAACCACGTGACGCAGGCCGCTCTCATGGGCGCCGACATCGCCACCGTTCCCTTCAACGTGCTGAAGAAGATGATCCAGCATCCGCTGACCGACCGTGGTCTCGAGTCCTTCCTGAAGGACTGGGAGAAAGTTAAGAACGCATAATGTCTGACAATCTGACACCGGAAGAGACTGCCCCCGAGGCCGTCGAGGCTCCTAAGAAGCGCACTGCCCGCCGCACCGCCAAGAAAACTGCGGAAGCCGTTCCCGAGGCAACCACGCAGGAGGTGTCTGCCGACGCCGAACCTGTGAAAAAGCCTCGCCGCCGTACGGTGAAGAAGGCCGACGAGGCCTCCGCGGCGGAAACGCCCGCAACGGAAGCCCCTGCCGAAGAGGCGCCCAAGCGTCGCGGACGTCCCCGCAAAGCCGTCGCGGAGCCCGCAACGGCACCTGCCGCCGAGGCTCCTGCGACCGAAACCCCTGCCGAAGAGGCGCCCAAGCGTCGCGGACGTCCCCGCAAGACGGCCGTCAAGGAGAACCCGACAGCCGAGGCTGCGCCTGAAGCCGCGCCCGAGGTTGCTCCCGAGGCTGCGCCTGCCATGGCCGAGCCTGCAGCCCAGCCCGAAACTGCAGCCGACTCCGCCGACGTCGCCCCTGCTCCCACCGCTGCCGAGGCCGAGGCCGAAGAGCGGCCGCTGCCCAAGCGCCGCCCCCGTGCGCGCGCCCACACCGTCGAAACCAAGAGCTCCGAAGCCGCTGCAGATGCGCAGGCCCAGGGCGAATCGCAGCCCGCTGCGGATTCCTCCGACGGCAAGCGCCAGCAGTTCCAGAAACAAAACAAGCAGAACAAGCAGCAGGGCAAGCAGAACAACAAACAGCAGCAAAACGGCAAGCAGCAGCGCCGCCAGCGCCGCAACAACGCCCAGCCCACCGGCCCCTCCGTCTCTCTGGAAGAGCTCAACGAGCTCAAGGTGGCCGAGCTGCGTGAGAAGGCCGAGCTGCTCGGCGTCGATTTCGCTGGGTTGAAGAAGGCGTCTTTGGTGGAGGCCGTGTTCGAAGCCACGAAGAAGGCTGAAGGCATCTTCGAGGTCGAGGGCATTCTGGATATCCTCCAGGACGGGTACGGATTCCTGCGCACCGGCGGCTATCTGCCCGGTGAGAACGACATCTACGTTGGCACGGCACTCATCCGCCGCAACGGCCTGCGCAAAGGCGACTACGTCAAGGGGCAGACGCGTCCGGCGCGCGACAACGACAAGTATGCCGCGTTGCAGACCATCCACTCCGTCAACGGCAAGTCCCTGGACGACCTTGCGGGACGTCCGCGCTTCGGCGATCTGACCCCGGTGTTCCCGGACGAGATTCTCAAGATGGAGCACGGCCGCAATACCACCACGGCCCGCGTCATCGATTTGGTGTCGCCCATCGGCAAGGGCCAGCGCGGTCTGATCGTGTCGCCTCCGAAGGCCGGCAAGACCACCATCCTGAAGGATATCGCCGCTGCTATCAGCGTGAACAACCCCGAGGTGCACCTCATGTGCCTGCTCGTCGACGAGCGTCCCGAGGAAGTCACCGACATGCAGCGCTCCATCAAGGGCGAGGTCATCGCATCCACCTTCGACATGCCCACCGAGAACCACATCGTGGTGTCCGAACTGGTCATCGAGCGTGCGAAACGCCTGGTGGAGGACGGGCAGGACGTTGTCATCCTTCTGGACAGCCTGACCCGTCTGGCCCGCGCCTACAACCTGGCGCAGCCTGCGTCTGGGCGCATTCTGTCCGGTGGCGTCGACTCCGCAGCCCTGTATCCGCCCAAGAAGTTCTTGGGCGCCGCCCGCAACATCGAAGGCGGCGGCAGCTTGACCATCCTGGCATCGGCCCTGATCGAAACCGGCTCGAAGATGGACGAGGTCATCTTCGAGGAGTTCAAGGGCACGGGCAACATGGAGCTCAAGCTCGACCGCAACCTGGCCGACCGTCGCATATTCCCGGCCATCGACCCGGTGCAGTCCGGCACCCGCAAGGAGGACCTGCTGCTCAATCCGCAGGAGGCCCCGCTCATCTGGGCCGTTCGCCGCATTCTGGCCAACATGAACAACACCGAGCGTGCCACGGACATGCTCATCAAGTCGCTGCGCCAGACCAAGGACAACCAGGAGTTCCTCATCCGCACCGCCAAGAAAGCGCAGACCACGCGCAACATGGACAACATGGAGCTTTAGCTTCCGGTTTCCGTTCGAAAGAATTCCAACCGCCGGCCACCAGGTCGGCGGTTTTTATATGGCTTCGGCATGCAGAGTGCAGGCGGGCGGTATCATTGACAGGCCGCAGTTGAGTGAAGATGGAAAGGGGCGACATCGTGACGGCAGTGTTTCGCGAAGGCCGCGCATGGGTGTATGCGATGTTTGCCGCCATCGTGTTGTCCGCATCGTTGGGCGGACTGTCCCAAACGGGCCTGAACGCTATGCTGTCCCAGGTCTGTTCCGAGTTCGGGATATCGACCGGAGTGGGGCAGTGGCTCGCCACCATCTATATGTTCGTCATCGGCGCCATCGTGCCGCTCTCGTCGTTTTTCATGGGGCGTTTCCGCACCAAAGACCTGGTGCTGCTTTCGGCGGGGCTGTTCATCGGCGGCGCGTTGCTGGCTGCGTGCGCGCCCAACTTCTGGATGCTGCTGTTCGCCCGCATCATGCAGGCCTGCGCCACAGGTCTGCTCATGCCGCTCACCCAGACCTTCTCCATGACCCGGTTTCCAGAGGGGCGCAAGGCCACGGCTATGGGCATCTCCGGCATCGCCATGGGTTTCGCGCCGAACATCGGGCCCACCATCGGCGGTTCCATGGTCGACGCTTTCGGTTGGCGAAGCTTCTTCTGGATGTTGGCGGGCATCGCACTGGCTATCGCTTTGGCCTGCGCTTTCTTGGTACAACGCCACGACGACGCCTCGTATCCGGCGGGCATCGACCCGATTTCCTTCGTGCTGTGCACCACAGGGTTCGGCGGCATACTCATGGCATGCTCCTACGCCTCCTCATACGCGGTGCTCGATCCGCACGTCTGGGGGCCGGCGGTCGTCGGTGTTGCGACCCTGGTGGCGTTCTTCCTTCGTCAAACCCGCATCGAGCGGCCTATGGTGGATCCGAGCATCTTCAAGAGCCGCTCGTTCAACGCAGGATTCGCGGCGTTGTGCCTGCTTACGGCATCGTTCATGGGCATCACGCTGCTGGTACCGCTCTATATTCAGGGGCTGTGCGGCGGCACCGCCTTCGAGGCGGGCATCGTGCTTCTACCCGGCACGGTGACGGCGCTTGTCATGAATCCGCTGGCAGGCTATCTGACAGACAAGATCGGAGTGCGTCCTGTGACCGTGGTGGCCGGATTGTTCTTGGCGACGGGCTCTGCCATGATGGCTTTCTGCGACGCGTCCACTTCGCTCGGCGTCGTCGCCTGCATCCAGGCCATCCGGCAGATCGGTGTTTCCAGCCTTATCGGCCCGCTGACGTCGTTCAGCCTGTCGCAGCTCAAGGGTAAATGCATCTCCGACGGCAGCGGATTCGGCTTGGCCGCGCGCCAGACCAGCGCCTCGGTGGGTACGGCGCTCATGGTGTTCTGCCTCGAAGGGGCCGGGCTTGCCGGCGAGATGTCCTTCCACGCGGCGTTCGGTGTGAGTGCGGTCTGCGCCATCGGGTGCCTGCTCGTCATCCTGCGCCGGGTCCGATAAACTCCGCCCGAAAGGTCCAAGGTGCCCGGACCGAGCTGCGGCCGTGTGGCGAAGGCGCCTTCGCGCACCGTGCTCTGCGGTTGCGGATTCAATGTATCCCAGCGCCGCACGGTTTCTGCCAAAGCATAAAAAACGACCCGCCGAAGCGGGCCGTCATCAATTGCGAACGGTTCGGGGCTAGAACCAGCCCTTATGGCCTTGCACATAGGTCTGCTGGAACTCCCAATCGCTCTTGGTCAGGTACATGATGCCCTCGATCAGGCCGATGACCTCCATGACCAGGGCGGCAAGACCCAGCGTCAAGATGCCGGCAATCAGGCTGACCAGCAGCATGATCAGGCCTTCCTTGGTGTAGCCCAGATAGAACTTGTGGATGCCCAGCGATCCCAGGAAGATGCCGAGCAGGCCGGCAGCGACCTTGTCCTTGCTGGATACGGCCTGGGGCGCATATCCGTATTGCTGCTGTTGCTGCTGCGCGTACGGGTTGTACTGGGGATTCGGCTGCGCCTGGGTTTGGGCGTAGGGGTTGTAGGGCTGCTGGTTCGGCTGCGCATACGCCTGGGCGTTCGGTTGGGTGTAGGGCTGCTGGGGGTTCTGGGGCTGCGTCGGCTGCGTGTAAGGCTGGGCGGCAGGCTGGGGCTGATAGGCCGGCTGCGGCTGGTAGGCAGGCTGCGCCTGGGGCTGGAACGCTGCAGCTGCGGCGGGTGCAGCGGCAGCAGCGGCAGCTGCAGCGGTCGGAGCCGCGACGGGCTCGGCTGCAGGGGCGAAGGCTTCGCTCAGAGGAACCTCTGGCGCTGCAGGAGGTTCGGGCACGTTGGCGAAGGGGTCCACAACCGGAGCGGCGTCAGGAGCCGCGACGGGTTCGGCAGCAGGTTCGACCGCAGCCTCTTCGGCTTCGATGTCGGCCTTCAGGGCCTCGAACGCAGCGTCTATCTTGGCCGCATGCTCGTCGGCTTCGACGGCGGAAGGCTCGGCATCGGTTGCGGCGTCTTCGGCCATGGGATCGGTCCATGCGGCGGCGGACTCTTCAGCGGCCGCCTCCTCCTCGACGGCTTCAACGGCCTCGAAGAGGCTGACTTCGGGTTCCGCTGCGGTTTCGGCGGCGGGCTCGACGGCCTCGATGGTTTCCTGGGCGGCCTGCTCTACGGGATTCTCTTCGGGCTGGGGGATGGTCTCGTTGGCGTCCATGGTGTCGATCCTTCCTGACGATTGGACGATTAAATGATGCACTCATCATATAGCAACCGTGCTGGCTTCTGGTTGTGCAACTCAGGCTTGTCAGCGACTCGCGGTTGTCGCGTTGCCGTCGCGTCATTTTCAGGATCGGTCACATGAGAAGCGGTTCTTCCGCATCGCCTGGTAAAACGAAACGCGGCCTATCGTCGGTGGTGACGAAGGGGCCGCGTCGGAGCATCCGGAATCTGCCGGATGCAAGGCGTTGCGTTTCTGGCGGGATGTTTACAGCGAGTCGATATAAGCGACCAGGTCGGCGACGGTGGTCAGGCCTTCGGGCTCGCCGAATTCGATGCCCATGCGGTCTTCCAGCTCGCAGACGAGCTCGACCATATCCAGGGAGTCGATGTCCAGGGAGTCGAAGGTGGAGTCGTCGGTGACGGCGTCGGGGTCGATGTCCAGATTGTCGTTCAGGATGGCCTTGATGGTGTCGATGGTTGCCATGAGTCCTTCTTTCTCTTGTCGAATGGAGCCATTGTATCGCATCACGCGCGGTGTTCGGCGAGGCGCGCGAGCGCATGCTTTGTATCTCCAATATAGTAAGGGAGAAGGCGTCCGCATGCTTGGTAACAGTGTGCCGAAAAGCCGTCGGTCATGTAACGAAATGGTGCCGAGTCGTTACGCAACCATGACAAATGGCGGGTCTTAGCCCCTAACCGCGCGCAAACGGAGTATTCTCAACCGTGTGAAAAGACGAGGTCGATTGTGCGATCTTTCATAGGACGAAAGAGAGTGAGATTCCATGTCAGACGAGTTGAACGACAAGAGCACCCAGAAGGACGCTTCGGGCGTCGACATCACGCAGGGCGTCGTGTACGGCGGGCTTGACGAGCAATCTGCCGCAGCCGCGTTCGACATGCCCGCAAATGCGGCAATGGGTCGTAGCACCGAAGAGATGCCTACCCAATACCCGACGGTGGCGGCTACCGATTCGATGCCTGCCACGTACCAGGTGGCCGCGCCGGCTTCACCTGGCACCACGCAGCGCTATGCGTCGACGGCCCAATTCCAGGCTGCGTCCCAGCAGTCTGCGGCAGGGTATCAGACCTACCAGCAGACGTATGCGCAGCAGCAAGCCTTCGCCCAGCAGCAGGCATACGCCCAGCAACAGGCCCAGCAGGCCCAACAGGCCGCCCAGGCGAAGCAGGCCAAAAAGAACGCGTCCGGCCAGAAGTCCGGCGCCGGCAAAACCTTCGCTGCCGGATTCGCCGGCGCTGCACTGGCCTGCGCGTTGGGCCTCGGCGGATTCGTAGGGTACGGTGCGTTGACCAGCAACAACGGATCGCAGGGCGACGTTGCCGAAACCCCCGCCCTGACACAGCCGCAGACCAAGGAATCCTCTTCCACCACGATTAACGTGAACGGCGAAGACACCACCTTGGCCCAGGCTGTAGCGGCAAAGGCCTTGCCCTCCATCGCCAGCATCGACGTGTATACCAAGTCCGGCGGCTCTTCGTGGGGCTGGGGCATGGAGGCCGACAGCTCCGATTCCAACTCGGCCCTGTCGCTGTACTCGCTGGGTTCCGGCGTGGTCATTACCGAGGACGGATACATCATCACCAACTACCACGTGGTTGAAGGCGCCGACGCGCTGACGGCCACCATCAACGGCGTTGAATACGATGCGGAATACGTCGGCGCAGACCCGACCAGCGACATCGCTGTCATCAAGGTGAACGCCACCGACCTGACGGCCATCGAGATAGGCTCGTCTTCCGACGTGCAGGTGGGCGAATGGGTCATGTCCTTGGGCAATGCGTTCGGCTTGGACAACTCCGTTTCCACGGGCATCGTCTCGGCATTGCAGCGCTCCACGACTTTGGCTGACGAAACCACCGGCGAGGTCATGATCTATCCCAACATGATTCAGACCGACGCCACCATCAACCCGGGCAACTCAGGCGGCGCGCTGGTCAACGCCAACGGCGAGCTGATCGGCATCAACTCCATGATCACGTCCTATTCGGGCTCCAGCTCGGGCGTGGGCTTCGCCATCCCCATCGACTACGCCATGGGTCTGGCCGAACAGATCATCGCAGGACAGACGCCGACCCACGCACAGCTCGGCGTGTCCATGTCCGCCATTAACGCCGAGGTGGCCCAGTACAACAACCTGCCCACCGATAAAGGCGTGTACGTCGCGGCCGTCTACAGCGGAACCGCAGCTGACGAGGCCGGTCTTGAAACGGGCGACATCATCGTCAAGTTCGACGGCCAGTCGATAACGGCTCCTGAAGAGCTTCAGCTGGCTGTTCGCGGCTGCGCTGTTGGCGATACGGTGGATGTGGTCGTGAACCGTGGCGGTGAAGAGATCACCATTTCCGTCACGCTTGGATCAGACGAGACCGCGCTCAGCCAGGAAGGCGCCCCGCAGAACAATGGAAACGGGTACGGCAACAACGACGGCGGTAACGAATACGGCTATGGGTACAACGAACAAGACCTTTACGACCTGTTCGAGTACTTCAATAGGTAACGAACTTCGTTAGGACCGAAGAAAATCCAAAGAAAAGGGCGACGCGGCAGGCGTTGCCCTTTTCTTTATCGTAATATATTAAGGATGGGACGAAAGGAGCATGTATGCCCGAAGGTTATAAGTACAACCGCGTATTGCTGAAACTGTCCGGCGAGGCCCTCATGGGTCAAAACGGCTACGGCATCGACCCCAGCGTGATCGATGCGTTGGCCGAGGAAATCAAGGAAGTCGTCAACGACGGCGTCCAAATCGCCATTACGGTCGGCGGCGGAAACATCTTCCGCGGCGTTGCCGGTAGCGCGAACGGCATGGATCGCGCCCAGGCAGACTATATCGGCATGTTGGCCACGGTGATGAACGCGTTGGCTTTGCAAGACGGTCTGCAGCGCCACGGCGTGGAATCCCGCGTGCAGTCCGCCATCGAGATGCACCAGGTGGCCGAAACCTACATTCGTCTGCGCGCCATCCGCCATATGGAGAAGGGCCGCGTGGTCATTTTCGCAGCCGGCACCGGCAACCCCTACTTCACCACCGACACCACCGCAGCGCTGCGTGCCTGCGAGATCGGTGCTGATTGCATGATGAAGGCCACGAAGGTCGACGGCATCTACACCGCCGATCCCGTGAAGGACCCCAATGCCGTGAAGTATGATAAGGTCAGCTACCTTGAGGTTCTGACCAAGGAACTCAACGTCATGGACGCCGCCGCCATCTCGCTGTGCAAAGATAACAAGATGCCGCTGCTCGTCTTTGACTTGACGGTCCATGGCAACATCCGACGCGCCTTGAAGGGCGAGAACGTCGGCACTTTGGTGTACTAACGACAACAAGGAGGACACGATGGAGGAGATCTTGGCAGATGCCGAAATCGGCATGGATGAGGCAATCGACAATTTGAAGACCGCTTTCGCAAGCGTCCGCACCGGCCGTGCCAACGCTATGGTGCTCGACAAGATCAGGGTGGATTACTACGGTGTCCCCACGCCCATCAACCAGATGGCTGCTGTGAAGGTGCCTGAGGCCCACATGCTGACCGTCGAGCCGTGGGATAAATCCATGCTGCGTGCCGTCGAAGCCGCCATCATGGCTTCCGACCTGGGCATTACGCCGTCCAACGACGGTCACGTCATCCGCTTGCCGTTCCCCGTCCTGACCGAGGAGCGCCGTAAAGAACTGGCCAAGACGTGCCATACCTATGCCGAGGAGTGCCGCATCGCCATCCGCAACGTCCGCCGCGAGGCCAACGCCAAGATTGACAAGGGCAAAAAGGCATCTGAGATTCCCGAGGACGACGCTCGCCGCGGAGAGGAGCAGGTCCAGAAGCTGACCGACTCCTACGTGAAGAAGGTCGACGAGCTCCTGAAGGCCAAAGAGGCCGAGGTCATGTCCATCTAAACCGATGCTGCGGATTGCCTTTGGCGCTGCGCTCGTAGCCGGGTGCAGGTCAGAAGCCCGAAGGCGTCCGACATCGATATTGTCGCCTTCCGTTCTGGCTGCGGTTGGAACGGGCTCTTTCGCCATGCAGGCTGCGTGCCTGCGGTGATGAAGGCTTGCTTGTCAAGCCGGGTATGCTTTATCTGCGGTGTGCGGCCCAGGTCGCGTTTCGCGTTTATGAAAGGAATGCGGTGAAGAAGCCGATTGATGAGATTTTTCCGAATCCGCCTGAGGATTTGGATCCGCATGCGCTTATCGAGGAGCGTGTCCCCAAGCACGTCGCCGTTATCATGGACGGCAACGGAAGGTGGGCCAAGAAACGTCTTCTCAATAGGCTGAACGGCCATAAGGCCGGCGTCGAGGCGGTTCGCGAACTCATTCGCGCCGCCAATGACGTGGGCGTGGAGTGCTTGACCATCTATTCGTTCTCCACGGAGAACTGGAAACGCCCCGAAGAAGAGGTCACGGGCCTTATGGACCTGTTCGCTAAGACCATGTTGGCCGAAGTGGACGGGCTGCACGAAGAGCATGTGGTGGTATGCCCCATGGGTGATTTGAGCGCGCTGCCGCAGGATACGCAGGACGCGTTCATGAAGGCTTGGGAGAAGACCAAGGACAACGACGGTATGAAGCTGTTCGTGGCGGTCAACTACGGCTCCCGCAAGGAGATTTGCGATGCCGTCAACGAGATCGTCATGGAGGCCATCGAGCAGCACGAAGAGACCTACACCGTTCCGCTGGTCACCGAGGAGCTGCTGAGCAAGCACCTGTATGTATCGGGCATTCCCGACCCCGACCTGCTCATCCGCACGTCCGGGGAGATGCGTCTGTCCAATTTCCTGTTGTGGCAGATCGCCTATTCTGAATTCTATTGCACGGATACGTTGTGGCCGGATTTCGACCGCTACGAGTTCCTCCGTGCGTTACTTGATTACCAGTCGCGAAATAGAAGATTCGGAGCCGTTTCGTAATGGAAGACCAACGCAGGGTAAGAAATCGTCGTTCGGAATCGCAGGAAGCGTCGCGCACCCGACGTGTCGCTGCCCGCGGTGTCGAAGAGGTGCACATGCCTCGCACTTCTGCGGAGAGGGAGGTTCAGTCATCTGACCTGGCAGTCCGCACGCAGACGGGGTTCATTTACGTTGCGCTGGCCATTATTCTGACGCTTGCCAGCGGCCCGTCGATGGTCATCCTGCTGTGTGTTCTTGCCGGCATCTCTTCCGGCGAGCTGTTCTACATGCTCCGCTCCGACGCGAAGATGCCTAACGCCGTGTTCGGCATCGTGGCTGCGGTGCTGTATCCCGTGGTCGTGTGGCTGTGGGGTATGGAAGGCGCCATGGCGCTTACGCTGGTGTTCCTGTTCGCGCTTCTGTGCTGGTACGTGTTCTCGTTGGAGGTTCGCGTCAGCGACGTGGGCATCTCGCTTTTCGGGGCGCTGTACTGCGGCATGATGCTGTCCTCGTTCATCCCCGTGCGCTATGCGCTGGGCGGTTTCTGGGGCGGCCTGCTGGTGGTGCTCATTTTCGCCGGCGTGTGGTTGAACGACGCAATGGCCTACCTGGTGGGCAGCCGCTTCGGCAGGCATAAGATGGCCCCGAAAATATCTCCGAAGAAGAGCTGGGAAGGCTTCGCCGCGGGGCTTTTCGCTTCGGTCGTCGTGTGGTGCTTCATGACGCTGGTCCCAGGCGTCACCATGGGCATTCCCAAAGCCATCCTGTTCGGCATCCTGTGCGGTTTGGCCGGCGTGCTCGGCGATTTGGCCGAGAGCCGCATCAAGAGGAATACCGGCGTGAAGGATTCGGGCAACATCATGCCTGGTCACGGCGGATTGCTCGACCGCAACGATTCCATGTTCGCAGTGGCTGTCGTCTCAGCCGTCCTGCTGCTGGGTACGGGCTGCCTCGGATAAAGGCAACCGACTACACTGCGCCGATGCGCGCGAAAGGGTATTGATATGACTGCAAAACGTGTCGCCGTCTTGGGCTCCACGGGCTCCATCGGCACCCAGACGCTTGATGTAGCATGGCGTCATCCTGACAAGATTCAGATCGTGGCGCTGGCCGCCAACCACAGCGTCGAGACGGTGGTGGAGCAGGCCCACGAATTCCGCGTGCGCAACGTCGCCTTCGGCGACGAGACCATGCGCGACCATGCCATGCTGGCGAACGTCCACGAAGGCGTTTCGGTGGGGTTCGGGCAGCAGGGGATTTTGGACCTGGTGCATTCGGACGACGTGGACTGCGTCGTAAACGCGCTGGTCGGCGCCGCCGGCATGCGCGCGTCCTACGAGACGCTGGCGGCGGGCAAGCAGCTTGCCCTTGCCAACAAGGAGAGCCTGGTGGTGGCGGGCGACCTCATCATGCCGTTGGCCAAGCAGCTGGACGAGGCTGCGGGGCACCCGTGGGCCCTCATGCCCATCGATTCGGAGCACGGCGCCATCTACCAATGCCTGCTGGGCGAGCGACACGAGGAAGTGGCGGCGCTGTGGGTGACCGCGTCCGGCGGACCGTTCCGCGGTCGCACGCGCGATCAGCTTTCAGGCATGACCGCCAAAGAGGCGTTGGCGCATCCCACGTGGAAGATGGGTCCGAAGATCACCATCGATTCGTCCACCCTCATGAACAAGGGTCTGGAGGTCATCGAGGCGCACCACCTGTTCGACATGCCGTACGACCGCATCAAGGTGGTGGTGCAGCCGCAAAGCGCGATCCACTCCATGGTCGAATACTCCGACGGCTCGGTGAAGGCGCATCTGGGAACCACCGACATGCGCATTCCCATCCAGTTCGCACTGTCGTATCCTGACCGCTGGGACGCCCCGGTCGAGCCCATGGACTTCACCAAGCTCGGTAAGCTGGAGTTCTATCCCGTGGACGAGGAGACCTTCCGCTGCTTCGCGTTGGCGAAACGCGCGGGCGCTACGGGCGGCACGCTGCCCTGCGTGATGAATGCGGCCAACGAGGTTGCCGTGGCTGCGTTTCTGGCCGACCGGTGCGGGTATCTGGATATCGACGCCTGCGTGGAGCACGCCATGGACGCCCATGAGGTGCAGGCGGTCGAAAGCCTTGACCAGCTTGCGGAAATCGACGCCTGGGCCCGCGCGGTCTCGCGTGAGTACTTGGGGGTCGCTTGATGACCGTTGCCCTTGAAATACTGTATCTGATCCTGGTGCTGAGCATCCTCGTGTTCATTCACGAGGGCGGCCACTTTCTGGCTGCCCGCATGTTCGGTGTCAGGGTGACCGAGTTCATGCTGGGCCTGCCCGGCCCGAAAATCGGCTTCACCAAAGGCGACACGATGTTCGGCGTGACTGCGGTGCCGCTGGGCGGCTATGCCAAAATCTGCGGTATGGAGCCCGGCGCCGAGAACCCTTATATAGAGAAGGCCCTGGCCTTCGCCTATGAGCGTGGCACGTTCTACGCCGACGACTTCGCATTCCAGGAGGGCATCTCCATCGACGACGCCGTAGAGGTGTTCTACATCCTGGAGGAGTGGGGCTGCCTGGTTGGCCCCAAGAAGACCGACGAGCACAACGTTTTCTACACCCGCGCGCGGCGCATCAAGCGCAAGGGCATCGATCTTAAGGAAGGCGAGCCCCGGCCCTTTGACGACGCCCACGAGCTCTACCTGGAGGAACGCTCCCACACCTACCGCTCGCTGCCGTTCTGGAAGCGTTCGGTCATCCTGCTGGCAGGCATCTTCATGAACCTGCTCTTCGTCGTTGTGGTGTTCGTCGTCGTGTTCTCCATCTTGGGCATGGACTACACGTTGGAATCCGGCGAGGTCCAACACGTGGTGCTGCCGGTGTGGCAGGCGATCGTCGGCGCGTTCAACTACATGGGTGTGGTGGCCGTGGCCATCGTGGGGCTGTTCAATCCCGCGACGGCAGGCGAGACCATCTCGAATTCCGTAAGCGTGGTGGGCATGGCGGTCGTCTCCAAACAGTACGCGGATGCCGGCTTGGCCATGTTCCTGGTGTTCATGGCGATGATCTCCGTGTCGCTGGGCCTTATGAATCTGCTGCCCATCCCTCCGCTGGACGGCGGCCGGTTCGTCATCGAGATATATCAGAAAATCACAAGCCGATTCGTGGGTACGCGCGCCATGAACGCCATGAGCATCGTCGGCGTGACGCTGTTCATGCTGCTGTTCGTGGTCATGCTCAACCAAGACATACAACGGTTCGTTTTCGGGAACTGGTAACGGTGCCTCCGTTTCGGGGTGCCGTGCGCGCTGATTCGTCTCCGCTACGGAGGCGGTTGGCGCAATGCGCGTGAAATATGGTGCTCAACGGGCGTGACAAGGCGCATCATGCGATAGACTTGTACGGTCTATTGTTTCGAGGTGCCTTAAGGGGGCCACGTGAAACCGAATGAATCAACCCGCAGGGTATACGTGGGCGGCGTGCCACTGGGCGGCGGCGCCCCGTGCGTGGTGCAGTCCATGCTGAACGCCCCTGCCATGGACGTCGAAGCGAACCTCGCGCAGATCAACGCGCTGGCTGAGGCCGGGTGCGAGGTCGTTCGCATGGCCATCCCGAAAACGGAATGCCTGGACGCTTTCGAAGAGGTCTGCCGGAAAAGCCCGTTGCCTGTGGTGGCCGACATCCATTTCAACGCGAACATCGCCATCGAGGCCGCCCGCCGCGGCGCCGCCAAGCTGCGCATCAATCCCGGCAACATCGGCGGGCTGGAGAAGACCGACGCCGTAATCGAAGCCGCACGCGAAGCGGGCATTCCCATCCGCATCGGCGTGAACGCCGGGTCGCTGGACGACGAGCTTGCCGCCCGCGACGACCTGACGCTGCCCGAAAAGCTGGCCGCATCCGCCCAGCAGTACGTGGAATACTTCCTGAGCAGGGATTTTCCCGACATCGTGGTATCGGCTAAGGCCCATGACGTCATGACCACGGTGGAAACCTACCGCATTCTGTCGAAGACCATCCCTCAGGTGCCGCTGCACATCGGCATCACCGAGGCGGGCACGCTCATGCAAGGTGTGGTCAAATCTGCCTGCGGCCTGGGCATTCTGCTGGAAGAAGGCATCGGCGACACCATGCGCATCTCGCTGACTGATGAACCTACCGCCGAAATCCGTGCGTGCTGGATGCTTCTTTCTGCCCTTGATCTGCGTCGTCGCGGACCGGAAATCATCAGCTGCCCCACCTGCGGACGCTGCCAGGTGGACTTGATCGGCATCGCCAAGGATGTGGAGGAGCATCTGCGGACCGTCAAGAAGCCAATCAAGGTGGCGGTCATGGGATGCGTCGTCAACGGGCCGGGCGAGGCGCGCGACGCGGACATCGGCGTGGCGTCGGGCGACGGCGTCGGCGTCGTATTCAAACAAGGCAAGGTCTTGCGTAAAGTCAAAGAGGGCGATATTGTAAACACCCTTATGGAAGAAATCGAAAACCTGTAAATAGAGAAGGGTATTCCAATGGCAATGAACAAACATCTCAACCGCAACATCCTGCGCATGAGCACTATGTATGTGCCCACGCTGAAGGAGGACCCTTCGGATGCCGACATCCCTTCGGCTAAGCTGCTGACCCGTGCGGGCATGATCCGCAAGGAGGCCGCCGGCCTGTACTCCTTCCTGCCGCTGGGCCTGCGTGTGCTGCGCAAGATCGAGAACATCGTCCGTGAGGAGATGGACTCCCACGGCGGCGAGGAGCTGCTGATGCCCTTCGTGCAGTCCGCCGACCTGTGGCGCCAGAGCGGCCGTTGGGGCGCGTACGGCGAAGAGATGATGACCATGCGTGACCGCCACGACAACGAGTTCTGCCTCGGCCCCACCGCCGAAGAGGTCATCACCGACCTGGTGAAGAACGAGCTTCGCAGCTACAAGGACCTGCCGAAGAACCTCTACCACATTCAGCTCAAGTTCCGCGACGAGCGCCGTCCCCGCTTCGGCCTGCTGCGCAGCCGCGAGTTCATCATGAAGGACGCCTATTCTTTCGATAAGGACCAGGAAGGTCTGGAGGTCAACTATCAGCTGATGCGCGACGCCTACAGCAGGATGTGCGAGCGCATGGGCATGGAGTACCGCATCGTCCAGGCCGACCCGGGCGAAATCGGCGGCAACGGCACCGAGGAGTTCATGACCTTGGCCGAAACCGGCGAGGCCGAGCTGGTCTACTGCGACTGCGGCTACGCCGCCGACGTCGAGGTGGGCGAGTGCCATCCCAACCCCGTCGGATACGTCGGCGACACCATGGAGAAGATCGCCACGCCTGGCCTGCACACCATCGAAGAGCTGGCCGATTTCCTGGGCATCGAGGCCGACGGCACCGTCAAGGCGTTCTCCGGCAAGGACAAGGAAGGCGCCATCTGGGTGCTGTTCGTCCCTGGAAACTACGAAGTGAACGAGGACAAGGCGGCGCATGTGGTGCGCGGCTTCGAGCCTCTTACCGATGAGGAAATGAAGGATGCGGGCCTGGTCAAGGGCTCTATGGGACCGGTCGGTCTACCCGAAGGCGTGCGCATCTGTGCTGACGACAGCCTGCGCGACGTCGAGCGCTGGATTGTCGGCGCCAACGAGGAGGGCTACCACCTGCTCGGCGCCAAGCAGGGCGAAGACTTCACGGTCGACGCCTGGGGCGATTTGTGCACCGTCGTCGCCGGCGATGCCTGCCCCTGCTGCGGCAAGCCCCTGCAGGCCGCCCGCGGCATCGAGGTCGGTCAGATCTTCAAGCTGGGCACCAAGTACTCCGAGGCCATGGGCGCCCTGTTCATGGATGAGGACGGCACCGAGAAGCCCTTCATCATGGGCTGCTACGGCGTCGGCGTGTCCCGCTGCATGGCCGCTGCCGTCGAGCAGAGCCACGACGACATGGGCATCATCTGGCCTGTCGGCATCGCCCCGGCTCACGTGGCGGTCATTCCGCTGTCCACGAAGCCTGACGAGGTTACGGAAGCCGCCGAGGACGTCGCCGCCAAGCTGGCTGCCGCCGGTCTGGAGGTTTGCATCGACGACCGCGACGAACGTGCCGGTGTGAAGTTCGCCGACAACGACCTCATTGGCTGGCCTGCCCAGGTCGTCATCGGCAAGCGCGGCCTTGCTGCCGGCACCGTCGAAGTGAAGAACCGCAAGACGGGCGAGAAGACCGACGTTGCGGTTGATGATGTCGTGTCGTTCGTGGAGTCGCTGCTTTAACGTGTCGGCTTCGGTTGCGTCGGATTCCTGACGCAACGCCCGCCCGGCCACCGCCCCTTCGGGGCTATGCGCCGTGCTCCAACCTACGGTTTTCAAATGGCTCCGATGCTCGCGCATCGGAGCCATTTCATTTGAGGGATTGAAACGTTACGTCAGGCGTCCGATGCAACCTTGCTGGCCGTACTGCCTCAATCTGACCTGTGCGGCAATACCTCGGTCTTCTTGACCGTGCAGCGAGATAAGGAACGTGATTTGTTCCAATCGGGGGAGGGTGTGTCTCTGCAGTGAAGAGCCAAGTGCAACGAGATTTCAGTTTTCGGTGCACTTAGGGGGATAATCTGCAACTTGGCGCTGTCTGAGAGGCGTTTGCATCAGTTTATGGTCAATGATATACCACATATAAACTCAATGTGTGGCTTAACGCGCGCATCTGAACGCAGGTTGAGGGCGCTTTCGGGGTTGATGCCGCAGATTATCCCCTTAAGTGCACATCAAATCGGTTTTTCGTTGCAAAAGGTGGGCTGCCGGCGCTTGGCCTAGCTGCTCGGAGGGTGCTTGTCAGGCGCAGGTGTTCGCCTGTGACGGCAGCACCTTGCCTATTGCATTTTTCGTTGTCGATCGTGCTGCTTTATGTAATGAACAATTGATAGCGCAAAGGAAAGAGTTGCACAACTTGACACAGGACATGCTGTGGTAATCTTCTCCCAGAACAAAAACATGAGTATTGGGTTGGTTTCCCAATCTGCGGAAAGGATTGACGATGTTCTGCCCTCATTGCGGTACCCAGTTGCCTGACGGATCCCAGTTCTGCGGCAAGTGCGGATCCCGGCTCAACGCAGCCGCTCCGACGCAGGCCAACACGTATGGAGCATACGCCGCTCCGGCGCCGGCTCCGAAGTCGAAGAAGCCGATTGCTATCATCGCGGCGGCAGCTGCGGCTGTGGTGCTGGTGGCGGCGCTCGGCATCTCGGCATTCGCGGGCGTAGGTCCGTTTTCGGGGTCAGGTGGCCTGATAGGCAAATCGAACGACGGCATCGCCGGCACCTACAAGCTGGGCGGCGAAGGCGGACGCGAGCTGATCGGAACCAGCGTGAGGGTCACCATTGACGAAGAAGGCGTGGCTGTGCTCGATACGGGTGACGGAAGCATTACGGGCACGATGGAAGAAGTCGAGGAAATCGGCGGCAGCACGCTGTACGAGCTTACGAACCTGACAGATGGCGAAGGTGAGGATATCACCGACCTGTCCGCATCCGTGCTGCTGGGCAACGGCATTCCCGAAGGCGATTACACGGGCGATTGGCGCATCTCCTTCGATTTCGGAGATGGCGAGGTCGAAACCTACGGCATCGAGATCGACGAGGACGGCACGGCTGTGTTCGGTTTCGGCAATTGCGGCATCGATGATTGGGATCCGAGCGAGACGGTCGACTTGACCTGGGAAGAGACCGACGACTTCGAATACACCTTCTACATTGACGACGCTGATGTTGTGGATGCGAGCGAAGCCGAAGACTACCCCTTCGAGTTCTCCTACAGCCCCGCGTCTGAATAAAAGGCGCACATGACCGCTCCTGTCGGATATTTCGGATGCAAGGGCCTGACGAAACGGTTTCGTTCGGGCTCTTGCCCTGTTGTGGCCCTTGATGACGTCACCTTGGCCTTCGCGCTGGGGACGCTGACGGCCGTCACAGGTCCGTCCGGGTGCGGCAAGACCACGTTGCTTTCGGTGCTGGTCGGCCTCGATAGGAGTTTCGAAGGCGCCGTGGTCGTTAACGGTACGGAAGTGACCTGCGACGACGCTTTCGACTGGGATGCCTACCGACGTCGTGTCTCGGGTATGGTGTTCCAAGACTTCAATCTGATAGACCATTTGACAGCCGTCGAAAACGTCGAGGCGGCGCTGCGGCTTGCTGGATTCGGGCAGACCGACGAGGCGCTGCATCGGCAGGCGTTGTCGGCGCTTGATCGGGCGGGCGTGGCCGACGTGGCGGACCGCCTTCCCTATGAGCTTTCGGGCGGACAGCAGCAGCGGGTGGCCGTCGCGCGGACCCTTGCACGAAACCCGCAGGTTATTTTGGCGGATGAGCCCACGGGGTCGTTGGATGCGGACAGCGCCGACGCCATCATGGGCTTGCTGCGCGAAGCCGCCGACCGCGGCAGCGTCGTGGTGGTGGTCACCCATGACGAACACATTGCCGAAACCTACGCCGACACGGTGGTGCGGTTGGACGAAGGCCGGGTCGTTGCCTGCGAACATCGGAAGGACGTGCAGACGCGAACCGCCGAACCGTCGAACGTCGCGGGCGGCCTGTCGTTTCCGTCTTCAATCTGGCTTGCAAAACGCAGGATGGTTGCCTGCAAGCGGCGGATCGTGCGCACCGCCTTGGCCTGCATGATCGGCTTTTTGGGCCTCGGGTTGTTCGGCAATCTGCTGTTGGGAAGTGTCGATTACCTTCGCGACTTGGAACAAGGCATCATCATGGCGTACCCGCTGACGGTTTCGGACTCCGCGTTCGCCGCAGCCGAAAACGCCGCGCTGGACAGCGTGTCCGATGCCGATGCGGCCGACGCCGAAAGCATCGGGGTCGACGGGATGCTCGAATCCGCGGTGGATGCGGCCAACGGCGTATCCGGTGTGCCGGGCATGTCGCGGTTCCTCTCGTACTTCCAGGTCTCATCTGCCAACGCCGACGTGGACCTGATGGGTGTCGTGCGGGACTACGGCGTGACGCCCCTGATTTACCGAAGGGACGTCACGGGCGCGTTCATCCAAGTCAATCCTTCGTCTCTGGCAACGCGCCTGGGTGCGGCCGACGGATCCGACGAAGCGGCCGCCGACCTGTTCGGCACGGCGGACATGTGGAGCCCCCTCATTTGGAACGGAGGGGACAGAGCCGAGCCGTATGAGGTGCTGGCCGGGCGCATGCCTGCCGCATATGACGAAATCGTCCTTGTGACCAG
The DNA here is from genome assembly GCF_000023885.1 of Slackia heliotrinireducens DSM 20476. Classification (NCBI taxonomy): domain Bacteria; kingdom Bacillati; phylum Actinomycetota; class Coriobacteriia; order Eggerthellales; family Eggerthellaceae; genus Slackia; species Slackia heliotrinireducens. The sequence continues at coordinate 2,605,171 of NC_013165.1, read as the reverse complement.
CGCGAACGGCACAGTAAGCGACTATGTTCTTTATGCGGCGGGCTTGGAGGACGCCGCTCTTCTGACCGACGGCGAGGTTTTTACGGGTATCGACCGGATGGCTTACGACGATGTGCTGGGCGTAACCTTCTGCGCGTTTGCGGGAAGCGACGCGTACGACTTCGACGGGAACGTATGGCAGGACCGTTCCGCCGACGCGGCATACATGGAGTCGAAGCAGAATGACGCGACGGTCCTTACGGTGGTGGGCGTGGTGCGTCCCGCCTCCGAATCGGACAGCGTATACGTCGCCGGCGGCTTCGGGTACCTTCAAGAGCTGGAGGTCCAGCTCATCGACCGGGCATGGGATTCGGACATCGCGCACGATCAGCAGGCCCGCTACGACACGGACGTGTTCACAGGCGAAGCCTTCGGCGGGCAGACCGTCGAAGGCGCCGCGGCGGCCATGATGGAAGGCGTGCGGATCGACCGGTTGAGCGAGGCCCAGCTCGCCTGTGTGGAAAGCCTGACAGATGCGCAGGTCAGCGCCTTGCGGGAGGAGTACCCCGACCAGTTCGACGACCAGGGAGCTCTGGATTTGACGGATGCCCAATGGGATCGCCTGGCGGACGTGTCCGACAGCGACTTCGAGCAGGGCATCGCCGAGGCCCTGGACGCCGCGGCGTCGTCGGGCTATCGCGCGAACATGGCGGCAATCGGAGCCGTGGACCGGTCGAGCCCCGACTCGGTGGCGTATTATCCCGACGGCCTTCGCCCCATGGAGCAGTCCATCGAGATTATCGACCGGTACAACAGCCAGTTCTGCGAAGACACCTGGGTGCCCATGTCCTACGCCGACACGGCGCTCACGCTCATCCGTCGCCGGCTGCTCAGGCTGGCGGCGCTGTTCGCCTGCGTGGGCGCGGTTGCCGTGCTCGTCATCTCGTCCATGGTGTCGTCATCCACCCGCGATGCCGCCATCGAGCGCACCCACGAACTGGCGGTTCTGCGGTCCTTGGGTGCCTCGCCGCGCCATGTGGAAGGATTGCTGGTCATCGAGTCGGCCGCCATCGGATTGGTGAGCGCCGTGGTCGGCGTTCTGGTGGCAAACCTGCTCGTTGCGCCAATGAACGGCCTCTTTGCCACGGTCATTTCCATTTCGAACCTCATGCGGTGGTCGCTTCCCGGATCGGTGCTGATGGTGCTGGTCGGCATGGCCCTCACGGTGCTCGTCGCCTGGCGGACCGCCCGCCGCTTCCGGTCCATCGACCTGGTCTCGGCCCTGAAGGGCGCCCGCCGATAGCCGGCTTTCGGCGGGAATCTGCTGCTTTGCCGCATGACGCCTGCCGGCTTCAACCTCGCAGGCGGGAACGGCTATACTGGTCACACTTATTCATACGAGCAAGGATGTTGCATGGCGAAGATGGAGCTCCTGGCGCCCGCGGGCGGTTGGGAACAGTTGGAATACGCGGTTCATTTCGGGGCCGACGCCGTGTATCTGGCGTCGCAGCGCTACGGCATGCGCCGTCGGGCGGACAACTTTAAAGAAGAGGACCTGCCTCGGGCCATCGCTTTCGCACACGACCACGGCGTTGCGGTCCATGTGACCGTGAACACGCTCATGACCGACGAGAACATCGACGATCTGCCTCGATACTTCAAGCTGCTGGGAGACGCCGGCGCCGATGCGGCCATCATCGCGGATATGGGAGCTTTGGCCATCTGCCGCGAGGTGGCGCCGCATGTTGACATCCATCTGTCCACGCAGGCGTCCTGCATGAACGCCGCCTCGGCCCAGGTGTACCAGAGCTTGGGCGTCAAGCGCGTCGTGCTGGCTCGCGAAATGAACCTGGACGAAATCGCACGCATGAAGAGCCGTCTGCCCGAGGGGCTTGAAATCGAGGCCTTCGCCCACGGTGCCATGTGCATGGCCTATTCGGGTCGCTGCCTGATCAGCGATTACCTTACCGGCCGCGGCGCCAACAAAGGCAGTTGCGCACAACCCTGCCGTTGGGAATACGCCCTGACCGAGCCGACGCGCCCGGGCGAGTACTTCCCGGTGGAAGAGGATGCCGAGCAGGGGAGCTTCATTATGAGCTCCCGCGATATGAGCATGCTGGGGCATTTGGACGACCTGGCGGCGGCGGGCATCGACAGCATCAAGATCGAGGGCCGCGCGAAAGGCACCTACTACGTGGCTTCGGTGGTGAACGCCTACCGCAATGTGCTGGACGGCGGCGACCCCGAGGTGTGGCAGCGTGAGCTGGAAACCACCAGCCATCGCCCCTATTCCACGGGGTTCTATTACGGATTCCCAGGTCAGAATCCGATTTCTGCACAATACAGCCGCAAATACCAGATGGTTGCCACGGTTAAGTCCTGCGTGCCGGCCGACGGAGGGTTCCAAGTGCGCGTCGTGTGCCGCAACCGGTTCGACGATGGCGACACGGTGGAGGTCCTGAGTCCTCGGACGCCGGTTCGGGAATGCACGGTGCGCAACCTGATATGGCATGCCGCGCCGGAAACCGACCTGACGGACATCCTGCGGGACAACCTGGGTACCGTCGTCGGCCCCGACCCGGAAGTGGTGCACGGGCGTCTGTTGCGCGTGGGTATAGCCAACCGGACCATGGAGGAATACTCTTTCGATGTACCGTTTGGATTGCAAGAACGTGACATTGTGCGCATCTCGCGTGATACGTCGGCGATTATTTGCGAAAATGGACCATCTCCGTTTGCGTAACGGGTCCGAGATGGCGGATCCGTTTCCGAAGCGGGCAACCGCTTGAGTACTGCACCATATGGGATTTGACGAAAGGAGTTCACCATGCACATCGCGAAGGTCTACGAGCCGGGCAAGATTCCCGTCTCGTTCGAAACGTTCCCGCCCAAGGGCGAAATGCCTGTAGAAGAGGCTCGTGGCTTGATGGCGGGCCTAGCTCCCCTGAATCCCGCGTTCGTGTCCGTCACCTATTCCGCAGGCGGAGCCGGCAATTCTGAACGCACGGTGGACGTGGCCAAAATGGGCCAGGACGAATTCGGACTCACCTGCATGGCGCATCTGACCTGCATGGGTGCAACCAAGGAATCCGTCGCCCGTGAATTCGAGCGCATGCGTGAAGCCGGTATCGAGAACGTATTGGCCCTGCGCGGCGACAAGGTGCCGGGCCGCGACGCCGATGTGTTCCATTACGCCAAGGACCTCATCCCGCTGGCCCGTGAAGCCGGGTTCTGCGTCGGTGCGGCCGCATATCCCGAAGGCCACGTGGATTGCCTGGACTTCGACGCAAGCATCCGCCATCTGAAGGAGAAGCAGGACGCCGGCGCGGAGTTCTTCGTCACGCAGCTGTTTTTCGAAAACGACGTGGCCCTGCGTTTCCTGGATGCGGCCCGCAGCGCCGGCATTACGGTGCCCATTACCTTCGGCATCATGCCGTTTATGTCGAAAGCCCAGCTCACGCGCATGATTTTTATGTGCGGTGCCAGCTTGCCGTCGCCGATCATCAAGCTGCTCAACCACTACGAGGACGACGAGGAGTCGCTGCGCCAGGCGGGTATCGAATACGCCTGCAATCAGTTCGTGGAACTGGGCCGCGAAGGCGTGGACGGCCTGCACGTCTATACGATGAACCGCGCGGACATCGCAAGCGCGGTCATGGAGGCCCTGCGAGGGGCCGGCATCGTGTAGGCATGCCGCGCTATCACGTAGATAAATCCGAAACGTTGCGCTACCTTGGGTATGCCGGGCAGTCGGTGGATGCTGCGCTCGACGCCCGCATCGACCAGGTCATCGCCCATTGCGAGGCCACATCGCAGCCGCGTTTCGTGCATCGGACGTTCCCCCTGGAATTCTCGTCGGAAGGCGTCAAGCCCGTGGGCGCCGCGCTGGTCCTGAAGGGGGAGGACATCCGCCGGCATCTGGAAGGCGCGCGGGCGTGCGCGCTTCTGGCCTGCACGTTGGGGCTTGCCAACGAACGGGAGCTCGCCCGGATGAAGGCCGTGGGGCCGGTGGACGCCCTGGTGTACAGCTGCGCCGGGTCGTCTCTGGTCGAACGCGTGGCCGACGCCTGCGAGGCGGAAATCGTCGCGCAGGCCGCCGATGCGGGGCTGCATGCCAACTGGCGTTACAGCCCGGGATACGGGGATTTCCCTCTTGAAATCCAGTCTGCGTTCGTGCGCGCGCTGGGCGCCGACAAGATGCTCGGCATCACCGTGACCGACACCGATCTGCTCATCCCATCGAAGAGCGTGACGGCCGTAATCGGCCTGTTCGACGAGGTGCCGGCCAACTGGAAGCGCAACTGCGACACCTGCGTTTGCGCTCCGTACTGTTCGTTAAGGAAGGCAGGAACGCCATGTTGGCAATAACCGATGGAATCGCGAAGGTTCGAAACCGCGACCAGGTCCGCACGAAGGACGAATACCTGGCGGCCGTGCTGCGCGGCGAAGCTTACCTGGTGTTCGACGGTGCTATGGGCACCATGCTGCAGGCATCCGGCATGGAGGCCGGCGAGCTGCCCGAGCTCTTGTGCCTGACCGACCCTGCGGGCGTGACCGCCATCCATAGGCAGTATGTGGAAGCGGGCAGCCAGGCCATCACCACGAACACTTTCGGCGCGAATGCCCGCAAACTGGGCGATGCCGCCACGGTCGAGGACGTCTTCGCCGCCGCCGTCGCCTGTGCCCGCGAATCCGGGGCGCGCTACGTGGCGGGCGACATCGGGCCGACGGGCGGGCTGCTGGAGCCTTTGGGGACCATGAGCTTCGACGAGGCATACGACCTGTTCGCCCAAGAGGTGCGGGCGGCCGATGCGGCCGGCGCCGACCTGCTGGTCATCGAGACCATGGCCGACCTTCTGGAGATGAAGGCCGCCGTACTGGCCGCAAAAGAGAACTCTGACCTGCCGATATTCGCAACCATGACCTTCGGCGAAGACGGCCGTACGTTCTTGGGCACCAGCCCGCAGATCGCTGCGCTCACGTTGGACGCCTTGGGCGTGAACGTGCTGGGCGTGAACTGCTCGCTGGGGCCGTCCGATCTGCAGCCTATCGTGTCTGCCATGCTGGAGACAGCCACCTGCCCTGTGATGGCGCAGGCCAACGCGGGCCTTCCTTCGGTGGTGGACGGCCATACCGTGTACAGCATCATGCCTGATGAATACGCCAACGCCGTGCAAGCCATGGTGGACGAAGGGGTGTCGGTCATCGGCGGCTGCTGCGGCACGAATCCCGACTACATCCGCCAGCTGGCGGCCATGGTGGAAGGGAAGCGTCCGCCGCACCGCGAGGTGGAAACGCCGTTCAGCCTGACCAGCGCCCAAAACGCCGTGGTGCTGCGCGGTCGGGAAGTGGCCGTCATCGGCGAACGCATCAATCCGACAGGCAAAAAGCGCCTGAAGGAGGCTCTGCGCACCAAGGATTACAACTATGTTCTTAACGAGGCCATTTCCCAAACCGAGGCGGGCGCGGATGTTCTGGATGTGAACGCGGGCCTGCCGGAGATCGACGAGGCGGCAACGCTGGTGACCCTTGTGGGGCAGATCCAAGGCGTGTCGGGCCTGCCGCTGCAGATCGATTCGGCGGACCCTGCCGCCGTGGAGGCCGCTGTTCGGGTGTATTCAGGAAAACCCCTGATCAACTCTGTCAATGGCAAGCAGGAGAGTTTGGATGCGGTGCTTCCTGTGGCCAAACATTACGGATGCGCAGTGGTAGGGCTCACGCTGGACGAGAACGGCATTCCGCCGACGGGGGAAGAACGGTTCGCCATTGCCGCGCGCATCGTGGAAGCCGCCGAAGCCTACGGCATACCCCGCAGCCACGTCGCCATCGACTGCCTGGTGATGGCCGCATCCACCAACCAGCAGGAGGTCGTCGAGATACTCAAGGGCGTCACGCTCGTGAAGGAGCGGTTGGGCGTCCGCACGGTTCTGGGCGTTTCCAACGTGAGTTTCGGTTTGCCATTGCGCGAAATCGTGAACGCGACGTTTCTGTCCGCGGCGTTTGCCGCCGGCCTGGACATGCCCATCCTCAATCCCATGGCCACCCGTTACAAAGAGGTGGTGGACACCTGGCGTGTGCTGTGCGCGCAGGATGAGGGCGCGGCGGGCTATATTGCCGAATACGCGGGCAAAACCCTTGATGCGGGGGCTGTCGCGCAGGCGCCGGCTGCCGAAGGGGCTCCTGGGTCTTCCGCCGAAGATGACGGAAGCATCCGTCACCTCATCATCACGGGCCGCAAGGGCGACATGGTGCAAGCCACCCAGGCGCTGCTGGCCGACCACGACGCCATGGAGGTCATCAACGAGCACCTGATTCCCGCACTTGACGAGGTGGGCGCCCTGTTCGAGAAGGGAACCTTCTTCTTGCCGCAGCTCATGGCGTCGGCGGAAGCCGCCAAGGCTGGGTTCGACGTCATCCGCAGCAACGCTTCGGAAGGCGACGTGGACGAGAAGGGAAGCGTGGCTGTGGCCACGGTCAAGGGCGACATCCACGACATCGGCAAGAACATCGTGCGCATGTTGCTGGAAAACTACGGCTATCGCGTCTATGACCTGGGGCGGGACGTCGACCCCGAGCTCATCGTGCAAACGGTGCAGGAACACGACATCAAGCTGGTGGGCCTGTCGGCGCTCATGACCACCACGGTGCACAACATGGAGGAGGCCATCAAGCTTCTACGTGAGAAGGCGCCCGACGTGAAGGTCATGGTGGGTGGCGCGGTGCTCAATCCCGAGTACGCCCGCATGGTCGGGGCGGATTTCTACGCGAAGGATGCCGCCGAAAGCGCCCGCATCGCTGGCGAGGTGCTGGGCTCGTAGCGTCTCGGAAACCGCTACCATATTTACGACGGCTGCGCCAGCGTCAAATGACCGGCGCAGCCGTTTTCTTTAATTAACCTCGGCAAACATAAGATAAAATATTGGACTGGGCGGCTCCGATTGTAAAAAAATGGCTCCACATAGCATCGAAAATGTATGATAATAGCTCAGTATAATTTGTTACGTATTGGTAGGGCAGGAGGAGACAACATGCTCGAACTGAACGATGATGCCGTATTCTACGCGTTTTCGGCCGACTTGGAACCGGTGATGACCATCAAGTCTGGCGATACGGTTCGCATCCGCACCCAGGACTGCTTCGCCAACCAGCTTAAGGCCGACAACACCATCGACGGTCTGGACTGGGATCGCGTGAATCCCGCCACCGGCCCCATCTATATCGAAGGTGCCGAGCCGGGCGACGTTCTCAAGGTCCACCTGCATGCCATCGATGTGGATTCTAAGGCGTGCATGTGCACCGGCGAAGCCGAAGGCACCTGTGGCGACCTGTTCGCTGACGGCCTGGTCAACGTGGTCAAGCCCGTCGTCGACGGCAAGCTCATCTGGGACGAGGGCGTCGAGCTCGATTGTCGTCCCATGATCGGCGTCATCGGCGTGGCTCCTGAGCCGGGCAAGTCCATCAACTGCGGAACGCCCGACCACCATGGCGGCAACATGGACACCACGATCATCGAGGCCGGCGCCACGCTGTACTTCCCGGTCTCCGTCGAAGGCGCCCTTTTCGGCTGCGGCGACGTGCATGCCGTCATGGGCGATGGTGAAATCAGCGTCTCCGGCGCCGAAATCGCTTCGTGGGTCACGGCTTCCTTCGAGGTGCTCAAGGACCGCTCCCTTACCAACCCGGCGTTGCTGAACGACACCCAGTTCTGCACCATCGCTTCCGAACCTTCTCTGGACGCCGCTTGCGACACGGCCGTTCACGATATGGTCCGCATCCTCAGCGAGCGCTGCGAAGGCATCTCCACCGAGGACCTGGTCATGCTGCTGTCGCTGTGCGCCGACGTTCAGGTAAGCCAGATCGTCGACCCGCAGAAAACTGCTCGTTTTGTGGTTCCGCGTCGCGTTGTTGAAGCTTACGGGTTCACCTGGTAGTCTTCGTTGCTTTGGGTTCCGGCCGGTTACGGCTGACCATACATAACTGCTAGGGGGTGGCGCCATAGCCCCTAGCTCAGCATCTTTCGATGGAAGCTGATCTCATCCGCCGAAAGATGCTGCCGTTAGTATCATCTACTAAGGAGGAGAAATGGCAGAAAAAAGCTCCGAGGTTCGTCAACTCGAATCCTTCGGATACAAGCAGGAATTGAGGCGTGGCCTGACCTTGCCCGACGTCGTTCTCTACGGCGTTCTGTTCATGGTCATCATTGCGCCCCATTCGATCTACGGCTACGTCATGGCGGACGGCGGCGGCATGCCGACGCTCGTGTATCTGGTTGGCTTCTGCGCCATCTTTTTCACGGCTCTGTCCTACATGGCCATGTCCAACAAGTTCCCCATCGCGGGTTCCGTGTACTCCTACGTGCAGCGCGGCATCAATCCCCACATCGGTTTCCTTTCTGGCTGGCTGATTCTTCTGGACTACTGCATCGCTCCTGCACTGCTGTACACCATGGTCGGCAACTGGGGCGTTGCTCTGGTTGACGCGCTGTTCGGCTTCCAGGCCGCTTGGGTGCCTTGGGTGTGGATCGTCGCCTTCATCGCGTTCAACACCTTCGTCAACATCCGCGGCATCGGCATGACCAAGGGCATCGACTACGTCTTCTTCGCAGTCGAAATCCTGATTGTCATCGCCTTCGTCGTCCTGGCCATCGGCTACATCTCCGGTGGCGGCGGCACGGGCGAGTTCAACCTCGACCCGATCTGGCAGCCCGGCAAGGTCACGCCTAGCTTCATCGCAGCTGCGTGCTCCATCGCCTGCCTGAACTTCCTAGGCTTCGACGGCATCTCCACGCTGGCTGAAGAGACCGAGCATCCCGAGAAGAACATCGGCCGCGGCATCCTGATCGCCCTGTTCATCATCGTTATCTGCTTCATGCTGCAGACCTACTTCGCAGCTCTGGCTATGCCTCTGGACACCCCGGGCTTCAACGTTGACACCGCATTCTTCCAGACCGGCGCTGCCGTCGGCGGCCAGGCCTTCTACATCATCCTGTTGGTTGTCAACATTCTCGCCATCGGCGTTGCCAACATCATGAACGCTCAGCTGGCCGCTTCCCGCCTGCTTTACGGCATGGGCCGCGACAAGGTCATCCCGAGCTTCTTCGGCAAGGTTCATCCCAAGTATCAGACCCCGTGGCTGGCCTCCTTCTTCATCGGCGGCATTGCTCTGGTCCTCACCTTCCTGGGTGTTGAGAAGCTCACCACGCTGGTCAACTTCGGCGCTCTGACGTCCTTCATGGTCCTCAACTTCGCCGTGTTCTGGTACTTCTGGGTCCGCGAGGGCAAGCGTGGCGCGTACGCCGTCCTGCGCTACATCATCTGCCCGTTCTGCGGCATTGCCATTCTGTTCTTCATCTTCACCGGCTTCGAGACGTTCACGATGACCGTCGGCTTCATCTGGCTGGCCATCGGCATTATCGTCGGTGCTGTGAAGTCCAAGGGCTACAAGGAGGTCCCCGAGGCCTTCAAGAACCTTGAGTTCTAGTTTTTAACAACATTCCGAGATCACATGGATGGGCGCCGTGGTAATCGCGGTGCCCTTCTTGTATCCTTGTGCGGCTGCAAATCATTGCGAATCACGAAGCGGCGACGGGCGCCTGACGATGGCGGATTGGAAAGAATTTCCAAAATCGAGCAACCGCCTGCGTTTCGCAACTCGTTTCGGGGGGTTTGTATAGTAAGATAGTCGGTATAAGAGGCAAGGCCGCGGTTCAATGGGATCCGCAGCTGTGACGGAAGGAGTCAGCCATGGGACAGCAAGCTGAGGAGTCGCTCGAACTTACTTTTGACGAGTTCTGCAACTACCTGCGCGCACACACTCGCATCTTCATGGAGATCGGCGATAAGACCTATTACCTTACCCACACCGATGGGTATTGGCGTGCACAGGATTGTGCCGTAAAGAATGACAAGGGTCACTTTACGGATTGTTCGGAACTCGTTCCTACACTGAGCGAGCTTGTTCGCATCAAGTGGATCGATGGCAAGAACATCGAAGAAGTTTTCGAGGATTGCACGTTCTACAAGAGCATCCAAGAATAGCTTTCCTTACAAATATATATAGGGGATAGGAACGGGCTCTCATGCCCGTTCTTTTTTTGTTGGAAGGCGTTGTTTCCCTCGTCTTGGGATGGTCGCGGTCGACGCATTCCCAGATGCCGTTCCGTATCCCGTGTGCCAGGAGGGCGGTTGCCGTCAGTGCTTTTTCGCGTCAAAAGGGGCGCATATTCGGACGATGGGGAGCCCGTTCCTTTCGCTTCACGTTTCCGCTTCATGCGTCTTCGGCAATGCGCGAAATTGCCGCCGTGAGCGAGCAGGTGTGCGCAGTACGAATGGAAAATCAGCCTGCGATCAGGTTCAAATAGAGGGTTCATCAGGTCGGATTCAGGCGGAAATCAGGTTGATGCAAGGTTTGGTTCAGGTTCGAATCAGGTTGAGTTCCAAAAAGATTCAGGACAATATCAGATTTAAATTAGGCTCAGGATCTCGTTCCCTTTGCCAAAAAATCGTGTATCCTATCAACCCAAAACCCAATCGCCAAAAGGCGTGCATGAGATATCAATGGGGAATCAGACTTTCCGTACGTGTCGGAGGGGACGTCCATGAAGCTAGTCGTAACCGAGAAAAACAACGCTGCCCAAAGAATCGCCGAACTGCTCGGCGTGAAGAAACCGAAAAGCGACAAGGTATACAACACGCCCGTATACCGGTTCGAGCGCGATGGGGAAGAGTGGGTTTCCATCGGTCTGCGCGGCCATATTCTCGAACCTGATTTCGTGCCGACCATCACCTACAAGCGCAACAAGGGTTGGCTGGCCACGCCCGATGACGGCGCAAGCTACAAGGTGGACATCCCGTCGTTTCTGCCTAAGCCGCCGTTCAAGACCAAACGCAAGCCGTTTTTGGCCGACGGTGTGGCCATCGGCGGTTCCTGGAAGATGGATGCGCTGCCGTACCTGGTGTACGCGCCCATTCAGAAGAATCCCAAAGAGAAGGACATCATCCGCAGCCTGAAGAACCTTGCGAAAAAGGCCGATGACATCATCATCGCGACCGACTTCGACCGCGAAGGCGAGCTCATCGGCTCCGATGCGCTCAGCTGCATCCGTGAGGTCAACACCACGGCCCCGGTGTCCCGCGCGCGCTATTCCGCTTTGATCAAGCCCGAGATCACCCATGCGTTCGAGAATCTGGTCGAGCTGGACATGAACCTCGCGCATGCGGGCGAAAGCCGTCAGGAGATCGACCTCATCTGGGGTGCCGTGCTTACGCGGTATCTCACCATTGTGAAATTCGCGGGCTACGGCAACGTGCGTTCCTCGGGCCGCGTGCAGACCCCCACGTTGGCGCTCATCGTGGAGCGCGAACGCGAACGCATGGCGTTCGTGCCGGAAGACTACTGGGTCATCAAGGCCAAGTTCTCCGATGGAATCGAGCCTTTCGAAGCCACCCACAAGGAAGGTCGCTTCAAGACGCAGGAAGCGGCCGACGCCGTCATGAACGCCGTCAACGGCGCCCAGTTCGGCACCGTGTCCGGCATCGAGAAGCGCAAGCGCACCGTTTCGGCGCCCACGCCCTTCAACACCACGGGCCTTATGGCTGCGGCCGCCGCCGAGGGGCTGTCGCCTGCCCGTACCATGCGCCTGGCTGAAAGCCTGTACATGGCCGGTTACACGTCGTACCCCCGTGTGGACAACACGGTGTACCCGTCCTCCTTCGACCTTCCTGCCATGGTGAAGACCCTGTCCGAAGTGCCCGCGTACGAGCCCTATTGCCGCCAGCTGCTGGCCAAAGGCACGCTTACGCCCACACGCGGCAAGCAGGAATCCACCGACCATCCGCCCATCGTCCCCATGCAGGCCGCCAGCCCCGATAAGCTGCAGCCTGCGGAGTGGAAGCTTTACAACCTCATCGCACGTCGGTTCCTGGCCACGCTTTCCGACGCCGCCGTCATCGAGGGCACGAAGGTGTCTGTCGACGTCAATGACGAGACGTTCATCACCCGCGGCGACGTGGTCGTCAAGCCGGGCTTCAGGGCCATCTATCCTTACGGCGCGAAAAAAGACACCATCCTGCCGCAGCTCAACGAAGGGCAGCAGGTCGATTTCCTGGGCGCAACCTGCGAGCAAAAGCAGACCGAGCCCCCCGCGCGCTATTCCCAGGGCAAGCTCATCCAGGAGATGGAGAAGTTGGGCTTGGGCACCAAGGCCACGCGCCATTCGATCATCGACCGGCTCTACAATGTGAAGTACATCCAGAACGACCCCATCGAGCCGAGCCAGCTGGGCATTGCCGTGTGCGACGCTTTGGGTCGTTTCGCGCCGCAGATCACCAGCCCGGGCATGACGGCCGAGCTGGAAAAGGACATGAACCAGATCGCCGACGGAGATAAGACTCAGAAAGAGGTCGTCGATCTGTCCCGTGACATTCTCAACGACGTGCTTAAGGAGCTCATGCCTCATTCCGAAGAGGTCGCCAGCGCCCTGGGCGACGCCGTGGCGGCCGATGCCTATGTGGGTACCTGCCCCAAATGCGGCAAGGACCTGCAGATGCGCGCCTCCAATAAGACGAAATCCATGTTCATCGGGTGCTCGGGCTGGCCTGAGTGCGATGTCACCTACCCGCTGCCGAAAGGCAAAGTGGAAGTGGTTGAGGAGAAATGCCCGGTGTGCGGCATGCCTCAGATCAAGGTGACGGCATTCCGCTCTAAGCCGCGCGTCCAGTGCATCGACCCCAACTGCGACAGCAACCAGGAACCCGATGTGATTGTAGGCGCCTGCAAGGCCTGCGCCGAAAAGGGCTTGGACAAGAAACTCATCGCGCAGCGCAATCCGCGCACATTGAAGCGGTTCATCCGATGCGAGAACTATGAGGAATGCGGCGTAAGCTACCCGTTGCCGCAACATGGCGAGCTCAAGGCCACCGAGGAGGTTTGCCCCGACTGCGGCGCACCCATGGTGATTGTGACTACCGGTCGCGGACCGTGGAAGCTGTGTCCCAACTTCGACTGCCCCGGCAAGGAGAAGGAGGAGGGCGCGGAGGACAAGAAGGCCCCTGCGAAGAGGACCACCCGAAAGACCGCGACGAAGAAAACCACCCGCAAGACTTCCAAATAGCAAGCTTTATTCGGCCCGATGCCCAGATGCGTCGGGCCCTTCTATATATGTAAGGACATTACGAACCTGCATGTTGCACCGCAAAAACTTTTATGTCCGTACACTAACACCACGTATCCGGGTGTATCCATGTCGACTCGACGTCCGCATCGGCAACTCGGGGCGTTTCCCGCATCTGTACGAGCCGGGCCGAACGCAGGAAACCGCATTCGCGCAGGTTGTGTGGAGACGGTTTTTGCACTTGAAGCAGTCCTTTTGCCTCTATATAATCTTCCTTTGCGTCGGGAGAAGTATGGATACACCCGGACGCGTGGAAACGGCGTCGAAGGCATTCACTCCGAAACAATGCCTGTTCGGCCATCGCTTCCACACCGTGTAAGCAGGGTTTCTGGTACGTGCAATGGAGTGTGCACGCGAGCAGTTGCCCACAAACGTTAGGAAAGAAATGGGAGTCAAGCAGTACAAGCCGACTAGCCCCGGTCGCCGCTTCCAGACGGTCTCGGACTTCGCCGAGATCACGACGGACAAGCCGGAGAAGTCGCTGCTTGCGCCTCTGCCCAAGAAGGCAGGACGCAACAACAACGGTCGCATCACCACCCGTCATCAGGGTGGCGGCAACAAGCGTCGTTACCGCATCATCGATTTCAAGCGCAACAAGGACGGCGTGCCCGCCAAGGTCGCTACCATCGAGTACGACCCGAACCGCTCCGCCCGCATCGCTCTGCTCCACTATGTGGACGGCGAGAAGCGCTACATCCTTCATCCGAAGGGCCTGCAGGTCGGCGACATGGTCGTCTCCGGCCCCAATGCAGACATCAAGCCCGGCAACGCCATGCCTCTGGCCGACATCCCCGTCGGTACTCTGATTCATGCTGTCGAGCTGCAGCCCGGCCGCGGCGCCGCCCTGGCCCGTTCCGCCGGCACCTCCATCCAGCTGATGGGCAAGGAAGGCAACTACGCCATCCTCCGCATGCCCTCTTCTGAGATGCGCCGCGTTCTCCTTACCTGCCGCGCCACGATTGGTGAGGTTGGCAACGCCGACCATGCCAACGTGAAGATCGGCAAGGCAGGCCGCAACCGCTGGAAGGGCATCCGTCCGACCGTCCGCGGTACCGTCATGAACCCTGTCGACCATCCCCATGGTGGCGGCGAGGGCAAGAACAAGACCGCAGGCCGTCATCCGGTCAGCCCGTGGGGCGTTCCCACCAAGGGTCACCGCACCCGCAATCCGAAGAAGGCGTCGAGCCGCCTGATCATCCGTCGCCGCAAGAAGTAAGCGACGTTACGTTAAGGAGAAACTGTGAGCAGAAGTTTGAAGAAAGGTCCTTTCGTCGAGCCGCGTCTCCTGGGTCGCATTCAGGCGATGAACGCTGCTGGCGAAAAGAACGTTGTCAAAACGTGGTCCCGTGCTTCGACCATCTTCCCGGAAATGGTGGGTCACACCATCGCTGTGCATGATGGCCGCAAGCATGTGCCCGTGTACGTCACCGAGTCCATGGTCGGACACAAGCTGGGCGAGTTCGCGCCTACGCGTACGTTCAAGGGCCATGCCGACAAGAAGAAGAAGTAAGGAGGTAAGCACACATGGAAGCAAAAGCAACCGCAAAGTACGTGCGTGTGAGCCCCCGCAAGGCACGCATCGTGCTTGACCAGATCCGCGGCAAGGATGTTGCCCGCGCCCGCGAGATCCTCATGTTCTCTGAGCGCGCCATCTCCGAGACCATCCTGAAGGTCCTGGATTCCGCTGTGGCCAACGCTACGAACAACCACGACATGAGTGCGAACAACCTGGTCGTCAAGACCACGTATGCCGACGAAGGCCCCACCATGAAGCGCTTCACCCCGCGCGCCAAGGGCTCTGCGTCCCGCATCCGTAAGCGCACCAGCCACATCACCGTCATCGTCGCGCCGCGAGAGGAGGCATAACCGCATGGGTCAGAAAGTAATGCCCACCGGCTTCCGTCTCGGCATCACCGAGGATTGGCGTAGCCGTTGGTACGCTGACAAGGATTACGCCAAGAACCTGGAAAACGACTTGGCTATCCGCAAGTTCCTTGAGAAGCAGCTGGAGAAGGCCGCCGTTTCGAAGATCGAAATCGAGCGCGCTGGCGACAAGATCAAGATCATCATCACCACGGCTCGCCCGGGTGTTGTTATCGGCAAGAAGGGCGCCGAAATCGAGAACCTCCGCAAGGATGTTGCCAAGGTCGCCAATGGCGCGGTCAACATCGAGGTCATCGAGGTCAAGCGCCCCGAGCTCGACGCTGTTCTGGTCGCTAAGTCCGTCGCAGAGCAGCTGGAAGGCCGCGTGGCTTTCCGTCGCGCCATGCGCAAGGCTGTCCAGTCCGCCCGCAAGAGCGGTGCTCAGGGCATCCGTATTCAGTGCTCCGGCCGTCTGGGCGGCGCTGAGATGAGCCGTCGTGAGTGGTACCGCGAAGGCCGTGTGCCTCTGCACACCCTGCGTGCCAAGATCGACTACGGCTTCGCAACCGCAAGGACCACCATGGGCGCCATCGGCGTCAAGGTCTGGATCTACCACGGCGAAGTTCTGCCTGGTGGCAAGGTTCCGCAGCCGGCTCTGGAAGGCAACTCCCGTCCGACTCGCGGCCGTCGCAACGACCGTGGCGGACGCCGCAACGACCGCAACGAAAGGGGTGCTAAATAATGCTAGCTCCTAAGCGTGTGAGGCACCGCAAGGTGCAGCGCGGTTCGATGAAGGGTAAGGCCAAGGGCTACACCAAGTTGAACCACGGCGATTACGGCATCCAGGCCCTCGAGGCTCACTGGATCACCAACCGCCAGATCGAGGCTGCTCGTGTCGCTATGACTCGTGAAATGAAGCGTGGCGGCAAGGTTTGGATCACCATCTTCCCGGACAAGCCGATTACCCAGAAGCCCGCTGAAACCCGCATGGGTTCCGGCAAGGGCAACCCCGAGGGCTGGGTAGCCGTTGTCAAACCGGGCCGCATCATGTTCGAGATCGCCGGCGTCGAAGATGCCGTTGCTCGTGAAGCTCTGCGTCTCGCTATCAACAAGCTGCCCATCAAGTGCAAGATCGTGACCAGGGAACAACAGGAAACGGAGGCTGCTGAATAATGAAGCCAGCTGAAATTCGTGAGCTTTCCGCCGAGGATTTGGCCGCCAAGCTCAAGGATGCTCGCGCCGAGCTGTTCAACCTGCGTTTCCAGATGGCTACCAGCCAGTTGGACAACACGGCTCGCGTGAAGCAAGTCAAGAAGGACATCGCCCGCATCCAGACCGAGATGCGTGCCCGTGAGATCGCCGCTAACGGCGCTCTGAAGTAGGGATGAGTGGGAATAAATGAGCGAAAACACCCGTAACTCCCGCAAGGTCCGTCAGGGCGTCGTCGTAAGCGCCGTCAACGACAAGACCATTGTGGTTGAGACCAAGGAACGCAAGCCGCACCCGGTGTACGGCAAGATGATGACCACCACCAAGAAGTTCCATGCACATGATGAGAACAACGAGTGTGGTGTGGGCGATACCGTCCAGATTATGGAAACCCGCCCTCTGTCCAAGATGAAGCGTTGGCGCCTCGTCAAGATCATCGAGAAGGCTAAGTAGTTCGCGCTGCAGCGTGATCTAGTATCGGAAGGATTGCACAATGATTCAGATGCAAAGTATGCTGAACGTTGCGGATAACTCCGGCGCGCGCAAGGTGCAGTGCATCAAGGTCATCGGCGGCTCCAAGCGCCGCTACGCTGGCCTCGGTGACGTCATCATCTGCAGCGTTAAGGAAGCCGCTCCGAACGGCAACGTCAAGAAGGGTGACGTCGTCCGCTGCGTCGTCGTTCGCGTGAAGAAGCAGATTCGTCGTACCGACGGTTCGTACATCCGCTTCGACCAGAACGCAGCCGTCCTGATCAACAACGACGGTTCTCCGCGCGGCACCCGTATCTTCGGGCCCGTCGCTCGCGAGCTGCGTGAGAAGAAGTACATGAAGATCGTGTCTCTGGCACCGGAAACGCTGTAGGGGAGGTGCGATAGATGACTAAATTGCATGTCCGTAAGGGCGACAAGGTCCTCGTCATCGCTGGCAAGGACAAGGGCAAGGAGGGCGTTGTCCTCAAGGCTCTGCCCCAGAAGGAGCGCGTCGTCGTGGAAGGCTGCGGTGTTGTGAAGAAGGCCCTGCGCCCGACTCAGCAGAACCCGCAGGGCGGCATCATCCATAAGGAAGCCCCCATCCACGTGTCCAACGTGCAGATCGTTTGCCCCAAGTGCGGCAAGGCCACTCGCGTGACCAACAAGCGCAACGACGAAGGCAAGCGCGTCCGCGTCTGCAAGAAGTGCGGCGCTGACATCGACTAAGTCGAGAACGAAACGGGCGGGGCAAAGAAGACCCCGCCCGAAGCATGACCCCAACCGTGTAAGCGGGTAGGGACGCAGGGTCGGAAATCCTGCGTTTAATTCATCGAAAGGAAGAAACAGACAGATGGCTACTCCTCGTCTGAAAGAAAAGTATCAAAACGAGATCATTGCGAAGCTCGAAAAAGAGCTGAACATCGATAACATCAACAAGGTTCCGCGCCTGGAGAAGATCGTTGTCAACATGGGTGTCGGCGAGGCCGCTTCCGACTCGAAGCAGCTCGACGCCGCCATGAACGACATGCGCATCATCACCGGCCAGCAGCCTTGCGTGACCCGCGCTAAGAAGTCCATCGCTGCCTTCCATATCCGCCAGGGTATGGCCATCGGCTGCAAGGTCACCCTGCGCGGCGACCGCATGTGGGAGTTCCTGGACCGCCTGCTGTCCATGGCTCTGCCCCGCGTCCGCGACTTCCGCGGCATTCCCACCACGAGCTTCGACGGCCGTGGCAACTACACTCTCGGCGTCACCGAGCAGCTGATCTTCCCCGAGATCGAGTATGACAAGATCGACCGCACCCGCGGTATGGACATCACGTTCGTGACCACCGCCGAGAACAATGAGGCTGCCAAGGCTCTCCTCGACGCTCTGGGATTCCCGTTCAAGAAGTAGTCTTCCTTTCCGGCGCCGTGCCGGATGAAGAATAAGAAAGAAGGAAAAGCATGGCAAAGAAATCGATGATCGCCAAAGCTAAGCGCGAGCCGAAGTACTCGACGCGCAAGTACACGCGTTGCACCCGTTGCGGCCGTCCTCACTCGGTCTACCGCAAGTTCGGTCTGTGCCGCGTCTGCCTGCGTGAGCTCGCCAGCAAAGGCGAACTGCCCGGCGTGACCAAGGCTTCCTGGTAGGAATCAATCGTCACGATCGGTGTGCTGGTCGGTAAGGCGTACGAGTCACGGGCTCAATTGCGTACCTCCGAACTGCTCATCATGAACCAAAGGAGAACATTCATGACCATGAACGACCCCATCGCAGATATGCTTACGCGCGTGCGTAACGCTAACTCTGCAGGCAAGCCGACGGTGTCCATGCCGTCTTCCAAGAAGCTTGTCGAGATCGCCCGCATCATGACCGAAGAGGGCTATGTGCAGGGTTACGAGACCATCGAGTCTCAGCCTCGTGACATCCTCGAGATCACGCTGAAGTACGGCGAGAAGAAGTCCAAGGTTATCCGCGGCATCAAGCGCATTTCCAAGCCGGGTCTGCGCATCTATGCTGGCAAGGACGAGCTGCCCCGCGTTCTGGGCGGCTTGGGCACTGCAATCGTGTCCACGTCCAAGGGCGTTATGACCGACCGCGACGCTCGCAAGGCCGGTGTCGGCGGCGAAGTTATCGCATACATCTGGTAGGAAAGGAAAGGAGCTAGATATGTCTCGTATCGGCAAGAAGCCCATTCCGGTTCCCGCCGGAGTCGACGTTGCCATTGAAGGCAACACCATTACGGTCAAGGGCCCCCTGGGCGAGCTGACCTACACCTATCCTGTAGTCATCACCGTGGCTCAGGAGGGCGACGAGATCATCGTCACCCGTCCCAACGACGAGCGTCAGAACCGTGCGTACCACGGCCTGGTTCGCTCCCTCATCAACAACATGGTTGAGGGCGTCAGCAAGGGCTTCTCCAAGAGGCTCGAGCTCGTCGGCGTCGGCTACCGTGCTGCTCTCAAGGGTGGCAAGCTGGAGATGCAGCTCGGTTACTCCCACCCCGTGATCGTCGAGGCTCCCGAAGGCATCACGCTTGAGGTGCCCGATCAGACCCACATCGTGGTCAAGGGTTGCGACAAGCAGCTGGTCGGCGAGACCGCTGCCGTCATCCGCAAATGGCGCAAGCCTGAGCCTTACAAGGGCAAGGGCATCCGCTACGAGGGCGAGTATGTCCGTCGTAAGCTGGGCAAGGCCGCCAAGGGCGACAAGTAGCGCACGTGAAGGGATACTAAGATGCAGAAACTTCAGAAGAAACAAGCTGCGTTGGCTCGTCGTCACCGTCGCGTTCGCGGCAAGGTCTCCGGTACCGCCGCTCGTCCGCGCCTTTGCGTGACCCGTTCCAACTCTAACATCTACGTTCAGTTCGTCGACGACGTCGAGGGCAAGACTCTCTACGGCGAAAGCACCCTGGGTGCGGACTTCAAGGCCACCGGCAAGTCCGGTGCCACCGTTGAAGGCGCCGAGGCTCTGGGCCAGATCGTCGGCAAGAAGGCAATCGAAAAGGGCATCACCGAGATCGTTTTCGACCGCGGTGGCAACCTGTACCACGGCCGCGTCAAGGCTCTCGCTGAAGGCGCCCGTGAAGCCGGCTTGAAGTTCTAGGAAAGGGTAGATAGATGACTCCTCGTAAAGAAGAAAAGAATCAGCCCGCAGTTCCTGAGCTTCAGGAGCGCGTGGTTTACATCAACCGCGTCGCCAAGGTCGTCAAGGGCGGTACCCGCTTCGGTCTGACCGCTCTGGTCGTCGTGGGCGACGGCAACGGCCATGTGGGCGTTGGCCTGGGCAAGTCCAAGGAAGTGCCTATCGCCATCCGCAAGGGCGTTGAAGACGCCAAGAAGAACATGTTCACCGTGCCTCTGACCGAAGCCAAGACGCTTCCCCATGAGATCATCGGCGAATTCGGCGCAGGTCGCGTGCTGCTGAAGCCCGCTACCCCTGGTACCGGCGTTATCGCCGGCGGTCCGGTCCGCGCCATCATGGAGCTCGCAGGCGTTCAGGACTGCCTGACCAAGTCTCTCGGCACCGACAACCCGATGAACATCGTCAAGGCTGCCGCCGAAGGCCTGAAGAGCATGTCCAGCCCCACCGAGGTCGCCGAGCGCCGCAACACCACCGTGGCTAAGATCTACGGTTGGGAAGAGAAGAAGGAGGCGTAACCAATGGCAGACGAGCAGAAGAAGACCCTGCACATCACGCAGGTCAAGTCCAGCATCGGTTACAAGCACGACCAGGGTGAGACCCTGAAGGCTCTCGGCCTCGGCAAGATCGGCCGCACGGTCCACAAGGTTGACAATCCTTGCATCCGCGGCATGATCTTCAAGGTCAAGCACCTCGTTGAGGTCGTCGAGGACTAACTCGATACCAATGCTTGCAAAAAGGTCCGCTTCGGCGGGCCTTTTTCTGTATGTGGACGATTTGAATTTACCGTGGTGCCACGAGTAAAACGAAGATGCGTCCGTGCAAGCCGCTCCTTCATCGGTTATCATAGAGCGGCTTGTCAAAAGACAAGTGTACAAGAAGTTGGCCAGCGAGCGAGCTGCTGGCTGAGGCGGGAGAGACAACCCGTCGAAAGAAGCGAAAGGATACATCATGGAACTTTCTGATCTCCGCCCGAATCCGGGTTCTACCCACAAGCGCAAGCGCGTCGGCCGCGGCCCCGCATCCGGTCATGGTAAAACCGCCGGCCGTGGTATGAACGGCCAGAAGTCCCGCGCTGGCGGCGGCAAGGGCGCCGGCTTCGAGGGCGGCCAGACTCCTCTGGCTATGCGCCTCCCCAAGTTGGGCGGCTTCCGCAACATCAACCGTGTTGAGTATGCTCCCGTCAACGTGAGCCGCATCGACGACAAGTTCGAGGCCGGCGAGGTTGTGGATCACGACTCTCTGGTTGCCAAGGGCATCATCAAGAAGACCACCCAGCTGGTCAAGGTTCTGGGCGATGGCGAAATCACCAAGGCCGTCACCGTCAAGGTTGACAAGGTTTCTGCTAGTGCCGCTGCCAAGATCGAAGCGGCCGGAGGAAAGGTTGAGCCGCTGTGCTAGAGTCGCTCGTACAGGCATTCAAGGTTCCGGAGCTTCGCAACAAGATTCTCTTCACCTTGGCAATCTTGGCGCTGTACCGTCTCGGTGCCTTCATCCCGGTGCCTGGCATTCCGTTTAACGAGTTCGCGAACGCATTCGCCACTGGCGGAGTAGGCATGACCATGCTCGACCTGTTCACCGGCGGTGCTCTGTCGCACTTCTCGGTGTTCTCCTTGGGCATCATGCCGTACATCACGGCTGCCATTATCATGCAGCTCATGCAGGGCGTCATCCCTGCTGTGGGCCGCTGGGCCAAAGAGGGCGAGACCGGCCGTCGCAAGATCACCCAGACCACGCGCTACCTTACGCTGGGCCTCGGCTTGATCAACGCCATCGGCTACCTGTTCCTCTTCAAGAGCTCTCAGTATGGCGTCGTGTTCTCCACCGAGATCCCCGAGATCGTCACCGACATCGTGGTCGTGGTCACGCTGGTCGTCGGCACGGCCCTGATCATGTGGATGGGCGAACTCATTACGCAACGCGGCATCGGCAACGGTATGTCCCTCATCATCTTCACGTCCATCGTCTCCCGCGTGCCCGCTGCCATTTTCAGCAGCGTCACGCTGAGCGATGACACCGGCATGGGCATCGCCGTCACGGTTCTGATCATTGTCGTGGTCCTGCTCTGCATCCCGGCAATCATCTATGTCGAGCGCGCCCAGCGCCGCATCCCGGTCACCTATGCAAAGCGTCTTCAGGGTCGTCGTCAGATGGGCGGCCAGTCCACCTACATCCCGCTGAAGATCAACGCTGCAGGCGTAATCCCCATCATTTTCGCCTCTGCTCTGATTTATTTCCCGGCTCAGATCGCCGCCCTGTTCAACGTGGGTTGGCTTACGAGCTTCGCGAATGCGATCAGCGCAGGCCCCGCCAACTGGATTCTGACGTTCATCCTGATCGTCTTCTTCGCGTACTTCTACACCTCTATGGTGTTCAATCCCGAAGAGACATCGGAGAACATCCATAAGCAGGGCGGCAACATCCCCGGCATCCGTCCGGGCCCGGCGACCACGGCGTACATCCGCAATGTCATCAGGCACGTCACGCTGCCTGGCGGCATCTTCATCGCCCTGATCGCGGTGGTTCCGTCCATCCTGTTCTACTTTACGAACAACCAGCTGATCCAGGCATTCGGCGGCACGTCCATCCTGATTATGATCGGCGTTGCCCTCGACACCATGAACAAGGTCGAGGCTCAGCTGAAGAGCTACAACTACGAAGGCTTCTTCAAGTAAGTCGAATCAGCACGAAAAGGCCCCTTCGGGGGCCTTTTCTTATTCGGGCGGAACGGCTCAGACACTCGGCTCGTTACCGAAGCCATGGTCTTGAGTCCGGACGTTCCATCGTGCTCCCTTGAGAACCCCGCGCTTTCCCATATGGAGCGTGAATTGGTTCTTCCGACGCGCTTCATCGTATAATTCTGCCGTAACGGCGTTTACGACCGTTCGAAAGCCATACAGCCAGAAGGAGAAGCATGCTCGCCAACAAGACCGTCGTCGTTGCCGTGTGCGGCAGCATCTCGGCGTACAAGGCCTGCGACCTGGTGTCACAGCTCGGAAAGCTCAACTGCACGGTTCGGGTCGCCATGACCGAGGCCGCCTGCAAGATCATCCCCGAGCTGCCGCTTGAAGTCCTTTCGGGGGCGCATGTCGTTACGGGCATCTCGCCCGAGGATTGCGAAACCGTGGATGTCTGGCTGGCTGAAGCCGATGCCGTTGTGGTGGCCCCCGCCTCGGCGAACACCATCGCGTACGTGGCCATGGGCGAAGCCCCCAGCGCCGCGGCGTATGCGGTACTTAACGCCACGTGTCCGGTGATGGTGGCCCCCGCCATGAACGTGAACATGTACCGAAACGTCGCCACCCAGGAGAACCTGGAGATGCTACGCAGCCGCGGCTACATCGTCATTCCACCCGTCAGCGGGCACTTGGCCTGCGGCGATGACGGAGAAGGGAAGCTTCCTTCCATTCCGGAGCTCATCGATTGGATCTGCCGCGAAATAGCCTGCGAGAAGGACCTCGCCGGCAAGAGCATCCTGGTTTCTGCGGGGCCTACCCGCGAGGCCATCGACCCGGTGCGCTTCATCACCAACCATTCAACGGGCACCATGGGCTATGCCATCGCGCGGCGCGCCATGCTGCGCGGCGCGGACGTCACGCTGGTGTCGGGTCCTGTCAGTCTGACGCCGCCGCCTTTCGTGAACGTGGTCGACATCACCAGCGCCCAGGACATGTTCGAAGCCGTCAGCTCCCGCGCCGATGACCAGGACGCCGTCATCATGGCGGCGGCAATCGCCGACTACCGCCCGGCGGACGTCAAGGGCGACAAGATCAAGAAGGCCGACGGGGCATTCGACATCGATTTCGAACGCACGCCGGATACGCTGGCATGGCTCGGAGCGCACCGCAACGGGCGCACGCTGCTGTGCGGCTTCTCTATGGAGACCCGGGACGTGATCGAGAACTCCCGCGGCAAGCTTCAGCGCAAGAACGTGGACATGATTGCGGCCAACAGTCTGCGCGAGCCAGGCGCCGGCTTCGGAACGCCCACCAACCACCTCACGTTCATCACAGCCGAAGGCGAAATCGACCTGCCGCTGCTCTCCAAGGGCGAAGCGGCCGACCGCCTGCTCGATGAACTGTTCAAGCTCACTCCGAAAAACGCTTAACCTCGCCAGAAAGGGCACGCAGATGATTCTTACCGCCGACATCGGCAATACCAACGTCGTAATGGGCCTTATGTCCGAGCGAGGCAAGCTCGAGTCGCGCCTCCGGTTCCCCACGGACAAACGCCGTACGGTCAAGGACTTCATGATCGGGTTCGAGGCTCTGGTCAACATGCATCACTTCGACTTCAGCAACGTGGAAGGCGCCGTGGTCAGCTCCGTCGTGCCCGAGCTGACCGATTCTGTGGTCCAATCGCTTCGCATCAAAGTGGGCGAAGATCCCGTTGTGCTTTCGAACAAGCTGGAACTGGGCATGACCATCGACATCGACACCCCGGACAAGCTGGGCGTCGACATGATCGCCGATGCGGTGGGTGCCATCAACGAGTTCGAAGGCAACCTGGCCATTTTCGATATGGGCACGGCCACCACGTGCTCGGTGGTGAACGCCGACCGCGTCTACCTGGGTTCCATCATCATCCCTGGCATCGTGATTTCGCAGGACGCCCTGACCGCCAAGGCTTCGCAGCTGCCGTTCATCAAGTTCGAGCAGCCGGAGCACCTCATCGGGCGCTATACGGTGGATAGCATGCGTTCGGGCGTGATCTACGCCAACGCGGCCATGATCGACGGACTGGTCGACCGCATCGTCGACGAGCTGGGAGGTCCGGTCACGACGATTCTGACCGGAGGCGTGTCCATCCTGATCAAGGACGCCTGCCGTCGCGAGGTGGTCTACGAGCCGTCGCTGTTGCTGAAGGGTCTGTGGGACGTCTACCACATGAACCACGCCTAGACGAAGCATCGAGCGACGCTGGCAGCCAATCCTGTGCGAATCACGCATGGGAGTGCCTTTTGTCGCCTTCGACTGATACAATGGGCAAGGTATGGATACCAACGCGGCCACTGCGTACGAAGTGGCGAAAATGACCAAAGGAGTTCATGGTATGAACATCGTGTTGTTGGGCGCCCCGGGCGCCGGCAAGGGCACTCAGGCCGCCAAGCTGGTTGCTGAATACGGCACTGCGCATATCTCCACGGGCGACATCCTTCGCGCCGCTGTCCGTGACCAGACGGAGCTTGGCAAGCAGGCCAAGGCATTCATGGACGCCGGTGACCTGGTTCCCGACTCGCTGATCATCGACCTCATGAACGAGCGTCTGCAGCAGCCCGATTGCGAAACCGGATTCATCCTGGACGGCTTCCCCCGTACGACGGCCCAGGCCGTGGCGCTGGATGCCCTGCTTTCCGAAATCAAGCGTCCTCTGGATGCGGCCCTGCTGGTCGACGTCGACCCTGAAGTCATCGTGAAGCGCCTGTCCGCTCGCCGTTGCTGCAAGGATTGCGGAAACATCGGCACCGCAGCCGATGCTTCCTGCCCCAAGTGCGGTGGCGAAATGTACCAGCGCGACGACGACAACGAGGCAACGGTTCGCAACCGCCTCGACGTTTACGCCAAGAGCACTGCTCCGCTGGTCGACTACTACCGCGGCAAGGACCTGCTGATCTCCGTCGACGGCGATCGTCCGGTCGACGACGTCTACGCCGATGTGAAGAAGGGCCTGAACCTCTAATTCGCGAAATCGCCCGCAAGCGCGGCCCTTCGGGGCCGCGTTTTTTATGCGTTCATCCCGACTCGAATGTATCGGTTCGTATTCATTTGGGGCCGCGCAGGAGGCCAAACCCTTCGCAAGGACCTTCGAATAGGGTACTATCTACCTATTGAGTCCATGGAGGGTTGGATGAAAAGGCTGATTCGGCAATTCCTGCGTTTCAGCGCGGTCGGCGTTTCCGCTTTCGCGCTTGACTACGTATTGCTTCTTGTGCTGGTCGAACGGCTTGGCATGCAGTACCTGCTTGCCGCTACCCTCAGCTTCACCATCAGCATCGTATACAGCTATTTCCTGTCGATGCGCTTCGTGTACACCCGCCGCGGCGACATCTCCCGCACCGAGGAGGTCATCGCGTTCTTCGTGGTGTCCTTCATCGGGCTGGCCCTCAACGACGCGCTGTTGTACCTGTTCGCAGGGCATATCGACATCGATTACCGCATCGCGAAGGTGATCGTCGGCGTCATTGTGTCGTTCTGGAATTTCGTGTCGCGCAAGGTGTTCGTCGACAAGGACCGTTTCCACGACCTGGAATCCGACTTCGCGTTTCGGGAATCTCCTATGGGCAAGAAGCTTCAGGAGCGCGACAAGGAGCCCGGCCGCGGCATGCGGCTCCTGCGCTGGTAGGTCGCCGCTCGCTGGAGAATGCTTAAAACATGCGTCCCGTTCTTCTTCGGGGGACGTATGTTGCGGTATTGTTGTCCCATTGACCAACTGATGAGGAGGCTGCGCATGCGTGATGTTCAGGGCTTGTATTCGGAATGGGTTGACCGCGTCCAGGATGCCGAACTGGCTGGACTGCTGGCTGATATGAAAGACGACACCAAGGCCATCGAGGACGCGTTCTTCCAGGATCTGTCCTTCGGTACGGCGGGCCTGCGCGGCGTCATCGGCGCCGGCACCAACCGTATGAACGTGCTTACCGTAGGGCGTGCCACCCAGGGTCTGGCCAACTACCTGGTGGCCAATTTCGAAAACCCCAGCGTGGCCATCGCCCGCGACTCCCGCAACAAGGGCGAGCTGTTCGTCCAGACCGCAGCCAGCGTGCTTGCCGCCAACGGCGTGCGCGTGTACGTGTACCCGCGCGTCGAGCCCACCCCGGCGCTTTCCTTCGCCGTGCGCGACCTGGGCTGCTCGGCCGGCATCAACGTGACGGCCAGTCACAACCCCGCGCCGTACAACGGCTACAAGGTGTACGGCGCCGACGGATGCCAGATTACCACTCAAGCCGCCAAGGACATTTCTGCCCAGGTGGAGGCCGTGGACTGCTTTGCCGACGTGCGCACCGTTCCTTTCGACGAGGCCCTCGCGAACGGTCAGGTGTCCTGGATCGGCGAAGACACCCTGGACCGGTTCATCGACAACGTGGCGGCCCAGTCGCTGTCCGCGTCGGCCGACGACCCGCTGAAGATCGTGTACACGCCGCTGTGCGGCACGGGTCTGGAAACGGTGAAGCGCATCCTTAACCGCATCGGCGTCGAAGACATCACCGTGGTGCCTGAGCAGGCCGAACCCAACGGGGACTTCCCGACATGCGAGTATCCGAACCCCGAAGCCCGTCCCGCGCTCGAGAAGGGCATCCAGCTGAGCCGTGAGGTCCACCCCGACCTGCTGCTGGCCACCGATCCCGATGCCGACCGCGTGGGTGTGGCCGTGCCCGACGGCGACGATTACGCGCTCATCACCGGCAACGAGATGGGCGTGCTGCTGCTCGACTACATCGCCCGCATGCGTCGCGACCGCGGCGAGGACCTGTCCCGCGCCGTGGCCATCACTACCATCGTGTCGTCGGCCATGGTCGACGACGTGGCCGCCGACTACGGCTTCCAGGTGCGTCGCGTGCTTACCGGTTTCAAATACATCGGCGAGCAGATTGCCCTGCTGGAGGCCGCGGGCGAACCCGAACGCTACATCTTCGGCTTCGAGGAGAGCTACGGATACCTGGCGGGCACCTACGTACGCGACAAAGACGCCGTGGTGGCCTCGATGCTCATCTGCGAGATGGCCCGTTACTACCGCGCCCGAGGCATGAGTCTGGTGGACGCCCGCCGCGCTCTGTATGAGAAGTACGGCTACTGGTTCAACCGCACGGTGTCGCTGGAATACCCCGGCGCCGAAGGTGCCCAGCGCATGGCTGACATCATGGCCCGCGTGCGCGCCGATGCTCCCGCCGACATCGCGGGGTTCAAAGTGACCGGTGTGCTGGATTACGACGGGGGAGCGACCATGCCGCGCCTGAATGCGCCGGCTGACGAACCCGACCAGACGCTGCCGAGCGCCAATGTGGTGGAGTACCAGCTGGAAGGCGGCCGCAAGTTCATCGTGCGCCCCAGCGGTACCGAGCCCAAGATCAAGGTGTACGTGTTCGCCAAAGCTGCAACCGAGAATGAGGCCAACGAGCAGCTCGACGCCATGTGCGACGTGGCCCGTGAGCTTCTGGCGTAACGCGCGCCCAACCGACAACGAAACCATGCGGAGCCGTCCTTCGGGGCGGCTCCGTTCGTGTTCGGCGGTGTAGGGCATGGGCTTCGGCAGCGAAGCTCGGTGGCCCGGCGGGGCCGAAACGCCGGCGGCGGCTGGTGCAAAAGCCGCGCCTTCTGGTGGGGGCGTTGTGCAACGAAAATACGTTATGGCACGGCGTTTCTAGGTCAGGCCGTGTGTCGGCAGGGGTCATCGAATGCTTCAACGTTGTCGAAACTGCCGCAACCGCCCTTCAGGCACGGTTTTGCCCTATACTCTTGAGCCGAACATCGAAGCGCAAACAGGTGGTGGACATGATTTACATCATTCGGCACGGGCAGACGGATCTGAACTCCAAACACGTGCTGCAAGGGCAGAGCGACCATCCGCTGAACGAGGTCGGCGAACGCCAGGCCCAGGAGGCCGCCTTGCTCATCGGGAACGTGTCTTTCGCGAAGGTGTATTCAAGCCCGCTGACCAGGGCTTTGCAGACGGCGAGGATCGCCGCTCCTGGAGTGCCGGTTGTCGTCGATAGGCGCCTGATCGAAATGGACTACGGTCCGTATGAAGGAATGGACCTGAAGAATCCTTCGCCTGAAATGGCCGAGTTCTTCAGCGATTTTGTGCATAATCCCGCTCCCGACGGCATGGAGCAGTTGGCAAGCGTGGTTGAGCGGTGCGGCGCGTTTCTGGAGGACGTGCTTGAGGAGGCGCGCGCGACAGACGTCCTTGTCTCCACGCACGCCATCGCCATGAAAGGGCTGCTCGAGTACCTGAATCCGCAGTCGAAAGGCGGCTATTGGTCGAAGTTCATCGGCAACTGCGCCATCTATACGGCCAAGGTGGTCGAAGGCGGGTTCGCGCTCCCCGTCGAGTTGCGGTAGACGCAAAGGCGGCGCCGTAGGCCGACGCCGCTCGGAAGGTCGATTCAGATTCGCCGCGTTTACAACATGACGTAGAATGCGATGTAGCCGATGAGCATGAACACGATGCCGAGGCAGATGCACACCTTGGGGATGATGCTGCCAGGTACCTCGGGCGGCTCGGTCAGGCCCTTCGGAATGAGGTCCTGCCATGTGCCCTCGGGGAATTGACCCTTGTCCACCACGTAATGCCTGAACCAGTACAGCGGCATGCCCACGAGCGCCAGCACGATGCCCAACGGCAGCACGTAGGAGCCCCAGACGTTGGAGCCTGCGCCCACCAAGAACATGTTGAAGAAGGCCAGCAGCACGCAGACGGTGAGCATGTTGTCCGAAATCTTGTAGGGGCGCTCGATGTCGGGGTTGTCCATGCGGTGGATCCACGCGCCCGTGAGCACGAAGAAGTGGCACAGGATGTAGTTCATGGCGGTGATGGCCAGCAGGAACAGGTAGTCGCTGAACAGCAGCAGGATCAGGTCGACGACGAAGTTGAACCAGATGGCTGCGCTGGGCGAGCCGTTCTTGTTCGCGTGGGCCAGGAACTTGGGCAGGGTGCCGTCCTTTCCGCCCTGGTAGAGCGTGCGTGCGGTGTCGGCCATGGCAGTCATGGAGCCCAGCATTAAGGTGAACACCAGCATTACCACCACGACGCCGCAGAATACGGGGTTGGAGCTGACCATGCTGGCAAGTGCCGCGCCCACGCCTTCGCCGGAGTTGATGTCCGGACGCAGCATGTACTCGGTGCCCAGACAGCCCTGGAACACCACGGGGACCAGGATGAACAGCACGATGGCGATGCCGCCGGAAACGAACATGGCCTTAGGCGCGTCGGAGGGGCGCTTCATCTCGCACATGTAGCACGCGGCGGTCTCGCTGCCGTAGCTGGCCCATGCGGCCAGCAGCACGGCGCCGAAGAAGGCCCTCAGGCCGATGCCGTCCCATGCGCCGCTGACGGGCACGAAGGGGTTGAAGTTCTGCAGATGGAAGCCGCCGGTGAGCAGAGGCACGATGACGATGACCAGCAGGGGAACGATGCCGCAGAGCGACATGATGATCTGGGTCTTCGCCGAGGATGCCACGCCGCCGATCTGGATGATCACGATGATGACCATGAGCAGCGCCGCGATAATGAAGCGCAGGCTGATGCGAAGCGTTAGGCCGTCCTGGATGAACCCCAGGTCAAGCAGGGTGATCTGCCAGGTTGCCAGGATGCTGTCCGCAGGGATGAACAGGTTCATGAGGTAACTTGCGGCAAGGGCGACGCCGATGGGCAGGATGGGGATCCAAGCTACCCAATGCGACCAGGGCGGGATGACGCCGATGGAAGGGTAGCGCCACATCCAGGCCGTGGCGCCGTATACCGAGATGCCGCCGGTCTTGCTGGGGTGCATGCCTGCGATCTCGACGTAGGCCACGCATTGGACCACGCCGATGATGACCGAAAGAGCCCAGGCCAGAGGCGCTGCCGCGCCCATGACCGAAGATACGCCGCCCATGTTGAACAGCACCAGCGCCGGAGCGCCCAAAGCCAGGAACACGACTTGCTTCCAGAAGAGCGTTCTGGCCATTTCGGTTTCCTGCGACTCAGGTGCCGCGTTGGATTCCCCCGTGTTGACGAGGGGCTCCGCCTTGATTCCCGATTCCATGTCAGGTTTCCTTTCGTTCGTCTGCCACGATGCATGCGGGCGCTGCAGGCGGCAGAACCTGGATGCGTTACGACGCACGACATCCAGGGCTGTGCCAAACAAGCCCGATGCGGGTGGCAGCGCAGATCCAAGGCCCCTGAGCCTGCGCCGCCTTCTTGTGTCTAGATTGGTCGGAAGGGCATCGCGTACCCCTTCCACAAACGATAATACACGGTTCGTAGATATTTTCAATAACGTATCGAAAATATCTACAATTGCGAATCTGCAGCGTGCACGGGCAGGGCAAGGCTACAATAGGCAACTGTATAAATTGCCACCTCGAGGGAAGGCCCGCCGTGAACCGAAACGCACAAGCGAGGCTCATGTTCGTGATTGCTGTGGTCATCTGGGGGTCCATCGGCATTTTCGTGCGCTATATTCCAATGCCGTCGAGTTTTATCGCCTTCGCCCGCGGGGTGATAGGCGTGGCGTTCCTGCTGGCGTTCATGGCGGTCCGCGGCAAGCGCATGTCGTATGCCGAGATGAAGCCTGAGCTGCCGATCATGATTGCGACAGGCATCGCCATCGGCATCAACTGGGCGCTGCTTTTCGAGGCGTATCGGCATACGACGGTGGCGGTTGCCACGCTGTGCTACTACTTCGCGCCCATCATCGTCATTCTGGCGTCGCCCTTCGTGTTGAAAGAGAGACTGACCCCGCGCAAGGTGGTCTGCGTGCTCGTGGCCCTTTTGGGCGTGACGCTGGTGTCGGGTGTGGTGGGCGGAGCGCCTACGACAGGTCCCGCAGGCGGAAACGGGCCGCTGGGCGTGGCCTTCGGCCTGGGCGCGGCGCTTTTCTACGGGTGCAACATGATATTGAACAAGCTGTCGCCGAACACCGACGCGCTTTCGAAAACCATCGTGCAGCTGTCGACGGCCGCACTGGTCATGGTGCCGTACCTGCTGTTCACAGGCGGTTTCGGGGACGTGAGCTTCACTCTGCGGTCCACCGTTTTCCTATTGATTGTGGGCATCGTGCATACTGGCGTGGCCTATCTGCTGTACTTCGCGGCCATCCGTGTGCTTCCAGCCCAGACCATCGCCGTGTTGAGCTATCTGGATCCCGCTACGGCCATCGTGTTATCGGCGCTGCTGCTGGCCGAACCGCTGACAGCGTTGGGCCTGATAGGAGCCGTTCTCATCCTTGGCGCCGCGCTCGTGAGCGAGTTGCCCGGCAAGCAGGAATGACTCCGAGCCGATGTGACTGGGTTCTGCAGAAGGCCGCCGCACCGACGCGAAATGAAAAAGAGAAGGACGGCCGATCGGCCGTCCTTCTTTCATATGCCCGGGGAGGGGTCGGGCATCGGATGTCGCAAGCGGTTATGCGTTCACGGCAGCGGCGACGGTTTCGCCGGCCAGGCATCCGTAGTACAGGATGTGGGCGAAGTTGTCGCCGTGGCGACGCTGGGCGCCGTCCAGGTTGCCGACGGCTTCGCCAGCTGCGAACAGGCCCTCGATGGGATTGCCGCCCTCGTCGAGCACGTGGCCCGTTGCGTCGATCATGACGCCGCCCATCGTGTGCTGCACGTATTCGCGCATGGCCATGATGGTGTAAGGGGCGCCTTCGATCTTGCTGTCACGCTCGGAGAAATGGCGTCCGAAGTCAGGATCCTCGCCAGCCTCAACGTAGCTGTTGAACTTCTCGACCTCGGCGGCCACAACGGTGCCGTCAAGTCCTGCGGCGTTGGCGGCCTCTTCGATCGTGTCAGCCACAAACAGGTCACCGCTCTTCTCGTAACGGTCCTTCAGGTCGCCCATGGCCTCAAGACCGCTGGCATCGCCGATCATGTAGTACATGTTGTCGGTCTGTCCCAGCGAGATCGACGAGCTCTGCGTGCCGAAGCGCATGGAGTCGTCGCGGAAGCGCACGCCCTCTTTGTTGACGGCCATCTTGGATGCCATCATGCACATGGGGATGGTGGTCTCGATAGTGGCCAGACCGTTCGCGCTGAACGTCTGATACTGGTTGAAGCCCATGTTCGACGTGGCAGCGCCGATGGATACGGCGGCCTCAAGAGCCGTGCCATCGTTGCATTCCGGCTCGCAGCTGCCCAGTCCTTCAGGACCGAACTCCCAGCGGACGTCCTCTTCGGATACCTTCGGGGCGTTGGACCCGAAGCCGCCGCTGGCCAGCAGCACCGCTTGGTTCGCCATATACGTGGTGCCGTCTTCGGTCATGACGCCGACGATACGGCCGCCGTCCTCAACCAGGGCGTTCACCTTGGCCTTCTTGACGATCTGGGCGCCGGCGTCTTCGGCGTAGGTGCTCAGCACCGAAATGAAGGCGCCGCCCTGTGCGACCGGGCCGGTGGGGTTGACGGAGAAGGGGCCGCCGGCATCCTGGTTGTTGCCGAAGGCTTCGTATTCGAAGCCGCCCTCGACCAGCCAGTCCTTGATGGCTGCCTGATTGGCGTAGGCGGGGTAGATCAGATCGTAGGCCGGGGCCACTACCTCATGGTTGGGATCGAGCTGGTCGCCGGTGGTGCCCAGGTAGTGCAGGATGATCCAGTATTCCAGCGAGTCGAATTCGCGGGTCTCGTCGGATTCGAGGTATTCCGAAATCTGCTGCTGGAGCATCTCGAGGCATTCGACGTAGTCCTCGGGAACGTCCGCGTCGGTCATCTCCAGATAGGGCTTGAGAAGCTCGTCGCTTTCTGCGGTGCGCTCGGGGAGCAGCGCCAGCAAGTCGTCGTCCATAAACTTGTAGTGGCCGCCGCAAATGGCCGTGGTGCCGCCAAGGGCGCCCGAGCCCTCCAGGACGATGACGCTTGCGCCGCCCTGGGCCGCCTTGGCGGCACCGGCGAGGCCTCCGCAGCCGCCGCCGATGACGATCAAGTCGGCGGATTGGGCCTCGGAGGCCATTTCGGTCTCTGCGCTGGATTCGGAGCCGCTGGAAGCGCAACCTGCCAGGGCGGTGCCTGCGGCAACGACCATCAGGCCTGCGAACGAGCGGCGTGTCATCGTGGTTTTCATGGGTTCCCTCCTCATGATGCGGTGCCGTCCTGTCGTTTTTCGTGGTGCGGCACCTTGCGGATGTGTCCGCGCACCAGATGCGCGGGTGGTTTCGAAACCTCCGCCCCGTGTGGCGGCTTTTTGGTTTTCGATGGGGCTACCATACTGAAATCCCAGGTCTAAGCCACCACCCTTTCAGGGTGGTGGTACCAGCCTTTGGGAGTGGAATCGGTGTTTTGCGCTACAATGGGGCAATCTGATGCTGGTTTTGGGAGGGTAGCATGACGATTGATCCGAACGGGAAATCTTGGCCGCAGGGCATGCGGACGGGTGATGTGCTGCTGCTGTTCGCGCCTTTCGCCTGGATGGCTGCCGCAACCATGGTTTCCGTCGACGCGTTTTTCGGCGGCAACATCGGACTTGCCGTAGGCTGCCTCGTCGTGGTCGCCGCCCGTTTCCGCTCCGATTGGCTTGGGCGCTCCGGCATCGTCAGCGCCGTGCTCATGGCCATGCCCGCAGCCGCCTTGGCGGTGCCTTCGGGAGCTGTTGTATGGTGGGCGCTCGGCGGCATCGGCGCCTCTTTCGCAACCGTCCGCTCGTTCGAGAGAGTATCGGACGTCGGGCCTGCGGCTGCCGTTGCAACCACCTGCATGACCCTTGCAGCCGTCGAGCTTATGCGGCTGATCCTGACGGCCGCCTGCGGAGCGGCCGGGTTGGCGTCGGATTTCGAAGGGCTGGTTTTGGCCGTCGGCGCCGCCCTATGGCAGGGGGCGTGCGCGGTCGGAAAGCCGTTGCCGGACGAGGCCGGGCCCGAGGCCGATACATCAGGCAGCCGTCCTGCCGCGCAGAATCCGCCTCGGCCGACCGCCTCTTACTTGGCTTGCCTGTGCGTTCCCTTCGCGGTTCTCCTGTTCGCATTCGGATTCACCTATTCGTTCTCGGTGGCGATTCTCGGGCAGAACGCTTCGTCCAGCGTCTTGCTTTCTGCAGTGTGCGGCATCGTCGCCATTGCATTGGTCTACGTGTGGATTACGACGAAGATGGGCGCCTCGGACGTCGGCCACACCGCCGACGTCGTGGTGCTGCTCCTGGCGGCCGTGCTCCTGTTCGCCCTGTTCGTCGACAGGGATTCCAAAGTCGTGCTGCTTGCGGTCATGCAGAGCGCCCGAGTCGTTGCGTTCGCGGTGGTCTGGCTACTGGTGCTGGCGTTCGCCTTGCGCGGAACCTACGATGCGCAGCGGGCGATCGCTGCCGTGCTGATGGCGCTCGGCGTGCTTGTCGCCCTGGGCTTGACCGTGTCCCGCACGCCGGCTGCCGTTGAGTTCCTCGGGGAGTTTCCGCGCGAAGGCGTGTACCTGTTCGTGGGGTGCGAGATTCTGTTATCCGTCTATGGCCTGGTGGAAATGGCTGGATTCTATTTCGAAGACTCGAAGTCGAAGGAGCTGACCCTGGTTCTGGAAACCAGCTTCATCGATAGGCGATGCGAAGAAGTAGGGCGGGCCCACGCCTTGACGGACCGTGAAGTGGAGATCATCAAGCTGCTGTGCTACGGGCGAAGCCGTGCGGCCATCGCGGAAAGCCTGTTCCTGTCCGAAAACACGGTGAAGTGGTATTGCCGCCAGATTTACCAGAAGCTCGACATCCACAAGAAGCAGGAGCTGCTCACCTTGGTCGGTGTGGACGGAGACGGGTGGCAGGGCGCCTGAGGTCGGTTCTGCAAAATCCTAGACCCCTTTGAGGTAGGATACGCGAGTTTTCTATATCCCGCCGTCCGAAAACAGGGTCCGCGAGGCGGTTTTCGGGGTCTTTTGACCTCGAAACGGGGCGGAACGAGGTGTTTTCGGCGTCGGATGGAGGGTGGGCATATAGAAAACTCGCTTATCCTACCTCCGGGGGCTCAGAAATCTGGTAATCGGTTCCTTCGGGGGGTCGGCCTGGTGCCGCCATCGAACGGGATCGGGCCGGCAAGCCTAAAGCACCAACAGGTAATCGGCGGCGGTTTGGATGAGCTCGGCGTCGTGGGTGACCACGATGACGGTCCGGCCTTGTTCGACCAGGCGCCGCAGCAGATCCGCAAAGCGCAGCATATGGTCGAGGCCAAGTCCGCTGGTGGGTTCGTCGAATGCGATTATGGGTCGTCCCGACGCTACGGCGCATGCCACGGCAACGCGCTGCTTCTGTCCGCCCGACAGCGTGAACGGGTCGCGCTGTGCCAGGTCGGCCAAGTCCAGCGACGATAGGATGGAATTGATGCGGTCCGTGCGTTCCTCGTCGGACATCGACGCTGTTTCCGCAGGCGGCAGGCTTATCTCAACCTCTTCGGCCACGCTTTGCGTGAACAGCTGGCAGTTCACGTCCTGACGCACGAGAAAAACGTTGTCGAGTCGGGCTTTGCGGTCCCAGATCTGCCCGTCGAAATGCACGATGCTTCGATCCTTGCGCTCAAGCCCGGTCAGGCAGCGCAGAAACGTGGTCTTGCCGCGTCCGTTTCGTCCGACAACGGCTGTGATCGCGCCTTTCGCCAGGTCGATGCGATTGAAGTCGAGAACGGTCTTCCCTTTGTCGTACCCGAAATGCAAGTCGTCCACAGACCACGCCTCATGACGGCTTGCCTCCAGGTCAAACCGTGGGATATCGACAGCATCGGGGCTGGCCAGAACGGGGGTCCGCAAACCATGGGCACGGCAGCGGCCAGCATCGACGCCCGCGAGCGAAGCTGCATCCAGGACGTCCGTTATGCGGCCGTCGTTCATGATGACCAGCTGCGTCACCTGGTCAAGCACCCATGCGATGCGGTGCTCGGCAATCAGAACGGTTTTCCCGCAGCGCTTCCACTCGGCTATGAGCTGCGCCAACGCCAGCGATGCGTCGTAGTCGAGGTTCGCCGTAGGCTCATCCAGCACAATCACGTCAGGCTGGGCGGCGTTCACGCACGCGCAGGCGATCTTCTGCTTCTCGCCTCCGGACAGGGCAAACAGGCTGCGGTCCATCAGGGGCGCAAGCCCCATGTCGCAGGCCACCTGTTCGACGCGGCCGATGATCTGCGGGGCGGGAATGCCCTGATTTTCCAGGGCGAAGGCAATTTCGCTCGTGGTGTCGGTGGTGTAGAACTGCGTTCGCGGGTTCTGAAACACCGATCCGGTGCGCGACGCCTGATCGTAGAGGGGCGCGTCTGACGGCGCGGTGCCTTCCACCAACACGTGGCCTTCCAGCATCCCCTCGTAAAAGTGCGGGATTAGCCCGTTGACCAGGCGCAGCAGCGTGGATTTCCCACAGCCCGAGGGGCCGCTTACCAAAACGCAGGCACCGCGCGGCACCTGCAGCGACACGTCGGTCAGGCTTGGGGAGCTTTGCCCTTCGTAGGTAAAGGTCACGTGGTCGAAATTGATCATAGCGAAAACCCCCAAGACACGGCGAACGCGACAACCAGCAGAACGGCTACGGCCGCGTCGCCCGCACCGAAGCCTATGCGTGCGATGTCGGTGCGGGCGATTGGCGAACCAAGCCCTCTGACCAGCGCCGATGCGGAAAGCTCGTCCCCGCTGCGGGACGTCACCTCCACCAGCGGCACCAGCCGGTACTCGATGAATTTGCTTATGTTCGACCCTTTGATGCCCCGCATGCGCATGGATTCTCCCAAATCGGCGGCGTTTTCCTTAATGGTGGGGAAGAAGCGGAACATGACCGAGAACGGGATGGTGATTTGCTGCGGCACATGCATGCGGTTCATGGCTGCCGAAAACTCGCTCACCGACGTGGTGGACATGGTGTACGAGCCCATCATCAAACACGGAATCAGCCGGATGAGGACGAACGTGAACACGATCATGACGCTCTCGAAAACCCCGCCTGTACCGGTGAACGCGAACAGGATGTATGCGTTAGACAGTACCAGAAGCCCCAGCATCACGAAGCCGTAGGCGGTGCGCTTGTCCACGAGCATCAGCACGAACGGCAAAGCCGACAGCACAGCCCGGAACTCCGCAAGCCGCGCGCCGCCTACGCCTGCCAGGCAGAACAGGGCCATTAGCACGAGCAACGCAAGCTTCGTGCGCGGGTCCAGCAGTGCTCGGCGCATGCTGAACGTATAGGTATCACCTGATGAGGCCATTATTCCATTCCTGCAGCGGCAAGCTTTTTCGCCAGAACCTTCTTGGCGTACAGCGCGCCCAGAATCGAGAACACCACGATGCAGGCGGCCAGCACGATAAGCATCCACGGCGGCAGCAGCGTGTTGAGGGTCTGCCAGTAGGTGTCGCCGTATTCGGGGCGTGCGGCAACATAGGAATCGTAGTTCAGGAATAGCGGCAGGTAGTTGCCCCACATCCACAGGTTGAACACGGCATACGTCGGCGCAATCTTGCCGATGGAGGTGTATCCTCCGTTCTTCCAAATGAATTCGGCGGCAAGGCCGGTGATGACCGACAGGATAAGCG
The DNA here is from genome assembly GCF_000023885.1 of Slackia heliotrinireducens DSM 20476. Lineage (NCBI taxonomy): Bacteria > Bacillati > Actinomycetota > Coriobacteriia > Eggerthellales > Eggerthellaceae > Slackia > Slackia heliotrinireducens. Next base: position 2,567,184 of record NC_013165.1, on the reverse strand, counting down.
AGTAGTAGCCCATGCCCGTCAGCAGCATAAGGACGCCCATGATGACCGACGTGATGAGCAGCATGCCGGGTTTGCGCACCTTCGCCAGGTACATGACGAAGGGGATGGCCGCGATGAGCGGCACCAGCACCACGAGCAGCAGCAGCCCGACGGGGATGAGTCCGAGCATCGCCACGACGAACACGCACACGAAGTACAGCGCCGTGTAGATGCCTACGTTGATGAGGTCCTTTCCGTTCAGTTTCCGAGTTGTGTCCATACTTGTTTCCTTTCGTGTCGGATACGGCGCCAAGGGGGTGGCGCCTTCGGTTACAGCTGCCATTGGGAGACCTGCGTGCGGGTCTCCACAAAGCGGCGGTAGATGCCGTCTTCGGCCATGAGCTCGTCGTGGGTGCCGCGCTGCACGATGCGTCCCTGATCCACCACCAGGATCTGGTCGGCGTCCCGCACGGTTTTCAGGCGATGGGCGATCATGATGACGGTCTTGTTGCAGGTAAGCTCCTGGATTGCGTCCATCAGGTCGCGCTCGTTTTCAGGGTCCACGTTGGCCGTGGCTTCATCCAGCACGATGATGGGGGAATCCTTCATGGTGGCCCGCGCGATGGAGATGCGCTGGCGCTCGCCGCCCGAAAGCGACGCGCCGCCTTCGCCGATTACGGTGTCGTAGCCTTGGGGCAGCGCCATGATGAAGTCGTGGCACCGGGCCTTTTTGGCGGCTTCAACCACTTCTGCAAGCGGGGCTTCAGGCTGGCCGAAACGGATGTTGTTCGCCACGGTGTCTTCGAACAGGTACACGTTCTGAAACACGAAGCTGAAGTTGCGCATGAGCGAATCCATGCTGTAGTCCCGAACATCGCGGCCGCCCAGCATCACCTGTCCGCTTCCCACGTCCCAGAAGCGCGAGATGAGGCTTGCCAGCGTGGTCTTGCCGCCGCCCGAAGGCCCGACGAAGGCCGTGGTGGTGCCTTCGGGAATCGTGGCACTGACGTGGTCCAAGATGGTGCGCTGCCCGTAGGAGAAGCTGACGTCGCGCACTTCGATGTCGTGGCTTTGCGGATGGATGTCCTCGCCGTCGATGTCCATGGGCTCGATGGCCAGCACCTCGTTGGCACGGTCCACACTCACGTCCACGATGCGCAGCAGGCCGGAGTACTGCCCGGCCGATTCCAGGCTGCCGTACACCATGAACGCCGAGACGATCATGAGGATGCACACCAGCAGGCTCATGCTGCCGTTCAGGTAGAACCAGACGGAAAGCAGGCTCATGGCCACGCCGGTCAGCTTGGTGATGCTGTTCTGGGCCGCCATGAGCGGCACCAGCTCAAGCTCCATCTGCGTGTTCGCGCCGGCGTTCTTCTCGATGGCCTGGTTCAGACGCTCGGTCCGGTCCTTCGTGAAGCCGAAGGACTTCACCTCCTGCATGCCCTGCACGTATTCGAGCACCGTGTCCACAAGCTCCGTGTCGGTTGCCACCTTGATAGGGCTCAAACGCTCGGACCTCTTCTGCAACGCATGGTTGACCAGGAAGAACACGATGCAGCCGGCCACAAGCACCAAACCGATGCGCCAGTCGAAGACAAGCAGCATGACAGCGATGATGGCTGTGGTCAGGATGCCTTCGCTGACCAGCATGATCACGCGGGTGGCCACGCCCTGCAGGTTCTCCATGGTGTTGGTGGTGACCGATGCGATGGCGCCCAGGCTGCTGGAGTTGAAGTAACCCATGGGCAGGTATCGCATGTGCTCGGCGATTTCGATGCGCTTTTCGGTGGAGGTGCCGTATCCGCCCTGCACCTGCAGGTTCGTGGCGAGGCCGCGCAGGATTCCTTCGCCGGCGACGCCGAACACCATGATGGCGAAGCTTCCCAGGATGTGGACGCGGGTCAGCCCGTCGTCAAGCATCCCCGACAGCACGAGTGCGATGGCGGGAATGGACATGGCGCGGCAGAACGACATGAGCACGCCGATGACCAGGGCCTTGTAGAATTTGCTGCGGTAATGTTGGGGGCAGAACGCGAAGAACTTCCGGATGACGCCGATCATGCCGCATCGCCTCCTTCCGTCAGGTGGCCTTTGACCGAGGTGTGGGCCTCCCACATGCGGGCGTACAGGCCGTTTTCGGCAAGAAGCTGGTCGTGGGTGCCCTCTTCGGCCACGTGTCCGCCATCGATGACCACGATGTGCTGGGCGCCTTGGATGGTGGACAGGCGGTGCGCGATGACGATGAGGGTCTTGCCCTGGACCAGGCGGGCCACGGACTGCTCGATGACGGCCTCGTTTTCGGGGTCGGTGTAGGCGGTGGCTTCGTCCAGAATCACGACGGGCGCGTCCTTCAGCATGGCGCGCGCGATGGAGATGCGCTGGCGCTCGCCGCCGGACAGCCGCTCGCCGCCGCTGCCCACCACGGTGTCGTAGCCGTTTTCAAGACTGCAGATGAACTCGTGGCAACCCGCCGCGCGGGCGATGTTCTCCACGTCCTGGTCGGTGGCGCCGGGCCTGCCCATGCGGATGTTCTCGCGCACGGTGTCGTTGAACAGGTAGCTGTTCTGGGATACGAAGGATACGCGGCGGTTGTAGTCCTCGGAGCTGATGTCGCGGATGTCCGCGCCGCCCAGGCGCACGGTGCCGCCCTGCACGTCCCACAGCCCGTCGATCAGGCGTGCCACGGTTGACTTGCCGCTGCCGGAGGGGCCGACGAGCGCGGTGGTTTCGCCTTCGCGGGCTGTGAAGCTGATGCCGTGGAGCACCTCTTCGTCCTTGTATCCGAAACGGACGTCCTCAAGGGTGACGGTGTTGTCGGCGACGGTCGCCTGGGTTTGGGCGGGCCGCACCTGTTCGGGCGCGTCGATGATGGAGGTGACCTCGCCCATGACCACGTCGAGGGCGGCCAGGTCGTCGGAGTAGGAGAGTATGGTGATGACGGGGGTGATGAGCCCCAACGACAGCACGATGCACATGATGAAGGTTTCGGGGGCCAGGCTGCCGTTGCTGACGAAGAAGGCGCCCACGGGCAGCACCGCAAGCAGCGTTGCCGGCATGACCGACATGGCCAGCGAGAAGTACACGTTGCAGCGCGACATCCAGCTTACGTAGGTCTCGGCGGCGGCTTTGGCGGCGTCGACGAACTTGGCGTAGGAGCTTTGGGTCTTGCCGAACACCTTGATGACCTCGATGCCGTGGATGTATTCCACGGCGGTGTCGTTCAGGGCCTTCGTCGCGTCGACCGCCCGCTGGTTGTTCACGTCGTAATCCTTGAACATGCCCGCCATGCAGACGAGGCCCAGCGGCAAGGTTGCAAGCGATACCAGGGCAAGGCGCCAGTCCAGCGCAAGCATGCACGCGAAAATGAGGATCGGCGCCAGCAGGTTGCTGGTGAACTCGGGAATGACGTGGGCCAAGGTGGTTTCGATGCTGTCGATGCGTTCGACGAGCACGTTCTTCAACCCGCCCGATGAGCGTCCGGTCACATCGCCCAAGGGCATGCGTGCGAGCTTGTCGCAGGCCCGTTTGCGCATGGCGCCCAATACGTAGAACGTCGCCTTGTGGGACGCGCTGGTCGAAAGCGCGTGGAACACGGCGGCTGCCATCCACAGCGCGGCGATCAGGGCGAATTGGCGCCCATACAACGAGAGGTCCTTCACGCCGGCGAACAGTTCGCTTACCACCTGGGCCATTACCAGGTAGGGCGCCACTATGCACAGCACCTTGCAGACGGCCAGGACCACGCTGGCGATGTAGTCCTTGCGCCGGATGCCGGCGAATTCGAACACCCATGACCAGGTGGACCGCTTCTTCTCCTGTCCTTTCAAAACTCTCTGCCTCCCTTCATAAGTTATCAGACGGTCTCGTTTGATAACTCACACCAAAAGAAAAGCCCCTTCGCAGGGGGCTTAGATTCCAAGTATTTCCCGCCATCCTGGCAGGAAGAACCGTTCTATCGCTTCGTAGTACCGCATCGCATCCTCCTCGGGGTAGTCGTGCGCGATGGGCTCGAACAGCGCCGTGATGTATGCGCTCATGAGCATGTGCAGCGTTTCGTCGCTGGGCTCTTTTACGGGGTAGCCTTTCTTCTTCAGCCAGACCAAGCCCCGCGAAAGGTCCTTCTGCTGCTGTTCGACCAGGTCGTGGATGAAATCCTCATGGGCCGTGCCTTGCGAGCGGCAGAGCAGGAGCTTGAATGCCGTGCGGTTCGGAAACACCACGTCCCGCATCATGTCGACCTCCGAACGGGAGGCGGCCTCTTCCGCTTTGTCGACCTCGATATCGGCATACGCGCGGGACATGTGGTCGTCCATCCATTCGTTGATCGCTTGAAGGCCCGGTTCCACCAGGGATGCGAAGATCTCCTCTTTGTTTTCGAAGTGGCGGTACAGCGCGGCGCTGGTGAGCCCAGCCCTCTGGCCGATGCTGCGGATGGAGGCGCGGTCGAAGCCGCGCTCCAGGAATTCCTCCTGAGCTGCGGCGAGTATCTTCTCTCGGCTGATGCTTCCGTCGCGCGGCATGGTTCTCCTTGTTTGTTATCAGTGGTAACAAACAAGGATATTAGCCATACCTAACTTTTATGTCAAGGGTCGCTTGCGACGTGGCGGCGAAGGGGGATTGCGGTATCGCCGTCCGCACAGCACGCAGGAAGCCGGTCCCATGCAGGTGGGACCGGCTTCCTTGTAGGGGCTTTCCCAAGCGTCTTGGTTGGAGGGGACGCCTGAGGAAAGGGTCGGAAATTGAGGCCTTACACGGCTTCGAACTGGAGCACAGCGGGCGTAGGGCTTGCTTCACCTCGGTCGTTTACGCTTCTGACCTGGACGAAGTACGATCCGGCTTCCTCGGGTGTGAACTCGAGCTCCCATCGGACCCAACGCTCGCTGGTGGCGCCTTCCACAGGGTAGCGCGTCCAGTGCTCGCCGTCGTCCATGGAGAACTCCACGGCCACAATCGTGCGGTCGTAATCGCTCGCATATCCCTGCAAGCGGAGAGGTTGTCCTACGCGCTGCACCATGGTTACCCCGCAAGTTCGACGCTGACGTTGGGCCTGTTGACGTAGTCCATCTCGCCGGGCTCGAAGGTAGGCGCCTCCGGTGCCTGGTCGCGGGCCTCGAAGGAGACCTCCACGACGTCGCGGGTGAAGTACTTGCCGGCGGAGGATTCGATCCACAGCTGGTTCGTGCCGCCCACGGAAGCGGACAGGTCTTCGTCGTTGATGTCGTAAACCACCAGTGCGCCATGGCCGATGACATAGTCAAGCGGCAGGGCGGACTCCATGCCGTCGGAGGCCTTGAACACCACGGTGTTCACTTCGGGGGCGATGCCGGCCTGCTTGATGAGCGAGGTCACGGGGATGCCCTGGACGCTGGCGTTGACGATGGCGTCGCCGCCCGGCATGTTGTTCGTGCAGGTGCAGGTCATGATGGTCTGCTTGGAGTCGGTCTCGGAGAGCTCCTCGAGCGTCGCCGTGAACGAGTTCTGCACGTCGCCGGTGATGGACAGCTGCCAGTCGCCGATGGACGCCGGCTCGCACTCGTCGGCCGGGCGGGCGCCGCACAGGCTTGCTACCTGACGGTTGAAGATGCCGGAGATGTCGGCGTTGGAGGACAGGGTGTCCTGGTTGTAGCTGAAGGTGCCTTGCACGGATTCGACCTTGACAAGCTTACCCTGTGCCTGGTTGGCGTCGGGGGTCTCGACGGCCCATGCCGTGTCGGCGTTGTCGGATGCGGCCACCACGCCGTAGACGGTTCCGCAGGAGGCCAGCACCATGGCAGCGCTGATGCCCAAGCTGCCGGCTCGTTTCATAGTGTTGTTCATGAATTCCACCTCTACTCCGTCACGGTAACGATGATGCTGCCGTCGATGTTGCTCAGGTATCCGTCGTCATTCACGCCGCGCACCTTGATGATGTGGGTGCCGGCCGTGTCGGGCGTCCAGCTGAAGTTGAAGGTGACCCACTGGTACGGGTCGTAGTCTTCGGGAACATCGAAGGTGGTCCAGGTGGCGCCAAGGTCGGTGGAGAACTCGATCTTGTCGAGCGGGGCGACCGACGTTGCGAGCGCATAGGCGTAGCCAGTCAGTTCGACCGTATCGCCGAGCTTGTACTCAAGACCGTCGTTCTGGAACCATGCGGCAGACACTGCGGGCAGCACGTCGCCGGGGACGTTCTGGTACAGGGCGCCGACCAGGTCCATGGCTTCTTCGTTGGTGAAGTCGATGGTCTTGATGAACTTGCAGTTCGGGCCGCCGGGCGCGCCGGGGACGATCACGACCATGGGGCCGCCGTACTCGTAGGGCATGTCTTCGCCGTTGATCTTCAGGGCGACCATAGCGTTGTCGTAGTTGCTGATGGGCCATGCGATGTTGGCGCACTCCCAGTCATCCCAGCCGGTCACGCGGACGCCGGTGACGCCCTCCTCAAGACCGCCGCAGGCCTCGATGATGTCGCTCAGCATGACGCCTTCGTATTCGGCGTTGTAGATGTTGTGGCCTGCGCTGCCGGCAACGGCGCACTGCAGCGTGGCACGCTGGGTGGTCTGCGGCATGGCCTGCAGGTCTTCAAGACTGAACTCGCGCGGTTCGTTCACGCCCGACACCGTGAAGGTGTGGGTCGGGTCGTACAGGAAGTCCGGGCCGTAGGTCGGGTGGTTGAGGGCCACGAACGCGTCCTCCAGGTCGGAGAGGTCCTGGCTCATCTCCACGTTGATTTCGGGCTGCTCGGTGGCTGCGACGTCGGTCACATAGCCGGAGTCATGGCCGTTAAGGCGCAGGAACTCGCGGGTCAGCGGATAATCGCTGGCATCGGGGAAGCCGCCCAGGGCGCCTTCGTACATGACCTGCTCCCACAGCACCCAGTCGGTGTTGCCGATTTCGGTGATGCCGGGCGCGTCGTTGATAGCGTGGCAGCTCCAGCAGTTGCCGCCGAGCTCCTCGGTGAATCCAACGTTGCTGTAGTGGGCGTTATGGATGGCGTCGGCGAAATAGTTGCCGTAGTCTGCCGAATGAACGTCATGGCAGCTGAGGCAGCCGTCCAAAATGGTGACGTTGCGGTCGTTGGCATAGCCGACCTTCGGCACCGGGTGGTCCGCCGGCAGACCTGCGCCTTCGATTACGGACGTCAGGCTCTCGTGGCAGGAGTTGCATCCCCTGTTGCCCGCGTTCAAGAAGTTCTTGTTCCAAGCGGTATCGGGGTACATTCCCGTATCGCTTTCGGTGAAGACGGAGAATCCCGCCTCCTTGTAGTCGATGCCGGCAGCAGCGTTCGTTTCGCTCGGTTCGGCTGTTTGAGGTGTTCCGCATGCCGCAACAGCAAGCAGGCAAACGGCAGCCGCGACAATGGCGAACAAGACGCCGATCTTCCTGCGCCGCGGAGCATTGCCTTCCTTCTTCAGCATGTTCCAACCCCCTTTCTTGCAGAGTTGCAATACCTTCCTACTGCCCGTCTAGGCGGGCAGCCTTCTCGCTTCCTTGCGCCGGTGGTCGGCTTGCGACGTCGTTGGGAGCGCCCTACCTCCTTGGTACATCGCCTACCCAACTACGTTGGCAAGGGCTGATTGCAGCATGACCTGTAAGAAATGGTGGGGGAACACCCATCGTTTGGTGAATCGGGGTTTTTACCAACCTACCAATAATTGGTTAGGGACTTTTCAGTGTGATTTCGGCATAATTCGAATAAACGGAGGGGTCCGTATCGACAGATTTTGGTTATGTGTAAGGAAGCGGATCGATCATCGTGTCCCAAGGAACTGAATCGAAACAGGCACGGGGCGTCTCTGCCGGCGCCCAGGAATCGCGAGTGCCTTTTCTTGTTTTGGCGATCGCCGCCGGATTGTTCATGGCATGGTGGACGTCGTTCCATGAGGTCGCATGCGGCTGCATGACCGTGCGCCACACATTACCGACGCCTTATGTATATGCAAGCTGCTACGCCTACCCGGTCGGGTGCATCGCCGGCGCGGTGGTGCTTCGCAATTTGAACCGGGCGGGATTTCTCCACGCTTCGAAGAGGGCCCTTGTGGGGCTGCCGCTTATCGGCACCGTGCTGAGCGCGCTCTTCTGCGCGGCCCTTGTGTTGGAATCCTATGCGATTGCTGCAGCCCTTCAAGCCGCTGCGAACACTGTGGCGGTCATCATCTTCGCATATCTCATGTCGTCGCTTACCGCGCTGCCGAAGCATCAGGTGATGCAGGTGCTGGGTGCATGCGGAATCGGGTTTCTCGTTTTCGATAATGCTGTGCTGCCGATGCTTATGCACGTGCAGAACGGCGTGTTCCTGACTTCGTTGGCACAGGCTGCGCTGATTGCTTGTTGTGCAGGTTGCATAGCGTATCTGATCCGTTGCGACGAGTCGAAAAAGACAGTCAGGGCGATCGGTATCGAGCTGGCCGACGGCGAACGTTTCGCATGGGCGTTGCAGCTGGGGGCAAAGGCGGAAGGCGGTGCCGACGGGGGATCGCCGGTGAAGCTGCGTGCCAGGGCGGATGCTGACGCCGTGTCCGATGGGCAATCGTTTGTAAGGGAGAGCTGCTTCATTCCTTGGAGGCTTGCAGGGCATGTTGTGGCGTATTGCCTGATTTTCGGCATGATGCACGTGGAGGCAAGCAGCCTGCTGGGCGAGTACTACGACCGCAGCCCCGCTTACGCAACGGGAACGTTGGCTGCGCTGGTGTTCTTCTGGGTTGTGTTCATGCACAGGGATTCCGAGAGTTCCATCTGGGTGAAGGTCCGAAACGTCGTGTTTCCCCTCACCATGGTGGGTTACCTGTTGCTGCCGCAACTCAACACCATCAATCCGTACGTGGCTGTGGCCGCCATCAACTGCGCCATGGTCTTCTACGATTTCATTATCGCCTTGGCCATCCTGCGGATTTCACGGGAATCGTACGTATCCGTCGCAGCGCTGGTCGCGCCTGCGATGCTGCTGAAGTCGATCGGTTTTCTGGTCGGCAGCATCATCGCTCAGGCCCAGCTCATGGTGCTGCCCTATGATGCGCTGCAGACGCCGTACGTGAGCGTGGCCATATTCCTGCTGCTCATCGCGGCCACGTTCTGGGTCGGCGACGACCGTACCGCCAAGAAGATCTGGGGCATGCGGGTGGAGATGACGCCGAAGAAGTTCGCCCAGGAGGAGATGCGCCGCAAGTGCGAGCACGCCGTCGTGAGCTATCAGCTCACGCCGCGCGAGTCCGAGGTTCTGGCGCTGCTTATGGAGGGCAAACGCCCCAAAGCCATCAGCGACGAGCTTGTCATCAGCATCAACACCGTGCGTCTGCACGTGAAGGGCATCTACGCGAAGATGGGCGTGCATTCCCGCGAGGAGCTGGAGGCCCTAATCGGGGGAATTTCCGCCAACGAAGGCGCGAAGAACTGACGGCCGAACGCCGGAACCAAGAACCTATATATAAGTAAGGCGCCGCGGGATTATGCGTCGATGGCGTTGGCGAACAGCACGTTGCAGGTTTCGACTTTGATGTCTTCCCAGGCGCCGCCGGTCACGTAGGGCTCGCTGGCCAGGTATTCGTCCAGCTGTTCGCGCGATTCGAAATCCATGAGCAGCACCGACCCGATCAGTTTCCCTTCGGCGTTCGTGAGGCCGCCTGCGGAAATGACATGGCCGGCCTCGTTCAGCTTGCGGATGTTCTCCAGGTGCTGCGGACGCACGCTCATGCGGCGGTCCAGGGCGCCTTCGTCGGTGCCGTCGTACGCGAGAATCATGAAGTGCATGGTCGACCTTCCTCTTGCGGACTTGTGCTGTATGCCGCCATTGTACGCTTCCGCATGTGAATTGCGGTAGCCATCTGGGAAATCATCGGCCCAAGAGGCGCGCGAGATTCTCTCGGTGGCGCGGTGTGAGGCGAAGTCCTTGCGTGATGTAGGCGTCGAAGGTGCCGTAGGCCGAAGTGGCCTCGTCGAAGAACGCTTCCAGGTAGGCGGGCCGCGCTTCGAGAAACGACATGAGGATGGCCAGTTCGTTCTTAGTCATGCCTGCCGAGAGCGCTTCGGCCTCGGCGGCGATGTCCTGTGCGTGAATCACGTTGGTGGCCAGGTATTCCTCCATAACCGTATCCGTGTCGAAGCCGGCGGCGCGTAGGATGGTCGCGCACATGACTCCGGTTCGGTCCTTTCCGTTCACGCAGTGCATGAGCGCCGGCACCCCTTCGTCGGCGATGCCTCGCAGTGCTGCTCCGATCAGGGGGTATTCCAAAGCGAACCGGCGGTAGTTGCGAATCATGCGCTCTTCGGGAGCGCCGTACTTGCCGATGACGCCCGCCACCAAACGGCCCGAGGCGTTCTTGCGTCGGCGCTCGGTGGAAGGCTCCAAGGCCACGGTCTTGGTGGCGATGGGGTAGGGCTGGGGCCGGCTTGCCGTCTCGAATTGGTTCCGGATGTCGTAAATGGAGCGTATGCCCAGTTCATGCACGAGCGCATAGAGCTCTTCGGGGGCCGCTGCGTGCAGATCGCCCGAACGGAACAGCTTCGCGTTTTCGAGCGTGCCGCCGGCGATGGGGCGCGCATGGAACGACCCGAAGGTTTCGGCTTCTTGGGCAACCTGTGGGGACAGGCTCGTCCGAGGTACTTCTTGACCTGCGGATGCATTTGCTTCGACCACCTCGAAAGCGAAGGATGTGGTCACGTGCGAAAGCTCGCCAGCGCCGTTGACCGTGCGGGCATGCATCAGATACACCCCCGCCTGCTGCGGCGTGTAGACGAACCGCCAGCTCACGCCCACGTCGCGCACAGCGCCGTCCGTGGGATACTCGGTCCAGGTGACGCCTCCGTCCAGAGACAGTTGCACTGCGGCGATGGCGTTTTCGAAATCGTCGGCATAGCCCACCAGCTCGATGGGCTCGTTGATGCGATGCGGTGGCATGTTCGGTATGGATTTCATAGGTTGCAGTGTAGCATGCTCGGCGGCCGGCGAGAGCAGCGTGTCGGTGCGGACTGGTTTCGGCTTTAAGGAAACTGAAAGGTTCGGGCACGGGTCCAGAAAGGTTCGGGGCGTAATCTTTCAACCATCGAAAGAGCAAATGACAACCGACCTTAAAGGAGGATCGTTATGTGGACCAGGAAAGAATTGAAGGAAAAGGGCAAATGGGCCCTGAAGCAGAACTATTGGAAAGCCGTGCTGGTCGGGTTGCTGCTGATGGCGATTTCCGGCAGCTTGTTCGGCGGCCCCGCACCTGGAGGCTCGCCGATCGATGATGACAATTACACCATCGAGACCGAAGCCGACAGCGTATCCGTCGTCGATACCGAAAACGACCTTGCCTACGAGATCTACACCGATTCGCCCATGGCGGGCCCCGAAGTCGCCGTTCTCGCCGCTAGCTTCGGCCTCGTGCTCTTGCTGGTGTTCGCAGTCCTCCTGGTGATGAGCTTCTTTATCTTCAACCCGCTCATGGTGGGTGTCCAGAGGTTCTTCCTGCGCGATTTGAACCAGCGGGCCCTGGTCAAAGAGGTTGCCTACGGTTTTGACAACAATTACCGCGAGAATGTGAAGACCATGTTCTTCCGTGACCTGTTCATCTTCCTGTGGAGCCTGCTGCTCATCATCCCCGGCATCGTCAAGTCGTATGAGTACCGTATGATTCCGTACCTGCTTGCCGACGATCCCACCATGACCAAGGACGTCGCGTTCGCCGAGAGCAAGCGCATGATGACCGGCCAGAAGTGGAACGCCTTCGTGCTCGACCTGTCCTTCATCGGCTGGTGCATCCTGTCCATCTTCACGCTGGGCATCCTGAGCATCTTCTACGTGGCTCCCTACCAGGCGCACACGAACGCGGCCCTGTACGAGAAGCTCCGCTACGGCATGCCCGCACCTGAGAGCGTTGCCGCCGCGCCCCAGCCGGCAGCCGCCGATCCGACCGCTGCCGCTGCCGCGCCGGTGTTCGTTCCCGCAGCTCAGCCTCCGGTGCCTTCCTTCGCAGCTACCGACGCACCGGTGGCAACCCAGGCCGAAAACGGCGAAAGCCCCGTTGCGCCCGACGGTCCGCAAGCGTAACATCGAACCATACGAACGTGATGCGTCTGCGATGCTTCGGCGTCGCAGACGCTTTGCCATGGAGAGCAGGGGATATGCCGTATACGATTCTTGTCGCCGATGACGAGCGGGACATCCGCAGCGTGCTGCGCCTGTATCTGGAGGATGCGGGTTACAACGTGGTCGAGGCCGCCGACGGCAAGCAGGCGCTGGATGTGCTGCTCACGCAACCCGTCGACGTGTGCCTGCTCGACATCATGATGCCCGAAATGGACGGCTACCAGGTGCTCAAGCGCCTGCGCGAGACCAGCGACGTGCCCGTTATCGTCGTGAGCGCCAAGGGCCAGGACCCGGAGAAGATCCTGGGCCTCAACCTGGGTGCGGACGACTACATGGTTAAACCCTTCAACCCGCTGGAGGCGGTGGCCCGGGTGAACACCAACATCCGCCGCTTGAAGGGCATGGCCGCCGCGCAGCCGAAGCGCCCCGCGAAGGTGCTGCGCTGCCGGAATCTGGAGCTTGACCAGGAGGCCTGCGCGCTCACGTGCAACGGCGAGCCGGTGGAGCTCACGTCGGTCGAGTACCGCATCATGGCCATGTTCATGCAGCATCCCGGCCGCGTGTTCACCAAGCAGCAGATTTACGAATGCGGCTGGGACGAGGATTACGTTGCCGCGGAGAACAGCGTCATGGTGTGCATGAGCCGCCTGCGATCGAAGCTCGGCGACGACGGCCAGGAAGCCATCAAGACCATCCGCGGCCTCGGATACCGTTTGGAGAAATAGACGATGTTCGGCAAGCGTGCGAAAACACCCGACCGCTCGGCGACCGATGCCGAGCTTTCCACGGCGAAGGGCAGAAACGACCTGGTGTTCTACCTGGTGAGCCGTTTCATCGTTGTGCTGCTGTGCGTCGTGGCGGCCGAATCGTTTGTGGCGTGGGCGGAAAATGCGGTGCTGGCCCCCGTGTTGACGGGGCTGTTGGAAGGATCGGCCGACACGGCTCCGCAGGACACCACATCGGCCATTGCGTTGCTGGGCTGGCTGTTCAACCTGTTCTCATCCATCGCCCAGGCGCGGTACGCCCAAGTGGCTTCGATGGCTTCGCAATCGTTGGCGGTGGTGTTCGCCATCCTGCTTTTGGCGCTGCTGGCCGTTCCGCTGTTCGCAGGCGCCCTGGTGTTCTCGCGTCTGGTCGTGCGCAAGGTTGGGGAGCTTCAGGCACGACGTGAGGAGGAGCTGGCCCTCCTCGAGCAGCGCCGCAGCCGGTTCATGACCGATGTGGCCCATGACCTGCGCACGCCCGTGATGGCCATCTCGGGGATGGTGCACGCGATGCGTGACGGGCTGGTGCACGATACGGCCATGCAGGACGAGTACCTGCAGGCGATCTGCGACAAGTCCGACAAGCTGGGCAACCTTGTGAGCTCGGTTTTCGACTACGCCAAGCTGGGCGGAGGCACGTTCGAGCTGCACCAAGAGCCCGTCGATTTGCCGCAACTTCTGCTGAACGAGGCGGCAGCGGCCTATACCGATGTGGAGGAGGCCGGCATGGAGTTCTCCATCCACGTGCCGGAGGACCGATGCGTGGTCCAAGCCGATCCCGTGCAGCTTGCGCGCGTGGTCGCGAACCTGATAACCAATGCGGTGCGTCATAACGGGCCCGGCACCGAGGTCTCCCTTATTCTGGTGCAGCAGGGCGGCATCGCCTTCGTCATGGTGGCGGACACCGGCGAGCCGATCATGGAGGATCCGGAAACGCTGTTCGAGCCCTTCACCCAGGGCGACTCCTCACGCTCGAAATCGGGCGGCAGCGGCCTGGGGCTTTCGATCTGCAAGCGCATAATGGACATGCATGGCTTCGACCTAGGGGTATCGCAACCCTACGGTCGTTTCACCAAGGCATTCGTGCTCCAGTGCCCCGTCGAGGGGTAGCGGGCGAGGGGCGCACACGGCTGCCCCGAGTCAAATCGAATACACTTGCACCCGAAAACAGTGACTGCAAACGCTATGCCAGGAGGAACCGGCCGCCGTCGCCCCATTCCCAGGCACCGGCTATGCCTGAGTTTCCTGCGGCGAGCTGGAAATGAAGCTTGGCGATGCCCAGGTCCGTCAGCTCCAACCCGGACTTGATGGTGGGGACAGTGGCCCGCACCACCCCGTCTGCATCGATCTCGAACACGACGGGCTGCTCGTTGACGGCGGAAGGTCCCAGGATAACGCTTTCGATGGCGTCTTTTATCCAGGCGGGTGCATCGTCCCAGTTCACACCCTTAAGCATAGCCCCGGGCTTCTTATCACGCTTGCGCAGGGCGGCGCGGACGGTGCGTTGCTTCAGAGGCGTTTTCTCAGCGGCGTATCCCAAGGGGATGATGTCGTGCAGCACATCGCCTTCACGCGCTTCGAATTTCGCAGCGGAGCGGTCGAAGGTGCCGGCCACCCAGCACGTTCCCAGCCCCAGCTGCGTGGCCAGGAGCACCAGGCATTCGCCGAAGTATCCGACCTGCTCTTTGCCCAGGTCGGTGTCGGGGCCTACGAGGGCTGCGAACCATGGGGCCGTTCCCGCGAACATCTGCTGCGACAGGCTGAATGCAGGCGAGCCGTCTTCGAGCGCGCCGTAGAGCTGGAAGTTCAGATCGTTGTCGTCGTTGATGACCTGGATTTCGTTCTGCAACGCTTGTATGACGGCATCCGGGATGGACTTGTCGGAGTAAGCACGGCAGGAAAAGCGTTCTTCGATGGCCTCCATGGTCTTCATTGGATCCTCGCTCTCACGCGTCACATATAGGGAATGACATATGACAGTTTACTCCAATCGAGACAGAGTTCTTCGAGTGCGCCACTACAGTGTAATATCTTTCATAAGGTGTCGGCTGCGTCATGTTGCACGTGTCGCGCCCGTCGCAGCGACGGTTTTCGGACGGATTGGCGGGAGTCAAAGGCCACGGGTGGGCCGGGCGTGCCTGTATGCACCGCACGCCCAGGTCATCGGCGCTTAAGCAGCCAGCTTCTGGTGGCGAAGGCACCGATACCCGCGGCCACGGTGTCGACAAGCCAATCGGCGGGGTCGCAGGCGCGGTCGGGGACGAACAGCTGGTGGAACTCGTCGGTCACACCGTAGCACGACGCGATGATCAGGGCATACACCCAAGCCCGCTGCAACGGCATGTGCCAGCGCAAGGCGTTGCACAGCGCCGTGCCGAACAGCAGGTACTCCGTGAAATGCCCGATGGGGGAGACGTCCACCTCGTGCCCCGCAAGCTGCGCCGCCACGGAGGCGAGCCAATCCTTCACGACGGACAGAATGCCCGTGCCGTCGTCGAGGTCGTCGCCCGTCTGGGCGCTGGCGGCGAATATGGCAATCGCCACTGCCGCGACGGCGATCCACGACAGCACCACCACCCAGGTGGCGGGTGCAGTGCGTTTGGGTATGTCGTCGGGCCGATGCATAGTCTGTGATTGTAGCAAAATCGTCGCAGTTTGGCGTCAAGCGGCCTTCTTTCGGGTACCATGGTTCAATCAATGATTTTAGGAGGCCATTATGGACAACTATTACGGAACGCCTCAGGACAATTCTCAGCCTCAGGCTCCGCAGCAACCCCAGGCAACGCCGCAGCCTCAGCCGGCCCAGGCAGCGCCTCAGCCCCAGCAAACGGCATACAACCAGTACGCGCAGGCAACCTATGCGCCCCAGCCCCAGGCTCCTTTCGCGCCGACGGCTTCGGGTGCGGCGGCCGCGCCCCAGAAGAAGTCCCACACGGGCCTGATCGTCTTCGGCATCGTCATGGCGGCCGTGGTCGCGCTGCTCATCGGCGCCATGGTGTCCTGCTCCCAGATGGTCAACGAGTTCTCGTCCCTGGGCAGCTACGGATACGGCGAAACGACCACCTACGGCGATACCGTCGCGGTTATCGACATCGACGGCACCATCCAATACGACGGCACCACCAACAGCCCCGAAGGGTTGCGCGATGTGCTGACCCAGGCCGAAGAGGATGACAACATCAAGGCCATCGTGCTGCATGTGAACTCCGGCGGCGGCACGGCGACGGCGGGCGAAGAGATGTCCCTGCTCGTGGCCGACTGCACCAAGCCCGTGGTCGTGTCCAGCGCTTCCATCAACGCCAGCGCCGCGTACATGATCTCCAGCCAGTCCGACTACATCTTCGTGAACCACACCACGGCCATCGGCTCCATCGGCACGGTCATGCAGACCTATGACGTGTCCGAACTCATGGAGAAGCTGGGCGTGGACGTCATCAACATCGCGTCGGCGGAGTCCAAGGATTCCAGCTACGGCACGCGTCCTTTGACCGATGAGGAAATCGCCTACTATCAGGACCTGGTCGACAAGATCAACGCCCAGTTCATCGGGCTTGTCAGCGAAGGCCGCGGCATGGATGTCTCCGAGGTCCAGGCTCTTGCCACCGGCATGGAGTTCACCGGTGACGACGCCGTGGACAACGGTCTGGCAGACGAAGTGGGCACCTATGACGACGCCCTAGCCAAGGCAGCCGAACTGGGCGGTATCGAAGGCGACGACTACGATGTTGTGAACCTGTACGTGAGCGGATACGGCGACATGTCCGACCTGCTGGGTCTCATGGGCTATTCCTCCAACACCAAGATTTCCGCTGAAGACCTGATCGCAGCACTCGAGCTGCTGCAGTCCCAGGGAACCATTAAATAGAAAGCAGCGAGTCATGACCTACGTCTCCAACGTGAAGTGGCCTGCCCGTGCCGTCGTGACGGCCGGCATGCCCTACGGCAACAAGAAACTGCACTTTGGCCACGTGGCCGGCGTCTTCGTGCCCGCCGACAGCTACGCCCGCTTCTTGCGCGACCGCCTCGGCGCCGACAACGTGATCTTCGTATCCGGCACCGACTGCTTCGGCTCGCCCATCGAAGAGGGTTACCGAAAGCTGGTGGAAAACGAAGGGTTCGAAGGATCCATCACCGATTACGTGCAGGGCAACCATGACGCCCAGAAGGCCACGCTGGATTCCTACGACGTGGAGCTGTCCATCTACGAGGGGTCGGGTTTGGGCCATGCCGGCGAGGTCCATCAGGAGATGACCAACCGCATCCTGCACCGCCTGCACGAGAACGGCCATTTGAGCCTGCAGTCCACGCTGCAGTTCTACGACACCGAGGCGGGGAAGTTCCTCAACGGCCGCCAGGTGCTGGGCCACTGCCCGGTGCAGGGCTGCAAGTCCGAAAAGGCCTACGCCGACGAATGCGATCTGGGGCACCAGTTCAACCCCGAGGACCTCATCGGTCCGAAGAGCGCACTCACGGGCACCACGCCTGAGATGCGCCCGGTGGCCAACTGGTATTTCGACCTGCCGAACTTCCGCATGGAGCTGCGTCAGCTCAACGACGAGACCTCGGCCGACCCCGAAATCCGCCAGGTGGTCAGCAAAACCATCGGCGAGTTCTTGGGCGCGCCGGTCATCTACATCAAGAACGAGCTCGAGGACAGCTACCGCGAACTGGCCGGGCAGATGCCGGCGCACACGTTCCACGAGGCCGAAAAGGGCAAGCAGTCCTTCACTATCGAGTTCGAGACCATCGAGGACCGCGACGCCGCCCGCGACGTGCTGCTGGGTGCCGGCATCAAGATCCGCACCGGCAAGGCGCTGGTGCCGTTCCGCATCTCCGGCAACGTGGAGTGGGGCGTGAAGGTCCCCGTTATGGAGGACGTGGAGAACCTGACCGTGTGGTGCTGGCCTGAAAGCCTGTGGGCGCCGATCAGCTTCACCCAGACCGTGCTGGATTACCGCGGCCAAGGCCCCGAGGCCTGGCGCGACTGGTGGTGCTGTCCCGATGCGGAGATCTACCAGTTCATCGGCCAGGACAACCTGTATTTCTACGGCGTGGCCCAGCCCGCCCTGTGGATCGCGCTGGAAGACGGCGACGCCCGTCTGGTCCATGCGCCTGCGGGGCAGCTGCAACAGAGCCGCCTGATCGCCAACCACCACATCCTGCTGGGCGACAAGAAGGCTTCGTCTTCTGGTGCCGTCAAGCCGCCCTCGGCCGACGAGCTTCTGGACTACTACACCGTCGACCAGTTGCGCGCCCATTGGCTCGCGCTGGGTCTGGATCAGAAGTCCGTGGGTTTCAAGCCCAAGCCCTTCGATCCCGACGAGAAGAAGCGCACCGACCCGCGCGTGGCCGACCCGGTGCTTAAAGAAGGCACCCTGCTCACGAACGTGTTCAACCGTCTGGCCCGCAGCTGCTTCTACGAGGCCCAGAAGAACTTCGACGGCATGATGCCGCTGGGCGCCCCGAGCGAATCGGTGGTGGCCGAGGCCCATCGGGTCATGGCCGAGTACGAGCAGCTCATGCACCGCGCGTCGCTGCACAACGTCATGAACCTGATGGACGAGTTCATCCGCTTCTCCAACAAGCATTGGACCAGCGGCATCAGCGCGGCCGAGGCGTCGGGCGATGCGGCCGAGCGCCGTCAGGTGCTGGTGGACAGCTTCTTCCTGCTGCGCATCTGCACGCTGCTGATGCACCCCATGGTGCCGTCCGGCTGCCGCAAGATCGCCACGTACATGAACGTGGACGAGGCGAAGCTGTTCTCCTGGAATGCGGCCTTCGACGCCAACGACGAGCTGTGCACGGCCGAAGAGGTCGCCGCAGGCGGGCATGCCGTTGTGGAGCTGCCGCCGCGCACGGACTTCTTCGCCCGTCACGAATCCCAGTTCAAGAAATAACCCGCCGTCATCCCGCACTCGATGGGACAAAGGGGACTGTCCCCTTTGTCCCATTTTGTGTCAGTAGGGACGTTTCCTTTTGACACATTTTTGAGTCAGTGGGGACACTTCGACGCTGGCACATGCAAGACATTGACTATAGGAGCCATCATGAAATCAAGCAGGCCGTATCCACGGGCGACCATCACCCCGAAAGGCGAGCGCGCCATCGTCGCCGGGCACCCTTGGGTGTACGAGGCGGAGGTCGTCTCGCTTGAGGAAAGCGACGCGCCCGACGCGCTGCCGCTGACGAACGGCTGCTTGGTGGATGTGCTCAGCCGCAAAGGCGCCTACCTCGGCACGGGTCTTCTGTCCGAAAGCAGCAAGATTCGCCTGCGTCTGATAACCCGCAATGCAAACGACCGCTTCGATCAGGCGTTTTGGGAACGAAAAGTACGCTGGAGCTGGGAGTACCGCAAGTCCGTCATGGGAGCGGACGTCTCCTGCTGCCGCGTGGTGTTCGGCGAAGCGGACGGTTTTCCGGGGCTGGTTGTGGACCGGTTCAACGACGTGCTTGTCACGCAGACGCTCACCTTCGGCATGGAGCAGCTCAAGCCGGTCGTCTTCCCGGTGCTGGCGAAGGTGCTGAGCGAAGACGGGGTGGCGCTGCGCGGCATCTACGAGCGCAACGACGTAGCCACCCGCAAGCTGGAAACGCTTGACCAGTCCTGCGGATGGTTCGATTTGGGCGGCGTGTCCGCTGGCGGCGATACGACGACCGAGATCTGCGAGAACGGCGTGCGCTACCAGGTGGATTTCGAGAACGGCCAGAAGACGGGCTTCTTTCTGGACCAGAAGTACAACCGCCGCGCCGTGGCGGCCCTGGCTTCGGGCAAGCGGGTGCTGGACTGCTTCACCCACACGGGATCCTTCGCGCTCAACGCCGCTGTGGGCGGGGCCGAGTTCGTGAATGCGGTCGACGTGTCGCAGCTAGCCATCGACCAGGCCCGGGCGAACGCCCGGCTCAACGGCTGCGAGGACCGCATGGCGTTTACCTGCACGAACGTGTTCGACCTGCTGCCGCAGATGGAAGAGGACCGCGACCACAGCTACGACTTCATCATTTTGGACCCGCCGGCGTTCACCAAAAGCCGCAAGACCATCGGCTCGGCTTCTCGCGGTTACAAGGAGATCAATTACCGCGCCATGAAACTGCTGCCACGCGGCGGTTATCTGGCCACGGCGTCGTGCTCGCACTTTATGGATACCGAACGGTTCCGCCGCATGCTTGTCGAGGCGGCCCACGATGCGGGTGTGCAGCTCAAGCAGGTGGAGGAGCGCCAGCAGGCGCCCGACCATCCCATTCTGTGGGGCGTGCCGGAGACGGACTACTTGAAGTTCTTCATTTTCCAGGTGGTGTAGCGGGGAGCCAACGCCTCGCGAACCGCAGCTTTCAGGGCAGTCATCGGGCTGCGTTTGTCGGGCACGGGACGTTCGATTTCCGGCGTGCGCGCCCGGTAACGCCCGTTTTCGCCCATGACGTTGTTGCGGCTGAAGGCGGACGGTATGTTCATCTGCTGCGGCATGGATTCCTCCCTCGCACAGGTGCAGCGGGCAGTGTTCCCGCTGTTCAGCCACAACATATCAGCATTTTTCCGAAACGGTGCGACGTGTGCGGTTTGTTGCCGCGCAGCCTGGAATCCGTTGTCGTGCGATGCCGTTTCGTTGCCGATTCGAGGAAAAGTTCGAAGCTTTCGGGAGGACGTCGGCTATGCGGCTATGCGGCGATATCCGCGCACCATGTTGATGCCGCAGGCGGTAAGCGCCGCGCCCAGCCCCACGTAGAAGAACGCGATGAACCAATCGGGCACAAGGCCGCTCAGGCGCAGCGATGCGCCCAGCGCGATCATGAACGCCATGATGATGTAGCCCTTCTTGTCGAGAAAATGCCACAAGGGGCTTTTGTCGGCTTCGATGGCGGCGATGCGGTTCGTGTGCTTGCCTGCATAGGGGGTGAATATACGCAGATGGAATACGGAAAACACCGCAACCGCGCCGATGGCCAGCAGCAGCCAGACCCACCAGGCGCCCGTAATCTGGGTAAACGCCCTGGCGCCCACGATGAGCACGTTTATGCCGGCGATCGCCCAAACGGCACCTGCGATGATCAGCAGCTTTTTCGAGTTTATCATTGCGTATCCCCTTATATTAATTGTAAGCAATTCAATTGTGCACAATATAATAGAGCATGGTGCATGGTCGGTCAATACGATGGGCCTAGATATGTCAAACGTAGATATATGAGCAAGATATGTCTACATATGCCGGGCGCCGGTGTGGAAAGGTTCGGGCGCCCAGGCCTCTTTCGAGGTTTCGGGAACCCTCAGTCCTGAATCCTCACTCGTCGCCCGAGGCACGTCTGGGCCGCTTCCGGGGTTTCGGAAACCGTGCTTTCGCGCTGGTTCTTCAGGAGATGCCGGCTCCTTCGAGGAAACGGGCCTTGCATCCTATGGTATAAGAAGTGGACGAACGGTTTTCGGCGGCATGCCCGCCGATGCGGATGGCTACTGACGACAGGAGCGGTATGGCGCGCGAAAAACAAGGATGCGGCTGCGGAGGGTGCCTTCTGGCACTGCTCCTGGCGGCTTTGGCGGGATTCGGACTGTTCGCTGCCGCCGAGCTGGGCCTGCTTCCCTTCGACCTTCCCGAAATCGACACCTCCGATGTTTCCGGCATGGTGGACCGCTTTGTGGAAGGTCCGGTTGCGCAAGAGGAGGAGAACGCGATCGACGACTCCGTCGATATGCAGCTGGACGCCTCGTCTGCGGAGTTGTACGCCTATTCCCAGTTAAGCGAATCCGACCAGGAACTCTACAGAATCGTGCTGGACGCGATGCAGTCCCGCGAGCCACGGGACCTTCCCGAAATCACGATGTTCGATCTCACCCGGATCCGCGAGCACATCATGGCTGACCATCCGGAAATCATGTACCTTGACGCCATGGAGCTTTCCACCCAGACCAATTCGGCGACCGGCGAAGTGGTCAAGACCACGGTGACCTGCCATTACTCCATGAGTGCCGAAGAGTACGAGGCCACCATGGAGCAAGTCGATGCCGCAGTCGCCGAATGCTTGGCGGGCCTGTCGGCCGACACGGACGACTACGAGAAGGCCAAGTACGTGTTCGAATGGATTGCGCTCAACACCACCTACGACCAGGCCGCCGCGGAGCGCCTGGACGGGGTAGATTCAGAAACCGCATCCGACGGGTCCAACGGCCAGACCATAGCCAACGTGATGCTGGACCACACGGCCGTGTGCGGCGGGTATGCGCGGGCCTACCAATATATGTTGCAGCAGATGGGCATCCAATGCGCCTACGTGACGGGCACGGCCAACGGCGGAGCGCACGCCTGGTGCGTGGCGCTGCTGGACGGAAACTACTATTACATCGACCCCACCTGGGGCGATCCTCAGTTCCTGTCCGAGGACGGCTCGGTGGCGATGGACGGTTTCATCAACTACGACTACCTGTGCGTGAACCTTTCGGATTTGCAGACCACCCATGCCGTCGGGCCTTTGGTGGTCATGCCGCCCTGCAAGAGCTACGACGACAACTACTATGTGCGCGAAGGGCTGTGGTTCGAATCTGCCGACTACGACCATGTTTCGCAGGTGTTGGCGAATGCGCTGGACAGCGGCCAGGGTTACGTTCAGTTCCGCTGTGCCGACGAATCCGTCTACAACACCATCCTGAACGACTACATCGTTGCCGGGGATATCCTTTGGAACCTGGGGCTGACCCAGTACTCGTATTCCTCGTCTGACGACCTGCATTCCATCATCGTGTCGTTTTAGCAGGTCGGACTCATGATTCGTTTAGTTGACATGCATTGCCACCTGGATTTCGCGGGAAACGCCGTAAAGGCCGCCCGCGCGGCGGAAGCTGCGGGCGTGGCCATGTATTCCTGCATGGTTCATCCTGCGGGCTACGACGAGCAGGTCGAGCGCCTTGCCGAGTGCGAAAACGTGCGGGTGGGGCTGGGGCTGCATCCCTGGTGGGTTGCGGACGGCCGTGCCGACGATGCGGACGTCGCGGGTATGGTGTCGCGGATTTCCGACGTGCGCTATGTGGGCGAAGTGGGCCTTGACTTCGGAAAACGCCATGGTCGGCGCATCGACGCGCAGGAGGCGGCGTTTACGGCGGTCGCCCGTGCCTGTGCGGAAAGCGGCGGCAAGCTGCTGTCCATCCATGCGGTCAAGTCGGCGGATGCGGTGCTGGACATTCTGGAGCAGACGGGCTGCTTGGAGGCCAATGATTGCATTCTGCACTGGTTTTCGGGAACATCGCAGGAGCTGACCCGCGCTGTGCGGGCAGGCTGCTGGTTCTCGCTGGGCGCGCCCATGCTCTCAACCAAACGCGGCCGTGCCTACGCCAAGGCGATTCCGAACGATCGCCTGCTGCTGGAAACCGATTGGCCAGGCGACCCCGTTGCGGACATGGATATAGAAGACTACCTGGCCAAAGCTGAGGAATCCGCAGGTCTCGTGCGTGACATCCTCGGCGAAGATGCGCTGGCTCGCGCAGCCGAATCGAGCCTGCGACTGCTGGATATGTAGCCGGGCGCCTTCGCCCAGCGTTCGCTCGGGCGGCGCGATGCGTGCGCGAAATAAACCTTGGGATGCGGCGCTTTCGCCCTGCGGGCTCGGGGGCGTGATCCGCACACGATAACTACCCGGGGATGCAGCACCTTCGCCACGCCTGCATGCGGGCGGCGCAACCGAGAAGCCCTTTTCGGCCCCTTCCTACGCGCGGGTGGTACAATCAACGGACGCGTGTTGAAAAGGAGGTGGGCGATGGAACGCAAAAGCAGCGTGGCATACGGGCGCATCGCCCTGATTCTGGCCCTGATTTCGGCCGTGTTTGCGTTCGTTTCCTTCCCCCAAGTCGCGTTGGCCGACGAGGCCGACGACGACAAGGCGGGCATCGACCTTACGGTCACGAAGGAGTTCACGGGCACGGCGGCCGATCTGATAACCGATGACGAGCTGGCCACCGTCACCTTCGAACTTCTCAAAAAGGACGACGAGGGCGCCTTCACCTCGGTGGAGAAGGTGCCGTACAGCGATTTCGAAGACGGTTCCTATACCTTTTCTGATGTTGAGGCGGGCAGCTACCGGCTGGCCGAAGGCGGTGCCGAGGGGCTCGCGAAGCTCCACGGGTGGGAATTCGAACAGACTTGGACCTGGGACGACGGATCGTCGGCTGCCGATTTCGATATCTCGGATGCCGACGTTGAGGAAGGTGTGGCGCCCCGCGCGACCGTGGTGAACCGCTACGACCGGCAGACAACGGAGGTGACGGCCACGGTGCGCTGGCAAGATGCGGCAGGCGCAGCGATGGTTTGGCCCGATGGGGAAGAGGTCACCCTTGATCTGTATGTGTTGGAGCCCGTGGGAAACGTGTATGCGATAGCTGACGATGCCGAGCCGTTGGCCAGCGTGACGCTGGACGGGCAGACCGACGCGGCGGGCGAGGCGAGGTCGGGCGCAGCGGTTTTCAAGGGCGTCGACCGCTACGATGCCAACGGAACCGTTCGCTATGCAGTTGTGCAGCGGGATGCCGTCCATGGTTACGAGGTCCGCTACGGCAACGATGCTGCAGCGGAATTCGCAGCTGTTTCTGAAGGTTCCGCCCTGGTGGTTGACCGGGCTGAATCCACGTCTTTCACCCTTGATGTGACCTGGGACAACGCACCGCACGGCACCACAGCGACAGTGCACCTGTACGCGTACGCGGCAGGGCAGGGGCCCGCTCAAGCGCAGCTTGTGGACGAAGCAGACGCCATCGTGCTCGACGGCGTGCCCGACGATGCAGGCGAGTCGAAGTCGTGGCAAGCGGCCTGGGATTGCCTTCCGGCCTACGATGCGGACGGCACCGGGCTTGTCTACATCGCTCGCGAAGTCACCTGTACATCGGGCTGGATGCCCGTGTACGCAGAAAGTGTGGATTACGCCTCTGACCAGGGTGTTATCGACCACGTGCGCGACCCGTACGCGCTCATGAGCGACAATCCCTGGATAGCCCTTCTTCTTGCAGCATCGGTTCCCGTGCTTACCTGGCTCACCGTCCAGATGCACCGCTTCCGCAAACGTGCCGCCAAATAGTGGGACAAAGGCAAGTGTGTCAGTAGGGACGTTTCCTTTTGACTCATCGGTATCGTTTTTTATGTATTTGGTCAAAGGGAGCCTTCTCCCTTGTCTTTCGATGCGTCAGCAGGGGCACTCCCGTGCTATTCCAACCTGCTCCTCTGGCCCAAAACTCGATTCTGCGCCAAGAAAAGCAAGAATGGGGACTATCCCCCTTGTCCCATTTTCTAACCGGACCGTGTCGGTCCAACTTTCCGCACCCCCGTCCTTGGACAACGGGGACGTAGCCCATTGTCCCGCATGACAATGGGGGGAGGGGCTGTCCCTTTTGTCCCATTTTATTACCCCGCCAGCATGCACATAGCCTGCATGGCGTCCACGGCCTCACGCTTGGACTCCATGTTTACGAGGCCAAGTAACGCGAAAGGCCGCTTGTCGAAGCTGACAAACGGCCTTCGCATCGATGTCTATCGTAAAGTCAACCGACATCGGTACAGCTCAAGCACGCTACATGCAGCTTGGTCATCCTCAGACGCACCTTGGTTTAACGCCGCCCGAGGCGGCACGGATGGCATGTAGAATGCTACTCGTCGAAAGGAATGCCATGAAGATAACGATTGACGAGCGGCCGGAAGCGAACGACATCGAGGTCGCAATCGTCTGCAGAAGGACGGACCGGCAGGTCCTCGACATCGTCGCCAGGCTGCGCATGTTCGACCGCAAGGTCACGGGGAGCGCGGACGGAAGCACCCACGTGGTGAACGCCGAAGACATCCTCTACGTGGAGTCGGTAGACAAGCGCACGTTCTTCTACACCGCCGAAGATGTGTACGAGACTGCGCTGCGCCTCTATGAGATGGAGGAACGCCTGGAGGGATGCGACTTCCTGCGGGTGGCCAAGGGCTGCGTGGTGAATTTCCGCAGGATCGCCTCGCTGTGCCCGGAGATGAACGGGCGGCTCGTGGCGACCATGGACAACGGCGAACAGGTCGTCATATCGCGGCAGTACGCGCCGGACGTGCGCCGTAAGCTCGGAATGCTGTAAACAGGATGAGAAGGGAGCCCAAAATGACACGCAAAGACGTCATCGACACCGAGGTCCGCACGCCCGCGGAGAACGCCAGGGGCTTCCTGGTTACGCTCTGCGCCTCCTTCACGATCCTCATGGTCGTGTGCATGGCCCTTGGGACGGTATTCGCAGATGAGGAGTCGAAACGGGGCATCATGTACTGCTGGTCGCTGCTCGGCGCCTGCGTCTGCACGGCAGCGCTGCAGTTCGTCTTCTTTACGCCTGTCGTCATCAAGCGCATGGTGTATCCGCTGCGCCTGTTCCTGTTTGGAATCTGCCTCTACGCCGTGCTGGCTGTGCTCGCCGTGACGATGGGGTGGTTCCCGACAGACATGGCCGGAGCCTGGGCTTCGTTCACCGTCAGCTACCTTGTCGCGCTCGCGGTTGTGACTGCCGCCTACGCGGCAAAACACAGGCGTGAGGAACGCGCCCTTAACGAAAAGCTCAATGAGTATCGGAGAGACAACGGCTAGGGTGCATCGGATCTGATGCCCTCTAGAAGGAAAGCTGCCTATCGGTTGATGGACGGCCTTCCTTCTTGCTGTGTGGGTTCGGACCGACTCAGCGGCTTGAGCTTGCGGTACGGTGGGCCTCCGTCACTCACGAGTGTGTCAGTAGGGACGTTTCCTTTTGACACAAAAATGGGACAATGGGGACTGTCCCTTTTGTCCCAATTTTGTGTCAGTTGCAAACGTCCCTACTGACACACAAACGTCCCTACTGACACACCAGGGCCATACAAAAACAAAAAAGCGAAGGAGCGAATCCTTCGCTTTTCGATTACGGGGTGTTACCGGCGTCCGCGGAAGTTGCCG
Source organism: Slackia heliotrinireducens DSM 20476 (assembly GCF_000023885.1). Lineage (NCBI taxonomy): Bacteria > Bacillati > Actinomycetota > Coriobacteriia > Eggerthellales > Eggerthellaceae > Slackia > Slackia heliotrinireducens. The sequence continues at coordinate 2,540,484 of NC_013165.1, read as the reverse complement.
GAACGCTCGCTGCCACGGCGCCCGCCGCGGTTGGCATCGGAGGCGTGTCCGCCGCCCGAGCCGCGGCCTACCTTGCTCTTGAACGGCTTGCGACCCTCGTTGCGGGACGCGCCGTCGGTGCGGTGCGTGGGGCGCGTGCTCTGGGGGCGAGAGCTCCCGCTGCGCTTGCCGCCGCGTCCGCCGCGGTCGAAGCGTTCGTTGGAATGGCGGTTGAACCGATCGTCGCCGCTGCGATCGTACCGGTAGCGCTCTTCGCCGCGGAATTCCTCGGAACGTCCGCCGCGCTCGTCGCGCTTGCCGTGGCCGCCCTTGGCACCATTACCGCCTTTGGCGTAGCCTCGGTCTTTCTTCTTGCCATGACCGCGGTCGTTGCGGTCGTCGCGCTTCTGGAAGGAGTCCTTCGATCCGCGGCCCGGCTTGGCGCTCTTCTTGTCCTTGGACTTGAAGGAGTCGCCGTCCTTGCCACCGACGAAGGCAGCGTAATTGTAGGTGTGTTCGCCGGTGTTGCGCTTCATAGGCATGCGGCCGCCCTGCATGAACTGCTCTTCGGCGTCGCGACCCTCCTGTTTGCGAGCGCGCTTGGCTTCGGCGTTGGTCTCGTTGCCCTTGCGCTTCTTCTTGCCACCCTTGGGTGCGTCGTCGCGGGCGCCTTCGCGGTCGTCGTGCTTGCGTCCGCCCTTCTTGCCGCCGCGGTCGTCGTGCTTGCGACCGCCCTTCTTGCCGTTCTTCTTGTCGCGGTCCTTACGCTTGGGTGCGTGCTCCTCTTCAGAAGCCGCCAGCGCATGGTCCTTGCCTACAGGCTCGTAAGCGTCTTCGCCGGCCTTGAACTCCATGACCTGGATGTCTTCGCCGATGAACTTCTGGATGCTGCGGAGCAGGTTCTTGGTGTCCGGGGTGACGAAGGACACCGCGTATCCGGCCACGCCTGCGCGGCCGGTGCGGCCGATGCGATGGACGTAATCCTCGGGCATCATGGGCAGGTCGTAGTTAACGACGTAGTCGACTTCGGGCACGTCGATGCCGCGGGCAAGCACGTCGGTGGCCACGATCACGTGGGTCTTGCCTTCGCGGAACCGTTCCAGAGCGCGCTGGCGCTGGGCCTGGCTGCGGTCGGCGTGAATGGCTTCGGCGCCGATGCCGATTTTGCACAGGCGACGGGTGCAGTTGTCTGCTCCGCCCTTGGTCTTGGTGAAGACGATGACGCGGAAGCCGCCCTTCTCGCGTATGAACGCGTTCAGCAGCGCCGGCTTCTCGCGACGGCCGGTCCAGATGATGTATTGGTCGACCAGGTCGGCGGTGTCGCCGCGGTGGCTGATTTCGATGATTTCGGGGTGGTTGAGCAGCGAGAACATGACCTTGTCTTGGCTGCGGTCGATGGTCGCCGAAAAGAGCAGCGTCTGGCGCTCCGACGGCGTTGCGTCGACAATCTCGCTGACCTGGGGCCAAAAGCCCATGTCGAGCATGCGGTCGGCTTCGTCAAGCACCAGCACCTGCACCAGGTCAAGGTCGGCTTCGTGCTGGCGCATGAGGTCCAGCAGGCGTCCGGGCGTGGCGATAATGATGTCGCAGCCGGAGCGCAGCTTCTTGATCTGCGGGGTGTAGGACACGCCGCCCAGCAGCGTGACGACGCGGTGGTTGGTGCGCTTGGCGATGGTTTCGCACACCTCGGAAATCTGCATGGCCAGCTCACGGGTGGGCGTGACGATGACCATGACCGGGCCTTCGCCCTTGCCGGCGTAAGGCAGCTTGTCCATGGTGGGCAGCGCAAATGCTGCGGTTTTACCGGTGCCGGTCTTGGCGGCCGCGATGAGGTCGCGACCCTCCAGCACAACGGGGATGGCCTGCTGTTGGATGGGCGTCGGCTCTTCGTAGCCGAGGTCGTAGACGGCAGCAAGCGCAGTGGCCGAAAGGCCAGATTCGTCGAACGTAGCTATGGTATTCTCCTTCAAGCGGATTGGTAAAACAGTCGAGGTTATCGATTCGAGTGCCTCATTATGACGTGCTAACTGGGAAAATAGTGTTGGAACACGGTTAATCCACGAAGTTGTGGTGGTAAATCCGCACACGGGGTTTTGCCAGGAGCATGAAAAAACGCCGACGCGGGTGCGCCGGCGTTGCGAAAACGAATGTCAGGCGGGGTTAGTCCTCGTCCACCCAGAAACGCAGGGACAAGCAGCTCAGGCCGCCGTCGATCTTACGGTATTCGGAGGTGTCGGTGACGATGACCTCGTAGCCCAGGTCACGAACGGCCTGCTCGACGGTGGGGTAGCCCTCAGGCACGATGACCTTGCCGTTCACCCAGATGCAGTTTGCGCCGTAGGCCTCTTCCTCGGGCACGATGACCTTGTTGTACTGCTCGAACTCAGGCTTGGTGATGAACTCGCCGGAGACCAGCATGTTGTTGTTCTCCAGGTAGTTCACGCCGGTCTTCAGATGCAGCACCAGCTCCAGCGGCACCTCGACGCACTTGAGGCCCCAGCCTTCCAGAATCTCGGCGAACTGGCGGATGCCCTCTTCGTTGGTACGGGCGGATTTGCCCACGTAGAAGGTGTCGCCGACCATCATGACGTCGCCGCCCTCGAGGGTGCCGGGGGCCACGATATGCTTGATGTGCTCATCGTCGAAGAACTTGCGGATGGTGGGCTCCATCTCCTTGGCCTCGCCGTTGCGGCTGCCGGCGCCCGGGTTGTCCATAATGGCGCCCTTACGGGTGATGACGCAGGTGTCCTCGACGAAGCAGGAGTCGGGGTATTCCTCCAGGGCCGGAAGCACGGTGACTTCCACGCCGCACTGCTTGAGGCACTCGATGTAGGCGTCGTGCTGGACGATGGCCTTCTCGTAGATGGGTTTGCCCAGTTCAGGTGCACTGGTGATACCGTCGCACAGCGATTTGCCGGGACGGCGAACGATGACATGGTTGAATTTCGTCATGGAGAAAACCCTTTCACTCTTTTCTTGTTCATGCGAAATCGACGGGTCTGCGCGGTTTCCCGCAGACCGTTCTCCATTGTAGTCCTTCCGTTGCAAAATGGGACTGCGAAGCTTTCGAAACATGTCCATTTTGGAATACGGGACGAATGGGGCAGAAGCGACGCTGCTCTAACGGCTCAACGTAAGCTGTTGCGTAGGGAAGGGGCCGCACTCCGCCGAAACCTCGCGCGGCTAGCTTTTCGCGTTCTTCTCCAGGATGCTCTCCATCAGCATGGAGACCAGACTGATGATGATTGCGGCGCCAAGGGCCGATCCGAACGACAGGATGTAGATGCCTGTGTCGAACAGGCCGTTTGCCAGCCAGTCAGCCAGCTGCAGGACCAGGGCGTTCACCACGATGGAGAACAGGCCCAGGGTGACGATGGTCAGAGGCAGGCTCAAAAAGCGCAGCACGGGCTTGACCGACTGGTCGAGCAGCGTTAGGACCAGGCCTAACAGCGCTACGGAAACCCAGGTGGCGGCGCCTTGCGCGATGGATATGCCCGGCACGATCCAAACGGCGGCGGCGACGGCCACGGTGGTCACCAGCCAACGGGTGAGAAACTGCATCGTACGCTCCGATCCTCGATTGGGGAAATTGACCTGTCTGCATAGCATCGCACATTTTCTCGCAATCCGCATCCCCGGTACGGGCAACGGCAACTGCGAAGGCGCGCGGACGCAGGATTCGTACTGCCCTGGCGCATGCGGAGCGCGTCGGGGCGCCTGCGGATCTATGCGCGTCAATTCTCGGAAAAATTTCGCATACGACGTGGTGAAACGTCTTTATGTGGAGGATAATGCACCCGTGCGCGTCGCACTGCTGGGCGCGTTGTCGGCAGTCGGACATCGATGGGGGTTCATATGGAGAAACTCGTATCCCATACCGCCCGTATCAATGATCAGCTTGCGCGCTATGGCGTCAAATTCGGCATTTACAAGAACGGGACCTTCAACGAGAGGCTGTTCCCGTTCGATGCTATCGCGCGCGTCATCCCAGCGGATGATTGGCGAAATCTTGAGCGTGGCCTGGCTCAGCGCGTGGATGCGCTGAACGCATTCCTTAAGGACGTGTACGGTCCTCAGGAAATCATCCATGACGGCGTGGTTCCCGAGGACTTCGTCGTTTCTTCGCCGGGGTATCTGGCGCCTTGCGTCGGCCTTGTACCGCCGAAGGGCATCTACAGCCACATTTCCGGCATCGACCTGGTGCAATCCCGCGAGGGCGACTGGTTCGTTCTGGAAGACAACCTGCGCGTGCCCTCCGGCGCGTCGTATCCGCTGATCAGCCGAGGCATCTGCCGCATGTGCAGCCCTGAGACCTTCCGCACCAACGACATCGTCGACAATCGGGGATACGGCGCCATGCTCCGCGAGGTCATGGACAACGTGAACTGCGGCGGCATCAACGTCATCTTCACCCCGGGGCGCTACAACGCAGCCTATTTCGAGCATTCCTATCTGGCCGAACAGACCGGGGCCGTGCTGGCCGAGGCCGGCGATCTGTACGTGGACGACGAACGCGTCTACTACCGCGGCTTCGAAGGCGACCAGCGCGTCGGCGCCATCTACCGCCGCATCTCCGACGAGTATCTGGACCCGACCACCTTCCTGCCGGAAAGCGTCATCGGCATCCCGAACCTGATGAGCGCCTACCGCGCGGGCAACGTGGCCGTCATCAATGCGCCGGGCAACGGTGTGGCCGACGACAAGGGCATCTATTACTTCGTCCCCAAGATGGTCGAATACTACCTGGGCGAGAAACCCCTGCTGCATAACGCCCCCACATACCTGCCGTTTTACGAGGACGACCTGGCCTATGTCATGGACAACTTCGAGAAGCTGGTCATCAAGGACACTGCCGAGGCCGGTGGCTACGGCGTGGTGTTCGCGGCCAATATGGAGCCCGAGGCCCGCGAGGCGCTGCGCCAGAAGGTGCTGACCAACCCCCGTCGCTGGATCGCCCAGGAGGTTGTGGACTTCACGGAGCTGCCGGTGCACCTGCCGGAAGGCGACGTGCCCCGCAAAGCCGACCTGCGCGCGTTCGTGCTGACCGGCCACGAAACCAAGGTATGGCCGAGCGGTCTTACGCGGTACTCGCGCGAGGCCGGCAATGCCATCGTCAACTCGAGCCAGGGAGGAGGGTTCAAGGACACATGGATTCTGTCGCACTAAACAAGCTGGACCGGTTGTTCTGGCTGGGCCGTTACATCGAACGGACCCTTATCGAAATCGAGATCATGCAGCAAGTGTACGACCAGTGCATCGACGGGCCCGCGTTCGATTACGCTGGGTTCTGCGAGAATCTGGAGATTCCCAACGTGTACGCGGACTCGGACGACTTCATCAAGCGTTTCCTGTTCGACCGTAATGACCCATACTCGGTCATTACGAATCTGAACTGCGCATACGACAATGCCATCGTGCTGCGCGAAAGCATCTCGTCCGCGTCGCTGTCTTACATCCAGATGGCCGTGAACCTGATGGACGCCGCCGCCAACGGCGTGGCCCCCATGCTCGAGCTGCAGTCGGTGACCGACATGCTGTATGCGTTCCGCGGTTGCAGCGACGACTCCATCCTGGAGACCAGCAGCCGCTATACCCTGAAATGCGGAAGCAGCGTGGAGCGTATCGACATGTACGTGCGCCTCAACTATCATCTCGAGAACCTCGACCGGGAGTTCTCGCGCCTGAACCACCGCCTGCAGCGCACGCCGCTGCGCCGCGACGGCAACAAGCTTATGCTGCTGCTGGGTCTGGCTCCGAATCCCGATCCGAAAAACAACCGCAAGATTCTGCTGGACTGCGTCGAAGGCCTGTTCATCGACGTGTAAACGAATCTGCCGGGCATGGGAGGTCCTACCTCCCATGCCTGTTTTGAGAGAAAGAGTGTTTTGAAAGAACTCGAATACACGTTTTCGACGACGATTGATTTCAGCATCCCCGTGCATGACCACTACTTCGTGCTGCGCTGCATGCCTTCTCCGTCGCACACCCTGCGCGTCCTGAAATCCGATTTGGCCATCGAGCCGGACATGCGCTACGCGCGCCAGACCGACAGCTTCGGCAACCGTCTGGCAGTGGGCTGCGAGCTGGAAGAACACACGCACATCGGATACTACAGCTCCGGTGTCGTGCAGGTCGATCTGGACCGCGTCCGACTTGAGCAGCCGCATCCCATGTTCAAATACCCTACGGAGCTGACCAGGCCCGATAATGCCATTGTGGCGTTCGCCGAAAGCCTGGGCGACGCGACCGTCCAGGTGGACCTGTGCCTGCGGGCCATGACCGCCGTGCATGAGGCCATGGCATACGAGCCCGGCACGACCACCGTGTCCACCACGGCCGCCGAGGCCTTCGCCGCGAAACAGGGTGTCTGCCAGGATTTCAGCCACATCCTTATCGCCATGCTGCGCTATAGAGGCGTTCTCGCCCGATACGTCAGTGGCCTGGCGCTGGGGGAGGGGCAGACGCATGCCTGGGTGGAGGCGAACATCGACGGCTTTTGGCGCGGCTTCGACCCCACCCGCAACCAGCAGGTGGACGACACGTACATCCCGCTGGCCCGCGGCCGCGAATGGGCCGATTGCCCCATCGAGCGCGGGTCGTTCATCGGCCTGGCCGACCAGTCCCAAACCGTGTTCATGACCGTGAAGGAGCACGCAGAGCAATGATCCATATCGTTTCCAGCCGCCAGATGGCGGTTGGCGAAGACCTGCAGGTAATTAAGAACCGCTTGATTCCCCAGGACGTATCCGCTGATGACGTCTCGAATCTGCCGCGCATCGCGGTGGTGACGGGCATTCACGGCGACGAGCTGGAAGGCCAGTTCACCTGCTTCGAGGTGGCCCGCCGTGTGAACGAGCATCCGGAGTTCCTGACGGGGGTCGTGGACATCTATCCTGCCCTGAATCCGCTGGGGGTCGGGGCCATTTCCCGCGGCATCCCCCAGTTCGATCTGGACATGAACCGCGTGTTCCCGGGCAAGAACAGCGCGTCACCCTTCGAGTCGATGGCAGCCGACATCGTGGCCGACATCGCCGGCGCTACCATCAGCCTGGACATCCACGCCAGCAACATATACCTGCGGGAGCTGCCGCAGATTCGCATCAACGAGATCTCCGGCGACGACCTCATGCCTTGGGCGTTGGAAAGCAACGTGGACTACGTGTGGGTTCACGGCAACGCAACGGTGCTCAAGGGCACGCTGGCCTACAGCCTGAACGCCATCGGTACGCCGTGTCTCGTGGTTGAAATGGGCGTCGGCATGCGTTTGACCAGGGAATACGGCGAACAGCTGGCCGACGGCATCTTCAACCTGATGCGCAAGGCCGGCATCTGGTCGGGCCCTGTAGAGCAGGTGCACCGGCCCATCGTGAGCACCGACGGCGAGGTCGGGTTCGTCAACGCCGACGTTGCGGGCGTGTTCATGCCCGCCGTGCAGCACAACTGGAACGTGAAACGCGGCCAGGTGGTCGGCCATATCCTGGACGCGGCGCAAGGCACGATTCTTCAAGAACTGACCAGCCCCTCAGACGGCCTGCTCTTCACGCTGCGGGAATACCCCATCGTCTATCCAGGATCGCTCATCGCGCGCATCCTCGGCGGGGTCGCGGATGGGAAGGAAGCCTAACATGTTGGAAGAATCCCTGTTCAGCCTTGCAATGCCATACCGCCAGGACATGGAGGTCAGGTCGTTTTCCTTCGGGGTGACGCCTGACGGCCGCGTGCTGGGAGGCGAAGGTGACGCCGCCGCCCGGCCCGAAGAGTTCGAGAACGCCATCTGCTTTGTGGCCGGAATTCGCGGCAACGAGGTCCAGCAGACCTATATATGTGCGCGTCTCGTGCACAAGCTGCGCCGCCTGGAGGCGGAGGGTTCCATCGTGCCTGGCCAGCGCATCATGGTGGTGCCCTGCGTGAACCCGGCATCCATGAACAACCGCAAACGCTTCTGGGTGGGCGACAACACCGACGTGAACCGCATGATGCCCGGCTACAACCTGGGCGAAACCACCCAGCGCATCGCCGCGGCTCTGTTTGAACGCGTTCAGGGCTTCCGCTACGGCGTCCATTTCTCCAGTTACTATCTCGAGGGCGACTTCATGGAACACGTTCGCGTTATGAACGGCCCCGGCATCCAGACCGACAACGGTGCGGATTTCGGGCTGGCCTATGTGCTGAACCACGTGCCTGGTTCCTTCGACACCACGACGCTGCATTACAACTGGCGCCTGTGGGACACGGAGGCCTACACCCTCTATACCAAAGAAACCGACCTGGTGGACGAGAACTCCGCGGCCACTATTGTCCGCGCCTGCCTGCGGTTTTTGGATGCCCGCGGCATCATCGACCGTCCCTGCCATGGCGGGATGCGCTCCACGACTTTCGCCGAGCGCGGCCTGGTGCCCGTGCAGGTCAACTGCGGCGGCGTGTTCAAGCGGGTTGCCGAGCTTGGTGACATCGTTCGTTCCGGACACGTTCTGGCCCAAGTCATTGACCCGCTGCGCGGCGACGTGCTTGAAGAGGTCAAGGCACCCCACGGCGGCGTGGTCTTCTTCGCGTGCCGCGCGCCTCTGGTCAACGAGCAGACGCTGGCGTTCCAAATCGTGCCCCGCTCGATCAGTGGCGACCTGCTCGGCGAGCGTGGCAACTTCCTTGATCCCGAGGCTTAGCGCGCTTGCCGGATGCGGCTTGCGGCTGGGGGCAAAACGGTTTTTCCTGCTGAAATGGGCATCCGATGCTTGCGCGACGGCTGCGTCAGGGCTATTATTCTTTCTTGGGGAAACGCCTGATGCGTCAGGCAATCATTTGCAAAACACAAGCGGACCACATGGGGCTGGTTCACGGTTTTCGCATGTCGGAAACCGTTGGCAACTGATTGCTGAAGCGAGGCCTGTATGACCCAAGATGATTTTTTCGATCTCACTCCCGTTGAGGATTTCGACAGCTACGACCCCTTGGCCGACACCGAAGACGAGGAATTCGACCTCGAAGCGCCTGCGGAAAGCGGCATGTTCCTTGTCGAACCCGGCGAGTTTCCCACTGTTGACGAGCTGGCCAGCCAGGCTGAGGCCCTCCAACAGGCTCCTGCCGCGCAGCGCATCGCGACGCTGTTCGACCACATGGAGCGCTCCCGCAAGATCCTGTTGGGCATCCTGGAGATGTGCGACGGCCAGGTGCAGCCAAACGAGCTGGTCATCAGCCGTATCGAAAAGCTTAAAGCCAACAACAAAAGCGTCTATACGCCGGACAACATGTGCATGATGCTGGTGCGTGCCGGGGCGTTGCGCCGCGTCACGCAGGACGGCACCGACTATGAAGACATCGAGGACACGTTGGAGCCCAAGCGCGTCGTCATCGACGGCGTCGAGTATCTGGAGCCGGTCCAAGCGCCGCAGATCTGCTGGTTGACCACGCCGGAAGGTTCGCAAGTGGTCGCCGCCGACCAGCCGCGCGCCCGCCTGCGCGAGCTCCTGGAGAACGAACCCCAGTACCGTCACGTGTTCCGTACCGTGCTCGAAATGTGCGCGCCCGACGGCGGCACCACCCAGAAGGCCTTGTCCGCGGCTTTGGACAATGACCCAGCGCTCATGCACCCGCGTATGTACGCCATGCGCTTCGCGGAGCGCCTTGCCCAAAACGACGCGCTGGAATGGCGCGACAACGCATGGAGAATCACAGACATCGGCAGCGAGGGGTTGGATATCATCGCCGAGCTCGATGCGGCCGAACAGGCCGATGACTAGGCTTTATGCGGCCTATGACCGAACGACCATCTGAAGGGGGAACCATGGCAGACGAACTTGAGACCACGGCGGCGGAGGAAGAGGCCGCATACCTTGCCGACCTGGCGAAGCTGAACCACCAACGTGCCGCGACCTACGGGCTGCTGGCGCGTATGTACCGCGTGGAAATCGACAGGGAGCAGCTCGAGGCAATGCGTGGGATGCGCTTCCCGGCGGCCACGGGCAACGAGGACTCCGACAAAGGGTTCTTGATGCTGGCCCGCTACCTGAGCCGTGCATGGGACAACACCATCACCGAGCTTGCCGTCGATTACGTGCGCGTGTTCATCGGCAGCACCAACCAGCTTGACGGGGCGGCGTTCCCCTTCGAGAGTGTCTACACGTCGGAAAAGCGCCTGATGATGCAGGATGCCCGCGACGAGGTGCTGGCGATTTACCGCGCCTACGGCCTGTCAAAGGACGAGAGCTGGCGCGAAGGGGAGGACCACATCGCGCTGGAGCTGGAGTTCATGAAGGTGCTGAGCGAACGCATCGCCGCAGCGTTGGAATCGGGCAACGAGGATACGGCATACGATTTGATGGTTGCCCAGCTGAATTTCCTCCAGGACCATCTGCTCTCTTGGGCGCCCTTGCTTACCGTGGATATGCGACGCTTCGCGAAAACCGATTTCTACCTGGCGCTTTCCTACCTTACCGATGGTTTTTTGGAAACCGACAAAGAGTACTTGCTGGACATGCTGACCGAAGTTGAAGAAGACGAATAGGGGCGATAGCCAATGTCTGACGAGCCCAACAAGAACACGCAGCAGGAAGAAAAGGAACGGACTTATGCCGGCATGTCGAGGCGCACGCTGCTCATCGGCGCGGGCGGCGCGGCGGTGGCCTTGGGCTTGGGCACGTTGAAGCCCCTTGCTGCCAACGCCGTGGTGCGCCCTCCGGGAGGACAGGACGAAGACCTCATGCTGGGGGCGTGCATCCGTTGCGAGAAGTGCATCGAAGCATGTCCGCGCCGCGTTATTGCGCCGACCCACGTGGAGGACGGATTCATCAATCTCCGCACGCCTACAATGGATTACGCGCTCGACTACTGCGACTGGTGCACCGAGGAAAACGACGGTGTGCCGCTGTGCGTGGCCGCCTGTCCGACCCAGGCGTTGAAACTGCCTGCGGACGCAACCCCCGAAAACACCATTCTAGGCATCGCCGAAATCAACAAGGACTGGTGTTTGGCCTACCGCTTCAAGGGGTGCCGGTTCTGCTACGACGCCTGCCCCTACGAGGCGATGGAGATGGATGAGAACAACATCCCGCATGTAATCGAAGACAAATGCAACGGCTGCGGCCTGTGCTACACGGTGTGCGTGTCCATGCAGGACGCTTCCGTGGTCGCAGGCATGACCGACCGCGCCATCGTCGTCAAGCCGATCGAACGGTAAAGGAGGGTCGCGATGAAATCCAATAAGATCCGCATGGCTGCGCCCATCGTCATCTTCGTCGTCATTGCCGTCGCCTACGCGGCGTACGCCCCGGTGGGCACGCTCTCCGCATTCGGCTGGTCCGACATCGCGCTGCTGTGCCCGCTCGGCTCGCTGGCGACGCTGCTCGCCACCAAAACCCTGATTCCCCGTGTGGTTATCGCGTTCGTCATCGCCGTCGTGCTCATCGTCCTGCTCGGCCGTGCGTTCTGCGGCTGGATCTGCCCGGTTCCTGTGGTGTCGGAGCTGCGCAACGCGTTTTCGCGCAAGCAGGACCTGGAAAGCGCCGAGCGCGCCGAGCGTTCCAAGCGAGAGCTTGACAGGGACGTGGCTCCGCTGACCGATGCGGAAATCGCCGGCCTGAAGGCCTGCAGCCGCGGATGCGGTTCGCTGGCCGGCAAAGGCCAGGTCGATTCCCGGCATCTGGTGCTGGGCGGTGCGCTGCTGTCCACGGCCGTCTTCGGATTCCCGGTATTCTGCCTGGTATGTCCCATCGGCCTGACCTTCGCCACGGTGTTTCTGCTCATGGGCCTGTTCGGCCATGGCGACGTCACCTGGTCTGTGGTGCTGGTTCCTGCATTGCTGCTGGTCGAAGTCGTGTTCTTCCGTAAGTGGTGCAGCCATATCTGCCCCGTGTCCGCCTTGATGAGCCTTATCGGCAAGGCGAACCGGACTTTCGTTCCTACCGTCGACGCATCATCCTGCGTCGAAAACGTCAAGGGAACCTCTTGCGGAGTGTGCCGCAAGGTGTGCGACCAGGGCATCGACCCGCGGCACCCTGAGCGCGGCGCCAACTTCAGCGAGTGCACCAAATGCCGCAAGTGCGTCGAGGCCTGCCCGGGCAGCGCCATCGCGATGCCGTTCCTGCCGAAGTCCAGCAGCGAACCTGTCGTGGTCGCCAAGGCTGAAGAATAAGTCTTTCTCCCCGACCTCGGGCGTATCCTTCCGCGTCCGAGGTCTCAGAAAGAAAGCGACTCATGCATGGGGCCTCGTTTCGGGGTGAGTCGCTTTCTTTCTGGGTTATCCTGTGCCCATTCGATGCCGGCAGGCATGAGAAGCAGGGCCGATTATCGAAAGGACCGATATGGTTTTGGAATTTCCCCGCGTACCCGCCGTCAAGCTTTTCGAAGGCGGATGCAAGACGGGTAAGACGCAGAAGCTCGCCTTAGAGGTGGCGGCCCTGCTGGATCAGGGCGTTTCCGCAGAAGACATCCTGGTCGTCGTGGCGCAGCCTGAAGCCGTGGAGCCCACCCGGCGTCTGCTGGCCTTCTCCAGCCAAGGCGCTTCGCAGTTCGTCGGCGTGCGCACCGCCCGCGAACTGGCCATGTCCGTGCTTGCGACGCCTGGGGCCTGCGCTGCCACCGGCCGAAAACCTCGGCAGCTTGCGCGGTATGAGGAAAGCTTCCTCATGGAGGATATGAAGGTGAGCGGACTGCGTCCCAAGCGCATCGCCGAGCTGACGGGTTTCTTCTACCGCAGCTGGACCGAGCTGGCCGATTTCGAAGAGGGCTGGCTTATATACAAAGAGGAGGAAGAGAACCACGCGCAGCTCAAACGCCTGCTGGGCCTGTATGGCGCCTACATCGAGCCGGAGATTTCCAACATGGCGTTCCGATTCCTGTCCGAATGTCCTGCCGAGTTGGCGAAAGCGCAGTTCAAGTACGTGTTCGCGGATGACTACCAGATGCTGAGCCGTGCGTCGCAGTATCTGGTCTGCGCGCTTGCCGGCGAGAAGCTTTTCGCGGCCGGCAATCCGCTGGCCTGCGTTCAGGTGTTCGACAGCTTCCCCTATGCCAAAGGCATCGACGAGCTGAAGGCCCAGGTGCCTCAGGCAGACGTGGTCATGCTGTCAGAAAGCCACCTGCCGACCGACACGGCAGCGGCGGTCGGCAGCCTTTCGGAGCTTGCCGCCGAGCATCCCGATTTCGAGGGGATGGAGATTCCCGTCACGATGGCGAACGGTACGCAGGTCGATGGCGGTTTCGAGATCATCGAAACCGCAACACCCGCCGAAGAGTGCGAGCGCGTGATCGAGTGGGTGCAGGCGAGGCTCAGCGAAGGGCTCAGTCCCGAGGATGTCGCTGTGGTGGTTCCTAACAAGACCTGGGAGCTCAACGTTCTGGTGAGGCTGCTCGACCGGGGCGTCGCCGCGAGCAGCGTAGGTACCAGGGGCAACATCGGCGGTGACGTGCGCTTCGAAAAATCCTGTCTGCCGGCGCAGACGGCCTGCCTGCTGACGCTGGCCGCGGACCCGGGCGACGAACCGTCGCTTCGTGCGTGGTGCGGATTCGGGGACGAGCTGACCTGCCGCTCGGCGTTCACGGAGGTGTATACTTGCATGGAATCCGTCGGCCTTTCCATGGACGAGGCGCTGGCGGTTCTTTCCCGCAGCCTGCAGGGCGGCGACCTTCCCGAGGGCGTTGCACCTGTGGTGTACGGAAACGAGATGCGCAAGGCTGCTGATAGGTACGAGTTGCTTCAGGAGCATCTTGAGCATCTGCGGCCGCTTGAGGGTTATATGCTGAAGTCGGCGGCGACAAAGCTGGTTTGCGGTCCCGCTGCGAGCGTGGGCTCGACTATCGACGACCTGTTCAGCGAGGATATGTTCGACGAATCTGCGGCCGCCATGCTGAAAAACGCACACGCCAACATGTTCTATCCGGCTACACACCCCATACCCTACGTCAAGGTGGTGACCCGCGAACGCGTCATCGGCATGAACCCGAAGGCCGTGGTGTTTATGGGAATGGTGAACGGGCTGTCCCCCAAACATGCGTATTTCGACCGCACGAAAACCAGTCCTGAGCAGGCCCGAAAGATGCTTGCCGGCGACGCGCGCATATACATGGCCGCCCTTTCCAAGGGCATGCAGCGTGCGGCCATGACGTACTTCACCACGGCGCGCGGGACCGACGCCGAGCGGCAAGGCTTGCGCGTTGAGCGCTTCTACGCCCAAGACGGCGAGAGGCATGCCCGTCTTTCCAAGAGCCTGGTGCTGAACTGCATCAAAGGGGAGGATATTCCCGAGGTGTACTTCTAACAACCGCATATCGGCCGGCGGGCAGCCGCCGGCAAGGCATTCGCAGGGCATAAAGAAAGCCCCGTCGGAATGCGGCTCGTCATTTGCATGGGGCTGGGGAACACGAGCCGCACTCAGGCGGGGCTTTCGTATGGGGACCGGGAAAACCCGGTCCCCATCAGGTTGTTCTTAGTAGAACATGAACATGGACACGCCGGCGTAGTAGAACACCACACGCAGGCAGATAGCACCGATCACGGCGCACACCACTGCGATGGGTCCCCACATCTTCCAATTGCCGGACTTCTTACCCATGAAGGCGGCGACGATCGGGCAGATGGCTCCGATGATGATGACGCCCAGAATCATGGGCAGGGCACTGGCCCCGCTGAAGGCGCTGAGCTCGGGGCTCAGCAGCTCCATGGTGGGATGGGTCAGGTCGAAGTAGTAGCCCACGTCGGTCAGGGCGCTGTTGGCAGCCCCGACACTCAGGCCGGCGGCGACGGACGCCACGGCGTTGATGACGGCGCCGATGAGCGCGGGCATCGCTAGGTCGGAAGCATCTTCGCCCTTGATGGCGGCGATGGTTGCCACGGTCGCGGGACCCAGCACGCAGGAGGCGCCGAGCAGCGAGACAATCCACAGGATGTTGTTCCATGCGGGACGGGCTTCCATCATGTAGGAGTGGCCCATCACGACGACCAAGACGACGCTCACGACGATGGACGCGATGGCCAGCCAGGACGGGACCTTGCCCTCGTTACGCCTGATCATAGCCAGGTAGATGACGGCGATGACCGCCAGGACCACAATGGCGATGAGCTCTTGGGTAATGCCGGAGGACAGGTGTCCGAAGCCGTTGAAGATGCGCTCCCAATGCTGCAGGTGGAAGAACACGGCGATGCCGCCAACCGCCAGCAGGACCACAGAAGCGATCCATGCGGGCATTTGGATGCTCTCACCTTTGCCCTTGAGGGCCAGGTAAGCCTGGGTGGCGAAGGTGCCGGCGCACCAGGCTAACAGCGTGGTGAAGAGAATGAGAGGCCATTGAAGTTCCATTATTCAGCTCCCTTCCATTCACGTCCGCGCAGCACATACACGAAGCTCGGCTCGTTGCCCGCATCGGGCAGACGGTGAACGTCCGTGTCCTGGTTGTATTCTTCGGCGAGCTCGCCGAAGGTGATGCGGTTGCCGGTATACAGCTGGTCATAACTGAAGTCGTTATTGTCGCGATCGGCGATGTAGGCGATGTCCGGGGCCTCGAAGGATTCGATGCCGTTGTCCAGATCGCCGAAGAAGCGGGCACGGCCGCCGCACTGCACGACGCACTGGGGCAGACCGCCCTGGGCGATGAGCTGCTCGCACATCGTGCACTTCTCGACGACGCGCTCCTCCTCGTTGAGGTAACGGACGCCGTAGGGGCAGGCCATAACGCAGAACTGGCAGCCGATGCACTTCGACTTGTCGATCTGGACGGTGCCGTCTTCCATCTTCTGGGAAGCCTTGGTGGGGCAGACGGCGACGCACTTGGGGTCGGCGCAATGCTGGCACTGCACGCACAGGTAGTACATGTCGACATCGTTCGGCGTCTGATAGTCCTCACGCTTGTAAGGGCCGATGCGCAGAATCTTGTTCCAATAGTTTCCGATGGGCACGTCGTTGATCGCCTTGCAAGCAACCATGCAGGACATGCAGCCGACGCAGCGGTTGAGGTCGGTCAGGATGGAGTATTGGGCCATGATTTACGCCTCCTTCCGGATGTCGTAATCAGGCAGCCATTCCTTCAGGCGAGGATCGCTGCTGTCGTAGATGATCTGGGTGCCGTCTTCGTTGGCGCACGGAATCGGGTTGCCGTTGGGGCTGTTCTCGGCCGTGGCCTTGTAGATCTTGCAGCGGACGCCGCGCATGTGCGAGCTTGCGATGAACTTGTCGCGGGCCTCGGGATCCCACAGGCATTCGGCGTTGACCAGGTCGAAACCATGGGTCGGAGCCGGCAGCTCGGGATACCACCAGCCGTGCTCGGCGTTGGCCCAGCCAGGGGCGATACCTTCGTAGATGTCTACGACCTCGCGGATGGCGGAGCAGTACTTCTTGCCCATCTCGGTGTGGGGCTCCACTTCGATCCAGGCCCAGTCGCCCTGCTGCAGACCCAGCTTCTCGGCGTCCACGGGGTTGAGCTCCAGACGCGGGGCCGGCCACAGTTCGCGGCACCAGGGGAGCTGGCGATGCTCGGAGTGGAAGTACACCGGGATGCGGCGGCCGGTGGTGAGGATGATCGGGTACTCCTCAGCGGAGGTCTCGGTCTCCCATTCGCCGCCGGGGGCGGAGACGCAGGGTTCGTAGTTCGGCATGATTTCCTTCATGACGTCGAACTTGCCGGGCTCGAACTCGTTGGCCTTGTCGAGGCAGTAGTATTCGAACATCATCGGCCAGATTTCGACCAGGCCCGAAGGGGTCGGGCAGCCGAAGTTGGCGTCGGTGGGCTGGCCGTTCTCGTCGGCGCTCCAGGGAGCGGCGGTGCAGGCGTCCTTGCCCATGCGCATCCAGCCGGTCTCGAAACGACGGTAGGTGCCCCAACGGTTGGGCTCCAGGACCTTGGCGTTGAACCAGCCATGCTCCTGGAAGTCGTCCACGTAGTCCTGCATGTGCTGCCACTTGCAGCCGGGGTAACGGGCGTCGAAGCCGTCCACCTCGTTGTGGGCGCGGAACCACTCTTCCAGACGCTCGTCGCTTTCGTAGGCGCCGGGGCCGTCGGCAGCGATGTTGGTCCAGATACCGTTGATGTTGCCCTGCTTCTCGAAGGATTCGTACAGCAGGCGGTTGACGTCGTAGTCGAACTTGGCGTCGGCCGGCGGGTCGACCGCACGGCAGGTCATGCCGATGCCGCCGGAAGCGCCCTGCGACACGCGGATGTTGTTGATCTCGAGCCAGTGGGCGACGGGCAGAACGATGTCGGCCATCTCGGTGGAGGGATGGTGGAACATGTTCAGGTCAACCCAGAAGTCCAGCTTGGACAGGGCGTCCCAGGCCATGTTGGCGTTGCACTGGTTCATGAACGAACCGGCCTCGTTGATGCCGACGCGGATCGGATAGGGATCGCCGGTGAGGATGGCCTCGAAGATGCTGGCGGGGTCGGCCCATTCGTTGTACAGCGCGAGCAGCGGGAACTTGTCGGCACCGACCATGTTGGAATAGGTCTCGTAGGTGTCGGGGATGTTCATCATGTCAATCTGCTCGTCGGGGTAGTACGGAATCGGTACGCCCAGACCCTTGAGCTGCTTCTTGACGTTCTGCGGCATGTTGGAGCCGGGAGCGGCGGTGGATTGCTCGTCGACAGGGGTGCGGGACAGGCCGCGGTTGCCGGCGGGGCCGTCGAAGTTGCCCGTGGTGTAGGACAGGTTCAGGATGGCGCGCACGGTCTGCGTGCAGTTGCCTTCCTGGTCAGGCGACAGGTTCAGATGGATGCCGCCGTTGCCGTAGGACTGGCCTTCGGGGCGGGTCGCCCAGGCGAGGCAGGACTCTTCGATCAGCTTCGGATCGAGCTTGGTGATCTCGGAGCACCATTCGACGGTGCAATCCTTGACGGAGTCGGCGAAGTACGCCCAAACCGGACGGGCCATGTGCTTGGTGCCGTCGGCCAGCGTGACCTCGTGGGCCTCGTACAGGTCGAAGTCGATGCCGGCTTCTTCCAGCTCGTGGTAGGACAGCGGAGGCAGGTAGCCTTCCTGGGAGGTTCCTTCGTAGATGACTTCCATCTGGTCGCGGGTGGGCGCCGTGTGATGGCAGCCTTCCCACTGCGTGGCGTCGGTGTCCCAATAGGTCAGGCCGCCCTTGCCGTCGTTGGCCTTCTTGTTCCAAGCCATGAACTTACGGCAGCTGCCGCCTTCGACCAGGTCGCTCTCCTTGAGCAGGCGGGTCTTCAGCTTCTCGCCGAGCAGGTCCGCAGGGGCCACGGTGAGCGCCGTGGACAGCGTGAAGTAACGGCCGCCCGTGGGCTCCATGTCTTCGACTACCAGGATGGGGGCGTTGGTCCAGCGCTTCACGAATTCCCAGTCGACCAGGTCATGCTCGAGGATGATGTGCTGCCAGCACAGCGCCAGGGCGCCGTCGGTGGCGGGCTCCAGGTTCAGCCAGTAGTCGGCTTCCTTGCCAGAACCGGACAGGCGCGGGTCGATGCAGATGTGCACGTCGGCCTCGGTCATCTTGTCGACGATGTTACGGCAGGAGTCGTCGTAGTTGGAGTTCTCGGGAGCGGTGCCCCACTGGACGTAGACGCGCGGGCCGTCGCGCAGGGCGAACCAAGGCGCGCCGTCGATGGAGGTGAGCCAGCCCATCAGACGACGGGGGCCCTTGCAGATCGAGGATGCTACGTGGGCGTTGGGGCTATCGAACAGCCACTTGTAGAATGCGTAGGGGCCGTACACCCACTGACGGGACGTGCCGCACATGCCGAAGCAGGTCTGCCCGCCGTACTGGTTGATGGCCTCGTTGAACTTCTCGCCGATGGTATCCATCGCCTCTTCCCACGAGATGCGGACCCAGCCGGGATCTTCGCCCTTGGGGTTCGTGCGCTTCATGGGATGGTACATGCGAGCGGGGTGGTAGCATGCCTGAATGGATGCCTGGCCCTTGGAGCAATGGTTGCCGGACGACTGGAACGAAGACTGGTCGCCTTCGGTCTTGATGACGCGTCCGTTCTGGACGGTGACCCAAACGCCGCATTCCATCTTGCCGCAACCACGGCAGCAAGAACGGATACGCTTGATTTCGCCGGCGGATTCGTCTGCAGCGGCGTCGTCGGCAAGGACGGCGGCGGGGACGACCGATTCCGCAACGGCAGCTGCGGCGATGGTCATTGCAGACAGCTTCGCGAACGAGCGGCGCGTCATGGTCAATTTACCCATTGATTCCTCCTCCTTCTCTTACTGAAATCCCCTGGGAAAGAACGAGGATACGCGTGAGCATGCCAGCCGTTAGCCCCCTCGGCATGTCATGGGTCGGCGTGTTTCGAACTGTCCCCCTCTTGATTGCGGGCTGAAGGCAGACTTCGCCCAACATCCCCCGTATTGTACGATTTGTGGGTTGTAAAAGCATCATGCAATGCTTCTTAGAGGCTGCATGAGGCATCATGCATTATGCATGATTTTTGAATCATCCCAGATGAACCGCATAGTAGGGAAAAGGCGACTCATCTCGGACCGCTGAAGGCATTCTATTCGGATGGTAGAATACACTTACCGCGCTTAGCACTGCATTCAGAGGGGGAAGGGGGGTCAAACGGGCATGGCATTCCGTCGTATTGTCGACAAGGAGACACTGGACAAACGCATCGCCGAATTGTCGGTCAGCTCGTTTCTCAACGCCCGCATCCTCGGTTTCGCATTCCAACGCGCGTGGGTGTTCCTGCTGTTCCTAGGTGCCGCGTCAAGCACGTTCACGCTTACAGGCGAGGCCATTCCGCCGCAGGTGTACATGATTTCGTCCATCACGTTGTGCTGCGTGCTGTTCGCCGCCGCCATGCGTGAGGAATGGTTTCTGAGGTTCAACACGCATCCGATCCGCCGTTGGATGGGCCCGGTCCTCACCGTTCTGGGCACGCTGTGCGCGTTCCTCATGTTCACCACCCACATACCCATGGAGCTTACGGGTCTTTTGTGCGGCATTCTGACGGGCCTTGGGTCGGGCATCATCGATCTTGGCTACGGCGAAATCTACCGCAACGTGCCGCCAGATGACACCCACATCGAGATTCCCGTGGCGACGTTTTACGCGGCATGCATCTACGCCACGATGATGCTGATGCCGCCGGCAGCGACGTTTATGGTGGCGATGGTTCTGCCGCTGGCGTCGGCTTATGTGTACCTGACCGTGAACCATGTCTGGGAGCCTGGCCGCGAGCCCTCCGTCAAGGCCGTGCCCATGCAAGTGTCGGAGTTCACGTGGCGCATCGGTGCCTGCGCATTTCTGGTGGGAACCGCCGACAGCCTCATCAGGCAGATTTACATGCACATCAACCATATCGCGCCTATGGACTTCTACCAGCCCGGCATGATTCTGAGCTGCCTGGTTATGATGACGCTTCTGGTGGGGTACCACCTTCTGGCGAAAGACGGCACCACCCGTGCCATGTACAAGTTCGTCATGTTCATCATGGCGTTCTTCATCCTGCTGCTGCCGGTTCTGGCAGGCACGTCCGTCAAGGACGGAACCTTCGCTCTGATCAGCTACAACTGCTTCAACGTCATCATCTGGATGGTGCTGGCCGAGACTTCCTACACGTACCGCTTGTCGTCTATGGTGGTGTTCGGCGTGGGCTGGGGCATGGTCACGCTGGGTGTGGCATGCGGTCAGATCGTCTCCACCTGGGTCGTGGGTGCCATCGAGTTCACGCCGCAGGCGGTGAGCCTTGCCGCCCTGGTCTGCACTCTTATGGTGCTGTGGTCGTACCTGTTTATCCTGCGCGAGGACGACATGATCGACATCACGAAGATGGATGAGGAGGACGGGGCCGACGAAGAAGACGGGCCGGAAAGCCCATCCTCGGGCGAAGGACCGCAGGCGAACCATCCGACGCCGTTCAAGGACCGCTGCAAGGAGGTTGCGGAAGAGTACGGCCTGACGCCCCGCGAAACCGAGGTCATGATGTTGTTCGCGAAGGGTCGCACGAGCGCCCGCATCCAGGAGGAGCTGGTGCTGTCCCGCGGAACCGTGACCACGCATCTGCAGCATATCTACCAGAAGATGGACGTCCACACCAAGCAGGAGTTTCTCGACAAGATCGAGCGAAAGTAACCCCGCATGCATACAAGTATGGGAAAGCCCGGCGCACAGCCGGGCTTTTTCGGTTAGACGAACTGCTCGCCGCTTTGGCTGGGCGGGGCCGCGTTTCCCGCGTCGTCGACGAACCGGGTGCGGGCGAGCATGGCCATGGTCTGGCCGCGTTCTGCCTTGCGGCGTTTCTCCACCAGGCGGAACTGTTCGGCGAATGCGGCCGGTGCCTTCTGGAAAGTGGATACGACCAGGCGGTTTTGCGCCTTGCCGACAGCGTTGCAGAACAGGCGGCGTGCGGCTTGCGCCTGGCGCTCGCCGTCGAGCTGCGCGGCGGCGGGCATGAGGCCTTCGACCGCCCCCAGGACCACGATCGCCTTGGGGCTCAGGCCTTGCAGCTGCCGGTAGGGAGTGATGACGACGCAAGCCGGGTCGGCGGACACGACCGGGGAGAAGACGTGCTTTCGCAGCGTCGCCGCCAGCTCGGCGGCGGTTTCGGAACCCTTCAGCTCACCCACCAGGCTTTCGAAGTCCTCGTCCAGTTCGGGCATGCAGGCCATGATGAGCGAGTAGCCCTGCTTTTCGGCGGATCGCGCAATAAGAGCGCGTCCTTCGGCAATGCGTGCGCGCAGTTCAGGCGGCGTGTCGGCGGACAGCTCGGCATTCCCGTTCAGCATGGCCGCAAGTTCGGCGGCGTGGTCTTGCGCGGCATCCGCCAGGGCGGCGAAGTCCTTGCTGGCCAGGTCGCGCCTGCCAAGGCCCAACCACATCCGCCATGCCATCAGGTCGTTTCTGTCTGCCAGCAGATGGGCGCGCACGAACGCCTCCAGCATGCCGCTTGCGTCCTGCCTGCGGGGGTCGCCGCGCAAAGGGTCGTTGCCTTGGGCGGCGGTGGCGGCGATTTTCGCGCGCTTGAACATTTTGAGGGCGCTTCGCGTCCAGGTGTGGTTCGGCGTGACGATGCATAGGTCGCGAGGCACAAGGCCCTCCTCGGCGGCCAGCAGGCGGCGCACCACATCGGGCAGGTTCGCCATCTCATCTGCGGGCGTCCGCCATTTGACCAGGACCGCATGGTCGTCGTCGGGCTCGACCGCCCCCGATTCGACAAGCCTGTCGAACGCGGACGAGTCCTGAGTGAGGGCGGCCTGCGCAAAGGCCCGAATGCGCGGATAGGCGGTGTCTGGCGCTTCAAGCTCTATGCTTGCGGCATCGGGCCTGCCCGTTTCGAAATCCGTGAGACCGCGGGGGTTGGGGTTCGTGTCGAACCCATCGATGAACTGGTCCGCGTTGCCAGCGACGACGAAACGTTCGCGGGCCATCATTTCGCACAGGGCCTGCGATGCGGCAGACAGATTCTGATAATCGTCGACGAGTACCGCCTGGAACCGCAGGCGCTCCGGCACCTCGGCCAAAGACCCGAGCGCCTGAACGGCTGAGGGCGCAACTTCGCAATCGAGTAGGATGTCGTAGCGTTTCAACAGGTCGAACAGGACATCGCGGGCGCGTTGCCCATCGGGGGAGTCCGGCTTCGCCGTCGGATCGGCCACGACTTTCCGGAGCGTATTCGAATCGATGCCCGTAAGGCGCAGGTCGGTCAGGATGAAGGAGACCTCTTGTTTGGTAGCCGCGCGAGGGCTGCGGCCGATGACGGTGCGGGCCTCGGGCAGCGACAGGACCTGCAGGGCAAGCTCCCGGGCTGTGGTGATGCGCACGCCTGCCGCCGAGGTCTGCGACAGGCGGCGTTTGGCGGCAAGCTTGGCCATTTCGGAGTTGACCACAAGGCAGATGCTGCTGGGGCGCAGGCCGTTCTGCACAAGCGCACAGGCGTGGCGGATCAGAAACTCCGTCTTGCCGGCTCCGACGGGTGCGGTCACGCGCATCGTGGCCGTCGCGGCTGCAAGGGCCTGCTCCATGTCGAGTCGTTGCATGGCGGGCTCCTATCGATCGAAGATGTCTTCGCAGCCGAGGATGTCGCGGAACATCGTGCGGGTTCGCTTCGAGCTGGACATATCGTATTTCGGTGGATGCATGACGTTGTGTTCCACCCCGCCCGAAAGCAGGTCTTCGGCAAGAACCTCGTCATACAGGGTGAGGGCGTTGCTGGGGCATATGTCCTCGCAGCAACGGCAGCGCACGCAGTCGCCGGGATAGTGGTCGATGCCGATGGTGCCGTCTTCGTCGTCGAATTTCTGTATGGCGCCGGTGGGGCAGAACGTCGCGCACATGCGGCAGGAAATGCAAGTGTCCGGATCGATGACCACATGCCCCCACAGCCGCGTCTCGATGAGCTCGTCGAGAGGTTCGCCCAGTTCAGCCAGGTTATCCAACAGTCGTTCACGGCGGTCGGGGATGAAATGGGGCAACGTTCCATCGTCCATGACCTTGACGTAGCGGGGCGGTTCAGGGGCGTCTTCGATCCCTAAGGTCTTTTTCGCGGCTTCGTCTGCGGCGATGCCCGCGACGCGGGTCGCCTCGTCCTTCGCGCGGAAGAAGAAGTTGCGGCGTCGTTCGTCGTAGGGGGCCTTCTCTGTGGCTCGCACTGAGCCGGGGAACTTGTCGGAAATCTCCACGCGGACCGGGTTCTGCCAGACGCGCAGCAGCTCGTTTGAGGTGTCGCGTACGGCGCAGGCGGTGGACAGGCCTTTCGTGTGCTCGCATGCCTCGCAGTCGGACTTGACCATGACAATCTTGCGTGCTCCGGCAACGACCAGGGATGTGACCAGCGATTCCTCTATGCGGCCGAGGCACTCAACCGCGACTATCTTCTTGGCATCCACCAGGTCACGGGCGGAGTCGACGATTCTGCGGCAGGCCAGCACGGCCACGCCGTCGTTTGCCTGCATAGCTGCAACGGCGGCTTTCTGCAGCTCGGCGTCGTTAGGCCTGTGGGCCTCCAAGGCGCAGGTCGGACAGACGGTGGCGCAGGTGCCGCATCCGATGCACCTTTCAGGCGAGATGACCAGCTCGTTGTTCTGGATGGATATGGCGCCCGAGGTGCAGGCATCGGCACAGCGCATGCACGAGGCATTGCGGTTGCGCACGGCGACGCAACGCTGCTGGTACACCGAGATGTCGGCGCTCTGAATTTTTTCGAAGAGTCCGTAGACGTCTTGTATGCGAGCCATTGCAGTTCCTCTTTCCGGATTTGCTCGATGGCCCAGCCCCCGTTGAGAGTATAGAGCTCGGTTGGGGATAAATCAAACAACAATGCATGCCTTGCAGCTGTGGCAGGCGGTCGGGCCAATGCGTAAAAAACCTTAAGTACATGCTTTCATAAGGTTGGATGGCTGGTAAACTGTTCAACGCATTGTTTTGAAAGGGATGGTTATGGCAGTCAACAACAACAATTCCTCACGCGAGTCCTTCGGTTCTCGATTGGGCTTCATCCTGGTCAGCACAGGCTGTGCCGTCGGTTTGGGTAACGTCTGGCGTTTTCCGTTCATCACCGGCAAGTACGGCGGAGCGGCGTTTGTCCTCATGTATCTGTTCTTCCTGGTCGCGTTTGCGCTTCCGATTCTCATCATGGAGTACGCGGTCGGCCGCGGCAGCCAGAAGTCCATCGCCAAGAGCTTCGACGTTCTGGAGCCCGAGGGTTCGAAATGGCACGTGTTCAAATGGATCGGCCTGGCAGGCAACTACCTGCTTATGATGTTCTACACCACGGTCGCCGGCTGGATGCTCAACTACGTGTACAAATTCGCGTCGGGCACCTTCACCAACCTGGACGCCGAAGCCGTGGGCGGCGTTTTCGGCGGCATGCTGGCAAACCCGGGCGAGATGCTGTTCTGGATGCTGGTCGTCGTCGTAATCGGCATGCTCAGCACCTACCTGGGATTGCAGAACGGCGTCGAGCGTCTGACGAAAATCATGATGAGCGCGCTGTTCGTCGTGCTCATCGCGCTGTGCGTCCGTTCGGTCACCCTCGAGGGCGCAGGCGACGGTCTGTCGTTCTACCTGAAGCCCGACTTCGGGAAACTGTTCGCGAACGGGCCGATGGGATTCGTCGAAGCGGCCACGGCGGCTATGGGCCAGGCGTTCTTCACCCTGTCTTTGGGCATCGGCGCCATGGCGGTGTTCGGAAGCTACATCGACAAGAGCCACGGCCTTACGGGCGAGGCGCTGCGTGTCGGCGTCTTGGACACCATCGTCGCTCTGCTGGCCGGCCTCATCATCTTCCCGGCGTGCTTCGCCTTCGGCATCCAGCCCGATAGCGGCCCCGGCCTGGTGTTCATCACGCTGCCGAACGTCTTCGAGCAGATGC
The DNA here is from genome assembly GCF_000023885.1 of Slackia heliotrinireducens DSM 20476. NCBI lineage: Bacteria > Bacillati > Actinomycetota > Coriobacteriia > Eggerthellales > Eggerthellaceae > Slackia > Slackia heliotrinireducens. The sequence goes on along the minus strand of NC_013165.1, from coordinate 2,515,245 downwards.
TGGGCGGGCGCTTGTGGGGTTCGCTCTTCTTCGTGTTCATGAGCTTCGCCGCGCTGTCCACGGTCGTGGCGGTGTTCGAGAACATCATGAGCTTCACCATGGACCAATGGGGCACCACCCGCACCAAGGCCGTGCTTGTGAACGGCCTGCTCATCACGGTGCTGTCCCTGCCGTGCCTGTTCGGCTTCAACGTTCTTTCCGATCTGGTGATCCCGGGCATCGGCGACATCCAGTCCGTGGAGGACTTCCTGATCTCCGACAACATCCTGCCGCTGGGCTCACTTGTATTCCTGCTGTTCTGCGTCGGCAAGAACGGGTGGGGCGTCGACAAGTTCCTGGCCGAGGTCGACTCCGGCGACGGTCCGAAGTTCCCGCGCTGGGCGCTTGGATACGCCCGCTACGTGCTGCCGGTCCTCATCCTGCTGGTGGTCGTCATCCAATACGTCCCCATCGTGCAGGCTTGGATGGGCATAGCCTAACGGGTGCTGCTTGCATATTCGGAATAGAAGGTCCCGTCGCTTGGCAGCGTTTCAGCCGGCGGCGGGGCTTTTTTCTGTATTTCGGCTGCCAGATAACAGGTGTTATTATTGTGTGCAACGTGCAACAAAGTTCATCGGCACGCCTTGGTGGACACATTGTTTGCCCAGGTAGAACGCATAAAACAAGTTACCTGAGTCTAACGCATATACCAGCCTATTGAATTGGTCTATAAAATGCATCAAACTGAACGCACTTGGGAACGCGCCTCCGCGTTTGCTGCGTCGACGTCCGTGATTAAAGGGGGTCGGAAACGGGTTTTCCCGTCGAAGAGAGCGGTACGTAGTGAGCATGCTTTTCGGTATGCAGTTGTCAACACACATGGTACCCGTTCACGAAGGCGTTCGCGCATGCTCCCAATACGGATGCCCGTAGCTGCCCGTCCATACTCGGCTACGGCATACGGGAGGGGTTCGGCCCGTACCGAACCCCTCGTTTTATTTCGTCTGTATATGTGCGGATTATTCGCCGTCGAACAGCGGCGTGGAGAAGTAACGCTCACCCGTGTCGGGCAGCAGGGTGACCACGGTTTTGCCAGGTCCGAGCTTGCGTGCAAGCTTCAGGGCGGCGGCGACGTTGGTGCCCGAAGACACGCCGCACAGCAGGCCTTCCTCGCGGGCCAGTCGGCGGGACATCTCGATGGCCTCGTCGTCCGTGATGACGCAGATGTCGTCGTACACCTCTTGGTCGAGAATGGCGGGAATCAGCCCGTCGCCGATGCCCATCTGCAAGTGGGTTCCGATGCCGCCTCCGGAAAGGATGGCCGCGTTCTCGGGTTCGACGGCCCAGATCTCGATGTCGGGGTAGAGGCGCTTCAAGGTCTGGCCGATGCCGGAGATGGTGCCGCCCGTTCCGATGCCCGAGCAGAATCCGTCGATGGCCTCTTCGGCGTCCTCGGCGATTTCGAGGGCGGTGTGGCAGCGGTGGGTGAGCAGGTTGTCCTCGTTCTCGAACTGCTGCGGGACGTAGACCCGAGGATCTTCGGCCTTCATGCGAAGCGCGATGTCGATGCATTCCTGGATGGCTTTCCCGATGTCGCCCTCGTCGTGCACGACAATCACCTCGGCGCCGTAGTGGCGCACCAGCTTGCGGCGCTCTTCGGACACTGAGTCCGGCATGATGATGCGGGCCTGAAGTCCGAGCACGGCGCACACCAGGGCCAATCCGATGCCCTGATTGCCGCTGGTGGGTTCGACGACGATGCTGTCGGACGTGATTTCGCCGCGTTTCTGGGCCTCCAGGATCATCTGGTAGGCGGTGCGGGTCTTGACCGATCCGCCGATGTTGACACCTTCGTATTTGACCAGGATTCGCGCGGCGTTCGGTTCGGATATGCGTTGGAGCTCGATAAGGGGTGTGTGCCCGATGGCTTCCAGTGCGTTCTTGTAAATCATGATGACCCCAAAAGGACGAGTGTGGTAATGCATGCATAAGTCTACCACTACGGTAGGGATTATGGGAGAGAAAAGCCTGAACGCGATTATTTCTGCACCTGTCAATATCTTTTGGAGTATGGCCTGGGTTTAAGGAGAACGGGTGCGCAGGTCGCTGGCGGGATGGCAGGTGGGGTATCATGCCCCCATGCATCTTATTGTCGAACAGAAACGTCTCGGACCGCGGACATTCTTGGCATGTCTGCTGCTCATCCATATATTCCTTATCTTGGCTGAAGACATGTACGCCCCTGCGCTTTCCAGCATGATGAGGGAGTTCTCGGTGTCGGCGGCGCTTTTGAACATGACCATGTTCGCGTTCTTCTTCACGATGGCGTTCGGCATTATCGTCTTCGGGCCGATCAGCGACCGGCTGGGGCGCCGGAAGGTCCTTATCGGGTGCTGCGTGCTGTTCGCCATCTGCTCGGCCGGCTGCGCCGCTTCGCCCAGCGTGGCGGTGCTCACGGCGTTTCGGGTGGGGCAGGCCATCGGCTACGGCGGCGTGGTCACGTTGGTGACGGCCATGGTGGGCGACGCGTACGATATCGAAGGCACGAAGGTTGCCATGACGCTGCTGCAGTCCACCATCATCATCGGGCCGACCGTGGCACCTTTCCTCGGAACGTTCTTGATGGCGCATTGGGGATGGCGCAGTATCTTCGTGCTCTTGGCGGTGCTGAGCGTTATCAGCGTGGGCCTCGCGATGCTCATCGACGAGACACTGCCCGAGCAATCCAGGTCATCTGTTTCGGGCTCGGCGGTGCTCCACGAGATGCTCGGCGGCTTCAAGACGCTGATGGGCCAGAAGACGTTCCGGAACCTGGCGCTGTTCATGTCCGTCGCAGGCGTGCCGTACTACGCGTTCATCGCCACGGCATCCTATGTGCTACTGGACTTCTTCACGGTGTCGTATCTCGAATACAGCCTGGTGTACGCGGCGGTGTCCGCTGTAAGCATCGTGGCCCCGTACGCGTACCTGGTCCTATCCAGGTATCTGAAATCCAGAAGCATCCTGGTGGTGTGCGTGGTGCTCATGGGCATGGCCTTCGTGATCATGGCCCTTTGGGGGCAGAACGGGCCGTGGGTGTTCTTCGCGGCGTTGGTGCCCTTCGCTCTGTCGGAAGGCATTGCCCGCCCGCTGGCGTTCGTCATCCTGCTCCGCCAGCCGCCCGAGCTGGTGGGTTCGGCCTCGTCGTTGGCGAATTTCCTGTACTCGGTTCTCACGTCGTTGGGGACGGTTGTCGCCACGGCGGGATGGTCGAACTTCGTGCTGGCCAACGCCGTCATCATGGGCGTGTCGTTCGCAGCGATGGCAGCCCTGTATCTTGTAAACCTCCGGCGGGCCCACCTGGACGCTGCGGACCAAGCCAAAGTCTAAGCTCCGCACGCCGTCGGTTTGCGGGCCCGACCGCGCCGTCACCGGTCCGCGGCCCGACCGCCCGCCCTTCTTGTATAAAAACCCACCAAAAAAGTAGGCATTATCCATCCAAATTGAAGCCTGATGCTGTACACTGCACAACTGCAGGCGCCGTGACGATGGGATGGTCGCGGCTCGTTGAAATGGGTGAAACATGTTTAATGAGAAACTAGACGACATCGTCACAGAGCTTGTCAAAAACTATGATTCCGACCTGATCCAATTCGACAGCCCCAATCGCCATTTTCCTAGCCGGTCGGCAATCGTCGGCATCATCAAGGATCTACGCCGCGTGCTGTTCCCCCGCTACTTCGGGGACGAACGGCCTTGCGCATCGGGCCCCCAGTACTTCATCGGCGAGACGCTGACCCACATCGAATACGAGCTGCATCGCGAAGTCCGCGAGGCGCTGCTGTTCCGCGGGGGCGACAACCTTTCGTACCACGAGGCGGACGCCCAGGCCAGCCAGATCTGCTCTGATTTCTTCTATCGGCTTCCTGAAATCCAGCGCATGCTGTTCGACGACGTGCAGGCCGCCTACGACGGCGATCCCGCAGCCCAGAGCAGGGAGGAAATCATCTACTCCTACCCGGGGTTCTTCGCCATTTCCGTGTACCGCATCGCCCACGTGTTCTACGAGCTGAACGTGCCGCTGATCCCGCGCATCATGTCGGAATACGCCCACAGCCACACGGGTGTGGACATCAACGCCGGTGCGGATATCGGCAGGTTCTTCTTTATCGACCATGCGACCGGCGTCGTCATCGGCGAGACCACGAAGATCGGCGAGCATGTGAAAATCTACCAAGGCGTCACGCTGGGCGCCATCTCGCTGCGGGCGGGTCAGAAGCTGGCGGGCAAGAAGCGCCATCCCACCATCGAGGACAACGTGACCATCTACTCCAACGCCAGCGTGCTGGGCGGCAACACCGTGGTGGGCGCCGGCAGCGTCATTGCGGGCAGCACCTTCGTCACCCAGTCGGTTCCGCCGAACTCGCGCGTCACGTCTTCAGGCGTCGAGGTGCGCGAACCTGGATGCGCCAACCTGGAAGTGAAGGTTCCTGGAGAGAAGTAAAGCATCTGCTCGAAAAGGCATAAAGCTGAAATGCAACGCAGGGCACGGTCCTAGCCGGACTTGCCCTGCGTTGCTGTTTTACCTGGGGCTTCGATCCAGGCATGCGCGAAGGTCCGCGACTGTCATAGGTTGCGAATGACCGGAAAGCAGCTGCGTGTCGTCCGGCAGTGTCAGCACCTTGGAGCGCAGGGACTTCTCCAAAATCTGCGCGTTACCGGTGGGAAACACCGTCAGCCCGGGTCCTCCTTCGTAGACGGTGTCGCCGACCAGGGCAATGCCCGCCTGCGGGCAATACAGCACGCAGGAATCGTCCGTATGCCCAGGCGTATGCAGTACGTGGAGCATGGCTTGCGAACCGGGGGCGACCTCTATGACGTCTCTGTCGTCGAAACGGAGCGCGCCTTCGACAACCACATCGCGGCCGTACCCCGCCGAAAGGTTGAGGACGGCATCGAGCAGATAGGCATCCGACGAGGCGTGCGCGTACACGGGGATTTCCCAGGATGTCCGCAGCGCGTTGACAGCACCGGTGTGGTCGAAGTGCCCGTGGGTAAGGAGGATGGCTCGGATGTTCCACCCGTGGGTCTGCACCGTTTTCAGAAAGCGCTGCGGCTGGGCGCCAGGGTCGACCAGCACGCCGCAGCCGGTGTCCGAATCTATGACGAAGTACCCGTACGTGGCGAACACGTCCCGCGCGATCAGGGGATGCACTTCAACGGTCATTAGAGAGCGCACCCGTCCGGTCCGCAGGCAGCGCCCTGGGCCGTCTCTTGTTCCTGCGATTTCGCGAGCGCCTGCTTGATGACGTCCGCCAAATCGTCGGTGGGATAGCATCCCGAAACCGCGTAGGTCCCGTCGATAACGAAGAAGGGAACCGCGTGCACGCCCATGGCGTATGCGGTGTGCTCGTCGGCGCGTACGGCGTCGGCGAATTCGTCGGAAGAAAGGACCCGCTCCACGTCCTGGGCGGGAAGACCCGCTTCGGCAGCCAGGCCGCGAAGCACGTCGTGGTCGGCCATGACCAGGTTATCCGTAAAGTACGCGCGGTAGCACAGCTCCTCGAAGCGGGTGTTTCCCAGGGAATGGGCCAGCTTCGTCAGCCGGTGCGCGTCCAACATGTTCGTGTTCAGCGTGGTGGCGTAGTTGAAATCGAGGCCCTCTTCGCGCCCCATCTGGCTGATGCCTTCGATGCGTTCGGCGGCCTGGTCCTTCGTCAGACCGTATTTCGCGGCGAACCTGTCGAGTGTGGGGCCGGTCACTTCGTAGGACGCGTCCGGATTGAGTTCGAACGCCTTCATTTCCACGTCGATCTGCCCTGTCATGCCGATCGAATCGATGGCCTTCTTCAGGCGCGTCTCGCCGATGTAGCAGTACGGGCAAGCGAAATCGGACCAATAGGTGATGTTCATGGTGATCGCGTATCCTTTCGTGTCGGGTTCTCTTCCCCTGAAGCGTCCGCATGGCGTGTTGTTCGGACGCGTCGGACGCCTGAGGGGAAGAGGTCCGCCCCGTTGCGGGACGGACGCTCGTTACAGGGACGCTACCGTGTTAGCTGCGATGTATCCCCAGGTGGTGGCTCCGCCCAGGCCGGCGCCGTTGGAAATCATGCCGCCGTATTGGTGCAAGCCGATCTGCTCGCCGGCCACAAACAGCCCGACGATGGGGTTGCCCGACTCGTCCAGGGCTTCGGCCTTGGGGCTCACCCGAAGACCGCCGCGGGCCATGAGCAGATAGGGGATGGTCTTGATGGCGTACAGCTTGCCTTCCAGCTTGCGCAGGTCCTCGACGCCGAACTCGGGGTCCGAGCCTGCGTTGCAGTACCCGTTGAAATCCGCGATGGTCTGGGCGAATGCGGCAGGGTCGATGCCTGCGGCGCCGGCCAGCTCTTCAGGGGTCTCGCCGGTGAAGGCCCACTGTCCTCCTTCGACCAGCTCGTCGAGCATGGCCTTGCTCTGCCACGGCGAAAGCTCGCCTTCCAGGTAGCTGAAGTAGTTCACGATGGGGCGCGCGGGAAGCGTGCCCTCGCTGAACACGACGAACATCTCGTTGTGCTCGGCGTCGTCCCAAGCCTTCTGCGAGAAGCGGGTGCCATCCTCCTTGATCAGGCGCTTTCCGCGGGCATCCACCCAAATCTGGCCGCCGGCGGAAAGGTTGGCCAGGTAGCGAAGCTCGCCGCCCAGCGGGTTCACGCCGCCGCCGTAGCTGGCGCTGCGGTCGGCAAGCACCATTTGGCAGCCGGCTTCGAGCGCGATGTCGATGCCGTGGCCTTCCGCGGTGGAGGGGTTGCAGGTGCCCACGTTCTCGTAAATGCCGAAGTCCTGCTGGAGCTGCTGGCTGTGGCAGAACCCGCCGGTGCATAGGATGACGGAAGCGAACTCGTATTCGGAGACGGTGCCGTCGGCGTAGGTGACCTCAACGCCGTGCACGCCGCTTTCGTCAGACAGGAGCTTCGTGACGCGGGCTTCGAGCGAAACCGAGGCCTGACCTTGGGCGACGCCCTCGTGAAGCTTGTCGATCAGGGTGCGCACGGCGCTGCGGGCGTAGTTGTTGAAGTGGTAGATGCGGTTCACTTCCTCGGGGTCGTAGATGCCCGGGCCGCCGGTGCGGGCTCCGAAGTCGACGTTCAGCTCGGTGTCGAGCCAGTCCACCATGGGGCCGTTGTTCTCGGCATAGGCGCGTGCGATCTCGGGGTATTCGAGCTTTTCGCCATACAGCGCGGCCACGTCCTCCAGGTGCGCCACATATTGGTCGGGGGAGTCTTGGGTGCCCTCTTCGGCCTCCATGATGGTATCCACGTTCAGGAGCCAGCCGTATGCCGCAATGGCGCATCCGCCCAGATGCCCGCTCTCTTCGAACAACGCCACGGTCTTGCCCTGCTCAACCAAGCGCACGGCCGCCGTGATGCCTGCAAGGCCGCCGCCCACGATGGCAACGTCGGCCGCGATGGGCTCTTCGCGGGGGATGGCGGGTTCGGCCACCTGCGTCAGGTCGTTTCGGGAAAGCCCGGCGTTGGCCAGGGCGTTTTCCACGGCGCTTTTCAGGCCGAAGCTCGTGAGCGTGGCGCCCGAGACGGCATCCACGTCAGTGGTCTGCGTGCGGACGATTTCTGCGGGGATGCGCGAAAGCGCCTCATCGGAGATGAGCAGGTTCTCGTTGTGCTTCACCACCGAAACCGAGGTGATGACGGTTCCGTCGAGCGCCACCTTGACGGCGATTTCACCGCCGCGGCCGACGCCCGTGCCCGTGGCCACGGTGGTTTCGCCGCCTTGGCCTTGGGATGCCTCCGTACCGCCCGATGCCTTCGGCACACAGCCTGCTGCGCCCATCGCCAGAGCTCCGCCTGCCGCACCCAGACCCAGCAGGAAGTTCCTGCGGGACATGCCGGTTTCTGCCTTCTTCATGGTTGCGCCCTCCTTCTTGTTGAAAAATATAGAGCGTGCTCTATTTGGTGGGGACACTATAGCATGCGCCGCGACGAAAGACAATATTAGAGCGCGTTTTATTTTTAAGTTTTTCGGAATTACGCGAAGATCGGTTGCCGCGTATGAAAAAGGGGCACCCGAAGGCACCCCGTACGGCTTGTTCTATGGTTGTGAACGTGGCATCAACCGCGCAGGTAAGGTCTGAGGTAATTGCCGACCAGACGATGGAGGGCGGCTTCCACATCCATCCGACCGTCTTCCAGGCACCATTCGAACACGCAGCCTTTGACAATGGTGCAGATGTCGCAGCAGATGGTGTGCGCGTCCGCTGCGGGGTCGACCAGCCCCGCGTCCTGCGCGGCCCGCATTTCCACCTCGCTTTTCTCCATGATGGTTCCAGGCGCGAAGGCTCCGTCATGGGTTCCCATATACGCCGACAGGGCGGTGTTGTTCGTGGAGTAGAAGCTCTTCATGAAGTCCTTGCCCATGCCCATGTAGCCGTGCAGAAGGTGCAGGTACAGGTCGCAGATGCGCTCGGCAATCTGGTCCAAGGGGTGGTTGAGCTGGGCTTCGCCGAACAGCGAATCGTGCACGAACTCCATCATGAGCTCGTCTTTGTTGGCGAAGTGGTGGTAGAAGGTGCCGTTCGACAGTCCTGATTTCTCGCAGACGCTGCGCACCGTGACGGCGTCCGCGCCCTTCTGGGAGATAATTGCGACAGTTGCGTCTATGATGCGTTGGCGGGCGTCGCCGGCGTTCGCATCTTTGCGAGGTCTTCCGGGCTTTGCCATGGTGCCTCCTCGGTTCGTCGTAGTGTGGAGCGTGCTCTATTCTATACCATGTCATGCGATCGGGTGGCGAAATCTACGCAGCAAAAAGCCGGGCCGCCATGTCGGCGGACCCGGCTTTGAATGTTGCGGTTGCGAACGACCCGGCGATTAGCGAGAGGTGGGCGCCATCAGGACCTTGCCGGTACCGCGATAGACGTTGACCAGGCCTTCGCCGGATGCTGCGGAGCCGATAAGGCTCTTGCTGGAGCGCTCGACGGTGAACTGCAACGATCCGCTCCAGGCCAGCGCCATATTGCCGTCGATCTTCAGAACGTCGTCGTTCAGTTCGATTTCGATGAGCTCTTCCTGCGGGCAGGGCGACTCGAGGCACAGCGCGCCGAAGCCCTGGATGGCCAGGTTGAACAGGCCTTCGCCGCCGGCGGCTGCCGAAGAGATGTTGGAGCGCATGACCGCGGTATGCTTCAGGCTGGAATAGCATGCCAAGAACAGGCCGTCGTCCAGCACGATGTTGTTACCCCACTGGGCGACGTCCAGAAGGATGATGTACTTGTAGGTGGGCTCCAGGACCAGGGTGCCCGTGCCCTTGTACTCAGGCTTGATGGCCGACTCGTTGGTCACAGCGCCGCGCAGGGCCTTGCCGAGGAAATCGCCTGCGCCCTTGACTCCCGTGTCGTTGTACACGTCTCCGACCATCCACTGCATGGCTCCGGCCTGGATGGTGACAGGGGCCTGCTTCAGGTCAACGACCACCTGACGACGGCGAACGTTCATCTCGGAACAGAACCAGGCGTTCTGGACGGTTTCGGGAGTGAGGGAAAGGTCGCGCTTCCACTCGATGACGCTGAACGCTCCCATTTGGGAAAGGACGGTCACGTCGTCGTTCTGGAGGAAATTCTTGATCGTGTACATGGAAGTGTCTCCAATCGGTTGGCGGCTTTCGGTTCGCCGCTATGGATACCATGACTGTATTATAAGACAGTGTATTGACGTACAAAGGCCCATTGCGAAATCCCACCAAACGGCAATGTGAAGAACATAGATGCTGGTCATTGGCGTGTTTTTACGTATAGCCCCTTACGCCGCGAGTGGCACGGCGCGTGTTCTGACAGGGTAGGGCGGTCAACGAGTTTCCGCTCATGCAACGAGAAATCGTTTTTCTGTGCACTTAGGCGGATAATCTGTAAACCGACGACGTCTGAATGCGATTTTCGCCTGATTGAACCATGTTTTACACCACATATAGAGCCTATCTGTGGATTAACTATCGTAAGAACTTGCCTTCCGGAAGGTTTCCTGTTTCATTATTTGCAGATTATCGCCTTAAGTGCACACGAAATGCGTTTCTCGTTGCATGAAGGCTGCAGGGAGCTGGCGGCGGGCACGCCCCTGCCAACCTTCGGAATGCCTTACGGCAACACGTTATTTCGGTCGGAGTTCTCGATGTGCCGTACTTCATGGCTTTAGAGCGGTATACTTCGAATTTGCGAACTTTATGCCGTTGCGTATAGCGGCGCAGATATGCTGAACATGACTGTAAAGGGGTGCATCCAATGCCCATTACCGATTTCTCGATCATGAACGCCGCCAAATACGGTGACGATATCGCATTGGTCGAAGTCAATCCGGAGGTTCGTGCAAGCCGCGGCAGCTCTTGGCGCGAAGCCGAGTTGGTCGAAGCCAATCCGTCCAACCTCTACCGCCGCGAGCTCACGTGGCGCACGTTCAACTCCATGGCCAACCGCACGGCGCATCTGCTGTTGGACGAAGGCTTCGGCAAAGGCACCAAGGTTGCCATCCTCATGATGAATTGCCTGGAGTGGCTGCCCATCTACATCGGCGTGCTGAAGACCGGCGCCATCGCGGTGCCCCTGAACTACCGCTACGACGCCGAAGAAATCAAATACTGCCTGGACCTGTCCGAATCCGATGCGCTCATTTTCGGGCCTGAGTTCATCAGCCGCATGGAGAAGGTGCACGACTCTCTGGCCACGGTTACGAAGACCTACTTCGTGGGCGACGGCTGCCCCGAGTTCTGCGAAGACCTGCTGGCCCGCGCCGTTCACTTCTCCAGCGACGAACCTGGCGTGGCCATCGACGACGACGATCTAGGCGCCATCTATTTCTCCAGCGGCACGACCGGCTTCCCCAAGGCCATCCTGCACAAGCACAAGAGCCTGATGCGCGCCGCCATCACCGAGCAGAAACACCACGGCCAGACCCACGACGACTGCTTTCTGTGCATCCCGCCGCTGTACCACGTGGGCGCCAAAATGCACTGGATGGGCGGCCTGACGGTGGGCTCCCGTGCGGTTATCCTGCGCGGCGTGAACCCCGAGTGGATCCTGCGCACGGTGTCCGAGGAGCATTGCACCATCGTATGGCTGCTGGTGCCGTGGGCCCAGGACATCCTGGACGCCATTGACGCCGGCAAGGTGAACTTGGACGATTACCGCCTGAGTCAGTGGCGCCTCATGCACATCGGCGCCCAGCCGGTGCCGCCTAGCCTGATCAAACGCTGGAAGAGCGTCTTCCCGCATCACGAGTACGACACCAACTACGGCCTGTCTGAAGGCATCGGGCCCGGCAGCGTGCATCTGGGGGTCGAGAACATCCACAAGGTGGGCGCCATCGGCATCGCCGGCTACGGCTGGGAGGCCGAGGTCCGCAAGGAAGACGGCACAGTGGTCGAGCCTGGCAGCCACGAGGTTGGCGAGCTGTGCCTGAAGGGCGACGGCGGCGTGATGGAGTGCTACTACAACAACCCCGAAGCCACGGCAGAGACGCTGCGCGACGGCTGGCTGTACACCGGCGACATGGCGGAAGTGGACGCCGACGGGTTCATTTACCTGGTCGACCGCAAGAAGGACGTCATCATCATGGGCGGCGAGAACATCTACCCGGTCCAGATCGAAGACTACCTGCGCTCCAACGACGCCATCAAGGACGTGGCGGTCATCGGCGTTCCCGACCAGCGCCTGGGCGAAATCGCTGCGGCCATCATCGAGTTCAAGCCCGGCCAGGAGAAGACAGAAGAGGAGATGCGGGAGTTCTGCATGGGTCTTCCGCGTTACAAGCGCCCGCGCCGCTACATCTTCGCCGAGGTGCCGCGCAACGCTACAGGCAAGATCGAGAAGCCGCTGCTTCGCAAGATCTACGGAGGCTCCTCCAAGCTCGTCCGTCAGGAGAGCACCAACTAATCCGCATTCGCATCCGAAGCGCCGTCCTCTCCGGGCGGCGCTTATTTTATATGTAGAGAGGTGTCCGCGTACGCGGAGGACGTTCCTTCTTGGGATGTGGCTGCTTTCCAGACCTTAGCAGCCCAGCTTGGGCCCATGCTCCCCGCGCGCAGTTCCGCACGACGAGAAATGTCCAGCGGGCATTTCTCCAAAGCAGGACTGTTTGAGCACGGGGCGCATGGGCCCAAGCTGGGCGGTGGGACAAGAAGGACGTAAGCGGAAGCAAAAAAAACAAACAGATGTCCGTATTCGTGTACATGCGATGCAGCGGCGCACGTCATAATAGGCCCCGTCAACGGCAATTCGATCAAGGAGGTTCCATGAGTATGACAAGCGCCAACGGCAATGATTTCTTCAAGATGGGTGCTTTGGTCGCAGTAGGGGAGCTGTTCGACATGGGAATGCTGGGCAGTTCCGACGACCAGCGTACCGAGGTGCGGCATTTCATTCGCAGCTTCGGGGTGGACTCTATCGAGGACGTGGAGGGCTTAGGCATCACCGGTCCCTATCTCGCGGATTTCGTAAAAGTATTCGAATAACAAAACTAACGACTTGGTAATCCCTCACCAGGGGCAGAATACGTGTTAAGATATGTCTGTTTCAGCTTAGCTCCATTCTGCAGGAGGTTGAGATGACCGAAATCGGCAAACGCATGAAAATTCTGTACCTCATGCGCATATTCAACGAGGAGACAGACGAGGCCGTCGGGTTGACCATGCCTCAGATCATCGGGCGTCTCTCCGAAATGGGTATTTCGGCGGAACGCAAGGCCGTCTATCGCGATATCGAGGCTTTGCGCCAGTTCGGCATGGATATCCGCGTCTTCCAACGGGCTCCTGTGGAATATGCCTTGGTGAATCGCCGGTTCAGCCTGCCCGAGCTCCTGCTTATGACGGATGCCGTCCAGAGCTCCCGTTTCTTGACCAAGGGCAAGTCGGAGGATCTGGTCCGTTCCATCAAGACCTTGGCGTCGAAGCGCGAGGCGAAAAGCCTGAGCAAGCGCATGCACGTCGAGGGCCGTATCAAGATGCAGAACGAGAGCGTGTACCACAACGTCGACATCATCCAGGAGGCGCTTCGCCTGAAGCGCAAGGTGGAGTTCCAGTACTACAAGTACGACCTTGAGAAGAACAAGAAGCTGCAGCACGACGGCATGGTCTATATGGAGACGCCGGTGCAGCTCATCTATTCGGACGGATATTATTATCTGGTCGTTTACAACGACAAGCACACGAACTTCACCAACTACCGGGTAGACCGCATGGTCGAGGTGAGGATTTCCGAGGAGCGCGCCACCCGCAACGCCGACATCGCCACCTTCGACGTGACAGAATACGAATCGCGTGCGTTCGGCATGTACCGGGGCGAAGCGATCTCGGTCGATCTTCTGGTGAAGGAAGACGCCATGAGCGGCGTCATCGATCGCTTCGGGAAGGATGTGCAGGTCACGCCCTACGACGACGAGCATGCCAAGGTCCACGCCGTCGTGATGGAAAGCCCCGTGTTCTACGGTTGGGTGGCCCAGTATGGCGACTCGATCCGCATCGTTCAGCCGAAGCGCCTGGTGGACGGCTATGTCGACTACCTCAAGGGAATCATCGGCTCCTACGAATAGGGCGCATCCAAACGGCAACTGCATCAAACGAATAAGGCCATCGTCCACTGCTGCGGGCGATGGCCTTTTTGGAGCGAGGCCAAGGGCTCCGTTTTGGTTTGGACTGCGCTGGCCCTCAAAACCATCAACACGTTTCGGCCTAGAGCCTTCCGTTTCCTTCTCTTTCTTTCGTCATTGGGGAAAGCCCTGCATAAGGGCATAAAAAGGACGGGCCATTGCCTTATGCGTCAAGGGGGATGGAACGCTCCGGTCAATGCCCGTCTCACGGGTGGGTATGTTCGGCGCGGTTGTTAACCGCTGGTAACTTTATACAGGAGTGGCGGAACTGCGTCAAGGATTGATTTGGAAAAATTTACTTAGGCTAACATCCAACACAATTCGTCCATCAATCGCCGTTGACGGACGTGTCGGTGCTTACGAAAGGCGCTGCTCCACACGCTTCATGCCGTTCTTGGCAGCGTCGAGCATCTTGGATTTGCCCCTGCCGTTCGTGTGAGTGGATGAATCCAATCCCTTGATAGCGCGCGCGTACCATGCGTGCGCCTCGTTCAGGTCTTTCTGGCAGCCTATGCCGCGTTCGTAGCACATGGCGATTCGCACGGCTGCGTTTCCCCAGATGACAGAGTCGTATTTCAGACTCAGATCATGTGCGCGCATATAGTATTCGAATGCCGTCTTCTCGTCTTTCTGGCATCCTTTGCCGCTGCTCGCAAGGTCTCCGAGCATATAGCAGGACTCCGCATGGCCACGACGTGCCGCATGAAGGAAACAGTAGTATGCCCGTTCGTCGGCACCCAGTTCCAAAACGGCGGAAATGAGCGCTTCCGAAGGGGATTCCGCTTTGGACGGATCGACCGAGTTGAAGTATGCTCCGGCGCAGCGGTCGTAATGATAGAGGTAGCCGAGATTCGCGAACGACTGAATGTTCGACCGGGATGCCGCATGCAGGTACATGATCTCGGCGGCCTGGAAGCACGCGATGCTTTCCGACGTCTTTTCGGAGGACAGCAGGCGCATGCCTTCCACGTAATAGAGGGCCCCTTCTTTCAGGGCGAGGTACCCTTCATCGTCCCGATTGTTGGGAGGCGGGTAAAGCGTAGGATTCGTCCGGTTCGCCGTCGAATCCGGCTCATCGGATTTGGGGTGACTGACAAGAACGTGGGGAATGAGCGAGTTGCTCGAATCATTTAGAACTTCTATGGGGCACTGCTGGGGGCCAGCGCTTTCCTCGTGGTCGATGATCATTCGCGCATCCTCCTTCCCGCATCCAAAAACCGAATCAGGCACATAGTAACAAGCGGAATTTGTTGAAGTGTCCATGAAATTGTACAGATAGTGAAGCTTTGCAACAGTATCAAATATTGTTTGGATTATGGCACCCGGCAAAATCCTTTTGAAACATGCAGTTCAGTAACGATGTTCGGCGCCATACCGCACTTTGGAATACCTGGGGCATGCCTCGTTTCGTCTCGGTCGGTGGCGGTGAACGGCTCGATTGTGGCTCCATATCGGGATATGGGACGATCGACCGCGCGTCTTCCGTCGTGGAATCTGGGTTGAGGTGCAGCCAACGTGACGGATACTTTGATTACGAAACGGCACCGATTGCATGACGGAGGGTTTCAGTCGCAACGCTGCATCGGTTGGTTGCTGTACAGTTTTCCTGCATGAACAACCGGCATGTCAGCACTTGATGGACGGAGGTCCCATGGGTTTGGCTCGCTCCCTTGTGGCGAAGGATCCTATTCATTTGGCGGAAACGTTTCTTCGTACGTTGATGAAAGCTCCTGGGGTCGCCATCGACCGCGACGAGTTCCTCAAGACCGAGTTGGGAAAGTACTACGCGCCCGACGTCGTGCGGCGCATGGTGGCTTCCACACCGTCGGTTGCCGGCGCCGACCCGCGCATAATCGACGCCATAGCCCGCAAGGCCATCAACCGCGAAGTGAACAGGGCTTCGGCAATGTCGTTCGTCGCGGGCGTCCCCGGCGGACTGGCTATGCTGGGCACCGTTCCCGCAGACATCACCCAGTACTACGCGCACGTCCTGCGAATCGAGCAGAAGCTGGCGTACCTCTACGGATGGAGGTCGTTCTTCAACGGGCCTTCGGACGGCCCCGTCGACGACGAGACGCTGGGCAGGCTGGTGCTGCTCCTGGGTGTGGCCACCGGGGTCGCCAATGCGAACAAGGTCGTCGCCGAAAGTGCGGCGGTCGTGGTCGAAAAGGGGCTTCAACAGGCGCTTCAGGCCAACGTCGCCACTCGCAACGCCCTTGAATCCGTTGTGGAGGGCATCCTTCGTCAAATCGGAATGGAACTGAGCCGCCGAGGTTTGGGGGATTCCGCCGCCAAGGTGGTCCCGCTGCTCAGCGGCGTGGTTTCGGGCGGTCTGACGTATGCCACGTTCAAACCCTGCGCCCGCCGCCTGCAGAACCATCTTCGCACGTTGCCCCAGGCCAGAGGCTATGTTGAACCATTGCTCACGGTTGCTTCCTACGGCGCGTCCCGCTGATGTTCGCCTGTGGCAAAGCCGATATATCGAATGTGAAGCGCCTGTGACGCGTTTTTGACGGCTCGGTGGTATTGCTCCGTATTTCAAGAAGCCTCCACAGGCTCCGAGTAGTCTCAAAGGCACGACATATCGAATTGCGCGGTCTTTTGGGGCCGCGCATTTGTATATAGACAGGAGACTCGTATGTCTGAAACGAAGAAGAAGGGCGGTCTGTTCGACGGCCTGTCTGTGTTCGGAATAATCGGCGGCGCGCTGGGCGCCGTCACTTCCATGCTGGCCGGCACCGAGATGGGCGTTGCGGGAACGGCCGTCGGCGTGGGCCTGGGTTCGGTGATTTCGGCGCTGTCGACGCACATCTACAGTAAGATTCTCGAGTCTTCGAAAGAGAAGATCGCCCACACGCTGCCCTTTGCCGATGGTTCTGTCGACGAGGCGCCGCGGACGGAGCGGCGCGCGGCATGGGGCGGCGCCACGACGGCCGTGATGGTTCCTGTATCAGCTGCGACGATTGCCATGCCGGCTTCTCGGGTTTCGACGGGCGCAAGCGCGCCGAACGCATCCTCGGCCAGCACGGTCGCCATGCCGGCGGTTTCTGCCGCAACGTCTAAACTTGCTGGTCAGATGCCTTCCCGGACGGCGCACCACGAAGCGTCCCGACGCGCCCCCAAGGCGGATTCGGCCCGAAAGTTCGGCATGCCGAAGCGAGCGATGGCGGGTGTCGCTGCGGCGGCTGTTGCTGCAGCGCTTATTTCCGCGGGAACGTCCGCCGTGTTCATGGGTACCTTGGCGGCAAGCGAAAACATCGGACATGCCGACGAAACGGTGTTAGAGGCGCAAGACGCCCAGGCCGATGCTTCGGCTTCGGCTGCAACGGGCGCAGGCGTTGCGAATGGGACGACGGTTTCCGGCGGCACGGCCGAAGCGGCGACGCAGGCATCCGCTGCGGCCGCTGACGATTCGTCCGACGCGCAGGTGGGCGCAACCGATCAGGCGGAACATGGATCTTCCGCGGTTGATTCGACAGATGGCACCGTTGCCGATTCGAATGCCGAGGCCGGGCAGGCGACAGCCGCCGCCACGGAGGAGCCTTCGTCTGGCCAGGCAA
Source organism: Slackia heliotrinireducens DSM 20476 (assembly GCF_000023885.1). Classification (NCBI taxonomy): domain Bacteria; kingdom Bacillati; phylum Actinomycetota; class Coriobacteriia; order Eggerthellales; family Eggerthellaceae; genus Slackia; species Slackia heliotrinireducens. The sequence goes on along the minus strand of NC_013165.1, from coordinate 2,498,102 downwards.
CTGACTCCGAAACCTCCGCAACCGCTGCAACTTCCGAAACCGGCGCAACCCCTGCAGCCCCCGCAACCTCGACGGACGCTTCTGCCGCAGCCGAGGAGCCCGCTGCTTAACGCCGCGTTCACACGTCGGATTGCCTGACGGAATGTAGTATCGTGTGTCCGTACGTCGGAGGGGTTTCAGGCGTCGCGTCGGTCGGCATCGCCGCCCATGGCCCCAATGCTGGCGTGAGGCACGAGAATTGCTGCGTTTCGGAGGTCGTGTTCGAACAATGTTGGGGAAGTTGCGCAACGTTCTGCCCGCTGCAGGGTCTACCATCTACGTATTCGAAAGGAAGGATACGTTGATGGAGATGCTCACCACACTGGCCATGCTGGCGGCGGCTTTCACGTTGACGATGTCGCTTGCGGCCTGCGGCGCATCCGTCGACGCTTCGGACGCAGCCGACGAAGGCGACCGGCTCGAGGTTTCCGACGAGGAGGTTCGCCACCCCGAAACGCAAAAGGGGCCGTCGCTGGCCGAGAACATGCTGGCGAACCGTAGCGGGGAAAACCGCCGTTACCTGCAGCAGGTCCTGGAGGCCGCCGACCGTCAGCTGGCGGCGCGGGGGCTGGCCTTTGCATCGGTCCTTTCCGCATACGAGCCGGTTGCGGTGTCTTCTGCCGACGACCTGCGGGCGCAGCTGGACATTACCGAGGATTACCGCGACAGTTTCGTCCATGGCGAAAAGGGTGCGGAATACCAGAAGTACATCGTGCTGCACGATACGGAAGGCGAGGGCTCTGCCGCGGGCGTCGTCGCCTATTGGGATGGAAACGGCGCGGGCGTGGCGGCCCATTTCATCATCAACAAAGACGGAACCATCGTGCAGTGCGTGCCTCTGGACAAGATCACGCACCACGCCGGCTTCGGCGACACGGGGCACAATGAGCTGTACGGCGTTCAGGACGAATCCCGCGACGACAAGATGGGCACGGTGCCTATCGGCGACTGGGCCGCGGATTACGGCATGAACTCCTATTCCATCGGCATCGAGATGGTGCATGTGGGCGGTAGCGGCGATTATCCCGAGGCCCAGCTCGAGGCCCTGGACGGACTGATCGCCTACATCGACGCGTACTACGGATTTGAAAGCGCCATCATAGACCACAAGGCGTGGCGGACGGGCAATTCCGATACGTCTCCTGAATTTGCGGGGTATCTCAGCAATTATCAGGACCATAGGACGCATAATTAAGGAATGCATGCCGGCGTGAACGCCAAGGGGCGCCGTGCCGGGCATTAAGGACAGAGGAGCGGATATGTATTGTTTGAACTGCGGAGCTGAATTGAAGGACGGCGCAGGCTTCTGCACGTCTTGCGGCAAACCCGTGCAGCCGGTGGGTCCGGCTGCGAATGCGGCCCAAACCCAGATTATGGACAATGCGGCATGGCGGCCTGACACGACCGAGGTCATGCAGCCTGTCGACGGCGCGGGCGCGGCGGGTTCGGGAAGTGCCCATTACGTCGAGGCCCCGCAGCCCGTGCCTCCCAAAAAGACGTCGAAGGGATTGATCGCGGCGGTCGTCGTGGTGGCACTTGCGCTGGTGGGAATCCTGGCGGCCCTGGTGTTCGGCGGAGTGCTCGGCGCCGACGATGCGGATAAGGACGCCGACAAGCAGGAGACCAAGGTGACCCAGAAGGCCGATGAGGTTAAGCCCGCCGAGGCGCTGGTGGGGAACTGGAACGCCACCAAGCTGGTCAACTCCGACGGATCGGACGAGATTCCGGAGGCCGGTACGTACGTCATCACGCTTGAAGACGACGGCACATGCAAGGCGATGTTCGCCGGCACCGAGCAGAAAGGCACCTGGGAGGTTGACGAAGACGGCAAGGGCTCGGTAGAAGTGGACGGCAAAGCGGTTGATCTTGAGCTGGACGGCAAGAAGCTGATCCTGTCTTCCGACGGGGAAGAAATCTGGTTTAAGACCGCCACTGACGAGGATATGGAGGCCGCAGCGGCCATGGTCGGTTCGGCGGCCGCATCGACCGCCAAAAGCGACGACTCTTCGTCCGACACCGCCAAGAGCACCGACGCAAGCACCGATGCGAACAGCGCTGATTCCAAGGATGATGAAGTGACCGCCACGGTGACCTCTGACGGAGGCTCCTCGAGCTCTTCCGACGGTTCCAGCAGCTCATCCAGCAGTTCCAGCTCTTCGTCTGGCTATGTTCTGCCGGACAGCAGTACCCACTATTACACCCAGTCCGAGCTGTCGGGCTTAAGCGACTGGGAACTCTACGTCGCCCGCAACGAGATCTACGCCCGCCATGGACGCGGATTCCAAAACGAGGACCTGCGGTCGTACTTCAACAGCCAGAGCTGGTACACGGAGGTGTATTCGCCGTCCGAGTTCGACAGCATGGCCAGCCCGCTGAACGACTGCGAGAAGGCCAACGCCGAAACCATCAAGTCGGTTGAGCAGGCTCGCGGTTCCAGCTACCTGTAGGATTCGCGCAGCACGATATGCGGTAGCGCACTAGTGAGCAGGTGCGACGCTAGGCACCGGCAAGGTTCGCGCGATGCATGTTTTATTTGCACGCGTGCCGAGCGGGCTTACGCAACCACACCCTCGCAGGACACACAGAGCAGAACGCGAAAGGAGCAAAGGCAATAGAGGCCTTTGCTCCTTTTCTTAAAACGGCCCTTTTCTGCCAAGAAAAACAAGTAGTGTACGACCTGAGAAGCGAACGTATCGGTCTCGAAATGTGCATGCGCCTCTGACCTGGTGTTTTAGCAGGACGCTTCCCGACAGCTTTTCGGTGGTGGGCCTTGAGCGAACTCCAAGTCGTACACTACTTGATTTTCCTGGCAGAAATCGAGGTTTTGGGTTCGAGGAGCGGAAAGACGGAGGTGTCGAACGCTCCTCGCGCTTCGCTCGGTCTGTTGCTCATGTGGGGTGTTTGCCGAATGGAGACAGACGTCCATCCCACAAACGCCGCAAAAGCCCTATCATATGACGCGAAAACATATATATGTTAGGAGCGCTATGAAACGCTTTGAGTGTCAAGAAGAACTGTGCGAAGAAGCCGATTGCTCGAATTGCCCGCTGAGTGTCGAAGACGAAGATGACGATGTTGTCGTGATGGGCAAACATGCCAGTTTTGCCCCTGTTGACGTGCTTCGTGCGAATAGTCCCGTTGTCGAGCTGGATCCGGAGCCGCCGGCTGCGTCGGAACCTGAGGCCGAGCCTGAAGCGACGGTCAAGCCTGAGCCAGCGGCTGAGCCCGAACCTGTGGTCGAGCCTGCGCACGCGGTTGAATCGGTGCGGGAGCCTGAATATGAACGAGAGTCCGAATCCGAACCGGTGCCCGTAGACGAACCCGAACCCGAACCGGAATCGGAACCTGTGGACAGTGCCGAGCCGGAGCCGGAGTCGGAGTTGGAGGCTATGTCTGGGGCCGATACCGAGCTTGGAGCCGATCTCGAGGCGGAGCCCGAGTCTGCGGTTGATTCCACGCCCGAACTTGTGACGGCTTCTAGACCTGAACCTGAGTCCGAAGCCGAGCCTGAGCCCGAAGCTGAAGTTGAACCTGAGCCGAAGCCCGCGCCCGAGCCTGCACCTGAGCCGAAGCCCGCACCCGAAACGGAACCTGAACCCGCGCCAGAACCTGAGGAAGAGTCCTCCGACGGCGAGTTCTACGACGGACTCGAGGTCATCGATTCCGCATCCGCCGTCGCCATGCTTCCGTCCCAGGCCCACAACGTGCGCCTGGACGCCACGGGCTCTGACCTGCTGGGAGGCGGTGGCAACCCCTTCCGTTTCTCGGAAAGCCCCGATGCGAAGGCCGCGAAGCGGTTCTCTCGTGCGAACCATTGGCTGATCGGAGCGCTGGGCGTCGCGCTGGTGGCGGCTGTGGCCTTGGCCATCATGCTTGGCTCGGCCCGCAGCCAGAACGCCCAGCTCCAAGACGACCTGAACGAAGCCCAGGCAACCCTGAGCGCCATAGAGCAGGAGCAGGAGGCAGCAGCCGCAGCAGAAGCCGAAGCCGCTGCCGCCGAGGAGCAGGCTGCCGCAGAGGCAGAGGCGCCGGCCGTCGAGGTCCGCGACTCTGTCGACGACTATTCCTGGGACGAGCTCTCCGAGCTGTCGACGATGATTTCCGAAGCATCCTCGGACGCCGATGCCATCGCGTTGGCCGCCGAATACCACCTGTGCGCCAAAGACGGCACGCTTGACGGAAGTCAGGTGAAACATGTCACGCTCGAGGACGGGACCGAGGCCTCCGTGTGCATCGTGGGATTCCGCCACGACCAGAAGCACGGCGCGGCGGGAACCGCCGGCATCACCTTCCAGTTCGTCGATTCCGTGTCGCAGTTCGCCATGAACGATTACGGCACGAACTACGGCGGTTGGGCCGACAGCGACATGCGCTCGTGGCTGAATTCGGAAATGTACCTACGGCTGCCTTCTGACCTGCGCAATGTCGTTGTCGAGGTGGAGAAGGCCACCAACAACGAAGGGTCTGCATCCGACCGTTCCTGCGTGTCGATCACGTCCGACAAGCTGTGGCTGCTCTCCCTGGTGGAAATCATCGGCATCAGCGGCGAGGAAGCTTACTGGGCCTGCGACATCTTCAACGTGGAGGGCTCGCAGTACCCGCTCTACGAGTTCACGGGCATCAACGCCTTCTATACCGATGAGCAGTGCGCTTCGATCGTGAAGAACTTCGACGGCTATCCTGCCAGCTGGTGGCTGCGTTCGTCGCGACCTGGCAGCGGCTCGGAGTTCTACTATGTGACCTCCGAAGGCATTCCCGATTACGCCCAATACGCCGGCAATTACGTTGGCGTGGCACCTTGCTTCTGCGTGTAAGCCAAGCATCTGCGAAACGGCCGTCCGATGGGCGGCCGTTTTTCGTTTGGGCGCGGTTTACGGCGGGATTCTCGGTTGCAAAAGGTTGTGCAACGAATCCCGCGAACCGAGACGTATGATGCACTCATCAGATACATCGGCGACAAGCCAACCGAAAGTCGAGGTCATCATGGGATTCTTGGATAACGTGACTGCAAGCGTCAACCGCGGCGTGGCATCTGCCGGGCGCACTACCGAAACGCTGAAGCTGAAGAACCAGCTGAACGACATCAACAAGCAGCGCCAGGCCCTAGCCGCCCAGCTGGGTGCGAGTCTGTACGAAGCGACCAGGGAAAACGTCGATTTCCGCAGCGGTCGCGAGGGGCTCTATGAAGGCATCGCCTCGCTGGATGCCCAGCGCGAAGCCGTGAACGCGCAAATCATGCAGCTTGAAGCTCAGGAGCGTCAGCAGCAGATCAACGCGCGCGTGTACACGTGCCCGGGATGCGGCGGCCGCGTGGCGGAAACCGATATGTTCTGCGCGACCTGCGGAACGCCCATTGCCCAGGTGAGAGCCGCAAATGCGATGCCTTCTCCCATGCCCGGCCAGGTGCCGTGCCCGCATTGCGGCTCGCCGATGAACCAAGGGGACGCGTTCTGCATGCATTGCGGCACGGCTGTCTCCCACTGAAGACAGCGCTATAATGAGGCATCCGCCCTGCGCGTCGGGCGGGCTTCATGACGGCTGACGGAATGATTGGTTATGGACTTATTTATGGACATAGTACCTGGTAGACCGTGTAGGCCCAAATCGGTGTCGCGCCGCACGTTCGCGGCGGGGCTTGCTGGCATGGCGTCCTGCGCGGCGTTGGGAACGCTGACTGGATGCTCGCTGTTCGCCTCCGACGATGAGCCGAAGCATCGCGACAAGGACTCCTTCGACGTTGACGACAGCTCGTCGGAGGCGAAGGGTTCGGGCGGCGAGCCCATGGAAAAACCTGCCAAAACCTTGGACGACGAGATTACCGAGGAGATTGCAGGCTGGAACATCGAGCAGAAGGTGGCCCAGCTGTTCTTCGTGCGGCCCGAGTCGTTCACCGGAATGGGCCAGGTCACAGCGGCAGGGGATACCAGCCGCACCGCCTATGGCACCTATCCGGTAGGCGGCATCTGCTACTTTGCGGAGAACCTGGTCGACCCTGCGCAGACCACCGAAATGCTCACGAACATGGCCCAGATCGGTGTGGATACGATAGGGCATGCGCCGTTTCTGGCGGTTGACGAAGAGGGCGGCACCGTGACCCGCATCGCCTCGAACCCCGCCTTCGGCGTGACGGACGTGGGGGACATGGCCGCCATCGGAGATACCGGGGATGTATCGCAGGCGAAATCGGCGGCGCAGGCCATAGCCGGCTACCTCAAGCCGCTCGGCTTCAACATGGACTTCGCGCCGTGCTGCGACATCGCCAACGTGGAAGGCGGCGTCATGGCGCAGCGATCCTTCGGATCGGACCCCGAGCTTGTCTCCGACATGGTGGAGGCCCAGATAGAAGGCTTCGTCGAGTCGGGTATGCTGTGCAGCGCCAAGCATTTCCCAGGTATCGGGGCCGCCATCGGCGACAGCCATGACGGCAGCATCTCCATCGGCAGCACCCTTGAGGAGCTGCAGGCAACCGAGCTCGTTCCCTTCCAGCGCGCCGTTCAGGTGGGCGTGCCTTTCGTCATGGTGGGGCATCTGTCGGTGCCGAACGTGACGGGCGACGACACGCCGGCCTCCATTTCGAAGGTGATGGTGACCGACGTCCTGCGCGACCAGCTGCAATACGACGGCATTGTGGTGACGGATTCCTTGGAGATGGGCGCCGTTACGGCCTATGGGGATGCGGGTGCGGTCATGGCGTTGCAGGCCGGATGCGATATGGTGCTCATGCCGCTGGACTTCGCGGCGGCGTACAATGCGGTGTTGGCGGCGGTGTCCGACGGCACGTTGAGTGAAGAGAGGATTGACGAGTCTTTGACCCGCATCCTGCGTGTCAAGATGACGATGGAATAGGAGCGAGAGATGTTTTGCACGAAATGCGGTTCGCAGGTTCCGGAAGGAATGGCCTTCTGCGTGCAGTGTGGCGCGCCTGTCAAGGGCGCGTCTGCGGCGCAGTCGCCCGACGTCACGCAGGTGATGACAGCAGGGCAGCCCGTGGGAACCGGATACGTGGAGCCCATCCAGGATCCGTCGACGGGCGGCCACGGCAAGACCATCGCCGTGGTTGCGGCCTGCGCCGTCGTGGTGCTGGCGGCGGCGTTGACTGCGGTCCTGTTCATCGGTGGCATCGGTCCCTTTGACGATGGTTCTGGCGACGACACCAAGACGTCCCAGAAGGCTGACAAGGACGATAAGGAGGCCGAGGGCAAGACAGAGGAATCGTCGGCCAAGACCGAGAAGGATGATTCCGACGAGAAGGGTGCCGAAGACGAGGCCGATACGTCGGTTGAGGTTCCCGACCTTGCGGGCATGTATCAGGAAGACGCTGAGAAGGTCCTTGCCGACAACGGTTTGGTGCTGGGCACAGTGACCGAGCAGCATGACGAAGCGGTCGAGAAGGGCGCGGTCGTTTCTCAGGGAACGAGTCCTGGCGAGCGCGTGGATGCGGGAGCGGCGGTGGACCTGGTGGTGTCCAGCGGGCCTGTCGTCCATACCTATGAGGTTATTAGCGAGGCTATGACCTGGGAAGACGCCAAGGCGTACTGCGAATCCCAGGGCGGCTATCTTGCCACCATCACGTCGGCGGAAGAAAACGACAAGGTCAAGGCCGCCGTTGCTGCCACCGACCGCAAGGTCTTCTGGATCGGGGCGAAACGCGGCTCCGGCGATGCCTTCGAGTGGGTGAGCGGCGAAGCTTTCAGCTACAACGACTGGGCGGCGGGCGAGCCCAACGACGACCAGGGCATCGAGGATTACAGCGCCATCCTGATCACGCCCGAAGGTGCCATGGCCTGGTACGACGTTCCAAACGACGTGAGCGAGTTCTATAAGTCCGACAAGCTCGCATTCGTCATGGAGAAAGAGGAGTAGAGCCCTTTCGAACATATGCGGATACGAAAACGGGGCAGGCGATTCGCCTGCCCCGTCTGTTGTTCGGGCGCTTGGTGCGTTCTGAGCGCTAGGCCGCGCTCTCGGCGGCGTCAGATGCGACCTGGGGAGCCGCGTGGGTGCCGCGGGTGAGCAGGTAGAAGAAGGGCGTATCGATGGCCGCGAGGCAGAACTTCAGCAGATACTGGCCCACCATCATGGCGCCCAGCTGCGGCAGCATGGCCGGATCGAACAGCCAGCCGAAGCCGATGCCGAAGGCGATGCCGATGAACACTACCGTGTCGATGATCTGCGACGTCATGGTGGAGATGTTGTTCCACAGCCAACGCCAGGCGTAGCCGCCCTTATGCGAGCTCAGCACGCGGTTGCGGATCGCATGAAAGATGAACACATCCCACGACTGGCTGATAAGGTACGCGGTCATGCTGCCGATGACGAAGATGACGTTCTGTCCCAGCAGCATGTTGTAGGCGTTCTGCATGTCCGGATCCACCGCCGGAAGCACCTGGGTGAACACGATAAGCGCCGTGGCCAGAAGCTGGCACGCGAAGCCCCACAGCACCACGGTCTGGGCTTCCTTGCGACCCCAGATCTCGCCGATGACATCGGTCATCAGGAACGTGATGGCGTAGCACAGCGCCGCGCCCGGCAACGCGATGGTGGTGCCGAACAACGGAATGCCGGTCTGGATGACCTTTCCGGTGACGACGTTGGAGATGACGAGTGCCACGGCGAAGACCATGCCGCAGGCAAGATAGTTGTTGGTGGTGCGTTTCATAAGGCTGCTCCTAAAATGTTCGGCGTGCATATGCACGTTTGGTTGGCGATGGATGTGCGCGGGAGGTGACGGTCGGCGACGGCTCGAGCGTTGCTGCTGCTTGCAGGCGCTACAGCGCCGGGTCGGCAACGCCGTTTGCCGCGAAGGCCTTCGCGCGGTCGATGCAGGTGGCGCAGGTTCCGCAGGGAGCGTCGCCGCCCTCGTAGCACGACCAGGTGAGCTCGTACGGCACGCCCAGCTTCAGGCCGCAGGCCACAACATCGGCCTTGTTCACGTTGACGAACGGCTCCCGAAGGACGGCTTTGCCGTAAGATCCCAGCTCAATGGCGCGCGCAATAGCCTCGAAGAACTCGGGCGTGCAGTCGGGATACGCGCCGCCCGCCGCGTCGTCGGCATGGGCGCCCAAATAGATCGCGGTTTTCTCGGTGGGATTGAGCGAGATGGCCAGCGCCGTCACGGCCGACAACATAAGCCCGTTGCGGAAGGGGACATAGGTGTTCACCATGCCGTCTTCGTTTTCGGCGATCTGCGTGGCATAGTCGCGGTGGTCGATTTCCTGGGTGGAGTCGGCCATGAGCGCGTTGTTCGAATTAGCCAGGATGTTCGCCAAATCCAGCACGTGGTGTGCCACGCCGTAATGCTTCGCAACGGCGTCGGCGCAGGCCAGTTCCTTGTTGTGGCGTTGCCCGTAAAAAACGCTCACGGATGTGACGTTGTCTGCCCCGAACTGTTCGCATGCCAGGGCAAGGCAGGTGGTGGAGTCAACCCCGCCGCTGGACAGAACCATGGCGCGGGTCGGCTGGTCGGTTGAAGTCATGCTAAGGTCCTTAGTTTTTTTAGGTTGGATGTCGCGACAACCCCTGCCCGAAGGCAGGATTTTGCCCTTGGCGCGGACGCTTCGAGCGCAGGAGATTCTATCGTGCCCCGTCGCCTTTGTCTAGGTCGGACAGCTGCGAGAACATGCGGCTCGCCGCAATGTCTCCATATCCGAAGTCCGGATTGGCCCAATTGGCGAAGGGGTAGATGGAGATGCCGCCGCGGGGATAGAACATGCCGCGCACCTCGATGTACTTCGGTTCCATGAGCTTGACCAGGTCGTTCATGATGATATTGCACACATCTTCGTGGAAGTCGCCGTGGTTGCGGAAGCTGAACAGGTACAGTTTGAGGGACTTGCTCTCCACCATGCGCACGTTGGGTATGTAATTGATGTAGAGCGTGGCGAAGTCGGGCTGGCCTGTGATGGGGCACAGTGTGGTGAACTCGGGGCAGCGGAACGTGACCATGTAGTCGTGGTCCTGATGCTTGTTCTCGAAGGTCTCCAACAGCGTGGGGTCGTAGTCCTGCGAGTAACGCGTGCCCTGGTTGCCCAGCAGGGTCAGGCCTTCCTTTGTGCGGTTGTCGGTGTTCGCCATGCGTGCGCTCCTTCGTTCGATGTGCCGTTCAGCATAGCAGAATCAATCGCAGCGGACCGCCCCAAGCGCCATTGTACAACGAAAATCGAATTCGCTGCGCACTTAGGGGGATAATCTGCGAAACAGAGGCCTATTTCTAAGGTTGCGTACCTTCGACACCTCAAGATAAACCACATATATGGTTAAACTGTGGTGTAATGTTAGTAGAAACTTGACGCGAAGACCCGTCGGACGCCGCTGGCTTACAGATTATCCCCCTAAGTGCGCCGAAAACTGAAATCTCGTTGCACGAGACGCCCGCGATGCTGGCAATCGACGCGCTACCCCTTGCGGAAAGCGGAGTCGCCCGATCTTGGGCGCCTCTCGCAGGGCCGCGAAGGTTCGAACCGGCATCAGATGAGTTGTCTAAGATTCGTTTGCTCAGCCATCGGCTTGGGATTCGGGGCAAACGTAGCGGGGCTGTGGGTATTGCGTCACCGTTTCATGACGGATGCGAATCATTTGGTACGCTGTGCAGGCACAGAAAGGAGCAGCCGGTATGCACCTCACACCCGAAGAGCAGTCGCGCTTCGACGCGCTGCTGGAACCCATCGTCGAAAACGACGCCGTCCAGAGCATGAAGACCTTCGTGCAGCACGGCTCGGTAAGCACGTTCGACCACTGCCTGACGGTGGCCCAGACGGCGTTTGTCCTGAACAGCCGCCTGCATTTGGGCGGCGACGAGTGCATCGTGGTTCACGGGGGCATGCTGCATGACCTGTTCCTTTACGACTGGCACGATTCCCATTGGACCCACAGCTACAAGCATGCGGAATACGCCCGGCGCAATGCCGTGACGCACCTGAACGCCGACGTGCGCGTGCAGGCCGTCATCCGCACCCACATGTGGCCCATCGGCATAACGCACGTGCCCGTCTCCCGTGAGGCGTGGATCGTCTGCATGGCCGACAAGATGGTCTCGGCGCATGAGACCGTGCTCCAGCGGGCGGGCGGCAGCCCCTTCGCGAAGCGGGCCGAAAGCAGAGCACACTAGCATGTGGGTCAGCAACTACATCATCTGGTTTTTTGTCTGCAGCATGTTCGGATGGTTGTTCGAAACCGTCTACGGCACCATCGTCGAGCGCCAATGGGAGAATCGCGGCTTCCTCTACGGACCTGCGTGCCCCATCTACGGCGTGGGCGCGCTGGCGGTGGTGTTCACCTACCAGGTAGCCATGCATTTCGGCATCAGTATGACCTGGTGGCAGGTGTTTTTGGTTACGTTCTTCGGCAGTGCCGTGCTGGAATACGGCACGTCCTGGACGCTGGAGAAGCTGTTCCACGCCCTGTGGTGGGATTACTCCAACATGCCGCTGAATATCAACGGCCGCATCTGCCTGCCGGCATCCACGCTGTTCGGCTTTGCCGGCGTTGCGGTGGTCTACGGCGTGTACCCTGCCATGCTCGAGCTCATCATGGCCACGCCTTCAGAGGTGCTGCAGCTGCTGGCGTTCCTCGTGACGGTGGTCATGACGGCGGACGCCACGCTGACCGTATCGGCCCTGACACGGTTCGCCCAGGTCACGGCTGCAACGGAAGAGCGGATCAACGAGCACATGACGGGGTTCGTGCAAGACATCCAGTTCAAAGCGATGGAGCTGGGGGATGCGGCGGCTGCCGAGCGTGAGCGTCTGAAGACCCTCGGTCCTGATCAGCTGATCGAATTCGTGCAGTCGAAAGGCGCCGAGTTTCTAGCCGCCTTCCAAGAGGAGCGCAGGCTATACTCGATGCAGCTGCTCAGCGAACGGTTCGCCGACCTGCCTGCCTCTGCGCGTTCGGCGCTGCGCCGAGTGCAGGGCATACGTCCGGCTGTGCCCGGCCTGAGCGCGCAACGGGTCAACGAGCTGTGGGAGGCCGCCAAACAGCGCCTTCCCCAAAAGAGAAGGTAGCCCATGCTTCTGAAACCGAGCCAACAGGCCTATCTGCCTGGCGAAACCATCTATGCTGCAATGGCCGATTACCAGAAAGAACAGGTGGACGCCTGGCATGCCGCGCTTGCGGCCGGCACCTTCGTGCCTACCGAGCCGCGCCTGGCTGCGACGGTCATGCTGGTGCGTCGCGTGGATGCCGACCATGTTTCCGAATGGCGTTCTACTGCGGCTCCTGCCGACCGTATGGCTCCGCCCAACGGCATCGAGGTGTTCATGATCCGCCGCCAACGCACGATGGCGGTTGCCCCCAATGCGGCCGTGTTCCCGGGAGGCCGGGTGGACCTGAGGGACAGCGATACGGACATTCCCTGGCTGGGCGCCGGCCCTGCCGAGTGGGCGCACCGCATCGGGCGTGACGAGGAAACCGCCCGCCGGGTGGTGGTGTGCGCCATCCGCGAGACCTTCGAGGAGTCCGGCGTGCTGCTGGCCCGCGCGGCCGACGGATCGGATGCGCCGCTGGACACGTCGGGGGAGGCATGGCTTGAGGAGCGCCGTCTTTTGGTGGAACACGAGGTCGCCTTCGCCGAGGTGCTGCGCCGCCACGGGTTGGCCATCGATACGGACTGCCTGCGCTACCTGGCCAATTGGTGTACGCCCGAATATGCGCAGCGCCGTCACGACACCTTCTTCTTCGTGGCGGAATGCCCCGCCGGCCAAGACGCCGACGACAAGACCCGCGAGGCGTTTCTGGCGGATTGGCTCGAGCCCCAGTGGGCCTTCGACCGTGCCGACGCCGGCCTGCTGGACCTGATGGCTCCCACCGTGTACAACCTGGGCTTTGCGGCCCGGGCCGCTAACATGGACGAGCTGCTGGGCACCGAGCACGTGCCGTACCGGTTCATGGAGAAGCCCGTGATCCTTCCCGACGGCACCTACGCGTTCACGGGCGTGCTGCCCGCGTAAGGCGCCGGCGCTTCGACCCATCGGCGGGCCCCGTTGCCGTGCAGGCCGATTCTGCGGCAAGCCGCGATTGCATTTCGAGCGGGTCGGGAGCTGATCCCCTGGAATGGGGTACTATGGAAACGACATCGACGTGACGGGGTTTTGCCCCGCAGGTATGCCGCGGAGGGTAAGCGATGGACGAATACGACGAAACTGCCAGCAACCACGACGCATCCGACACGCAGGAAAGCGCGCCAAACCAGGCGGAATCCGACGGAACCGCCACATCTTCCGAGGTGCCGCACGCATTCGAGATGCCGGTGCCGCCTCCGCCTCCGTCTCCCTACGGAGGACCTTCCGAACCTGCGGCCGCATCCATTCCCGTCACGAAGCCGAAAGCGCCTGCGGCAGAGCTTGCCGACAAGCCGAAGGCCCAGGCTCCGTCGACAGATGACGTGCCCGAGGCCGCCGTCCGCCCGGTGACGCCGCCGGCGTCCGCATCCGTTCGCCCGGCATCGCCCCCGGTTTCGGCGAGCGTTCCCGCCCAACCCGCAACGCCTGTCGCGGCTCCGGTGCAGCCCGCACAGCCCGTCATGCCCGAAGACTACGGCTCGTCCCAGGGCTATTACAGCTCCGTCCAGCAGCCGGCGCCGTATCCGGTTCCGCCTGCCAACCCGACTGCGAAAATGGGGGCAGGCAAGTTCCTTGTGCTGTCCTTATGCCTGTACTTCGCGGCCATCGTGCTGGCCATCAACATCGGCGTGGTCGTGGACATCGTAGGGGGTTCGCCCCTGCTGTACGACCTCATGATCAACATCACGGCCATTCTCATCATGGCCTTTCCCCTTTACGCGCTCATCGTCGTCATCGTGTTCGTCCTGAAGCTCAAACGCTGACGCCGAAGGCATGCCGGCCGCACGCCATCGTCTGACGTTCTGACAGGCATGCCTCCTGTTTGCGGAGTATGATGTGACCGTGAGCCAATCGTCGAAGGGAGCGTCCCCATGAGAGTCGAGAAAAACGCCCGTGGCGAAACGAGGATCGTCGAGCCCGGTCCGCTTTTGGACGATGAGGGGAAGCTTGCGGTTGCGGGATATGCCACCCAGCCGCTTTTGCGATACGACCGGTCGAAGGTTGCGGCGAATCCGCTGCGCCTGAAGGAATGGGACTACTACCTCGTTTACGACGCAGACTTCGCATTGGCGTTGACCATCGCCGATCTGGGCTATGTGGGCATGGTGTCGGCGTCGGTGGTCGACCTGCGCAACGCCACATTCGTCACCACCAGCGAGCTGGCCGTTCTGCCGTTGGGTCGGATGCGCCTGCCGCACAGCTCCGATAGGGGCGTGACCGCCTTCTCCAACAACCGCGTCACCATGGGCTTCACGGTGGCGGACGGGCTGCGGCACCTGTCCGTGGAGTTCGAGCGGTTCAACGGGGACGAGACCTTGACGGCGGAAATGGTGCTGGACAAGGAACCAGCCGACTCCATGAACATCGCCACGCCTTGGGAAGGGCGTCCTAAGGCGTTCTATTACAACCGCAAGATTCCGGCCATGCGCGTCATGGGCGGCTTCAACCTGGGGCCCATCGACCACACCTTCGAGCCGACCACGGCCCACGGGCTTCTGGACTGGGGCCGCGGCGTGTGGACGTACGACAACATGTGGTACTGGTCGGCTGCCCAGGGCAAGTTGGACGGGCACGTGTTCGGTATGAACCTGGGATACGGTTTCGGCGACACCTCGGCCGCCTCCGAGAACATGGTGTTCGTCGACGGCATAGCCCACAAGTTGGGGCGCGTCGATTTTGGGATTCCGAAAAAGCCCTGTTGGGATACGGCGCGCATGGTGGGCGATGCATACGACCTTATGAAACCGTGGCGTTTCACGGATGACGAAGGGCGGCTTGACCTGGTGTTCACGCCAATTCTTGACCGGTGCGACCTGATGGATTTCAAGGCCGTGGTCACCGATCAGCACCAGGTGTTCGGGCGATTCGACGGGACCGTCGTGCTGGATGACGGCTCCGTCTTCGATGTACGGCAGCTTATAGGGTTCGCGGAGGCCGTGCATAACAAGTACTAGAAAGGGGATCGCCATGGCATTGGTTGACGACATCATCGCGTTCGCTCCTGTTAACGAACAGGAGGCCGCAGACAAGAAAATCATCCTTCGCCAGTTGCTCAACGACCCTCGGGTTTTCGACCGCGCGGCCATGGCCCATATGGCATGCTCCATTTGGGTGGTGGACCCCGAGTTCAAGAAGACCCTGATGGTGTACCACAACATATATGACTCCTGGTCGTGGATCGGCGGGCATGCCGACGGCGAACAGGACCTGCAGGCCGTGGCACTGCGCGAGTTGGAGGAAGAGACCGGGGTGAAGAACGCGCAGCTGCTGACGTTTCGGGACAGCCCCATCTTCTCGCTGGACGTGCTGACGGTGGACGGGCATGAGAAGCGGGGCGCCTACGTCAGCTCGCACCTGCACCTGAACGTGACGTATTTCGCCGTGGCGTCGATGGACGAGGAGATTCGCCCGAAGCCCGACGAGAACAGCGGTGTGACCTGGATGCCTCTCAAGCGTGTGCTGGCTGCATCCACCGAGCCGTGGATTCGCGAGCGCGTGTACCGCAAGCTTATCGTGAAGACGTTTTTGGCCGCCCACGAACGGGGCCTGCCCAGGTAATCCTTCGCGCAGCATATTCGGATGCGACCCCTTCGAGGCTTTTCGGAGGGGTTTTCTGCGTGCGGTTGCGCAATCGTGCGCGTCTGCGTTCCGGACAATGGAGACGTACCGAAAGGAAGTTTTCGAATCCACCCGAAAGCAGGTGCGACCATGGCCGAATCCACGATGGGCGGATACGCCCCATGCAGCCCGACGCAGGGGAGGCTCACCACCGTCCAGGCGTTCTCCCGCGCGAAATTCGATGCCCGAGCAGGGCTGATGCGCTCGACGCCAGGTGTGGAGAACCAGCCGCGCCGAGGGGTCGCGCACACCGCGCGGTCGACCCAGGATGCAATCCGCTCGCTCATGCCGGCGCGCCAGTTCCGCTACGAATACGAACGGCTCAACCCGGAGGAAAAAGGCGCATACCGCAGCCTTCTCGAAGGGTTTCTGGCCTTTAGGCCCGAGTTCACGGTAGAAGGCGCCGACCATAGCCGCTTAAACGACATCCTGGTCATGATGCGGCGCGACATCCCCGAAATGTTCTGGGTAAAGGAGTTCTCGATGCGCTACTATGCCTCGAAGCCCAAGCGCGTGACCGTGGTGCCCGCCTATAACATGACCCAGGCGGAGCTTCTGCGGGTGCTGCGCCGGATGGACGAGGTGGCGTGTCGTGTGCAACGCGCGGTTTTCGGCATGCGTGATGTGCAGAAAGCCCAGGTCATTCACGACTTTATGGTGAACAACGTTACCTATGATCTGGACATCGGCTGGTCGGCGTACCGCGCCTGCGGCCCGTTGGTGGGTGCCCGCGGCGGATGTGCGGCCATAGCTATGGCCTACAAGTACCTGGCGGACCATTGCGGCCTGCGCTGCCAGGTGGTTTACGGCGATGCGTCCGATACGCCCGGCGATTACGACAACATGGGCGGGCACGCCTGGAACATCATCTGGGTGGACGGCGCACCTTACCAGATGGACGTCACCTTCGATTTGACCTTGAGCAAGAAGGGGCCTGTGCGCTACGACTACTTCCTGCTGTCGGATGCGGAAATGGCCTTCGACCACGAGTGGAGCCGGTCGCGCTACGCGCCCTGCAGCCATCCGAACACGTTCTTCAAGAACCAAGGGCGCTACGCCGAAAGCCGTCAGGAGCTGTTGCAGATGGTGAAGGACGCGGCGAAGAACGGCTCGTACCTGCAGTTCAAGCTGGCCCCTCACGCCTGCAGCGGCGATGAGTCCGAGTGGATCTTCGACATTGCCTATGACGCCTTCCACCAGGTCAAACTGTACAACATGAAGATGTCGCTGTCGTCCCACGACCCGTTGCACGTGCATACCCTGCGTTGGAGCAAGGCCGCTTAAAGGCGCATTCGCAGCTCCGATGGCAGCAAAAGAGCCGGGCGGTTCGCCCCGTCCGGCTCCGTTCGACTGTATGGGCGGCGGCCTTTAGCCGTCCACCTCGGCGAGCTTCTCGATGATCTGCTCGCAGATTCGCCCCTGCTCGGTCACGTTGCCTTCGTCGTCGATGCCCTCGTCCATCAAGAACTCGGTCACGACCTCGTCGATGGCGAACAGCTCGTCGTTTGTGAGCTGCCCGTAGTTGCCTTCAAGCCCGAGGCGTGCGAGCAGCTTCTTTTCGGCGGAGGAGAACTTAACTTTGTAGCGGGCCATGGGGCAGACCTTTCCGATTCGGACCACTTTGACGGCTCCATTATAGACGCCCCGAAACGGCTGTGCATAGGGTATGCATGGTCTTGGCGGTTTTATGCATATGCCGCTCTGAGAGCGGCCGCAAAGGGGGTTGGCGGTTTAGCCAGCTGACCCGTTCGCCGCTGCATAAAACCCCACTGATATGCATGGTAAACCGCTATTATGCAGGTTTGCAGTATAAAAATTGGTCTTGACAAATTGCAAGAATTCAAATAGAAATGCATAATCCCAGTTCAACACATGTATTAGGATGTATGCAGAGTGCATTATGAGTTTGCAAATTTGAAGATATGGTAGAGAAAACGACCGTTAAAGTCTGTAAAAATACCGCTTACCGATTATCACTAATAAGAAAACAAGAGGTAATTGAAAAGCATTCATCGGTATGAGATTGTATATCCCGTCAGAAGCAAGCAGACATGCATGGCATGGAACCTTGCGCGGAAAGCTTCATACAAAGAGAGAGGAGGGCGTATGAAGGGTATCAACGTCAAGAGCGAAATCGCACCGCTCAAGAAGGTTATCCTGCATCGCCCGGGGCGTGAGCTTTTGAACCTCACCCCCGCGAAGCTCGAAGAACTGCTGTTTGATGACATCCCGTTCCTGAAAGTCGCCCAGCAAGAGCATGATGCGTTTGCGGCTGCTCTGCGCGGCGAAGGGGTCGAGGTTGTCTATCTCGAGGATCTGATGGCTGATGTCATCGGCGCCGACGAGGCCGTGCGCGATCAGTTTATCGCGCAGTGGACCCGTGAGGCCAACATCCACACCGAGATGTACACCAACATTCTTCGTGACTACCTGTTGGAGAACTACGCGGATCCCAAAGCCATGGTCGAGAAGACCATGGAAGGCGTTACGCTCAACGAGCTCAACGTCGATCGTTCCAATGCTTTGGTCGACTTGGTTTCTAGCGCCACCGAAATGGTCGTCAACCCCATGCCCAACCTGTACTTCACCCGTGACCCGTTCGCAAACGTGGGCAACGGCGTTATGATCAACCGCATGTACTCCGTCACGCGCAACCGCGAGACCATCTACGGTGAGTACATCTACAAGTATCATCCGGACTTCGTCGGCACGCCTCAGTACTACAGCCGCTACAACGCCTTCCACATCGAAGGCGGCGACGTTCTGAACATCAACGAGCACACCCTGGCTATCGGCATCTCCCAGCGTACCGAGCCCGACGCCATCGACGAGCTCGCCAAGGTCATCTTCTACGACGAGACCTCCAGCATCGACACCATCCTGGCGTTCGACATCCCGAACAGCCGTGCGTTCATGCATCTGGACACCGTCTTCACGCAGATCGACTACGACAAGTTCACCATCCATCCCGGCATCATGGGCCCGCTGACCGTCTTCGAAATCACCCCGACGGGCAACGGCAAGATCCATGCCACCGAGATCCACGACACGCTGGAGAACATCCTGACCAAGTACGTCGGCCAGCCTGTCGAGCTCATCCCCTGCGGCGGCGGCGACCGCATCGCTGCCGAGCGTGAGCAGTGGAACGACGGCTCCAACACGCTGTGCGTCCGTCCCGGCACCGTTGTCGTCTACGAGCGCAA
Organism: Slackia heliotrinireducens DSM 20476; assembly: GCF_000023885.1. Taxonomy (NCBI): domain Bacteria; kingdom Bacillati; phylum Actinomycetota; class Coriobacteriia; order Eggerthellales; family Eggerthellaceae; genus Slackia; species Slackia heliotrinireducens. The sequence continues at coordinate 2,479,183 of NC_013165.1, read as the reverse complement.
CGACGTGACGAACGCCGTCCTCACGGACAAGGGCATCCGTATCATCCAAATCCCGTCCGCCGAGCTGTCCCGTGGCCGTGGCGGCCCGCGCTGCATGAGCATGCCTGCATGGCGTGAGTTCTAGTTCGCAATACCCGGTATTTCGAACCGTTCTGCATTCTTTTACAACCCTATAGGGTGGCCGGGTCCATGTCTGCCCCGATTCATGGACCCGGCTTCTCATCGCCTTTCGAACGCCTGAGAAAACCCAGGTGCAGTTCCTTTATGCCAAAACAGGGCCGCATCGCAAACGCAGGCCTTCTGCATGTCGTACACCTGCTGGCGTCGACATGCAGGAAGAATACTGGCCTCAGGCGCGTCATTCCCATAAGGAGGAATAATGTCGGAAAACAAGAAAGGCCTCGGCCTTTTTGCTTTGATCGGCTTCGTCGTCAGCTCCTGCATCGGCTCTGGCGTGTATGCCACCACCGGCCAGCTGGCTAACGTAGCAGCTCCTGGTCCCGCGCTGATCGCTTGGTGCATCGCCGGCGTCGGCTTTTTGTTCCTGGCACTGTCCCTGTCCAGCCTCGGCTCCCAGAAACCCGAGATCGAAGGCATCTACGGCTACGCCAAGGAAGGCTTCGGTCCGTTCTGCGGCTTCATCAGCGGCTGGGGTTACTGGCTGAGCGCATGGTTGGGCAACGTCGGCTTCGGCACGATGATCGCCAACGTGCTTGCCGGTGCATTCCCCGCCATTTTCAGCACGGGCACCGCAGGTTCCCCCAACTTCATCGCCATCGTGGGCGTGTCTGCGTTCCTGTGGCTCATCACCTTCCTGGTCATCAATGGCGTCGAGAGCGCCGCGTTCCTGAACGCCGTCGTCATGGTCGTCAAGATCGCCTCCATCGCCGCGTTCATCATCTTCTGCATCATCTGCTTCCAGGGCGGCGTCTTCACCGCCGACTTCTGGGGCCAGGCTTCCGCCAACGCCGCCATCATGGCGCAAAACGACGTTGAGCTCGGCAGCGTCACCACCCAGGTCATCAACTGCATCCTGATCATGATGTGGATGTTCATCGGCATCGAGGGCGCAACGGTCATGAACGCCCGTGCCGAGCGCAAGTCCGACGTGGGCAAGGCCACGGTCATCGGCTTGATCACCCTGCTGGTCCTCTACATCGGCGCAACCATCCTTCCCTACGGCGTCATGCCCTACGAAGAGCTCATCGCAGCTCCCAGCCCGGCAACCGTCACCGTGTTCGACTACATGGCTCCCGGTTGGGGCGGAACCTTCATGAACGCAGCCATCATCATCAGCGTCCTTGGCTGCTGGCTGTCCTTCACCATGCTGCCCGCCGAGACCTCCAGCGGCATGAGCAACGATCACCTGTTGCCCGCAAGCTGGAACAAGATGAACGCAAAGAACGCTCCGCAGATGGCCCTCATCATCGTCGGCGCCTGCACCCAGGTCTTCCTCGTCATCGCCTACTTCGCCGCCGACGCCTACACCTTCGCCATCAGCATGTGCACCGTGACCATCATCATCAGCTGGTCCTTCGCCGCTGCCTACCAGATCAGGCTCGGCATCGAGCAGAACGACGTCAAGAGCATCGCGTTCGGCGGTATTGCCCTGCTGTTCCAGGTTGCCAGCGTCGTGCTCTCCGGCTGGGTGTGGATGCTGCTGGCCTGCCTCGGCTACATTCCCGGCTTCATCTTCTACGGCCAGGCCCGCAAGGAGGCCGGTGCCGAGAAGGCTCTGACCCGCAACGAGATGATCGGTGCCGCGGCCATCGCCGTCCTGGGCATCATCTCCATCCCGCTCACGGTCATCGGCGTTATCCCGGTCTTCTAATTCCAATCGGAACATAGAAGAGACCGCTTCTTCAAGCAGTACGCGGCGGGGCAACGACCACAGGTTTTCGTTGCCCCGCCTCTCTTTCTCGTGGGACAATGGGGACGTAGCCCTTTGTCCCGCGGTTTCAGGGAGGTTACCAATGAAAATCAGAACCATCGGCGTCGAAGAGTTCCTGAACATCTGGGAGCACGACGCGACATGGGACATCGGCCAATCGACCATCAGCAGCCTTACCATGGGCGAGATCCTCGCGCTGGACGGGCAGGACGGTGCCACCTTCTACGAGCGGTTGGACCGCGAGAAGATGAACTACGGCTGGATCGAAGGGTCCGCGGAGTTCAAGGCCGAGGTCGCCAAGCTGTATAAGAACGTTGACCCCGACAACGTGCTGCAGATGAACGGCGGCACGGGAGCAAACCTTAACGCCATCATGGCGCTGGTGGAACCGGGCGACCATGTGGTGGCGGAATATCCCACCTATCAGCCCCTGTACGACCTGCCCCGCGCCCTGGGCGCCGAGGTGGACTACTGGCACATCCACGAGGAGGACGGCTGGCAGCCTCGCATCGACGAGCTGAAGGAGCTTGTGCGCCCCGACACCAAACTCATCTGCATCAACAACGCCAGCAACCCGTTGGGTGCGGTCATCACCACCGAGATGATGGAGGAGATCGTCGAGATAGCCCGCCACGTGGACGCATGGGTGCTCTGCGACGAGGTGTTCTTCCCCTTGGAGGATCCTGAGAAGTGCTCGAGTATCGTGGATTTGTACGAGAAGGGCGTAGCCACCAACAGCGTGAGCAAGGATTACAGCGTACCTGCGGCCCGATGCGGCTGGACGGTCAGCAACAAGGAACTGGCAGACCGCATGCGCGTGCTGCGCGACTACACCATGATCTGCAGCGGCGTGTTCAACGACGCGCTGGCCACCTACGTGCTGCGTAACCGCGACAAGATTATCGAGCGCAACCTGGGCATCATCCGCAGGAACCGCGAGATCGTGAACGAGTGGATGGCCACCGAGCCCCGCGCAAGCTGGATTCCTCCGAAGGGTGTCAGCGTGAGCTACATGCGCCTGGACATTCCCGAGAACGACGAGGTGTTCTGCCTTCGCCTGTTGAAGGAAGAGGGCGTCCTGCTGGTTCCAGGCAGCCGCTTCGAGCTGCCGTGCGGCGCACGTCTCGGCTACTGCGCATCGGAGGATGTGCTGCGGGAAGGCTTGAAGCGCCTGTCCAAATCACTTCGACAATTCGATTGATGCTTGTGTTTTATGCGGGCCGGCAGGGTAATCCTGTCGGCCTTTTTGTATAGGCAGCGCTAGAACAGGGACTCCTGCACAGGAGTGCCTGGTTCATGCGCGGTTGGTCGGAACTCTTTCTTCAAGAGGCTTTTCTGAGACCCTGGAACGATTTCGTCCTGATCCGACAGGTTGCCGATGAGCAGGGGCGAAGCCGGATTGTGGTTTTGGTAGTTGCGTGCCGCCTGGGCGTGGTCGTAGTTGGCGTAGCAGTACCGACACCCGTTGGGGCAGGTGTTATAGGCACCAATGTCGCGGCTTTCGAAACAGCCGCAGCCCGCCCGCATGCCTTTGTGCTTCAGGTTGCGGAATTCAACGTTATTGGCGGGCCCCATGATATCCAGCCTGGTGCAGGCCGACGGCCCTATGCCGAACCGCGTGTAATCGTCGGCTTGGCCGCAGGTTTGCAGCACTACGCCGTGCTTGTGCGCGATGAGCCCCATCTGCTCTGCCAGCAGAAGCTTGTCGCCGGCGCTTACCGGCTTGAGCTCCGGCATGTTGCGCTGCAGCTTCTTGTACATGCCTACGAACGAAAAAACGCAGCGATCGATGTGCCCGGCCAAATGGGAGCAGAGGTGCTCGAAAGTTTGCAGGTGGCGCTCGACGGTGTAGGGCCCCAGCAGAAGCACTGGATCGTAGCGCCAAACGATGCGTTGTCTTCCCACCTGGCGTTCCAACTTGAGGAGGGTGCGGATGCTGTCATCGACGGAGGGGACGCCCGGCTCGATGTCGCGGCCATAGGCCGTGATGGTGTAGTGGAAATACGTGTTGAACCGATCCGTTATCTCGTGTAGGCGCGGCAAGATGGGTTCATAGTTTTTCGAGCAGAACATGACCAGGTCGATGGCTTCCGGTGTGAGCTCGTAGCGGGTGACCTTTTCCGGAAACAGAGGGTTTCTGGACAGCACGTACCCCTCCGCAAAACGGTTGAGCAGCCATTCGCTGTAATACTGCACGGTATCGGTTCTGGCCCCAGTGTTGAGAATCATAGGTCACCTCCTTAGAAGCGCCATTATAAGAGAACATCCGTTCGTATTCAAGTAGATATTTCAAAAGGGGCGGGCTTCGCGAAAAGCGCAGACGTTGCGTTTCGGCGGAATGCGGGGCTCGGTCGTCCATTTGCATATTGACATGCGCACTTCTGGATGCTCTTGACGAAAACGGAGTCGATAAGCAAGCCGTTAAAGTGCGAAAGGCGGCATTTCGCCGGGTTCACGCCCGATGGTTAGCTCGCAGCTAACATGAATGTTTTCGTGTTGAGACCCGCAAAAACCCTGCTATTGATTGTATGGAATGCAAAATTACAGTTAAAGACGGTAAATAAATACGAATTGGAGCCAAAAAGAAAAAACGGAGTAGATACGAGAAACGTATTCGGGAAATAATGCCTCGTAACAAGAAATGCTTTAGTCGGCTCCAGCCGATGGGAAGAGCCTTGAACGTTGCAGTGCTTTTGGATGGGTCTTTTGGGGAGAAGTATGGAGCAACTGGAAACGGGTGTTGATGAGGCGCGTGCCCCTTGTGTGGTCACACGGTCGAAAATGCAAAACGGGGGGTATCGCCTATCGTTTTCGATGGGTGATGAATACGGTGACATATTCGTCCACGAGCTGTTCACCGGCGTTCGCTTTTCTGCGGGCGACTTCTTCATGGGCACCGTTCCGCTGATGACGCAACCGAAGAAATACGGTTTGACGATCATGGCCTGCAGCGAGGGTCGCTGCAGGATTGACGTAAACGAGGGTCATTCGGCTTTTCTGGAGCCGGGTCGCATCGCCGTGCACCTGGACGACACGCGCACGCCGCTGAGCATGCCGACGGGCAGGTTCCTCGGCATCAAATTCTTTATCGACTTCGACACCATCAGCAATCGGCTGCCGCGCTTCCTGCAGGATTTGGACATAGACCCATTCGAGCTGGAGGACCGTCTGTGCCCGAACGGGGAAGCGTTCCTGGCGCTGGCGCCCGCCGATTTACAGGCGGCCATGAACCATGCCGTGCTACATCGCAACGCCCCGAGGGCCGATCGCCGGCTGCTGTTCGCGCAATGCCTGAACGCCGTCGCGGCCATGGAGCCCGACGACAACATCGCGCGCAGGATCTGGCTGACGCCTTCGCAGATGATGATGGCCCAGGGCGCCATCGAAAGCATGGTCTCGGATCTACGCAAGCGGACGCCAGTCGCAGAGGTCGCCGCAGGGTACGGCATCAGCGAGTCGTCGCTGCGATCCTATTTCTACAGCATGTACGGCGAATCCATTCCCATGTATATGAAGCGCCGCCGCATGGACGAGGCCGCCGTGCTTCTGGCGACCACCAACATGACCGTCGGCGAGATCGCCATCGGCGTGGGGTATGAGAACCAGAGCAAATTCGCATCGGCCTTCAAGAGCCTGAAGAAGATGACGCCCCTGGAATACCGCAGGATGAGCCGGGTGGACGGGTTCACCGCTTCCTGCTATTAGGCGCGATGCCTTAGCAGCCGTCCTATCCGGAACCCGAATACCGATATGCCGCAGTCTGTGCCGTGCGGCTAGATGACTATGCCGTTGCAGTGGTCGATCTCGTGCTGGATGATCTGGGCGGTCCAGCCTTCGAATGCCTCGGTGCGGGAAGCGAACCTCTCGTCGCGAAACGTGACCTCTATGCGCCGGTATCGCGTGGCGGGGCGGCGGCCCGTAAGGGAAAGGCATCCTTCTTCGGTCTGGTACGGCTCGCTTTTCGCCGTGATTTCCGGGTTGTACATCAGGCGGTGCGTGCCGGCGTCGTCGAACACGATGATGCGCTTCGCCACGCCGATCATGTTGGCCGCCATGCCCACGCACTCGTGGGAGTGGAACCGCAGCGTGTCCATCAGGTCTTGGCCGACGCTGCGGTCGGCGACGGTTGCGGGGCTGCTGGGCGCCCTGAGCGCCAGCTCGTTTTTCACAACGGGTCGGATCATCTCATTCCTTTACGAGCTTGTTTATCTTCCGGTCGAAGGTCAGCAGACCGTTCGTTTCCTCTTCCACATCGCTGAGCTGGGTGTACACGTATCCGCAGCACCCTTTTGATTCAAGCGCCTCGGCGGCGGCAAGCTGTGCGCGGACGGCCGTCTTCAGCTCGTCCAGGTTTGCATAGGTCTCGTAGCCGTAGTCCAGCTCAAGCGCGCTGTGGCCGTCTACATGGTAGGCCAGCCCGCCGAATTCGGACAGGACGAAGGCCCGCGGCGTGGCGGCTGGGTCGCGCAGCACCTCCAGCGGGCGGAAGTAGTTGTGGATGCTGAAATAGTCGCCGCACCGCTGGTCGTACCAGCCGCTGGTGGCGTCGATGGGGCGTGTGGGGTCTTCGGCGCGCACGGCCTTTGTGGCGGCCGCCGCATCGAACTGCCCCCAACCCTCGTTGAAGAGCACCCAGGTGACGATGCTCGGGTGATTGGCCAGATGCCGAACCGTGCCCATGCAGGCGTCAGTCCAAGCTTTTCGCATGGCGGCGTCGCCTGCGGACAGGGCGCTGCGGTGCTTCGGCGTGTCGTCGGGAAAACGCGTCCACGACCAGCTGAACAACGTGGGCTTGTAGCTTGTGTGCCAGGAGCTGTAGTCCGTTCCGCCGTTTACCATGTCCTGCCAGACCAGCATGCCCAGCCGGTCGCAGTGCCAATACCAGCGGTCGCTTTCCACCTTGATGTGCTTGCGAATCATGTTGAACCCCAGGCGCCTGGCGGACTCGATGTCGTGGATCAGGGCAGCATCGGACGGGGCCGTAAGCAGGCCGTCCGACCAGTAGCCCTGGTCAAGCACGCCGCGCAGGAACACCGGATTGTGGTTGAGGCAGAACCGGGGCGTGCCGGCCGCGTCCCGCTCGACGCCTACCGTGCGGAAGGCGCAGTAGCTGCGGACCGAGTCGTCGCCGAAAGCGAGCTGGACGCTGTAGAGATACGGGTCGTCGGGCGACCACAGGCAGGGTCGTTCCACCGGCAGGTCGATGGCGGCGACGCCGTTTTCCGTCTGGACGCAGGCTTCAGCCACCAGGCGGCCACCGTCCAGCAGCCACACGTAGAAATCCCCGTCCGGGCCTGCGGTGCGCGCCCGCACATGCAGCGCGCCGTCGTCGGGGTTCGCATCCATCCGCACGTTTTCGATATGGGCCGCAGGCACCACTTCCAGCCAGACCGTCTGCCAGATGCCGCTTTGTGCCGTGTACCAGATGTCGCCCGCCTGCAGTTTCTGCTTGCCGCGGGGCTGGGTGCCCGTGTCGCTGGGGTCGGTCACGCACAGGACGATTTCAGCCGACACGCCCACCAGCGCATCGGTTATGTCGAAGGCGAAGGGGAGGTAGCCGCCCTCATGCGTGCCCACCTGCTTGCCGTTGCACCAGCAGGTGCAGGCGTGGTCCACGGCTTCGAAATGCAGCAGCAGGCGCTTGCCGGCCAACTCGGGGATGTCGAAGGTGCGGCGATACCACAGGGTCTCGTTGGGTTCGAGCCGCCGCCCGACGCCTGACGCGGGGGCCTCGGGGGAGAAGGGGACCAGGATTTTCCCATCGAAGGTGGGATGGTCGTCGATGCTGGGCGAACCTTCCGGCTTGGGCCCGAAGGCCACGTCCCACCATCCGTTGAGGATGTCGATGCCGCTGCGGGCGAACTGCGGGCGAGGGTGCTCGCACAGCGGCGTGCCTTCGGCAAGCTCTGCGGTCCACGGCGTGTCCAGGCGCACGGCCTCGGCTCGTTCGTGGGGTTTGGGTTTCGCTTTAAGCACTCGTTGGATATCCAGCATGGGGGCGCCTCCGTTCGGTCGCTTCCCATCATACCCTTTGTGGCGCATTCGGCATAACCTTCACGGCATTTCACCGGGCGTCCGGACGCGCGGCCCGGCGTTGCGTTCATTCCGTCGAAAACGGGGAAACCGCGCTTCGGTATGCGAGAATGACGGGACTTACATCCGCAATGCATATATAAGGAGGCGCACATGGCCGAATTCATCTACCAGATGTTCCGCGCGCGCAAGTCCCACGGCGACAAGGTCATCCTGGACGACGTCACGCTGAGCTTCTACCCCGGTGCGAAAATCGGCGTCGTCGGGCCCAACGGCATGGGCAAGTCCACGCTGCTCAAGATCATGGCCGGTCTGGAGGAGGTCTCCAACGGCGAGGCTCGTCTGACCCCTGGCTACACGGTGGGCATCCTGCAGCAGGAGCCGCCGCTGGACGAGGACAAGACCGTGCTCGAGAACATCCAGCAGGCCTTCGGCCCCATTCTGGCGAAGGTGGAACGCTTCAACCAGATCGGCGAGGAGATGGCCGATCCCGACGCCGACTTCGACGCGCTCATGAGCGAGATGGGCAAGCTGCAGGACGAAATCGACGCCGCAAACGGCTGGGATCTGGACAGCCAGCTGTCCCAGGCCATGGATGCGCTGCAGTGCCCCGACCCCGAGGCGCCGGTGAACGTGCTTTCCGGCGGCGAGCGCAGGCGTGTGGCCTTGTGCCGTCTGCTGCTTGAGGCTCCTGACCTGCTGCTTTTAGACGAGCCTACCAACCATCTGGACGCCGAGTCGGTGCTGTGGCTGGAGCAGTTCCTGAAGAACTACCCCGGTGCCGTGCTGGCCGTCACCCACGACCGCTACTTTCTGGACAATGTGGCCGAATGGATCTGCGAGGTGGACCGCGGCCAGCTGTTCCCCTACAAGGGCAACTACTCCACCTATCTGGAGACCAAGGCCGCCCGCATCGCAGCGCAGGGCCAGCAACAGGCCAAGCTCGCAAAGCGCATGCAGAAAGAGCTGGAATGGGTGCGTTCCAGCCCCAAGGCCCGCCAGGCCAAGAACAAGGCCCGTCTGGAACGTTACGAGCAGATGGTGGCCGAGGCGGCTGCCGCCAAGAAGGTCGACTACACCGACATCCACATCCCCGTGGGCCCGCGCTTGGGTTCGAAGGTCCTGGTGGCCGACCACATCCATAAGGAATTCGACGGCCGCGTGCTGATCGACGATCTGTCCTTCGAGCTGCCTCGCAACGGCATCGTGGGCGTCATCGGCCCCAACGGCGTGGGCAAGACCACGCTGTTCAAGACCATCGTGGGCTTGGAGCCGCTGACCAGCGGCACGCTTGAAGTGGGCGAGACCGTCAAGATTTCCTATGTCGACCAGAACCGCGCCGGCATCGACCCGAACAAGAAGCTGTGGGAGGTCGTCTCCGGCGGGCAGGACTATATGATCGTCGGCGAGACCGAGGTGCCGAGCCGCGCCTACGTGGCTGCCTTCGGCTTCAAGGGATCCGACCAGCAGAAGCCGGCGGGCGTGCTTTCCGGCGGCGAGCGCAACCGTCTGAACCTGGCGCTCACGCTGAAAGAAGGAGGAAACCTACTGCTTCTGGACGAGCCCACCAACGACCTGGACGTGGAAACCCTGTCCAGCCTGGAGTCGGCCCTGCTCGAGTTCCCGGGCTGTTCGGTGGTGGTCAGCCACGACCGTATGTTTTTGGACCGCATCGCCACGCACATCCTGGCGTGGGAGGGCGACGACGACAACCCGGGTCGCTGGTACTGGTTCGAGGGCAACTTCGAAGCCTACCAGAAGAACCGCGAGGAGCGCCTGGGCAAAGAGGCTGCCAAGCCGCACCGCCTGCACCGTAAGCTGACGCGGGACTAGTCGAAACGTCCAAAGGCCGATCCGTCCGGGTCGGCTTTTTTGTTGCCGGGCAAGGCATCGCCTCCGACGCGCCTGTCCGCATCCGAGCCGAAGGCGAGGGCTTCCGCCGTTGCCGTTTCGTTGCCGCGGCGTTTGCAGGCGGGGGCCTGCGTTTCAGGTACGATTCAGGTTCGCCCCCTACTATGATGCCATCGAAAGGAAGACCCCAGCAGCACTGCTGAAGACGAATGGGAGGACGTCATGACCAAAACAACCTGCACCCGCCGCAATTTCTTGTCAATGCTCGCCATCGGAGCCGCCGGAGTCGCGGGCTCGGCCGCCCTGGCCGCCTGTGCCCAGGACCAGGACACCACTGCATCGGGTACTGCCTCGGGAAGCGCGACGGCCGCCGTCGATGTGGAACCGGTCGAGTTGGCCAACACGGCATTGGCCATCGACACGGCGGCTTGGAACTACGACGCCGACAACGACGTCTATTACCAAATCGGCGTGGCCTACTGCGCCGCACCCCAGGCCGCCGACTACGAGTCCATGGGCATTTTCGTCCCCGGGGCGTACATGGATGCCACCGACAACGGCGACGGAACCTTCACCTGCACCGTCAACGACGGAAACGAGGTCAACGGCTTCACGGGAACCACGGCTCCCATCGTGATGCCCATCAACACCGCAGGCTACAGCGCGCAGGCGGCGCCTACCGAGTACAGCTACAGCGGGTTGGGCGATTACCTCGAGGCCGGCCTGATCTACGTGTACGCTGGATGCCGAGGCCGCGACAACGGCGACACCTTCGCAGGCGGCGCGCCTTGGGGCGTCACGGACCTGAAGAGCGCCGTCCGCACGTTGCGGTATAACGGCGGCAACATCCCCGGCGACAAGGACCGCATCTTCAGCTTCGGCCATTCGGGCGGCGGTGCCCAGAGCGCCATCTTGGGCGCCACGGGTAACGCCGAAGGCTATACTCCCTATCTGGAGACCATCGGCGCCGCTCTGCAGGATGACGAAGGCAATGACATCTCCGACGCCATCATGGGCGCCATGTGCTGGTGCCCCATCACCAACCTCGACTACGCCAACGAGGCCTACGAGTGGAACATGGGCCAGTTCGCGAGCAGCGGCACCCGCGCCGAAGGGACCTTCACGGCGCAGCTCAGCCAGGACATGGCGGAGGCCTACGCAGACTACATCAACGTGCTGGGCCTGCGGGATGCAGACGGCAACGAGTTGACCTTGGAAGACGGCGGCGAAGGCATCAAGACCCAGGGCAGCTACTACGATTATGTGGTGGCCGAGGTGGAACGTTCCCTCAACAACTTCCTGGCGGACACGGAATTTCCCTATACGCCGTCCAATGCGTTCAACGCCGACATGGGCGCGGCAGGCGGCGGATCCGGCGCCCCGTCAGGTGAGATGCCAGGCGAAGCCCCTTCCGGTGAGGCCCCTTCGGGTGAGGCTCCTTCGGGTGAGGCACCTTCGGGTGGTGCGCCTGGCGCCATGGGCGGGTCCTCGGATTCCGAAGGCTCCGGATCCACGACCTACGAGACGGTGGAGGATTACATTGCGGAGCTGAACGGCGACTCCGAGTGGATCACCTATGATTCCGGCACCAACACGGCTTCCATCAGCGGCCTTGTCGGATTCGTGAACGCATGCAAGAGCCCGAGCAAGGACGTCTGTGCCTTCGACGCGCTGGACCGCAGCCAGGCCGAGAACAAGGTTTTCGGCACGGGCGACGAGGATGCGCTGCACTTCGACTTCTGCACGGCCGATCTGCTGCTGGCCGGCGCCGACACCTATGCCGAACTGGAGGGCTGGGACTCGTCCTATCCTGATGAATACGCAGCCGACCTGGAGAAAGCCGACGAGCTTGGCAATCTGAGCGAAGGCCGCCAGAATCTGTACAACCCCATGTACTACCTGTGCCCGAGCTATGACGGGGAAGGCACCTCGGTGCCGGCGCCCCACTGGCGCATTCGTACGGGCATCGAGCAGGGCGATACGGCGTCTGCCACCGAGATCAATCTGGCGCTGGCGCTGCAGCAGGCGGCAGGCGTGGAGTCAGTCGATTTCGAGACCGTATGGGGCCAAGGCCACACCACAGCCGAGCGCACGGGAGACAGCACTTCGAACTTCATCTCCTGGGTTCAGAGCTGCTGCGCCTAACGCGTCCTTTTAGACCCGGTGCGCCGGCAGGAACGCTTCTGCCGGCGCATTCTCATGCCAGTGGCGCGTCCGCATCTGCCTGATGGCGAGTTTCGGGATATACGCTGCATTTCCCGTATGAGCAGGTGAAACCCATGATCGAGTGGTATCATCTCTACCGTTCATCGAGAAAGGAACCCCAATGGATATGACTGAAGAGCAGCAGCTGTGGCAGGTGCGCGCCACGACGTGCGAAATGCTGGCGTTTTCCCTTCGTTATCCGGCACCTGAGCTGGCGGAAGCGCTGGAGAACGGCGAATGGGCCGACGCGGCCCGCGAGATTGCGGGCGTGTTGGATGCTGCGCTGCCCGAAGCCTTCGGCGAGGCGTTGACCGAAAACGCTGCAGGCGAGGCGCAGTCCGGCGACACGCTGTTCCATACGCTGCGTGCCGAGGCGACCCGCCTGTTCATCGGCGCCCCTGAGGCGGCGTGCAGCCCCTATGAGGGCGTGTGGCGTGCGGCCGACGACGGTGTGCAGGCCCTGCTGTTCGTGAATCCCCACAGCATGGACGTTGAGCGCTTCATGAAGAAGTGCGGTCTTGGTCGCCCCGAGGGCACGAACGAGCCGCTGGACCATATCGCCACCGAGTTCGAGCTGCTGCAGGTGCTGGCGGCTTGGGCCGCGGGCATCGCCGAGCCCGAAGAGGGCACGGTCACCCTGGATGCGCTTCCCGGCGGCAGCGCGCAGGCTGCATATGCCCAGTTCATCGACGAGCATATGAACACCTGGGCCGACCGTTTCGCCGAAAAGCTGCAGGCTGACAGCCGCTTGCCGTACTATCGCAGCGCCGGCATGCTGGTCCAGGCCCTTCTGCCTGTCCTGAAATAGCGCCTTATGGGACAAAGGGGACAGTCCCCGCTGTCCCAAAATACCCACGAAGGCTGCAGGCTCTCCATCCCGTAATTAATAAAGAACCTTACTAATCTGTAGGTATCATGAAACGGTAAGGTTCTTTACCAATTCTGCCGCAGACGATGGTAGGGTGTATCCCGTCACACAACCCGGTTCATATTGTCTGGCGACGGCAAAGCAAGCCGCGCCGCAACCGACGATTAAGGAGAAGCCAAATGACCATCGACAACGAAGAGCTCATGTACCAGCTCCAGCGCGTCAGCGTGCTTTCCCGCCGCAGCCGCAGGGCCATGAAGAAATCCTACGACGAGGACGGCAACCCCATCGAGTTCGAGCACGGCCACCGCGGTCACCATGGCCATCACGGGCACCACTGTCACCACGGCCATCGCTCGTCCCGTGACGCCATGGCCTTCGACAACCCCGAGGCGACCCACGGCTACGGCAACCACAAGTGCAAGGGCGGTTCCGGTCGCCATGGCCAGAACCGTATCCTGGCGGCGCTCACCATGCAGGAGGGTTTGAGCCAGAAAGACCTTGCGTATCTACTGGGCATCCGTCCGCAGTCTTTGTCCCAGGCCCTGGCCAAGCTGGAGGAAGACGGCATGATCACCCGCAAGCACAACGAAGAGGACGCGCGCGTCATCAACGTGTACCTCACCGAGGCGGGTCGTATCCGCGCAGCCAAGGTGGCCGAAGACCGCAAGAAGAGTGCGGCGGACATCTTCTCGGTGCTGACGGATGAGGAGAAGGACCAGCTCGCCGGCATCCTGGCAAAGCTGTCTGAGTCCATCGACGCACAGTTCGGCGAGCGCAAGCCCCACGAAGAGGACTAAGCGTCCGCGCCCGAAAATCGAGCGAATGATCCGAAGCGGACCGGCAAGGCAATGCCTGCCGGTCCGCTTTTCAGGTATCCTCGCAGAATGCAGAAACCCCCGCACCGGAAAACGATGCGGGGGTTTGCGTTGCGCCGCTGCAGGAGGGGGAAGGAACGGCGCCGCGGATATTACTTCAGCAGATAGACGTTGGGCTCGGTGCCGGCCTCGGTCAACAGCTGCTCGTACTCGCGCTCGGCCAGCTTCTTGGAGATCTCGGATTCGGGATCCTCCAGGTCGCCGAAGATGCGGGCGCGGGCGGGGCACACCGTCACGCAGAACGGCAGCTCGCCGTCAACCACGCGATGCGCGCAGAAGGTGCACTTCTCCATGACGTTGGCCTTGTGCACGGGGGCGCCTTGGCCGCCCATGTCGAAGCCGGTGTAGCTGACCGGTTCGCCTTCCTGCAGACGGCGCACGTCGTAGGGGCATGCGTTCAGGCATGCGCCGCAGCCGATGCAGTCGTCGGAGTTGATGAGCACCAGGCCGGTCTCGGTGTCCTTCCAGGATGCGCCCGTGGGGCACACCTCGACGCATGCCGGGTTGGAGCAGTGCTGGCAGGCCATGGTGTAGGCGCCCATGGCCAGGTCGCGTGCGGCGTAGGTGCCGCTGGGCGAATCGGGGTTCTCGCCGCCCACGTTCACCACGCGGTTGTACCACATGTCCTTGGGCAGGTTGTTCTCGACCTTGCATCCCACAACGCAGGTGCCGCAGGCAACGCAGCGCTTGGTGTCGATAAGCATTCCGTATTGGGTCATTTCAATCTCTCCTTACTCCACCAAGCTATTCTTCCCAGGCGCGGACGGCCACACGGCAGTCCATGAAGCTCTGGTTCATGAGCACGGGGTCGCTTACGTGCGACAGCGGCTCGGACCAACCGCCGGCAAGATGCTGGTCGCTTTGCCAGCTCTTGGGGTACACCAGGCAGCCGGGGCGGATCGCTTCGTTCAGCACCAGCTTGGCCACGGCATGGCCGTTGTCGTTGTAGCACTCCACATGCTGGCCGTCCTCGAGGCCGTTTGCGGCGGCGTCGGACGGGTTCATCTTCACGGTCGGTTCGGGGTCAAGCTCGCGCAGGATCTGCGTGTAGGACCAGCCGCCGTGCACGCGGTAGCGCGGACGCTCGCTCATCAGGTGGAAGGGGAAGTCCTCGGCAAGCGCGTTGGTGTCCAGCGCCTCGCGCGGCTCGAACCAGACGGGCATGTGCTCGCGGGACAGGTCGGGCGCGTTGAAGCCTGCGTTGTACGGGAAGGGGTTCTCGATATAGAACTCTACGCGGGTGCTGGGGGTCAGGAAGGTCTTGTCCATCCACATCTGATACGGGTCGGGGTACGCGCGAATGGCCTTCTGCTCGCACAGCGCGTCATAGGAGATGCCCATGGCGTCGCAGGCATCGCCGCTGAAGTAATCGCGCAGGTACGCCTCGTTGCTTTCCTGATAGAAGTTCTCAGGCAGGCCCATGCGGCTGGCCAGGTCGCGCATGATATCCATGTCGCAACGGCTTTCGCCGGCGGGCTCCACGGCCTTTTCGGTGTGGATCAGGTGGAACGAGTTGCCGTATACGACGGCGTCTTCGTACTCAAACCAGTGTGAGCAAGGCAGCACGTAGTCGGAGTAACGCGCGGTGTCGGTCATCATGTTGTCGACGGTGACGATGAGTTCGAACTTGTCCAGGATGTCGTGCTTCAGGCTGTTCGTATCGCACCAGGTGCACACGGGGTTGCCGCAGTAGAACCATGCGGCCTTCGGGGTGAACGGCGTTCCGTCGGGTGCCTTGCCTTGGGTGAATGCATCGGCTGCAGCGGGGTAGGAAATCGCAGGCGAAGGCGTTGCGTCGGTGGCGATGCCTTCGGGAATGGCGTTGACGGCAGGGTTGGCACCCAGGAACATCATCCACTGGGCGGCCGCATAGCCGGCGCCGGGCTCGCCGATCTGGCCGGTAAGGGCGGCCAGCGTGGCACCTGCATGGTGCGGCGCGATGCCGTTGTCGTAGGCCTGCGGGCCCCATCCGACGCGGTGGTACACGGGGCCGTCCACGGCGAGGTGGGCCAACTCGCTGATCTCGTCGGCCGCGATACCGCACATCTCGCTGGCGGTTTCGGGGTCGTATTTTTCGATTTCTGTCTTGAGCAGGGTGAATGCAGTGGTTACTTTGACGCCGTTCACGTCGAAGGTGCCTTCCAGGGCGGGTTCAGCCACGGTCGACAGCTCAGCGGCGGCGTTGGCGGCGCTGTCCCAAACGGCATACGGGTCGATGGTGTTCTCGGTGCCGGTGGCCTCGTCGACCACCACCGTGGGCTCCACGCCCAGGTCGCTCATGCGCAGGAACAGGCCGTCGGATTCCTTCACCAGGAAGGGCGCGACGGTGTGATTGGTCATGAAATCCCAATCGACCAGGTCCTCGGACAGCACGACGTTCATCATGCCCATGATGAGGGGCAAATCGCAGCCGGGGCGCACGGGAACCCACTTGTTCGACTTGGCGGCCATCTGCGTGAAGATGGGGTCGACGCACACCACGTAGGTGCCGTTCTCGATGGCGTCAGCCACGAAGTGCCAGTCCTGGATCTGCGCATCGGTCAGGTTGTTGCCCCAAAGGAACAGGGTCTTGGTGTTGAGGTAGTCGCGCGGATCGTTTCCGGGCCAGAGGCCGGCGAAGCCGAACGCCCTGGTGATGCCGCGGTTGTTGCCCATGTCCAGCGAAGGGCTGATGCTGGAGGCGTTGATGGCGCCGAAAAACTTGCCGATAGTGGCGGTGGTGGCATGGTACGAGCTCGAGCCGCCGATGTGGAAGATGCTGGAATCGCCGAATTCCTTACGGTATTGCGTGAATTTCTCGGCGATGTCGTTCAAGGCGTCGTCCCAGCTCACACGCTCCCACTCGCCGTTGCCGCGCTCGCCGCCCACGCGCTTCATGGGGTACAGCACGCGGTCGGGGTGGTAGATGTTCTCCACATGGCAGAGGCCGCGCAGGCAGATGCGGTTGAACTCGGTGTTCGGGAAATCTGCCGGGCTGGTCTTGACCACCTTGCCGTCGCGCACGTGCACGTTCATCATGCAGGTGTTGAAGCAGTTCGGGCGGCAGCACTGGTTGAAGATTTGCTCTTCCACCTTCTCAACCTGCGGAAGGCTGTATCCTTCAGGATTGGTTTCGGCTGCTTCTTCGGTCGCTTCCTGCGCTTCGGGCGCGCATCCTGCGGCAAGACCCGCAAGCGCTGCACCGCCGGCAGCGGTGGTCTTCAGGAATCCACGACGCGAGATGCCATTCTTGTTCGTCTTGAAATTGTCAATCATGACGCTCCCCCCTTCTTCGGTTTTTCTCGCTGTGCAAACAATAATGGGGCTGTGACCTGCGCTACAATGTTGAATGCCGGCCGGTTATGACAAAGTTGCACAAAATCGTGGTTTTATGAAAAACGAAGGTCTCCGGCTGACGGGGAGGGACTGTATGATTGAGCGAAAAGGAACGAAGCAGCTTATCGCCGAATCCTTCGTCGAATTGTTGGGTTCTGCGAAGATCAAAGACATCACGGTGGGGGACATTGCCAGGAACTGCGGCGTTTCCTCCCGTACCTTTTATTACCATTTTGCGGATAAGTTCGAACTTGTCGAGTACGTGTATGAAATGCAGTTGAGGCAGGCGGCTCAATCCTGGGGCGATTATCGCTCGCTGCTCTTGGGCAGCGTCGGCATCGTCGAATCCCTCGGCACATACGTCGAGCATTCGACGGAATCTGTGCCCGGAGTCATCCATCCGCTTGACAGAATGGCGGATTGCTCCGTCCGCGTGTACCGCGAGATCATCGAGGAGCGGCTTGACCCTGAGGTCCTGACTGACAAAGTGCTGTTCGAGCTGTATTACTACAACTATCTGACGCTGAAGGCTTACATGGATTGGACCATATCGAGTAGCGGACGGTCTGGCGAATGCCTCGTGGACTACGTTCTCGCCTGCATGCCGCCCGATTTGGAACCCATCCTGAACTGCGGCAAGGCCACCGATTCGCAGTAGCGTCCTCTCTTGAGGCGGAGCAGTCGGGCATCGGTGCAGGCCGACGGCGGTGTGGCGCCTGTATTGTTTCATGCCAGTCGCGCGGTGTCTGCCACGGTATAATGAGACTATGCATCGGCCGTTTCATCGGAAGGGATTCCCTCATGTATGTCGACGACAAACTCCTGATTGCCCAGGGCACCGAGCCCGTCTATCTGTACCCCCACATGGCCAACCGCCACGGGCTTATCGCCGGCGCCACAGGTACCGGCAAGACCGTCACGCTGAAAACCATCGCCCAAAGCATGAGCGACGCGGGTATCCCAACGTTTCTCGCGGATATCAAAGGCGACGTGTCCGGCATGGCCGTGCCTGGTCAGGCTACGGAAAAGCTGGTCGCCCGCCTGGCCGCGCTGGGCGTGTACGACTACGATTTCCATGCGTGCCCCGTACGCTTCTGGGACGTGTTCGGCGAGCAAGGCACGCCGGTGCGCACCACCATTACGGAGATGGGGCCGGTGCTGCTGGCCCGTCTGCTGGATTTGACCGACGTGCAGCAGGGCGTGCTCAACATCGCCTTCCACGTGGCGGACGACGAAGGCATGCTGCTGCTCGACCTGAAGGACCTGCGGTCCATGATTGCCTACCTGGGCGAGAACGCGCAGGAGTACACCACCCGTTACGGCCAGATTGCCAAGACGTCCGTGGGCGCAATCCAACGTTCGCTTCTGGAGCTGGAAGATGCCGGCGGCGAGATATTCTTCGGCGAACCCGCCCTTGAACTGGAGGATTGGCTCAAATGTGACGAGGACGGCAAGGGCTATGTCAATATCCTCGACTGCGTGAAGTTGGCCCAGTCGCCGCTTCTGTACTCCACGTTTTTGCTCTGGATGCTCTCCGAGCTCTATGAGATGCTGCCTGAGGCGGGCGATTTGGACAAGCCCAAGATGTGCTTCTTCTTCGACGAGGCGCACCTGCTGTTCGATGACGCGCCGAAGGCCCTGCTCGACAAGGTGGAGCAGATCGTCAAGCTCATTCGCTCCAAAGGCGTGGGCGTGTATTTCATCACCCAGAACCCCGCCGACATCCCCGATGAGGTACTGGCGCAGCTGGGCAACCGCGTGCAGCACGCCCTGCGCGCGTATACGCCGGCGGAGCAGAAGTCCATCAAGGCCGCCGCGGACAGCTTCCGCGACAACCCCGACTTCGACGAACGCGAGGCCATTACCGACCTGGCGACGGGCGAGGCGCTGATCAGCTTCCTGGATGCCGACGGAAAGCCGTCGGTGGTGCAGCGCGCGAAGGTCATCGCGCCGGCGTGCTCCATGGATGCCGCGCCCGACGACGACAAGCGTTACATCATTGACAATGGCGCGTTCATGCCGAAATACAAAACGCCGATCGACCGTGTGAGCGCCTACGAGATTTTGGAGAAGAAGGCCATCGCCGCAGCCGAGGAGGCGGACCGTCTGGCTGCCGAGGCCGAGGCAGAAAAGCTGCGTCTGGAATTGGAGAAGCAGGCCGAAAAGGAGCGCATCGCCGCGGAGAAGGAAGCCGCCCGTATCCAGAAGGAAATAGAGAAGGAAGAAGCCAAGCGCAAAGCCGCCGAGGAGAAGGAATTCGCCCGCATGGTGGCCGAGGCCGAGCGCCAGCGCGAACGCGAGCTGAAGGCCATCGAGAAGGAAGAGGCGGCCCGCCGCAGGGACCGCGAGCGCATCGCCAATGCGGCGCTTACATCCCTCAGCCGCACGCTGGGCAACGGCTTGGCCCGCGGCCTGCTCGGTGTGTTGAAGCGATAATTCAGCCTTTATGCTGATTGCAAGCCGGATGGCAGTCGCCGTCCGGCTTTTTTGCGCTGCAGGTCAAGAGACTGAGCAGTTTATGTGAATCAGACGTGGCTTCCGCACGATTGTGACGGCTGAAAGGGCGTTTCTTAATCGCTTCTGTATTAGAATGCACCCCATTCGTTTTTTAAATAGAGGCCCCAAGGGTCTGATGACCCTGGGTTTTTTCATTCGCATGACTTGGGGAGAGCATGGATTATCAACGCGTCTGGAGAGAGATGTGGCTTGCAGCATCGCGCAGGGTCGAGCTTCTGCGTCATGTGCACCCGCTGACAGACATTATGGCGGGCCTGGTGGTCGCTGCACTGACCATTCCCGTTGCAATGGGTTATGCCCAGGTTGCGGGCCTGCCTCCGGTTTACGGTTTGTACGGTTCGATTATCCCGACGGCGGTCTACGCGCTGCTTACCCGTTCGCGCAACATCGTGTTCGGCATGGATTCGGCCACGGTTGCGGCAACGGGCGGTCTCATTGCGGGCATGGGCGTGGTGGCCGGCTCGGAGCAGGCTCTGGCCGTCATTCCTCTGATAGCGTTCTTCTCGGCAATCTTCCTGATCATCCTGGGCGTCGTGGGGGCGGGGCGCGTCATGCGCTTCGTGCCGATGCCTGTCATGCACGGCTTCATCGCAGGCATCGCCGTGGTGGTCATCGTCGGCCAGTTCCCCAAGATGATTGGCCTTCACTCCGACATGGGAAGCGGCATAGTGCAGAATATTTCGGCCATCGCGGCGACAATCACCCAGGCCAACAGCATGTCGGTTGTGCTGGGTGTGTCCGCATTGGTCATCATTCTCATAACCCAGCACTTCGCACCGCGCATCCCGGTTTCGCTGATCGTCCTGGTGGTTGCGACGTTCGGGTCTTGGTTCTTCGATTTCGAAGCGATGGGCGTGGACGTTCTGGGGTCGATTCCCGCCGGCCTTCCGGATGTGGGTCTGCCCGATTTCAAGAGCATCAACATCGGGCTGGCGGCGCTATGCGGCTTGCTTATCGCGTTGGTTTCCGCATGCGAATCGCTGCTGACGGTGGACATCTTCGCCATGAAGCACGACGAGGAAGGTAACGAAAACCACGAGCTGATCGCATTCGGTTTCGCCAACCTGTTCTCCGCGTTCATCGGCAGCGTGACCTGCTCCGCCAGCCTCTCCCGCACGCTGGCAGGCGACAATGCGGGCGCCCGTTCGCAAATCGTGTCCATCGCTGCCGCGGCGGCGGTGCTCATCGTCGTGCTGTTCGCCGCCCCGGTTCTCTACTTCCTGCCCGAGCCTGTGCTGGCAGCCATCGTCATCGACGCGCTCATTACCGCGGTCGAATTCGGAAAGATCATCCGCTACTGCCGCAAGATGGCCGTCGAGTTCCTGGTGTTTCTTGTCACGGGTGCAGCCGTGGTGTTCCTCGGCGCAGCCCAGGGTGTCATTGTGGGCGTCGCCATGTCCTTCCTGGTGCTGTTCCTGCGTCAAAGGCACACCGACAGCGAGAAGTACCTGGGTGTCGTTACGGTCGAGACCGACGAGCGTGGCGGCGTGCTTGTGACCCGCGATCGCAGGGCTTCGGCCGGCATGAAAATCCCCTCGGATTATGCGGTGGCGAACCTCAGCGGCATGATTTCGTTCATGAACATCCACGAGGTGGAGGCGTCCATCCTGGACAAGATGGACGACGGGACCGACGTTTTGATCCTGAACATCTCCGAGGTCACTGGCCTGGACACCACGGCGACCGACCGGTTGGTCCAGCTGCTCGACCTGATCGACTCCCGCGGCGTGGAGGTGCGCATCGTCCGGGCGCTCATGCCGACGCTGGATCGGTATACCCGATCCGAGCTCAAGCGCGTGCTGCGTCGGGCGAAGGTGTTCCCGAACCGCGCGGCAGCGCTCAAAGACGCGTCGCAGGCCGACTCCGAGGTCATCGTCCTGAAACGCTCCGGCGTGAGCGTCGATGCGCCGCCCGACAGCGTTGCTGCGGCCATGCACAAGGCTACAGACATGGACGACGATGACGACGGGGAAGACGAAGAGGAATAGTCCTAGGAAACGGGTCGGAAGCCGAAGAGCTTTCGGCCCGTTCTTGTTCATGCGGCAATGCGCAGGTCGATTGCGCAATCCTTGTCGGAAGACGTTTCTATACTTGCCGTCAGGTGAATCGGCCGAAACCGATTCAACACCGACGGAAGGAGGGCGTCATGGCGCGAAACGAACATGCTCGCCAGGTCAATGTGGTGGGGGATTCCATCCGCATGTATCTGCGCGACATCGGCAAGGTCGACCTGCTCACGCCGGCTGAAGAGGTCGAGCTGGCCAAAAAGTACCAAACAGGGCTTGCGGCTGAAGCGGCCCTTGCCCAGATGAACGAGGGGTCCGTCGAAGTCGATCGACGCGAATGTCGGAAGCTCCTGCGCGTGCAACGTGCCGGCCAAGAGGCGAAAGACAAGCTGGTGGCCGCAAACCTGCGTTTGGTGGTATCGATCGCCAAAAAGTACAGGGGACGCGGCCTGCCCCTGCTTGACCTGGTGCAAGAAGGCAATCTCGGTCTGATTCGCGCAGTGGAGAAGTTCGACTACACGAAGGGCTTCAAGCTGTCCACGTACGCAACCTGGTGGATTCGTCAGGCGGTAACGCGGGCAATTGCCGATAAGGCCCGAACCATCCGGCTGCCCGTGCACGTGGTTGGACTTATGAACAAGGTGGTTCGTGTCCAACATGAGCTTGCAGACGAACTCGAGCGCGATCCCAGCCCTGCTGAAATTGCCGACAGGCTAGGCATAAGCGAGCAGTGCGTGGTCGAGCTTTTAAAGCTGGGATCCGAGCCGCTGTCCCTCGAAACGCCTGTGGGCGACGATAAGACGAGTGAAATAGGCGACTTCATCGAGGACCGAAACTCCGAGGATGCTTTCGATGCGGCGGCCGAAGCCATGCTGCGCGACGATGTGGCGTCGGCGCTGAGCCGGCTTCCCGAACGGGAACGCAAGATCATCGAGCTGCGCTTCGGTATCGTGGACGGCGAGCCCCGAACCTTGGCTCAGATTGGCGATCAACTGGGCGTGACCCGGGAACGCATCCGCCAGATCGAATCCAAAACCCTTGGCGACCTGGCGCTTTGCGAAGAGCTGCGAGGACATGCCTCGTAAGGCGCATGTCGATATGATGCGCGGCGGAGCTTTCCGTCGCGCATATTTGTCTGATGCTGCGGTCGTTTGCCGCAGTTTCGGGAATCAAGGCAATTCGACCACCTTCTCCTCCACAAACCACCGAGGGTCCTCGAAGAACAGGTAGGTGACCCGCTCGCCGATACGAATGGTGTAGCGGATGCCGTCGCCGCCTGTTTTAAGGGATGCCGCCCGCCTTACGTCTTTCACCTGGTCGATGCCGAACACGCGGCCGTCGTCCCACTCGATGGATTCCGGCATAAGCCGCCCGTTCGCATCGAAATGGGCGTTGACTGCCACGTAGTGCTTCTCGCGTCGCATGACGCCCCGCGCACTCATGAGGCGCTCCTGCTATGGGCGTCGGGCGCGAAGAACCCGACGGGGTGGATGATGTTGTCCCGTTTGATATCGAGGCCAGCCATGGCTTCGTCCGAAAGCTCCACCATGCGTTTCACGCATCCGTTTCCGAAACGCCGTCGCAGGTCGTCGATGGTGGCGTCTAACCGCTCAAGCGATTCCCGGGCCGCCACATCGCCGAACAGGTCTTCCTGTACAGGAAGGTCGGCCGAAACCAGGTTGCACGCCCGCACGCCCAAGGCCCTCACGGGATGGATACGGTCGAGGGGTTCGTTCGCTCGAAGCAGGGCGAACGCCGCGCGGGAAAGCTCTTCGGTGATGTTGCTGGGAGCAGGCAGCGGCGCCTGCCGCGTGTAGCCCAGCAGGTCATGCCCTCTGACGCTGATGGCGATGGTGCGCGCCCGCATCCGGCATTCCCTCAGCCGCTGCGCAACCGATTCGGATAGCAAGTATATGAGGGCTTTCGCCTCTCGTTCGGTCACGAGGTCGTGCGGTGCCGTGAGTCCGTTGCCAATGGATTTGATGGCATAGTCCGCATCGGCTTTCGCGGGATCCATAACCTTGACGGGGCTTATGTCCTGGCCATTTGCGAACATCTTGATGATGCCGCCCATCTTGCCAAGCCGCCGCTGCAGCAGCGTGTCGGAGGCGCAGGCCAGATCCCCGATGGTGAATACCGCAGAGGAGTTCAGCTTCGATTTGGTGGCGCGCCCTACGTAGATGAGCTCATCGACCGGGTGCGGCCATACGATGCTTCGAAAGTTGCGCGGAGTTATACGCATGATGCCGTCGCCCGGATCGGTGTCGCTTCCGAACTTGGCGAACACTTTGTTGAACGACACACCTACCGATACGGTAAGCCCCAGCTCCGCTTTGATGCGTTCGCTGATTTCTTCCGCAACGAGCATGGCATCTCCGCCATGGAGGTGCAGCGTATGGGTGAGCTCGATCCAGCTTTCATCCAATCCGAAAGGTTCGACCTGGTCGGAATATTGGTAGTAAATCTGCCTGGCGAAGCGAGAATACCGCAGGTAGGATCGGTAATCAGGCGGTACGAAGATGATATCCGGGCATTTCTCCTTCGCCTGCCATAAGGCCTCGGCCGTTTTGACCCCGCACGCTTTCGCCTCGCGGCTTTTCGCAAGGATGATGCCGTTGCGGCGCTCTGGATTGCCTGCGACCGCTATGGGCCGGCCTCTGAGGGATGGATTTTTATGCTGCTCGACCGACGCATAGAACGCGTTCATATCAACGTGCAGAACAACGCGTTCCGTCATGAAAAACCTCCTAAAATAAAGAACGTTTGTTCGTGTTTTTGTGGTATCATTGTTGCAGCAAGAAAGGCTCTTGTCAATCGAACAAAATGTAGAGTTTCGCAGGTTGCCGTTTCGTTGTCCGCATTGTTCCAGATGGGCGTAGAATGGCTTAAAAAATGTAAGGAGGTTGAGTCATGCCGTATCTGCCTGTTCCTCAAAAGACTGCTTGGCAGCAGTCCAACGAAATCGACCTGAGCAAAACTGCCGTGCTCGTTATCGACATACTTGGCGGTAACGAAGGCACCGTTCCCGGTTTGGAAACCATGGCCGAAAATGCCGTCCGCATCGTAAAGGCGGCTCGTGCCAAGGGCGTGCCTGTCATCTTCTCTGATGACAACCACCTGCCGGAAGTCGATCTTGAGCTCACGCTATGGGGCGAACACGGCATGGTAAACACCCAGGGCAGCCTTCCTCTGGATGAGTTTGACGTGCAGCCTACCGACCGCATTATCCCGAAGCGGCGCTACAACGGGTTCTTCCAGACCGATTTGGACATTTCCTTGCGCGAGCTGGGTGTCGACACCATTATCGCTGTAGGGTGCGACACCAACATCTGCGTTCTGCAGACGCTGGCAGGGGCGTATTTCCTGGGGTATAAGACCATTGTTGCGGCGGATGCCACGGGAACGTTCCTCATCGGCACCCAGGAGGCGGGCCTTGAGTACTTCTCCCGCTGCTACGACAGCCGTGTGGTCGACACCGAAACCGTGCTGGGCTATCTGGCGTAGGCGGTCCAACCGTTAGAAAAGCAATTCAGCACGCCGTCCTGCATTGTGCGACATAGCGTGGCTGAAACAACAAGCTGAACAGGAGCGAGTTATGGCTAAACAAGAACCGTCCATCGATCAGTGGCTGAAAGAGGCCAAGCAGGATCCGAAAGCTGCACAGTGCGGCATGTATCTCACGCATAACGGCGTGGTGCGCGCCACTCCGAAAAAACAGGTGCGCGAAGGCGTCGAGGGCTTGGGCGAAGTGGTCCAGGTGGATTTCTCGTATGATGAGGAAGGCCTGCAGAAGGCCATTGAAGAGGCTCTGACCTGGGACGGCGTGTATTACGTGCGCGTGTGGCTGAACGAGGGCGTGTGCAACGTAGGCGATTCGCTTATGTATGTGCTCATCGGTGCCGACATCCGCCCACGCTGCATCGACGCGCTGCAGAAGCTGGTGGGCCACATCAAGAACAACCTGGTGGTGGAGCGCGAAATCTTCGCATAGACGTAAACTCGTTTACGACGCTTGAGCCGTTGGAACATGTGCCAGCGGCTCAAACATTTCGCCTTTTCAATCCAACGGATGGGTGGTTTTGTGGCAGATTGCGAATATACAGAGCTCTTCAATTCGTGTCTGCTTGACATTAACCCCTTGGCGCCCACGGTGGATCCCGACGAGTTCCGTCGAATCGTGGACATGCTCGAATGCGACGAGCTTACGGCGTTGTACGTGCTGGGCACGCATGTGCCGCCCGAACATGCGCTTATACTGAACAGAAAACTACCGCCCAGCATCCTCGAAAACAGCTATTTAGTTAAACAAGTCAAAAAAGACCTGGTCACAGTGACCGAGCTGGCCAATACGTTCAAAGTGCCGGTGAGCGAGGTGTCCGATTTCCTGCGGCATGCTCCGCTAGATTCTCGGGGGCGTTCGTCTTGGCTGGACAAACGGATAGCCGCTTGGGAGCGTCTCGGACGGCGTCTGGCAATGGCGGATGTGATCGACGTCGTTTGGGGCAGTGGCTCAGACTCGGACGAGGTGCGGGCCGTTAAGGCGCACACGCAAGCCATGCCTGATGGTGAATATGCATGGCTCGCACTCGGTCAGACTGTTCGTGTAGAAGGGTGGCCTGTGCTCGAGTGCCCAGTTCGGGGCGTCATTGAGGCGTTCGACCTCGAGTACGGCCTTGCAAGGATCGCGTCGGCCCAAAACGAAGAAGCGTGGCCGGCGGGCTTGCCGCGCCTTGTGAAGCTTCAGTATTTGATGCCCCTTGAGAACGTGCGCCCGAAAACGGAGGACACCGCTTCCGACGACTTCAAGCCCCGCAAACGAATGGACGTGCGCGATTGGAAGCGCTACGACAAGAGCAACTTCAAACGCCTGGCCGAGGCGTGCAACGCCCTAGAAGCGCAGTTGTACGAGGCGTTCGTGTGCACGGGGCTGAAAAGCAAAGCCGTCGGCGTGGAGTTCGACGTTGAATGCGACGTCGAAACAGCGATGTACGTAGCGGGAACCCAGCAAGGCGCCGAAGACAGGCATGTGGTCCTGGTGAACCGGTGTGCGCCACCGTCTGATCAGCCGGATGCGTATGTTTTGGACGAGCTGCGCCAAGACATGGTGACGGTGCTGGATGTGGCGAATTGCTTCTGGCAGCCCGTCGATTTGGTTCGCAAGCAGCTTGCCGCCTGCGACTATGACCTTGCGTCTAGCGAGGGTCAAGCGCATGTGGCGCAGTGGCGGATCTCGCGACAGCGCATGCGTGAGCACGGCCTGAAAGGGTCGGATTCCCTCGGCGTCGTGCGGGATGACGGCATGGGCCCCAATGAGGCTCGTGCGGTTGTCTTTTGCCGTAAGGGCAGCGAAACCGAATCGGTTCTAATCGTGGGCAGGCGTGCACGTGTTGGGCGAGGGACGTTCGCAGGACTAGAAGGGGACATTGTCTCGCTTGCGCCCGAGGATGGCCTCGTAGGTGTTTCTCTCGCTGTCGACGGTGGGAGCGGCTGCCCGTTGTCTGCGCTGGTCAGATTCGAAGATATCGATATGCTTCCAGAATCGAAAAAGTAAGGCTGGCTGGAGTCCCTTCAAACCTGAGCCAACACGTCTTGCCGAGGTTGCGACCGATTCGTTGTCCGCCTCCGTTTGCGGTTGGAACAACCATATGCAATTGAAGACCGAGCAGCGGGTCTGCCGATTCAAGCCTCATGTTTATCAGCTCGTTGGTGCGGTGTCTTGGGGACGCCGTCGTCTCTGCTCGACATCCCGTGCCTGGCAAGTGGGGTTATTGATGCGTTAGTCGCGTCTTGGGAAAACAGCGTATGACGGGGCTGATTGCCAGCTTCCTACGCGATAACAAACGGTATTGCTCTGTGCATGGAGGGCAAAGCCAGCCGCACGGGGCGCATGGTATGGCGAGATGGCACCGAACTGTTTTGTTTTTTCCGATTACCGTGATGGTAGTATCAAAACCCCGTCACGCGCATTGGTTGCGACAACACCGACAACACCGGTTATGGCTCCGGATCTCGATGGTTGAAGAGAGAGGAAGAAGGCATGGAAAGTGCGACGCCTTGGCGGTTCAGCCTCGAGTTCGATGAGGAGAGGTCGATTCGCAACGGATATGACCCCGACGAGCTGCACGACTGTGCCGGGCGCATCGTGGAACCGCGTGGGAACGTGAGGATCGGGCGTGGCACCTGGCAGGCCGAGAACCGTAAGACGCAGTTCGCCGCCCAGATTCCGACTATGATGCATCTCGCCCAGCAGGATTGGCTCATGGAAAACGTGGCTTCGTGGATTGCCTGGGAGGATGACCCGGAAGGCCACGACTTCCTGCAAATCCTCCAGGAGACATGCCCTGAGCTTATCCGGAGCTAAGGTTCAGGGGTTGTGTTTGACAATCTGCTGGCTTATTTCCGCCAGAAGAGATCGCAACGCAGGTATTTGTTTTGAAGAATAAGCCGGAGGATTCGTCTATGAAATTAAGCCATGTGATTTTGAAGGTGGAGCAGCTTGACAAAGCCGTTCAGGAATACAGAGATAAGGGCTTTGCCGTTGAGTACGGCAAAGAGAAGAACCCGATCAACGCTTTGATTTATTTCTCCAAAGGCCCTTACATAGAGCTTTTGGATGGATCGAGAATGCCAGGTGCGGCAAAGGTCCTTATGCGTCTGCTGGGGAAAGGGGCGCTTGTTGACAGGCTGCAACGTCTCGATACCTGCGGTCTTGGATATTGCGAGCTTGCCTTTGAGAACTACGAGACTGATCTAAAAAGAGAGGTCGCCATTTTACAGAAACACGGAATCAAAAGCTGTGGGATGCCAAGCCGCCGAATTGATACGCACGGCAGGGACTTGCGGTTTCGGATTGTTTCTCCTGCAGCTCTTGATGTGCCGTTTCTGATGACTTATTTTTCTACCGACCCAAAGCCTGTGGACTTTGTGCATCCGAATGGCATTGCAGGAATCGACAAGATCGTTTACGGCACCGACCCCGCCCGTTTTCCGCTGATAAAGGAGCTATGCGACGATGACCGGCTTGAGCTGAAAGCGGGCAATGGAATCGAGGTTGAGTTTGAGCGCAGGAAGGGATAAAGAAAGCGAAAATCATTATTCGGGCTTTCTCCCATTCTTGTTCAAGCGGCGCCCATTGCATTGACGGCATTGGTCGCGTTTACTAGAAACGTATTCTGCATTGATCCCGTTTTAATTCCGTTCCTAACCCCGACCCACGACATTGGAATAGCAGCACACCCCAACGAGATTGCATTATCCATGATTCTGATAATTGCAACTCCATGCACAGGGTATTGTGCCGCCGAAGCGAAGCGAGCGAAAAGAAACCGACATGAGGAAAATGGATTACGAGCAGCAAAAAGGAGTACTTGCGGTTTTGCTCTGGCCTCTCCTGTATATTTCAGGGATGGGTTTGTCCAACTACATCGTATATCACGGCTATCATATAGAGTACGGTGGTGACGGGTATGCAAATGCGATGCTTCCGTTCCTTGCGGTTCTGGCAGCCGGTGCTCTAATCTGCCTGTTTGCCCAAAGAGAACGGCTTGCCCTTCCGTGGAAAGAACGCGGCAGGCTGTCGTTGTTCCTGATTGTGTTCCTGCCTCTTGCGGCAATGGCGCTATACTTCCTGCTGACAAACGGTAGCTTTACTAATGCGTTCATGGCTCCGCTCGCGGCAATGCTGCTTGTTGGCGTGGCGGAAGAAACCATGTTCCGCAGAATTCTTTTCATCCGACTGCTCGGGCTGTTCCAGGGCCAAAGCTTCACAAAACCGCTTCTGATTTCCGCTGCATGCTTCAGCCTCCTTCACGCGGTGAATATTTTTGGAGGTTTACCGGCGCCGCAGGTTCTTATGCAGATTGCTGCAACCTTTGTAGCTGGGCTGTTCTATGTGCTTATGTTCGACTACACCAGGAACATCCATCTCCTGATCGTAATGCACTTTTTATGGGACTACATCCTGTTCAGCGGAGCAACGCAGCAGATTCCCGTCTATGCGATCCTGATGGGTCTTTTGCAGGTTGCGGAGGTCATCATCATGTTGTTGCTGCTAGCCGGAAAATGGGGGCAAAACGTCGCAGCTGAACGTACATAGGAGGATTTACAGTTGCTTTCTCATCGTCGGAACAAAGAAAAAATCAGCCATCTGAGATGGTTCGATATTCTCGTCATTACTTTGATTATGTGGGGCGAGGGCATCTACACCTCAACCGTGTCGTATATCGCGTTGATGCGGGGTGCGACGACCGTTGGTGACAACCTTTCATTTTCCGCTGCGGACAATTATGGCGCACTGGCGCTGCAGGCGGGGCTTCTGCTCCTTGCCCTGCTGTATCTGTGGCTACGCCGATTCGATTTCAAAGCATGGACGATACATTTCGACTTGAAGGCTGCCGGTTGCGGTATTCTGATCTTCCTAGCCGCAGCACTTCTGCTTGACGTCTACTTCCTGCTGACCGACCCACTGGCAGGCGTCCTCCCGTTTCCAGGGCCGATCGGTGCTTTCTTCGGAGGCGAAACGGTGTCCGGTGTCATATACGCTCTGCTCAACGGCGTATATGAAGAACTCTATTTCCTCGGCATCTGCCTTGCGGTGAGGAAAGAACACCTGAAGTGGGCCGTTCCGTTCTCTCTGCTGATCAGGGTTAGTTTCCATACCTATCAGGGGATGCTTTCGGCTCTTGGAATCGGGCTGCTGTTCGGTGCGTTTATGTACCTGCTGTACCGCCGGTCAAAGGACAAGAACCTACTGCCTTTCTTTATCGCCCATGCGATAGGAGACATATTCGGCTTGGGGATTCTTTCGTACTTTTGGATATAACGCATGAGCAGCATGAAAAGGATTCTATTGGTCATGTTCTGTCTGGCCATATTGCTTGTCGGATGCAGTACACAGCCTAAAGAATACGGCGTCTTCCTTGGCATCGACAGTGAAGAAATGCATAGGTTGGACAAGTACGACATTGTCGTCATTGAGCCTTCCGCGTTTTCCGCCGAACAGATCGACAAGCTGCATGCAGAAGGGAAGACGGTTTACGGCTACATCAACGTCGGAGCTATCGAGGAATTCCGCCCCTATTACGATCGCTTTCAGGATTTGTTTCTTGGCATCTACGAAGACTGGCCGGATGAGCGATGGATTGATGTATCGTCCCCTCTATGGCAGAACTTTGTCATTGACGGGCTTGGAAAAGACTATGCGGCCATGGGACTGGACGGGTTCTTTCTTGACAATACCGATGTCTATTATCATTTTCCAGAAGATGATGTTTTTCAAGGGCTTTGTACGATCATGAAGGGTCTGAAGAGCTATGGGTTGCCGTTAATTATTAATGGGGGCGATCCTTTTGTCTCAAGATGTATGGAAGAAGACACAGCCCTGTCGCTGTTCGACGGAATCAATCAGGAAACGGTATTTACCAGTATAGATTTCACAAATCAAACCTACGGTCAGCAGTCGGAAGCGGACACGGAGTATTTTCAGGAGTATCTTTCTAAAGCGAAAGAATACGGTCTGTCCGTTTACTTGCTGGAATACAGGGCAGACAGCACGCTGTCAAAACAGATCGACGCTTACTGTGCGAAAAACGGCTTTATCTGGTACAACGCGGATGGGGTAGAGCTGCGGTAGGCGGAATGGAAAAGGAAAAACGGGCGCGCAGAAGCCGGTAAATGCGCTAATGCCCCAACGCAATGTTTCGTATTACCGGTTCCTGCTTAAACATATTCCGATTGCTTTGTGTTTTACGGGTTCCTGAAATCAGGAACCCGTAAAACTACGTGCGCGCAGCCCCTCTCTGGGGTTCGTGACGGCGTTTTCGCTGGTGCTGCGCTCATTCCCGAATTCGTGGCGGAGGACGCGCCATCTAAGGGTTGCTGACCTGGCTTGGGGGAGCGCATGCGTTAACCCGCCCGCACGCGCGGACCGGCTCGGGCGAGGCGCCGGGCGCCGGCTTGCGTTCGTGGGCTGGGGTTGGTACTGTCAAAGAATCGAGATCGTTTATCGCGCCATGTGAAGCCGTGATTGCCGGAGGAGAAGGAGGGTAGCCTGGATGGGCGGCCGGATCGAGAAAATGCGCATCCGCGCGAACGGGGTGGGCGTGACGTGCCACTGCGCCGGGGGCGGCGACGACGCCATCGTGCTGCTGCACGGCGCCGGCGTGGACTCGGCGATGCTCTCCTGGGGGGAGGTGATCCCGCTGCTGTCCGGGCGGTACCGGGTCATCGCGCCCGACCTGCCGGGATACGGGACGAGCGACCGAATAGACGGCGAGTATACGCTGGCGTTCTACGCCGAGGCGGTGAAGGGCGTGGTCGAGGCGTTCGGCGGCGAGCCGGTCGTCCTGGTCGGGCTGTCCTTAGGCGGCGGCATATGCCTGAACATGGCGCTGGCCTACCCGGAGCTCGTCAGGGCCCTCGTGCCGGTCGACGCGTGGGGTCTGTTCGACAGGCTGCCCTGGCACCGGCTGACCCATTGGTTCGTCCACTCCAGGATAAACGACAACCTGTACGCATGGGCGGGCAAGCATCCGTCCGTCATCAGGTTCTCCCTGGAATACAGCCTGTTCGGCGACAAGTCCAGGGTGGGCGACGGCCTGGTCGACGAGATACTGGAGGCAATCCGGGAGCCCGGCGCGGGCAGGCCTTTCGTGTCCTTCCAGCGAAGCGAGATCACGCCCACGGGCCTCGCCACCGACCTGTTCGGGAGGCTCCAGGAAATCGCTGTGCCCACGCTCCTCGTGCACGGCGCGCTCGACCGGGCGGTTCCCGTGGAAGGCGCCATCCTTGCCGGCGAGAAGATCCCAGACTGCGAAGTGTACCTGATGGAGGGATGCAAGCACTGGCCCCAGAAGGAGCGCCCGCAAGAGTTCGCGCGCGTCCTGCAGGCGTACCTTGGGAGGAGGCTCTGACCGGGTTTCTGCGCGAGGGGAAGGGGCGGCCCAACCGGGGCCTAGCCCCGCTTGGCACAGCACGGGCGTGACGGCCCCGCGCAAGGGACGGCAGCCAGAAGCCCCCTTCCCGGCTCGGTGCGCCCGGGATCACATGAACCTCGCGACGGCCCTGAAAAGCCACTTGAAGAACCTGAGCACGTACCTCATCTCAACGCTCCTTCCTCTGAATCCCTGGTCTTCCTTATATCGCGGGCCTCTATCCCCGCCATCGCGC
Organism: Slackia heliotrinireducens DSM 20476; assembly: GCF_000023885.1. Classification (NCBI taxonomy): domain Bacteria; kingdom Bacillati; phylum Actinomycetota; class Coriobacteriia; order Eggerthellales; family Eggerthellaceae; genus Slackia; species Slackia heliotrinireducens. The sequence goes on along the minus strand of NC_013165.1, from coordinate 2,446,453 downwards.
TGTAGGCGTCGGGCGGGTAGCCGGTCTCCGCGCAGGCGGCAGCCGGGTCGTCGGCGATCTCGGGGCGCTTCCTGGCCATGTAGTCATGCAGGAACACTGTGCGCCGGCTTATCGAGGCCGCCTTGTCGTCCGAGTAGTAGAGCGATTCCTTCAGGCTGAACAGGGCGCCGAACACGAGCTGCCCCGATTCGCGCCAAATCACGAGCGAGCCGTCGAGAAAGACCGCAACGAGGTGCTCCATGTACTCGGGGTCGGCCAGGAGGAAGCGCCAGCCCGCCGTCCTGCGCGCGGTCGCCATCGGCCCTTCCGTTTTACGGGTTCCTGAAATCAGGAACCCGTCTAACGTAAATCATGAAGTAGCCCACCAATTGGATGACTTGCTCAAGATTTCTTCGTCGTCCGAATTTGAGAAGATTCTCGATAAGTACGAAGGCGATTTAAAGGGAAATGTTTCTGGTTATGTGCAGAAGCGCGCAAGCGAAGAGGGAACAAGCCTCGACACAGTCAAGAGGGGGTTTCTTGCGGAAGCGTATGCCGAATGGAAGACGAGCGAATCTCCGCGCGAATGCGCGCAAGAGGTTGGCGAGCTTGTTCAAAAACTGTACAATGAAGCGTATGGATAGACAGGAATTCATAGACGAGATGCTGAGGCGCAAGTGGCCGGAGGATTTTATTATGCCGACCATGATTCTCTATGACGCGTTGGCCAAGAACGATCACGGTGGAGATTACGAACCACTGCTCAAGGGAGAGTACAGACCTCCGCAGCACTCACATCCGATTCTCGGCATCGACTTCAGATAAAAGCCCCGCCCCGGCGGGGCTTTTCTTATGCCGGGGTGACCTCGCGCGCATACTGCCGCCTCAGAGGAAGGGAGGCGGAATGGAGATACCCGAGACCGTCCGCATACTGAGGCTGGACTACACGGTCGTGCGCGCCGAGCTGGAGGGCGCGGACGGCGAGATCTCGCCCAGGCGGCAGACCATCACGCTCGCGCCCGGCATGAGCAGGGGGGCGCGAGTTTGACGGCTTCCTGAAATCAGGAAGCCGTCAAACAGAAGCCGCCTCGGAGGGCGGCTAACTACTTATCGATTTCCGATTTGATCTCTTCAATCAACGCCAGGGTCTGTTTATCAAGACCCATATCTGGCTTGTAGGGGTCGTATGTATAATCGCGGTCATCAATAGTATAATCAGAGGCCTTTTCTGGCTCCCTTACAACTTGGTTATCTTGTACCATCGTTTCACCTCGTTTTCAGCTTCCAACAAAGCCAGCGCGGCGTTTTTCGCCTGCTTTGCGTCCGAGGTACGTTCTTTGGCCTTTTCGTACAACTCGTCGAATCTTATTGCAATGATAGAACGTTCTCCATCACGCGGAAAGAACATTTCGTTAACCGTAATCGAATAGGTTTGACGGGTTCCTGAAATCAGGAACCCGTCAAACCTATAGAATGACATGGGATTTTCCTCCCACTAGCAGTTCTTGATCGCTTTTTTCACCCACCAGATACACCATTTTCTCCCACTGCTTTTCTGTAAGGGAAAGCGTCACGACGGTGTCCGTTTCAGGCAGCTTTTCGGCCATTCGTTTGAGGTGCTTGCGAATCGCTTTCCGGTTCGCCACCACGCGCATGTACAGCTCAGGCGCCACCATGACGAACCCGTCGTCACGCAGTGCTTTGCGGAACTTCGGGTATGAGGTTTTCGTTCCATGTTTGTTCGTCGGTTTCAGCGGTACGAGCGTATGGCGCACGTTCGCCTCAGTGGCCATGAGCATGGCGCTCGGTCTTTGGTTGGTTCCGCAGACCACCACCATGATGCTGGCTGATTCTTTGCGAGTTGCCCGACAGATGGGTTCCGGCGGTTTTGATTGCGGCCTTGGCGGCGGCTGAAAGCAACGTGGTATTAGCGACAAGAAACAGCCCCCGGATGCTTGGTTGTTTGCATCCGGGGGCTGAGATGAACCCTGAATCGAACCTTGCGAAGGCCGGCTCGGCGATGGGGGAGTGCGGTTAGCCGAGCAGCTCCTTCATCTGGGCGATCATGACGTCCACATCCGCCTTGGTGCAGACCAGCGGCGGCAGGAAGCGCATGGTGTGGGGACCGGTGTAATTGAGCACCAGGCCCTGGTCGGCTTCAAGGGCTGCCAGAACCAACGCCGGCGCATCCACCGTGTCGTCGAATTCGATGGCATCCATAAGGCCCATGCCGCGGACTTCTTTCATATGGGGCAGGGTTGCCAGCTGTTCGCGCAGGTAAGCACCCGTTTCCTCAATGTTGGCGGCGATGTCGTGCTCCTGGATGTAATCGAGCGTCGTGTTTGCTGCCGTGATTGCCAGGCAGCTGCCGCCGAACGTGGTGCCATGGTCGCCGGGCGAGAAAGTGTCGGCGATTTCGCCACGGGCAGCGCAGGCTCCCATGGGCATGCCGCCGCCGATGCCCTTGGCCATGCTGACCACGTCGGGCACAACGCCGAACTTCTGGAACGCGTAGGGGGTGCCGCAACGGTAGATGCCCGTCTGGACCTCGTCGCACATCATGAGCGCGCCGTGCTTCGTGCACTGTTCGCGCACGGCCTGCATGAACTCCTGGGTGAGGGGCTTGACGCCGCCTTCGCCCTGGATGGGCTCCACGAGAACGGCCGCGATGTCGGTGCCTTGGGCCTCGAACAGGGCTTCCAACGCTGCGACGTCGTTAGGCGGCGTGGCGACGAACCCCGCAGGCAGCGGTTGGAACGCCTCCTGCTTGGCAGGCTGGGCCGTGGCGGCCAACGTCGCCAGCGTGCGTCCGTGGAAGCTGCCCTCCAGCGTGACGATGGTGCCGCCGCGCCCGTTCTTCTTGGCGTGCAGGCGTGCGATCTTCACGGCGCATTCGTTGGATTCGGCGCCGGAGTTCGTGTAGAACGTCTTCCAAACCTCGGGTTCGGCAGCGCCGTGGTTCAGCATGTCGCAAAGCTTCTTCGACAGGTCGCCGCGGCCTTCGACATAGTAGTAGTTGCTGACGTGCATGAGTTTGTGGGCCTGCTCGGCGAGGGCATCCGCCAGCACCGGGTTGCAGTGCCCGATGGCGATCACGCCGATGCCGCCGATGAAGTCCAGATAGGTTTTGCCCTTGTCGTCTACAAGCTCCATGCCCGAGCCGCTGACGAACTCGACGGGCTTGCGGACGAAGGTGGGCATTACGTATTCGTTTTCGAGCTGCTGCTCATGTTCAAGAGTCATAGGTGGTCTCCTCAGCGTGGGTTAGTGGACGATTTCGAATTCGTATTCGTCGCCCTCGGGGTCGATGGACAGGTTTTCGGACAGGCGCTTGGTGAAGCGGTCCAGCGGGTGGCGTTCCAGCTGATCGGCGCTGTCTGCGCGTCGGATCATGGTGCCGATGCCCGAGTCGGTGAGCATTTCGAGCAGGATAGCGTGGGGAATTTTGCCGTTCAGGATGTGGGCGCGGGGCACACCGCCTTTAAGGGCGTGCAGCGCGGCGTTGATCTTGGGAATCATGCCGCTGGCGATCTTGCCGGAAGCGATGAGCTCTTCGGCTTCCTCTTGGGTCATCCACGCGATGAGCGTGTCGGGGTCGGGGTAGTTCTCGTACAGGCCGTTCACGTCCGTCAGGAACATGATCTTGTGGGCGCCGATGGCGGAAGCGATGTCGCCCGCGGCCTCGTCGGCGTTGATGTTGTAGACGCCGTCATCGTCGGCGCTGGCTGCGATGCTTGCGATGATCGGAATGTAGTCCGCGTTGATGAGGTCGTTCAGGTAGCTGGGGTCGATCTCGGAGACCTTGCCCACGCGGCCTAAAGCCGGATCCTTCTGCACGGCCTTCAGCGTGCCGGCGTCGGAGCCCGAAAGGCCCACGGCCAGGTTGCCGTGCTTGTTGACGGCGCGTACCAGCTGGTCGTTCACGTCGCCGGTGAGCACCATCTTCACCACGTCCATGGTGGCGTCGTCGGTCACGCGCAGGCCGTTTTCGAACTTCACGGGGACGTTGAGCTTGTCCAGCATGCGGTTGATGGCTTTGCCGCCGCCGTGAATGATGACGGGGCGCACGCCGATGATCTTCAGCAGCAGGATGTCGGTCATGACCGAATCCATGAGCTCGGGGTCCTCCATGGCCGCGCCGCCGTATTTGATGACGACGGTTTTGCCGGTGACGTCCTTGAACCAGGGCAGCGCCTCGATGAGCGTTTCGGCGCCCTGGGTTTCCAGGATCTGGCGGAAGTCGGAAGTGTATTTCATGAAGTGTTCCTAACGGTTGAGTCGACGGTTGCGCGGCTAGCTGCGGTAGTCGCCGTTGATGTGCACGTAATCGAAGGTCAAATCGCACGACCAGATGGTGGATTCGCCTTCGCCTTCTCCCAGATCGGCGTCGATGACGATCTCCGGGGCTTCGAAGCGGACCAGCATGTCGTCCTCGTCGAAGGGAACGGGCAGACCGGCCTTCAGGACGTTGACACCCATAAGGTCGATGTCCATGTTTTCCTGTCGCATGCGCACGCCGGAGCGCCCGATGGCGGCGGCGATGCGTCCCCAGTTGGCGTCGTGTCCGAAAATTGCGGTCTTGACCAGCATGGAGTTCGCCACGGTGCGCGCGGCGGTTTCGGCTTCGGCATCGTTTGCGGCGCCCGCGATATGCACGGTCAGAAGCTTCGTGGCGCCCTCGCCGTCGGCGGCCATCGCGCGGGCGATGGTAGTGCAGACGTAGGCGACGGCTGCGGCGCACTCGTCGGCGGCGATGCTGCCGGGTTCGATCCACGGCGCGCCTGCGGCGGCGGCTCCGTTTGCCATCAACAGGCAGGTGTCGTTGGTGGACGTGTCGCCGTCCACAGTCACCTTGTTGAAGCTCCCGTCGACTGCTGCGGAAAGTGCCTGCTGGCAGCAGGTCTGGCCTAGCGGCGCATCGGTGGTGATGACCGAGATCATGGTTGCCATGTTCGGCATGATCATACCGGCGCCTTTGGCCATGCCGCCCACGGTGAACGTGGCTTTGTCATAGGCAGGGTCGGCGGTGGTCCAGCTGACGGCAAATTCCTTGGCATGGGTGTCCGTGGTCAGGATAGCGACGGCCGCATCGTGCCCGGCATCTGCGGAAAGCTTGGGCGCAGCCGCGCGGATGGCGGCTTCGAGCTTGCCCATGTCCATGTGGCGGCCGATGACGCCGGTGGACGCGATGAGCACTTCCTCGGTCGCGCACCCCAGGGCCTCGGCTCCGATGGCGGCCATGCGCCGTGCGTTGTCCATACCCACGGTGCCGGTGGCCGCGTTGGCGGTGCCGGAGTTGATGACCACACCTTTGGCGCAGCCCTGCGCGGAATGTTCGCGGCTTACGGCTACGGGTGCGGCGTAAAACTCGTTCTTCGTGAAGGTTCCGGCGCAGCGGGCGGGCGCATCGCTTGCCACAATGGCCAGGTCGAGGCGATCGGGCGTGGCGGGGCGGAAGCATCCAGCCACACCGCATGCCTTGAATCCCTGGGCACTGGTCACGCCGCCGCGTTCGATGACGGCGAAATCGTCGAGGGCCGGCGGCTCCAGCGCCAGCCCGGAAATGTCGAAAAAGTCGGTGGAGTAACTCACAGGGCCCTCGCCATGCCTTCCAGACCGGCGGTCTCGTCGAAGCCGAAGATGATGTTGGCGCACTGGATGGCCTGCGCCGCAGCGCCTTTGCCCAGGTTGTCGATGGTGCTTATTACCGTGACGTACCCGTTGCCGCGGTTCGGGAACACGCCGATGTGCGCGTTGTTCGTGCCTGCGACGCTCGAGGTGCGCGGGCTTTTGCCTGCGGGCAGCACGTGGACGAAGGGGTTGCCCGCGTAGGCATCCTCATAGAGTTTCTGCCAGTCCACATCCTCGGTGGTGACGGGCAGGTGCAGCGTGGCCACCATGCCGCGTGCCAGCGGCGCCAGATGGGGCGTGAACAGGATCTTCGGCGCAGCACCTTCGTTTTCGCCCTGGGACCAGGCCATTTCAAGCTCCATGTCCATTTCGGGGGCGTGGCGGTGCAGAGGCAGGCCGTAGGCCTGGGCGTCCTCGTTGGCCGAACAGTAGTGCGTCTTGTAGGTGGGCTTCTTGCCGGCGCCCGAGATGCCGGAAATGCAGTCGGCGATCACCGTGCCGGAAACCAGGCCCGCACGAACGGCAGGCACCGCGGCCAGCGAGACGGCGGTGGGGTAGCAGCCTGCGCAGCCTACCACCACGGGCTCTCCTTCCGCATGCTTGGCAGCCAGCGCGTCCAGCGCCGCATGGTTAAGTTCGGGCTGTCCGTACGCCGCGCCTTCAAGCAGGTCAGCGGCGGTATGTTCCACGTTGTAGGCCGCTTCGTACACATCCTGGGGAAGACGGAAGTCGGCCGACAGGTCGACCACCGTGACGCCTGCGGCAACAAGGCGCGCCGCGTGATGCATGCCCGCGGTATGGGGCACGGCCAGAAACGCCACGTCGCAATCAAGCACGGCCGGGTCGTCGTGCGGCGTGAAGCAGGCGGGCTCGACGCCCAGAAGCGCCGGATACGTGTCGGCGATGGGGTTGCCTGCGTCGGCGTCGGACGTGACGGCGATCAGTTCGAATTCGGGATGTCGGGCAATCAGCCTAACCAGTTCGGCGCCTGCGTATCCTGCGCCACCGATGACCGCTGCTTTTACCATGTGCATCCTCTCTTTCATAGGTTTATCCGCTTACGGCATGGTACCCGTTTTCCCGAATGCGAACTGCGGAAACACGGACTTTGCCTCTAAGCGGCGGTTTCTGCGCCCTTAACTATATAAGACCGCGTCCCGATCGATCGTGCGCGGTCTTATGTTTAGTGCATAAATTCTAATCTCAATGTTATAAAAATGATAAAAAGATTGAAAACCATGCATAAATATACACATTGCCACCATATGAGAAACAGATTGCGTACCGCTTAGCCGCTTCGCGCCGATGCCCTGCACGGCATTGCCGGGGTTTGTTCAGGCGAGATGCCTGCGCGAATACGTGGGAATTGTGTGGTCGCTTCGCCAAGGGACGAAAACCCTTGTTGACGTTGGGCGATTTCCTTCATATACTGCAAAAGTTCGCTTTCAATAGCCCCGGAAATTGCTGTGAATCGGACACGGTCGGAAGGGAGTCCAGGCCCGGAAAACCGGTTCGGGGTGGGACCTGAACAGTTCGAGAGCGGCACTATTGATTATGAACATGTAAACGGAGGATATCGTGAAAACGTATTACGCAAAGCCGAGTGAGGTTGAGCGCGAGTGGTTCGTCATCGACGCCACCGACCAGGTTCTGGGTCGCGTTGCTGCTAAGGCTGCCATGATTCTCAAGGGCAAGCACAAGCCGACGTATACCCCGCATATCGACACCGGCGACTTTGTCATCATCGTGAATGCTGACAAGATCAAGGTGACCGGTACCAAGGCCGCTAACAAGGAATACTATCGTCATTCCGGCCATCCGGGCGGACTGAAGAAGGAAACCTTCACCGAGGCCATGGAGAAGCATCCTGAGCGCGTTATCGAGCATGCCGTCAAGGGCATGCTGCCCAAGAACACTCTGGGCCGCAAGCAGGGTTTGAAGCTGAAGGTGTACGTTGGTCCTGATCATCCGCATCAGGCTCAGAAGCCCCGTGAGATCAAGATTGAGGAGTTGTAACAATGGCAGGTGAAGCAATTTACTACGGCACTGGCCGTCGCAAGAACGCCGTTGCTCGCGTCCGCTTGGTCCCCGGCACCGGCAAGGTCACGGTCAACGGCCGTGAAGCTGCCCAGTACTTCGGCCGCGAAGCCCTGGTTGATTACGCCATGGCACCGTTCAAGGTAACCGACACCATGGGTCATTTCGACGTCATCGCTCGTTGCAATGGCGGCGGAATTTCCGGACAGGCTGGCGCTCTGCGTCACGGCATCAGCCGTGCGCTGCTCGAGGCCGGCGAGTATCGTCCCGAGCTCAAGAAGGCTGGCTTCCTGACCCGCGACCCTCGTATGGTCGAGCGCAAGAAGTACGGTCTGAAGAAGGCCCGCAAGCGTCCGCAGTTCTCCAAGCGCTAAGCTTCGAGTTCCAAAGACTACAAGAAAGCCGTCCTTCGGGGCGGCTTTTTTGTTGCTGCGGCACGTTGCCTGCTGTCGCGCCCCATGCCGCCGAAGTTGTGCAACCCATTGCGAATCAAGCCCGTATAATCGTTATGGGAACCGTATTGGAGAAGGGACGGATATGTATTGCCAGCAGTGCGGAAACCAGATTCCCGACAACGTGAGATTCTGCAACAATTGCGGTGCGCCGACAGGCGCAGCTCAGACCCCCGGAATTTCCCAGGCACAGCAGATGGCTCCAGCCGCACCGAAGAAGTCCAAGGTGCCGATCGTCATAGCGGCCGTCGCAGCCGTGGCGCTCATCGCGGGCATCGGTGTTTTCGCTCTGACTCGCGGATCCGGCGCGGAGGTAGAGGAGGCGGCCATCAACATCGCTGTTGAAGCCGACGGCCTTGATGGCGAAGGGTCGCCGGTGCCCGTGTGCGTCAAGGGCCGAACCGCCGAGGGCGACAAGGTGGACCAAGAGCTGTTCGCTACGACCGACGAACCCGCTTCTGTCAATTTGGAGCCAGGTGAATACAAGGTGAGCGTTCCGGCATCTCCGATCGCCGCAGGTGGCGAAATGTACGACGTGCCCGATGACGTGGCCGTGGTGTCTGTCGATAAGAAGGGTGGGATTTCCTACGATACCGAAGATGCCGACGGCGAATCGGCCATTTCCGGCGTGGAAAACGAAATGAACGTCCGATTGATAGAGGCTGATCCCGACGGCGTGCGGGATGACGAGCTCGATGCGGCGTTGGAATGGGCCCAGAAAGCCGTTGACGAGGGGCTGCTTTCCGAAGGGCAGCTGGAAGACCTGAAGATGGCGGCGATGTATTGGACGCATCGCGCTGCAGATTCGAAGCCTGCAGCCGAGGAGGCACCCGAGCCCGAAGCCGAAGAGAAAACCGAGCCCGAAAAAACGGTTGAACCCGAGCCTGCCGAAAGCGGGTTGGACGACGAAGCCATGATCAAGGTGGCATCCGACTTCTGCTGGTCGTTCTTCAGCCAGTGGAGTCTGGACGAGTCCGGCACCATGACAATCGTGGAGGGCGACCCCTGGATGGCCTACATCGAGCCCGGCTCCAACGCATCGTGGGCGTTCGACTTCGAAGGTCCGCTGTACCTGGGCGCCGCGCCGAACGCCGACAGCGTGGAGCTTACCACCGAGGGCCAACCCGACAACGTGGTCAAGGCGACGGTGCGGTTCTGGGCAACGCAGTCGATGGTGAGTGCCGACCAATGGGCCCAAATGCAGGCCGACGGACCCGACAACACCATCACGGTGTACCTGACCATCGGCGAGAGCGGGCTGATAACCGACATCGCGACCGAGTGGTAGCCGTCGGGCCGTGCCGTAGGGAACACAAAAGCGCCCTCCTCATGACGGGGAGGGCGCTTCGCATGTTTGGGGCTGCGCGGCCGGCGGCCGCCACGTGCGCTTCTATCGTTTGTCCAGGTCGAGGGCCTCTTCGCGCATCTCTTCCTTCTGATGGGGGCGGGCGGAATCGTAGCGCCGGTTGAAGTCGTTCTGGGCTGCCATGGCGGCATCGTGGGCGGCCGTGGCGGCGTCGTAGTCGTAGCCGGGATTCGGCTTGGGGATGTAGGGCGCCGGGATGTGCCCCGCGTCGATTTCGCGCTGGACGGCGACGCGCATCAGCTCGTACATGGGGATGGACGCCAAAAGGCCGCAAATCATGCCGCCGATGTGCGCCTCCATGGCGATGCCTGGCGTCAGACCGATGATGATGTTCAACACCAAGAACCCGAAGAAGCCCTTGAGGTCCGAAGACGAGGTCGGGCGCATGAACACCACGGGCTTGCGATGCTCGCGGACGAGCAGGTAGCCGTAGGCTCCGAACAGGCCGAACAGGGCGCCGGACGCGCCCACGACGCCTCCGTTCTCGCCGGCGGCTATCATGACCGCCATGGACGTCAGGCCTCCGGCGATGCCTGACAAAAAGTAGATGATGAGGAACCGCACCGGCCCGAACACGTCCTCGATGACGGTGCCGATGTAATACATCGTGATCATGTTGCAAAGCAGATGCATCAGCCCGCCATGCAGGAACATCGACGTGATGAGGGTGTAGTACTGGCCGTCCAACAGGCTGGACGTGGTCAGCACGCCCGCGTTGTACAGCGTGTAGCCCTGGGTCATGCCGAGCACTTCGAGCACGGCGAAAACCACGACGTTGATGACGATCAACGAGCAGGTGAGGGGGTAGTTGCGAAAATCGAAGTCCATGTCGCTCCGTTCCATGGGGAATGTCTTGCGACATTATGCCACATCGGCGCCGCCGCCCGACCGCACCGGGCCCGCCATCACGCCATCCGCACGTGTCTTTGGCGTCAGGGCAAATCGTCCAACTGTATTCATATATAGGTATGGATGGCGCATTTTCGCAGCTCTGCTAAAATACAAGGCTGTGCCTACACGGCTTTTCATCGGTACCATTCGAGAACAAGGGGTCCCTCATGGCTCGACTCTTCGGAACAGACGGCGTGCGCGGTGTTGCAAACACCGAGCTGACCTGCGCCATTGCATATCGTCTTGGTCAGGCTGCCGCCACTTTCCTGGGTTCATCCATCGTAGTGGGGCGCGATACGCGCAAGAGCGGCGATATGCTGCAGGCCGCGGTCGTCGCAGGCATCACGAGCGCGGGCGGCGATGCGCTGCTCGCGGGCGTCATCCCGACGCCCGGCGTGGCTCTGCTGGTGCGCGAGCTGAGGGCTGCGGGCGGCATCGTCATTTCCGCCTCCCACAACCCTCCTGAATATAACGGCATCAAGTTTTTCGACGACCAGGGTTTCAAGCTCCCCGACGACGTGGAGGATTCCATCCAGGCCTTCGTCGAAAGCGGCGGACTCGAGGCCAACCTCGCCGAGGGCGAATCCATGCCTGTGGGCGATTCCGTCGGCGCCGCCGTCGACGTGGACGAGGCCTGCGAGATCTACATCCAGCACGCCGTCGACAGCGTGACGTCCCAGGGCATCACGTTCGAAGGCATGCACATCGCCCTCGACACCGGGCACGGAGCCTCGTCGCTGACCAGCGCCGAAGCACTGCGCCGCCTGGGTGCCCAGGTCACGGTCATCAACGACGACTTCGACGGCAACGACATCAACGTGGGGTGTGGGTCCACCAACCTGGGCCCCTTGAAGCAGCTGATGGCCGAATGCGGCGCCGATGTGGGCATCGCCCACGACGGGGACGCGGACCGCGTCATGCTGATGGCGAAGGACGGCACCGACATCGACGGCGACCGTGTCGAAGCCGTCATGGCCGTCGACATGAAGATGCGCGGCGCCCTGCCGCAGGACACGGTGGTTTCCACCGTCATGACCAACCTCGGCTTCGTGCGCGCCATGCATGCCAACGGCATCAAGGTCATCCAGACCAAGGTGGGCGACCGCTACGTGCTGGAAGCCATGCGCGAAGGCGGCTACGCCATCGGCGGCGAGCAGTCCGGCCACATGATCATGCTGGATTACAACTCCACGGGCGACGGGCTGGTCACGGCCTGCCAGTTCCTGGCGGCCGTCAAGCGCAGCGGCAAAACCGTGGACGAGGCCATCAAGGTCATGGAGCGTCTGCCCCAGACGCTCGTCAACGTGCGCGTCCGCGACAAGCATCTGCTGGACGACAACGAGCCCATCTGGGCTTCCGTCCGCGAGGCCGAACAGGCCATGGGAGATGCCGGCCGCGTGCTGGTCCGCACCAGCGGAACCGAGCCCCTGGTCCGCGTCATGGTTGAAGCCGTCGACAAGAAGACCGCCGAGGAGAAGGCCGAGGCCATCGCCTCCGTGGTACGGGCCGAAATCGGCTAACCGAAGCGTCGCGGCACCTTCGCCGCAGCTGCCATATCGAACATGCAACCGCGCTTCATCAGGGGCGCGGTTGCCTCGTCTTTGCATCATTCGTGCGTTTCCCCAATACGCGGGTGTTCACTGATATACTAAGCGGACTTATTCAACCGTTAGTTTTGAAATGTAGGTGTACATGCAAGCCAAGGCTTTGATTCTCGCGGCCGGCGCTGGAACGCGCATGAAATCGGAAAAACCGAAGGTCGCACACGAAGTGTTGGGCAAGCCGCTCGTACGTTGGGTCATCGACGCAGCTCGCGACGCTGGTATTACTGAAGTCGTTACCGTGCTCGGCCACAAGGCCGACCAGGTTGAACCGCTGGTTACGGACACGACCGTCGTATTCCAAGAGCAGCGCCTGGGCACGGGTCACGCCGTGAATGCCGCCCGTGACGCGTTCGCCAACGACGGAGCCGTGGTACCTGGTTCGCTGGTGGTCCTTTCCGGCGACTGCCCCCTCATCACCCCTGAAACCATCGCCGCGCTGGTTGAGACGCGCGAATCCACCGATGCCGCCGTGGTGGTGCTTACCATGGACATGGACGACCCCACCGGGTACGGCCGCATCATCCGCGATGCCGACGACGCCGTTGCCCGCATCGTGGAGCAGAAGGACTGCACGCCCGAAGAGGCGGCCGTCACCGAGTGCAACGCCGGGTTCTACTGCTTCGACACGCCGGCGCTGTTCGAGGCGCTGTCCCATGTGTCTAACAACAATGCCCAGGGCGAGTACTACCTGACCGACGTGCTGGAAATCTGCCGCAACGCAGGTCGTAAGGTTTTGGCCTACAAGACCGCCGACGCCGAAGAGGCCATGGGCGTGAACTCCCGCGTCCAGCTGTCGCAGGCAACCCGCGCCATGCAGCACCGCATCAACACCCGTCACATGATGGCGGGCGTCACCATGATGGACCCCACCACCGTCTGGATCGGACCGGACGTGCGTATCGAAAACGATGTGGAGCTGCTGCCCCAGGTCATGCTTATGGGCGCCACCACCATCGGCCGCGACAGCGTTATCGGCCCCAACACCCGTCTGACCGACACCGTGGTCGGCTGCGGCTGCAAGGTGGACGAGACCGTGGCTATCGAGGCCCAGATTGACGACGGGGCTTCCACGGGCCCCCGAGCCTACCTGCGCCCGCAGGCTCACCTGTGCAAGAACGCAAAGGCCGGCACTCACGTGGAGATCAAGAAATCCACCATCGGCGAAGGCAGCAAGGTGCCTCATCTGTCTTACATCGGCGACACCGAGATGGGCGCCGGCGTCAACATCGGCGCAGGCTCCATCACGTGCAATTACGACGGCGTGAACAAGCACAAGACGGTCATCGGAGACAATGTGTTCGTCGGTTCCGACACCATGATGGTCGCCCCGGTGACCATCGGTGAGGGCGCCGTTATCGGGGCTTCGTCCTGCATCACGCACGACGTGGCGCCGGACGCGCTGGCCCTTGAGCGGTCCGAGCAGAGGGAGATTCCCAATTGGGCCCCCAAGCACCTCGAGAAGCTCAAGGCCCAGAAGGAAGCTTCGAAGACGCAGCAATAAGTGGGGGCTTTCAAGCTTTCAGGCGCTATTCACACCTGTGCGGTACTAGAATAGGAACATCGGCAAACGGGGGAACGGAACGAAGGAGAACGTATGCTGACCGAGATGACGAAGGAGATGGCAATTTTCAGCGGTTCGGTGAATCCGAAGCTTGCTGAGGAGATCGCCGATCAGTTGGGCATGCCGTTGGGCAACATCAAACACGAGAAGTTCGCGAACGGCGAAATCTACTGCCGCTACCTCGAGAACATCCGCGGCGATGACGTGTTCTTGATCCAGTCCGTCGCCGGCGAGCACATCAACGACGCGCTCATGGAGCTGCTCATCATGATCGATGCTGCCAAGCGCGCATCCGCCCGCTCCATTTCGGCCGTCATCACGCATTACGGCTACGCTCGTCAGGAGCGCAAGGCTTCTCCCCGCGAGCCCATTACGGCGAAGCTTGTTGCCGACATGCTTCAGGTCGCCGGTATTTCGAACATCATCACCATCGACCTGCATGCGGCTGCAACCCAGGGCTTCTTCAACGTCCCGGTGAACCACATGACTGCACTGCCGATTTTTGTTGACTACTTCAAGCAGAAGGGCTTCGACCCCGCGAGCCTGTGCGTGGTGTCGCCTGATGTGGGTCGCGCCAAGGAAGCCAAGAAGATGCAGATGCGGCTCGATTCCGACATCGCCATCATGCATAAGGACCGCCCGCGCCACAACCAGGCCGAGATTACCGCGCTCATCGGCGACGTCGAGGGCAAGATCTGCATCATCAACGACGACATGATCGACACGGCCGGATCCCTGGTGGCCGCCGCCGCAACGCTGAAGGCAAAGGGTGCCGAGCGCATCTTCGCTTGCGCGACGCACGGCATCTTCAGCGGTCCCGCTTACGATCGTATCGAGAACTCGATCATCGAAGAGGTCGTCGTCTCCAACACGATTCCTGTTCCGCTGGAGCGTCAGACTGGCAAGATAAAGGTGCTGTCCGTGGCGCCGCTGCTTGCCAAGACCATGAAGGCCGCTTACGAGAACGGGTCGATTTCCGCCCTGTTCAACTAGGAATTGCTCTGTTGAAGGGCCGTCGAGAGGCGGCCCTTTTTGATGTTTGGACCCAGGATTGGGCACGGCTCTACCAAGTTCGAAACCCCATTGAGGCAGGAAACGCGCGTTTTTTGCATCATTCGGGCCAGATGGAAGGCGCATCATCTGGTTTTCGGCGATTCGAATGCTGTTCAGCCTTCTCGATGTGGTTGAAACCACGCGTTTCGATGCCTGTCAGGAGTGACTGGTGCAAAAAACGCGCATATCCTACCTCATTCATGGTTCAGATGTGGTAACGGGCGGATCCTTGGAGATTGTGTGACCCCGGCGTGGCCCGTCCCTAAAGCGACAAACCCCTGCGAGCCGCACCGCGGACTTGATGCGGGAAATGCGTCTTTTGCAGCATCGGGGGCACAGGCGGATGCTTCGGGGTATAATGCCACAGCTGAACGACGACGATTGGAAGGGCGAATGCATGCGCCTCATAGTGGGCCTGGGCAATCCGGGTGAGGAATACGACCATACGCGGCACAACGCCGGCTTCGACACGGTGTCGCTGCTGGCCGAGGAGCTGCGCGTCAATTATTGGAAGACCGAGTGCGGCGCCCTTACGGCGAAAACCACGTATCGCGGCGAGGACGTCCTGTTGGCGAAACCCCAGAGCTTCATGAACGTCTCGGGCGGGCCGGTCAAGCAGCTGTGCGCGAAATACGAGGTCGACCCGAAAACCGACCTCATCGTCATCCATGACGAGCTGGACATCGACCCGGGCACCATCCGCGTGAAGTTCGGCGGGGGGCTGGCGGGCCACAACGGCCTGAAGTCCATCGACGCCAAGCTCCAGACCCGCGACTGGCTGCGAATCCGCATCGGCATCGGCCGCCCTCCGGGACGCATGCCCGTCACCGATTGGGTCTTGAGCAAGCCGAAGAAAGAAGCATGGGACGACTTCGTGCAGGGCACCCAGCTCGGCTGCGAGGCAGTGCTCTACTACATGGACAACGGCCTGGACAAGGCTCAGCAGAAGTACAACTCGTCGGCCAAATAGCCCGGCGCGGCGTTCGTGCCGCATCCGCGCAGGCTTTATCTCCCGTATTTTTGATAGCGGCTCCATTCTGTAACGAGCCCATGCCGAAAATATGCGACAATACGCCTTGAAAACTACGACTTAAGGCATGTGAATACTATGACTGCGCAATTCGAGATTCGCGGAGCCGAGCCCTCCGCAGTTGCTGCTATTCAACAAGAGTTCGGGCTGCCGCGTTTCGTGGCGGCCACCATGGTCGCGCATGGCGTCAAAACGCTGGAGGAGGCCCGGCACTTCCTCAACCCTGATTTGGATGAGGACTGGCGGAACCCCTACGACATCCCCCAGATGAAAGAAGCGGCAGACCGCGTGGAGGCAGCCATCCGCAACAACGAGACCATCCTCGTGTTCGGCGATTTCGACCTCGACGGCATCTCGGCGACCACGGTGCTGACCCGCGGCCTGCGTTCGCTGGGGGCCGACGCCCATTGGCTTATACCCCGCCGCTTCGAGGAGGGCTACGGCCTGTCCGACGCCGCCATCGCCCGTGCGCAGACGGAATGCGATCCCGACCTCATCATCACAGTGGACTGCGGCATCTCCTGCAAGGACGAGGCCGAAACGGTGAAGTCCCTGGGTATGGAGCTGGTGGTGACCGACCATCACGAACCCAGCGAGAACGTTCCCGAAGGCATCATCGTCGTCGACCCGAAGTGCTGCGAGGATAATCCCAGCAGCATCCTGGCCGGCGTCGGCGTGGCGCTCAAGCTGGTCCAGGTCCTGGGCGCCCGCTTCGGTGAGCCGTACCTGTGGCGCCAATACACCGATCTGGCAACACTGGGTACCGTGGCCGACCTCATGCCGCTGAGGGATGAGAACCGCGCCCTGGTGGCCGACGGCCTGAGGCAGATCAATACCAACCCGCGCCCCTGCATCGCGGCGCTCATCGGCGTATGCAACGTGGCGGACAAGGAGCTCACGTCCACCAACCTGTCCTTCTCCCTCATTCCACGGTTGAACGCGGCCGGACGCATGGGGGATGCCGGTTTGGCGGCGAAACTCCTGATGGAAGACGATTTCGGCGAAGCCCAGAAGCTCGCGGCCGAACTGGACGCCGTCAACGACCAGCGTCGCTCCATCGAGGCGGACCTGGCCGCCGTGGCAAAGGAGCAGGCCGAGAAGATCTACGACGGGCAGCGCGCGCTGGTGGTCGCAGGCGAAGGTTGGCATGAGGGCGTGAAGGGTATCGTCGCATCGCGCCTGGTCAATACCTATGGCGTTCCGTCTATTCTCTTCACCATCACCGGCGACGAGGCGCGCGGCAGCGGCCGCAGCGTCGGCCAGGTGAACCTGTTCAAGGCCGTCGAGTCGCTGTCTGACATGCTCGTCCGCTTCGGAGGGCATGCTGCTGCGGTGGGCGTGACCGTTCCCACCGACAGGCTCCCAGAATTCAACGAGCGCCTGTGCGCCTACATGGATTCGCTGCCGGAAAGCAGCTTCCATCCCCTGATCACCATCGACACGCCGGTCGATTTGGACGAGCTCACCATCGAGAACGTGGAACAGCTCGAGCGGCTTGCCCCCTTCGGGCAGGAGAACCCGACGCCCAGGCTTTTGGCCCGCAACGTGCGCATCGTCAACGCCCGGGCCGTGGGCGCGGCGAAAAACCATCTGTCCTGCTCGTTGACGGACGGCGTTTCCCGCGTGGACGGCATCATGTTCCACTGCGAAGGCATCGAGGGGCTCATGGCCTGCGGCGGCGTGGTCGACGCCGTGTTCGAGGTGGAAATAGACGAATGGCGTGGCCGCCGCAAGGTGAAGTGCATGCTCAAGGCCGTCGAGCCAACGGCGACGTGCCCGGCCCTGTCCGCCTGCCTGCCCTCCGACGACCTTGAGTTCATCGGCGAGATGTATGATGAATGGGACGGCGGCCAAGACGATGACGACGACGGGTTCGATCCGCTGTCGCCCGAGGCCAAACAGCTCTGGATCACCGAAGCCACCGGCGATGGCAGCACGTTGGAGGATGCCATCATCGCGTCGCTCATCGGCGACGCGAGCAAGCTGCATGCCGCTCAGCGTGCGGCGCTGCAGTCGCTGGACGCCAAAAAGAACACCTTGGTCGTCATGGGTACGGGCCGGGGCAAGTCCCTCATCTTCCAGACGAAGGCGGCGCACCTCGCTTTGAACGAGCATGCGGCCAGCCTGTTCGTGTACCCGCTGCGCGCCCTGATCGACGACCAGTGGTACCTGATGAAGGAGCTGTTCGAACCCTTCGGGCTGGAGGTGGCCTCGCTTACGGGCGAAACCTCCGCCGACGAGCGCCAGCGCGTGTACCGAGGTCTGGCCGACGGCACCATCGACGTGGTTCTGACCACACCCGAATACGCCGTCTACCACATCGATGACATCGCCGCCAGCGGCCGCATCAAGCTGATGGTGGTGGACGAGGCCCACCACATGGCCGAAATGGGAACCCGTAAGCGCGCGGCATACGGCGCCATGGGCACGCTGGCCGAAAAGCTCGGCAACCCGACGGTGCTGGCGCTTACCGCCACGGGCCCCACGAAGGTTGCCAACATAACCGACAGCATCCTTGGCATCGAGCAGCACGTGCTGGACGACACCATCCGGCCCAACCTGCAGATGGACGACCGCCGCAACCTGCGCGACAAGGACAGCTATCTGGCGGGTATCGTCGCGACCGGCGAGAAAACCATCATCTACGTCAACTCCCGCATGGGGACGGTGGATCTGGCCCGTACGCTGCGGACCATGGTTCCCCAGGTCGCCATGCAGATCGGCTTCTACAACGCCGGCATGTCCCGCGACGAGCGCGAACGCATCGGACAGCTCTTCCGCGACGACGTGCTCAAAGTGCTCGTGTGCACGTCGGCCTTCGGCGAAGGCGTCAACATCCCCGACGTGCGCCACGTGGTGCTGTACGGAATGCCCTTCTCGGAAATCGAGTTCAACCAGATGAGCGGCCGCGCCGGCCGCGACGGCACCGAAGCCACCATCCATCTGCTGTTCGGTCGCCGCGATGCGGAGGTGTGCGAACGCATCCTGCGGACCGCCGCACCGTCCCACGACGACATGGCCCAGATCTACCGAACGCTTCGGCACATGCAGTCGGAACGGCCCGATGATGCGTTCTTCCCCATGGACGACGTGGAGCTCGCCTCGGCCTGCGGACGCTCCACCATCACTCCCGAATCCTGCGCCGCCGGCATCGCCGTTTTCTCAGAGCTCGGCCTGGTCGAGGTCCGCGAGGCGTCGGAGGATGCTCCTCGCCAGATTCGCGTTCCGAACGCCAAAAGCAGGGTGGAATTGACCGATAGTGTATATTATCGTGAAGGGATTGAAGAACTAGACGCTTTTACGCGGTTCAAGGACTGGGCCCTTCGTAGTACAGCCGATATGTTGCGTTCGCATATGATCACGCCCATCCTGCCGCATGGTGAATAACGGGGGATCTATGGCAGAGAACCGCAACGTACAAGACGCCTCTTTCTCTGAGGCTTCGGAACTCATACAAGATTCGGGTCTGTTCGCGAACGGCGAGCTGACCGATGCCATCGCTCCTTCGGCAAGGCCCTCCGACAACGTTTCGCCCGAAATGCGTTTCAAGGAGCTGGTCCGGCTGGCCGGCGCCTATCTGCCGGAAGAGGACATGCTTCTTCTGGAGAAGGCGTACCGATTCGCAGAGTCCGCCCACAAGGGCCAGAAACGCAAGAGCGGCGAGCCGTTCATCGCCCACCCGGTGGAGGTCGCCCTCATCCTGGCCGACCTCAGGATGGACGTGGACACGCTGTGCGCCGCCTTGCTGCACGACACGGTTGAAGACACCGACGTCACCCACAAGGACCTGCTGGATACGTTCAACGAGAGCGTCGCCAACCTGGTGGAAGGCGTGACCAAGATCACCCAGGTCGAGGTCGAAAGCCTCACCGACGAGCAGGCCGCCACCATCCGTAAGATGTTCGTCGCCATGAGCCACGACATCCGCGTCATCGTCATCAAGCTGGCGGACCGCCTGCACAACATGCGCACCTTGTCGGCCCTGCGCGAGGACCGCCGCATCTTCAAGGCCCACGAGACGTTGGAAATCTATGCTCCCATCGCGCACCGCCTGGGCATCGGCTCCATCAAATGGGAGCTTGAAGACCTGTCCTTCTATTACCTGGATCCGGCACGCTTCAAGCAGATCGCCCAGATGGTGGCCGAAAGCCGTGCCCAGCGCGAGGCCTATCTGTCCCGCGTCATCGAGACGCTGCGCGACGATGTGAACGACCTGAACATCAAAGCGCACATCGCCGGGCGCCCGAAGCATCTGTACTCCATCAATCAGAAGATGATCAACCGCGAGAAGGGGTTCTCCGAAATCTACGACCTGATCGCCGTGCGCATCATCGTGGAATCCGTCAAGGACTGCTATTCGGTGCTGGGCTCGGTCCATTCGCTCTGGCATCCCATGCCCGGCCGTTTCAAGGACTACATCGCCATGCCCAAGGCGAACGGCTACCAAAGCCTGCACACCACGGTCATCGGCCCGGCGGGCCGTCCGCTTGAGGTGCAGATCCGCACCGAGGAGATGCACCGCCTGAGCGAATACGGCGTCGCTGCCCACTGGCGCTATAAGGAGAAGGGAAACTCCAAAGCCGACGCTGCCTTCGACAAGCAGATCGCCTGGCTCCGTCAGATGGTGGACTGGCAGGACGAGACCCAGGACTCCCGCGAGTTCCTAAGCGAGCTCAAGGTTGACCTGGCACCCTCCGAAGTGTTCGTGTTCACGCCTGCGGGCGAGGTCATGAGCCTGCGCGCGGGCTCCACGCCGATCGACTTCGCCTACGCGGTCCATACCGAAGTGGGCAACCACTGCGTCGGCGCCAAGGTCAACGGCGACATCGTTCCGCTGTCGTACCAGCTCAAGATGGGCGACCGAGTGGAAATCCTGACGCAGAAAAGCGCCAGCCCGTCCCGCGACTGGCTCAAAATCGTGGCCACGGCCTCGGCGCGCAGCAAGATTCGCAACTACCTGTCCAAGGTCAGCCGCAGCGACGACTTGGTGAACGGCCGCGACAAAGTGTCCCGTGATTTGAAGAAGCAGGGCTTCGGCTTGGGGTCCACTGCTTCGATTCGCGCGCAACGCCAGGTGGCTGACCAGCTGGGTTACCGCGATGTGGACGACATGATGGTTGCCGTGGGTGCAGGCAAAGAAACCGTGAACCATGTGGTCAACCGCATACTGAAGATTCTGGCTCCGGAGCCTGAAGACACCGCGACCCCCGAGATGCTGGCAGGATTGCCGGCGGGCACGCTTCTGCCTATGCTCACCACGGTGAAGAGGGCGCCGCGCCGCACCGCCCACGCGTCCAACGGCGTTGTGGTGACGGGTCTGGACGACGCGCCCGTGCGCCTGTCCAGGTGCTGCAACCCGGTGCCCGGCGACGAGATTATCGGCTTCATCACCCGTGGACGCGGCGTGTCCGTGCACAGGGCCGACTGTCCCAACGCTTCGGACCTGTTGAAGGACCGTGGTCGCATCATCGAGGTGAACTGGGCCGATTCCGTCCCCAGTGAAACCTCCTATCAGGTTGAGGTGTACATCGAGGCCATGGACCGTCTCAACCTGCTGCGCGACATCATCAACGCTTTGTCTGACACCGGCGTCAACGTCATCTCGTCAAGCACGTCCAGCCATTCCGACGGCATCGTGGAGATGCGCTACCTGTTCCAGGTGTCCCAAGTGTCCAACATCGAGCGGATCCTCGCCGACTTGCGTTCCATCGACGGCGTGTTCGAGGCGCGCCGCATGCTTCCGGGCGATGCAAGCCATCGCCGCTAGCGAAAGGAAACCAGCCATATGCACGACCCCGGTATCATCTGCAAGCGGAACGTGACCAACGACTACGGCCGCGTCTCCGTGACCATGCTGACCATCGGTCCCATGAACAACCTGACATACATCGTCTCCGACGGCCATCATGAGAGCGCCCCTTGCGTTCTCATCGATCCGGCGGGCGATCCCGATGCCATCATCGACGCCATCGGTTGGTACTCATGCCAGGCCATCGTGCTGACCCACGGCCATGCCGACCATGTGCTGGCGCTTCCCGAGGTGGCCGAGGAGACGGGCGCGCCGGTGATCATCCACGGGTCGGAGGCCGACATCATCGAGCGGGGGCAGGAGCAGCTGTTCAATCCCAGAAACCACATCGACCCCGTCAAGGTGGCCCGCCGCGTGCAGGACGGAGACGTTATCTCCGTCGGCTCGATGGATTTCAAGGTGATCCATACGCCGGGGCATACGCGGGGCGGCATCTGCCTGTATTTGGAGCTGTCGAAAGACGGCCGGGGGCTGCTTTTCTCCGGCGACACGCTGTTCTGCGGAGCCACGGGCCGCACCGACCTGGAGGGCGGAAGCGACAAGCAGATGCGCCAGAGCATGCGCACGAAGCTTGCGCCGCTGCCGGACATCACCGTGGTGTACCCTGGGCACGAAAGCACGACGACCATCGGTGCGGAGCGCCGCCGGACCATCATGGCGTTTTAGATTCGCATCGCACGTCGCCGAATCGCAATTCGCGAATTAGTGACAGCTTTCTGCTGGTCGTTTGGTCGGACTAGGGATACAATTTGTGCAAGCGCGTTTTTAGTGTACTTTGCAATGTAGTTTGGGAGGAATCTAATGGCTGGCAAAAAACGCAAGTTCGATTACTTCGACGCATTCGAGGAGCAGGCAGTCGTCGCTCATGAGATGGCTCAGCTTCTGAAGGATACTGTAGCTAATTACGAAAACGACGAAGAGTACCTGATGGGGCAGATCGAGAAGGCCCGCGAGCTTGAGCACAAGGGCGACGAGATTTGCCATAGCGTGTTCGAGGCTCTGGCCGTCGAGTTCATCGCGCCTATCGACCGCGAGGATATCATCGAGCTCACCCAGAGGTTGGACGACGTTTCCGACCACATGGAAAGCGCCATCCAGCACTTCTACATGTTGAACGTCAACAACATGCATGAAGGCGCCGCCGAGTTCACCGACCTTCTGTGTAAGAGCACCAAGAAGCTCATGACTGCCCTGGATGACTTCCGCAACTTCAAGAAGTCGAAGAAGATCCGCAAGCTCATCATCGACGTCTGCGACGTGGAGGAAGAGGTCGACGCACTGTTCTTCGCCGTGGTTCGCAAGTTGCATACGGAAGAAAACGAATATGCGCTGCATGTGTACAAGTGGGACGAGCTCTTCCAGCGCCTCGAGAACGCTGCCGACGCCTGCGAGCAGGCTGCCGACCGCATGACCGACGTCCTTCTGAAGAACGCCTAGCCATTCCCGACAACGCATGACCGCGGGCCCCTCTCAGAGGGGCCCGTTTCGTATGCGGCGGGATGCCTGCGGCATGGTTTCGTCTGGGGCTTTGGTGACCTGGCGGTGTTCGCGGGTGGAGCGTGGTATCATACATGGGCTTTTTACTACGTCACAAGGAGTGTGCGCAATGTCGCTTTCCATCGGTATAGTCGGCCTGCCCAACGTGGGCAAGTCCTCGCTGTTCACGGCCCTGACTAAGAAGACGGGCCTTGCCGCCAACTACCCGTTCGCCACCATCGACCCCAACGTGGGCATGGTGCCCGTCCCCGATACGCGTCTTGAGGAGCTGGCAAAGATCGACCATCCTGCCAAGATCATTCCCGCAACGGTCGAATTCGTCGATATCGCAGGTCTGGTGGCCGGCGCCAGCCAAGGCGAAGGCCTGGGCAACAAGTTCCTCGCCAACATCCGCGAGACCGATGCCATCTGCGAGGTCGTCAGGTTCTTCTCCGACCCCAACGTTGAGCATGTCTCCAAAAAGGTGGACCCGCAGTCCGACGTGGACACCATCAAGACCGAGCTCATCCTGGCTGATATGGCCACGTTGGAAAAGGCCATCCCTCGTCTGGAGAAGGAAGCCAAACGCGACAAGGACGGCGTGTTCAAGCTTGAAACAGCCAAAAAGGTGTACGCGGGGCTGGAAGAGGAGCACCGCGCGCTGACGCTCGGTCTGTCCGATGACGAAAAGGCCGCCATCAAGGATTTGTGCCTGCTTACCATGAAACCCATGCTCTACATCGCCAACGTGGACGAAGACAAAATGGATATGGAGCTGCCTGAAATCGACGGCCAGATTCCTGTGCCTATCAGCGCGAAGATCGAAGCCGACCTCTCCGAGCTGGAGCCCGACGAGGCCGCCATGTTCATGGAGGAGCTGGGCATCAAAGAGAGCGGCTTGTCCCGTCTGATCCACGAGGCGTACCGTCTGCTGGGCCTGCAGAGCTACTTCACCAGCGGCCCTGACGAGACCCGCGCCTGGACCATTCCCGTGGGTGCGAAGGCGCCGCAAGCCGCAAGCGTCATCCACACCGACTTCGAGCGCGGCTTCATCAAGGCCGAAACTGCCAGCTACGAGGACTATGTGCGGCTCGGGGGCGAAAAGGGCTGCCGCGATGCCGGCCGTCTGCGCCAGGAGGGCAAGGAGTACGTCGTTCAGGACGGCGACATCATGCATTTCAAGTTCAACGTGTAAATTGCGGATAACGCCAGGTAGACACGCTGCACCCTGGAATCGATAGCAGCGTTTTCAGCAGATTTGCAATGCCGGTTCGCGCCATATCCAATGGTTCGAAACACGGCTGGAAGAAAGACCGGACGACGGGATGTCCCGCCGTCCGGTCTTTTCGTTAATGGAATCGCAGCTTACAGCTCGATGCGGCCGAACTTGGCCAGCAGCTCGCCTGCGGCAGTGTGGGCTTCGCAGTTGCAGTACTTCGCACCCTGGGCCTTGCGCTCCTGCTGGGCCGCGAGCATCTGGGCTGCGCCTTCCTCGCCGAAGATGGCGACGCCGGGGCCCTGCACGAAAGCGATCAGGTCGTCGATGCCCAGCATGCGGCCGCTCAGGAAGTCGAGCAGCTTCTCGGTGGCTTCGTTGAACGTATCTTCGCTTGCATCGGCGGGTACGGCTTGCAACCAAGCCTTCGCCGCCTCCTGCGTGTCCTGCTTGCTGGCGGGTGACTTCGATAGGATGTCGGCGCGCTCGGCTACGAAATCGAACAGTTCCTTGTCCATGGGAATCTCCTCCTCAAGGTCGCGCCAGTTGCCTGGCTTACGCTGTAATGCAGGCATCATTATATAGCTGATACGGCATGAGTGCATACAGAACACAGGGCTGCGACCTATCTATCTGAAACGCTTAACGCAGCGACGTCGTGCTTGCAAATCCAGCCTGCCGACGGCGAACGGCTGGGGTGCCGACGTGTATTGAACCGCCTTGCAAGGGTCGCACGCCATGCGGCGACCGTACACCCCGACAAACCAACCGCTGGCAGCGGCATGTGTAACCCATACAATATCAAATCTGTCCCATATCAACGGTAGTAATGGGACGGTGAACGGAAAAAGGTGGCATAAAACCTGCCGATGGCCGACAACTGACACACAAACTGACAGACGCGGCGAATTGTCCCTAGGAGGTTTTCGAACCGCAAACTTAAAATATGAAACAAGCTGTACGCAGAGATATGCACCTTTGAACAGTCGCGCGGACCCGTACGGGGGAGTATGTGCGGATGCGCGCGTTGCGAAACCGGCGTTCTGCGTAGGCGGGGAGTTTACGAAAAGGGAAGGAGAGCAATTCTATGGAGTTGACACGAAGAGGGTTCTTCAAGGCAACCGCCCTGGCGTTCGCCGGGTCGATGGCCTACGAGCTCTCGAGCCAATCGAAGGCGTTCGCCTTGGACGACGCCGATGATTGGAAGCTCGTCAACACCGAGGAGTACACCAACATCTGCTGCTATTGCTCTGGCGGCTGCGGTGTCATCTGTTCGGTGCGCGACGGCGAGCTCATCAATGTCGAGGGCGACCCCGACCACGTCATCAACGAGGGGTGCCTGTGCCCGAAGGGTGCAGCCATGTTCCAGCTGCGTAACGTGGTCGACGAAAAATCGGGTGAGATCATCCACAATCCGAACCGCATCACCACGCCCCTGGTGCGCCGTCCCGGCGGCACCGAGTGGGAAGAGATCTCGTGGGATCAGGCCATCGAGGAGATCGCGCGCCACGTCAAGGACACGCGTGACCAGAACTTCATCGAGACGGAAGACGGCGTCACCGTCAACTACACGCCGGCCATCGGCAGCCTGGGCGGTTCCCAGCAGAACTCCGAGGAAGAGTACCTCATCCTGAAGATGATGCGCTCGCTCGGCGTCGTCGGAATCGACAACCAGGCACGTGTTTGACACAGCTCCACGGTTGCCGGTCTGGCACCTTCGTTCGGTCGCGGTTCGATGACCGGTCATTACTGCGACTTCAAAAACGCCGACGTCCTGCTGACGTGCGGCTCCAACAATCTGGAAAACCATCCTGTCAGCTCGAAGTGGACGCAGCGCGCCCTTGATGCCGGCGCCACCTGGATCGTGGTGGACCCGCGCTTCACGCGCACCGCATCCATGGCCGACATCTACTGCCCCATCCGTTCCGGCACGGACATCGCCTTCTACGGCGGCATGCTGAACTACATCATCGAGAACGATTTGTGGCAGCACGAGTACGTCATCAACTACACGAACGCTTCGTATCTGATCAACCCTGATTACGACTTCGACCCCGCAACGGGCCTCTTCTCCGGCTGGGACGAGGAGACCCACAGCTATGACAGAACCACCTGGGGATATCAGACCGACACCGAAACCGAGTGGGATACCTCGGAATCCGGTGCGTACCATTGGGTCGAGGGCGAGGGCGTGCCCGAGTTCACGCCGCCCGTGCTGAAAACCCCCAAGAAGGATCCCACGCTGCAGGATCCGAACTGCGTGTGGCAGCTCATGAAGAAGCATTACTCCCGCTACACCATCGAAACCGTGTGCGATATCTGCGGCATGGACCCCGAAACCCTGGAGCTCGTCTATAAGACCTACGCCTCCACGGGCGCCCCTGAGAAGTCCGGCACCATCCTGTACGCGCTCGGTCAGACGCAGCATCACTACGGCTCAGAGAACACGCGCATCATGACGCTGGTCCAGCTGATCCTGGGCAACGTGGGCGTGGCCGGCGGCGGCTTGAACGCTCTGCGCGGCGAGCCCAACGTCCAGGGCGCCACGGACATGGCCATGCTGGTCTTCGACTTCCCGGGCTACCTGAAGTGGCCCCATGCGGTGGATTCGCCCGACCTGCGCACCTGGCTTGAGGGCCAGACCTATTCGGACGGCTTCTACACCAACAAGCCCAAGTTCTTCATCTCCGGATTGAAGGAGTGGTTCGGCGAGCACGCAACGCTGGAGAACGACTACGGCTACGACTGGCTGCCGAAGATCCCGAAGAACGGCGCCGACTTCACCACCATCGGCACCTTCGAGCTGATGGACCAGGGCATCATGAAGGGCTACTTCGCCTGGGGCCAGAACCCAGCCGCGTCGGATCCGAACACCAAGTTCATCCGCAACGCCATGTGCAACCTGGACTGGCTGGTGGCGGCCGACTGGACCGAGACGGCCACCGCGTCCTTCTGGCGCGCGCCCGACATGGATCCCGCATCCATCCAGACGGAATGCTACATCCTGCCTGCTGCCCTCATCTACGAGAAGAGCGGCACCATCCTGAACTCCGGCCGTTGGCTGCAGTGGCGCTACAAGGCCGTCGACCCGGTAGGGGGCGCCAAGCCCGACTACGAGATGTGCGACCTTCTGTGGAAGAAGATCGTCGAGCTGTACAAGGCTGAAGGCGGCGCATGCCCCGAGCCCATCCTGAACACCAAGTGGGATTACTACGTGGACGGCGTCATCGACCCGCGCCCTGTGGCTTGGGCCTTGAACGGTTACTATGTGGACGGCACCGACTTCGAGAGCGGCAAGGTGGATCTGCTGCCCGCCTTCGCGAACCTGGCTGCCGACGGCTCCACCGCCAACGCCATGTGGATTTACGGCGGCTTCTACAACAACAGCGACGCCCCGCTCGACCCGGCGCAGCAGCCCATCGGCCGCCGCGAGCATGACGACCCGGGCAACCTGGGCCTGTACCCCAGCTGGGCCTTCGCATGGCCGGCCAACCGCCGCATCATCTACAACCGCGCGTCCGCCGACATGAACGGCAAGCCGTGGAACCCCGACCGCGTGCTGGTGGAATGGACCGGCACCGAGTGGATCACCAACGACGTCCCGGACTTCGGCTTCAAGAAGACCAACGCCGACGGCACCGTGGAGATGATCCCGCCCAACAACAAGGCGTTCATGATGAAGTGGGAGCAGAACGCGAACTTCCTGTCCACGGGCATGAAGGACGCGGCGCTGCCCGAGCATTACGAGCCGCTGGAGTCGCCGACTTCCAACGTGCTCAACGGCCTGCAGAACTCGCCCATGATCAAGTTCGCCGACAACGCGTCGGTGCAGAAGGGCGACTACGCCGAGTACCCGATCGTGGCCACCACCTACTCCATCACCGAGCACTGGCAGACGGGCGCCCAGACCCGCATGTGCCCGGTCCTGGACGAAATCGCCCCGAAGCAGTTCATCGAGATGTCCGAGGAGCTGGCCGCCGAGAAGGGCATCGCCAACAACGACGACGTCCGCGTGTTCAACAATCGCGGTTCGGTGGTGCTGAAGGCCCTGGTCACCAAGCGCATCCGCCCCTTCACCATCAACGGTGAGACGGTGCATCAGGTGGGCATGATCCACCATTGGGACTGGACCAACATGTACTCCACGGGCGACGTGGTCAACGACCTGACGCCCAACGTGGGCGACCCCAACAGTTTCATTCCCGAGTACAAGGCGTTCCTCGTGGACGTTGAGAAGGCATAGGAAGGAGGAAGACCATGACTGAGAAAGCGATCCTGTTCGACTCTTCGCGCTGCTCGGCGTGCAAGGGCTGCCAGGTTGCCTGCAAGTGCTGGAACGGGCTTCCTTCCCCCATGGAGACCAACTCCCAGGAGTGGAGCGGCACGCTGCAGAACCCGCCCGATCTGAACGACAACACGCGCCTGATCATCACCTTCGACGAGGCCGACAACGGCAAGATGTATGGTGTGAACTGGGCGTTCGGCCGCCGTGCGTGCATGCATTGCACCGACGCCGGCTGCGTGCAGGTGTGCCCCTCGGGCGCCCTGTTCAAGGACGAGGAGACGGGTCTGGTCTCCTACAACAAGGACAAGTGCATCGGCTGCAAGTACTGCGCCGCGGCCTGCCCATTCGACGTTCCCCGTCACACCGGGTCGAGCCTTTTGGGCGGCGAGACGCTGATCAACAAGTGCACCGGCTGTTTGGACCGCGTGCGTCAGGACCGCGCTCCTGCGTGCGTGACCACCTGCCAGCCCGGGGCGCTGCAGTTCGGCGACCGCGACGAGATGATCGCCATCGCCGAGGAGCGTGTCGAGCTGCTGAAATCCAAGGGCTTCGATTCGGCCCGCACCTACGGCGTGGACGAGATGGGCGGATGCCATGTGATCCACGTGCTGAAGTACCCCATCGACCAGTACCAGCTGCCCGAGAAGCCGGAGCTCAGCCCGTTGGTCGAGGTCCTCGAGTTCATGAAGCCGCTGGCTGGCTTGGGCACCGTCGCCCTGCTCGGCGGCCTTGGGCTGTCGTTCCTCACCGGCGTCGGCTACCAGCGTCATAAGATGCGTTACGACGAGGTCAACCACGACATCATCGATGAGGAGACCGGCGAAGTCATCAGGCACATCGACGTTGAGGCAGGTGAACGATAATGGCAGAGCGTTACATCAAGCGTCACTCCAAGCAGACGCGTATCACCCACGGCATCGTCGTCATAGCCTGCATCTGGCTGATGATCTCCGGCCTGTTCGTGTTCGTTCCGCCCCTGGCCGCGGCCGTGGGCGACGGCGTGACCCGTGCGATGCGCGTAAGCCACCGCATCGTGGGCTGCATCTTCATCCTTGCTCCCATCGTGAGCGCATGCATGGCGCCCGGCGGGTTCAAGGCCTTCCTGCACAAGTACTTCACCAAGTGGACGCCGCAGGATGTCGAGTTCATGAAGAAGTTCGTGCCCTACATGCTCGGACCCAAGCGCGTGCACATGCCCGACCAGGACGAAGTCAAGTCCGGCCAGCGCATCGCTGACGGCATGCTTATCCTGGGCGGCATAGCCATGGCCTTATCCGGCCTGGTGCTGCTGCTGGGCACCAGCGTGTTCCACGCATCCGCAGGGGCGCTGCTGGTCATGCGCTTCGTGCACGACCTGTTCTTCATCCTGCTGGTCATCTTCGTGGTCGCCCACATCTACCTGGGCGCCGGCATCTTCCAGCCCTACCGCGGAACCATCCGCCTCATGTGGGGCGACGGCAAGGTGTCCGAGTCCAACGCCCTGTACCACTGGGGCTTCTGGGCTCGCGAAGAGCTTGAAAAAGGCGACAACGTCGTGGTTGAGGAGACGAAGTAATGGATTTGCGTACGGTGGCTTCTGCCGTTGAGCATTACGAGGCGGAAGCCTCCGAAGCGGACGTCGCGCGCCTGGAATTCTTCAAGGGCGTCATGCAGATTCAGCAAGAACGTGCGGACCTCGTGGCTGCTGCCGGCGGCTACGAGGCCCCTCCCCAGGAAGACGCGCGGGCGTGGTACTGGGCATACGAGCCGTTCCTCACCCACGCGCCTGTGGATCTGGACCCCGAGGCCTTTGCGGAAACCTGCCGCCAGCTGGCATTGCACCTGGCTGCAAGCGCAGGTCTTGAGGACAAGGCCGCGGATGCGTTGGCCGGCTACGACTGGAACGCGTTCTGCGAAACCGCCGACCTGGCGCTTGCGGGCAGCCGTCCGCAGGAGTTCGTGGAGTCGTGCCTGACGGGTATCGACGGGTTCGGCGTGAGCCCCGATCTGCCGGCTACGGTGTTCATGATGGCGCCGGTTATGGCGCTGCGTGCGCACCTGCAGGGCGCGGCGAAGACGTGCATGGACGCGTTGAGGCTGAAGAAGGAGGACACCGCGGTCCACGACCAGCCCCTGCGCTGCCCCGTGTGCGGGTCTCCCGCGGCGGCTTCGCACGTGGTCAGCACCTCGGGCGTGACCGAAAGCGGCAATCGTGTGCAATACTGCAGCCTGTGCGGCACGCAGTGGGGCTTCGAGCGCATCCGCTGCGGCGTGTGCGGCAATGTGAACCAGAGCCAGCTGCACTACCATCACATCGAGGGTGATTCCGCCCACCGTCTGCAGAGCTGCGAGGCCTGCGGGCAGTACGAGAGGGTGGTGTTCCAAGACGATCTGGACCCCCATGCTCCTTTGGTCATGGAGGTTGAAGACGTGGTCATGGCCCGTCTGGACCAGGTGGCTTTGGACCCGCGCTTCAAGAACGATAATTAGCCGCATCTCGGCAACAAGTCAGTAAGAAGGCTCCGGACGCATGTGCCCGGAGCCTTCTGTTGTGCGCACAAGCTCGGTTCGAGCCTGGGCTAGATCCAGTTGTTGTCGATGGCTTGCTGGCGCACTTTGGCGGGAACGCAGCCCGGGGCCAGGTATTCGATGGTGATGGTTGCGGCATGGTGCGCCACGTCCTCCGCCGACCGGAAGATCGTGCGGGCCTCTTCCTCCACCATGCTGCAGGTGCTGCTGGGGAAGCGTACGGTCGAATGGTAGCGGTGCTGCAGGCCCTCGTTGACGGCCAAGGCGTCAAGCGCCGCGGTGGCTGCGTCGATCTTGATGAACTCGCCGCTTTCGATGCCTTCCTCGATGATCTGACGCACGGCGCCCGTGAGCTGTTGGTAGGTGGTGAAGAACCCGCTCAGCGTGTCTTCCTGCGTGTGCGCGACATCTTCCAGATC
This sequence comes from Slackia heliotrinireducens DSM 20476, assembly GCF_000023885.1. Lineage (NCBI taxonomy): Bacteria > Bacillati > Actinomycetota > Coriobacteriia > Eggerthellales > Eggerthellaceae > Slackia > Slackia heliotrinireducens. The sequence goes on along the minus strand of NC_013165.1, from coordinate 2,415,136 downwards.
GTAGAAGTCGCAGGGGAGTTTGCACATCATGAGCGTGTCGGCGTAGAGCACGGCGTAAAGCTGGGTGAGCTTGTCGTCGGGCAGATTCGCGATGCGCGACGCCGTGCGCAGCGAGAACCCTGTCTTCTCGACGATGCTTTCGAGCAGGTCTTCCTTTTTCTTGTACCAATAATAAAGGGATGACTGGCTGTATCCTGACGCCTCGGCGATCTGACTCATGGTCGTGGCCTGATAGCCTTGTTTCATGAACAGCGTGATGGCCGCATCCAGAATGGCGGCTGCCTGGTCGGTTGTGCCGGACCCGTCCTTGCGCGGCCTGCCGCGGCGGCGCTTTGCCGGGGCGGAGACCACCCGCAACTCATTGGACTGGCTTGCTCGAGGGGCGAGGGCGATGTCCGCTTCCGCGAGCGACTCCCTTGCTAGGCTCATGTACGGCTCCTTCTTTTCCGTTTGCCGATAATCGTAGATTCTTTTAGATATAATATTAAATAGAATATTGAAATTAATCAAGGACTCTGATATCTTCCTCGCAAGAGTACATCAAGCAATCAAATGACAACTCAATACATGGCAACGAACCTGCAGCCCGTTGTGTGGGAAAGGGACAGCTGTAACCGTTGCTTGATCGCGCAGGTCGCATTCCTGCGTGTAGAAAGGCATGTGGTTTCATGGGTGTTTTGAATCTCGACACCGGCCTTTTACATTTGGTCAGGGCGCAAAAGTTGCCCTTGATGGCTCGGTCGCGGAACCGTGCGCAGCGGCGCCGCTGACGGTTGCGGCGAGTGCGTCGTCTGGCAGCTTCAGCTTCTGCCCTGTGAATTCAGGGGTGCTGCCATGTCTATTCGGGTGGCTAGAGCGTGACTCTCGGGTCGGTATCTTGCCTCGGGTCTTGCCAGCTCCCACAACTCTTGCGAAAACAGGCCGTTTTCGCCAAGAAGATCAACTAGTGTACGACCTTGGTCGCACCTGGGTCCTATCCAGAAAACATACAAGAGCCTGAACAGGCATTGTGATGCGGCACCATTGCGGAATAAGTTCAAAACCACAAAGCTGCCGTTTCAAGTCGTGCACTACTTGCTTTTCTTGGCGGACAGGGGGCTTTTCGGGAAAAGTTGTTGGCAGCGGCTTCAGAAATCCCGTTCGTTAGAACGTGCAGCAGGATATGCCGCAGACCATGCTGATGATGGTGGTTGCCTCGTTGGGGTTATCGGTCTGCCCGACGATGGGGGCAGGGTTCCCATCCGAGTCTTTCGCAGACCGTTCGATGGCCATGAGCAATCCTGGCTCGAACCCTTCCAGGTTGGCAAGACCTCCGTCGACAAGCCCCTGGGCCACGCCAGACCAGTCTCCATCCGGCGCATCACGGTACGGCTCGTAGACGTAGAGTGTGGACCCAAGTCCGTTGATGGCCGACTTGGCCTCGGACACCATGCGCACGGAGGCGTCTTCGCCAGGCTGGGCCACCACCACAGCCGCCGTGCCCTTATTCTGGACGATCCAAACGAGCTGGTCGTAGCTTACCAGGTCGAGATACCGGTCGTCGGGAAGGGAATAGGTCTCGACAAGGTACGCGGCTTCGTCCATCCCGAAATCGTATTCGGGCATGCCCGAGCCAGAGGATTTTGCGTCCTGCTTGGCATTCGCGTCCTGCTCGGCATCTGTGTCCTGCGATGCATCGGCATCCTGCGGTGCGTCGGCGGATGCCGCCGGGGTTTCAGACGTGCTGTTGTTCAGGGTTTCCATCGCTTTGTCAGGCGCGTTTGCGCAGCCGACGGTAAGCGCAAGAGCTGCGGCGCCAAGAAGGATTGCGGCCTTTTTCATATATCTACTCCTTGATAGGTGTCTTTTGGGTGAACATGATAGGCGTATTTGTCCGCACGCGACAGCATCGTGTCGGAACCTGTTGGTTTCTGCGATGCTCCGATGGTGAAGCTACCTGGCACAAGCAAAAAAAGAGGGCCGGTGAAGCCACTCGCGCTTTCTGCCACTGGGCGCGGATGGCGTCGGCTTATAAAAGACGGTTCGTGTGGAAGTACGTCGACTGACGCATCGGCCCTCGACTCGGCGGGCAGGCTCTTGGAGCAGCCGTCCTGCCGGCGGTTTTGCTATCATGGGTGCTTGTAAACCACGGATTCACCAGGAAGGGTCGGTCATGACGCAGAAGCTCACCGAAGACGACGTGCGCGGCATGGCCGCGTATGCGCGCATCGGCTTGGATGCAGACGAGCTGGCCCAGATGACGGTCGACCTCAACAACATCCTGGCCACGCTGGACCGCATCAAGGAATACGACCTGGATGCTGTGGAGCCGACGTTTCATCCTATCGCGGGCCTTTCGAACGTCATGCGCGACGACGTCGAGACCTCCTCCTTCACGCAGGAAGAATCCCTGGTCAATGCTCCAAAACAGCAGGATGGCAGCTTTCTGGTCCCATCGATTCTGGGCGAGGGGAGCGACCGCTGATGGCCTATGCGACCGACATGGGCGTCTCGCGCATCCACGAGGGTTTGGCGGCGGGGGAGTTCTCCGCCTGCGACGTGGTGGATGCCGCGCTCGCCCACATCAAGCAGGCCGACCCGCAGCTCCATGCGTTTCTGGAGCTGACCGAAGACGCCGCCCGGGCAGCTGCCGTGCGGGTGGACGGAGCCATCGCAAACGGCACCTTTGGCCGGCTGGGTCCGCTGGCAGGCGTGCCTATCGCCTTTAAAGACAACATGAACCTGAAAGGCACCCGCACCACATGCGCCTCGCACATGTTGGAAACCTATGTGTCGCCCTATACAGCCACCTGCGTGCAGCGCATGCTGGATGCAGGATGTTTGCCTTTGGGTAAGCTCAACATGGACGAATTCGCCTTCGGATCCACCACCGAAAACTCCGCGTTCGGGCCCACCCGTAACCCGTGGGACCCGGACCGCGTGCCCGGCGGCTCGTCGGGCGGAAGCGCCGCGGCGGTGGCTTCGGGCATGACCGCCCTGGCATTGGGCTCCGACACCGGCGGGTCCATCCGCCAGCCCGCGGGATTCTGCGGCGTGGTGGGCGTCAAGCCCACATACGGCATGGTGTCGCGATACGGTGTCGTTGCCTTCGGAAGCTCCCTTGACCAGGTGGGACCCTTCGCCCGTAGCGTGAAGGACGCGGCCTTTGCCTTGGATGCGCTGTGCGGACGCGACCCCATGGACTGCACGTCGCAGGACGTAGAAATCGACTTCGTGGCGGCAACCGAGCGGCCCGTCGAAGGCGCGCGCGTCGGCATCGTGCCGTCGTTCATGGAGGCTGAAGGCCTATCGTCCGAGGTCAAAGCCCGTGTGGCCGAGGCCGCGGCGAAACTCGAAGCGGCGGGCGCCACGCTGGTCGAGGTGGATCTGCCCCATGCGGATGCCGCCATCAGCGCCTATTACGTGCTCGCGCCCTGCGAGGCCTTCTCCAACCTGGCCCGATTCGACTCGGTGCGCTACGGCTGCTGCGATGCGGGTCATACCGATCTGGGCGGCCAATACGAGGCCAGCCGCGCGAAGGGGTTCGGCGCCGAGGCCAAGCGCCGCATCCTGCTGGGAAGCTACCTGCTGTCAAGCGGCGTCTACGACGAATACTACGTCCGTGCGCAGAAGGTCCGCACGCTCATCACACAGGACTTCCGCCGCGCGTACAGGCAATGCGACGTCATCCTGTCGCCGGTGGCGCCTACCGTGGCGCCCAAGTTCGGCGAACTTGCCGAACCCGCGCAGATGTATTTGTCCGACGTGTTCACCATCGCGCTCAACATCGCCGGCAACGGGGGCATGACCGTGCCTTGCGGCCTGGGGCGGGACAGCGGTATGCCCGTGGGCGTGCAGCTCATGGCTCCGCAGTTCCAGGACGGAAACATGTTTGCGGTGGCATCCGAGCTGGAACGCATCTACGGACAGGCCCAGGTGGCACCCGCATTCGCGCCGAAAGCGGGTGAGTAGCCGTGCGTCAGTTGGAAGAAGCCCTGCGCGACTGGGAGGCCGTCATCGGTCTGGAGATCCATGCGGAGCTGACCACGCTGAACACGAAGATGTTCTGCGGCTGCAAATTGGAATTCGGCGCGCCGCCCAACACCCACACCTGTCCCGTGTGTCTGGGGCTGCCGGGCGCGCTGCCCGTGCCCAACAGGGCCGCCATCGAAAGCATCGTGCTGGCGGGGCTTGCCACCGGCTGCGACATCGAGAAGCGGTCCATGTTCTACCGCAAGAACTACATGTACCCCGATATGCCCAAGAGCTTCCAGATCACCCAGGGCCCCATCGCGTTCTGCATGCGAGGCCGTCTGGATGTGGATGTGGAAGGGGCCGCCGCGGGCGAGCGTGTCGAAGCGGTCGGCCTTGCACCTGGCGAGACCTGCGGAAACGTTGTTCGTACCGACGAGGGCTACACGGCCCGTATCGGCATCATGCGCATCCATATGGAAGAGGACGCGGGCAAGATGGTGCATGTCGGCGGGGGCGAAGGCCGCATCGCCGGCGCCACCCACTCACTGGTGGACTTCAACCGGGCCGGCACGCCGCTGATCGAGCTGGTGACCGAGCCCGACCTGCGCACGCCCGAAGAGGCGCGCCTGTTCATGCAGAAGCTGCGCCTGATTTACAAGGCCATCGGCATTTCGGACTGCTCCATGGAGGAGGGGTCGCTGCGCTGCGACGGCAACGTGAGCCTGCGCCGGCGTGGGAAAGAGGGCTTCGGCACGAAAACCGAGCTCAAGAACCTGAACAGCTTCAAGAGCCTGCACGATGGCCTGGCCTACGAGATTCGCCGCCAAGCCGAGGTGCTGGAATCCGGCGGCACCATCGCGCAGGAAACCCGCCATTGGAACCCGTCGGAGAAACGCACCATCGTCATGCGCGTGAAGGAGACCAACGACGACTACCGGTTCTTCCCCGAGCCCGACCTTGTGCCGTTCGACCTATCCGACGACTTTATTGAACGCGTGCGCGCGAAGCTTCCCGAACTGCCTGATCAGGTGGCGAAACGCTTCCGGAAAACCTACGGACTGAGCTCTGCTGACGCCCGCCATCTGGCTGAACGGGCGGATGTGGCTAACTTTTTCGAACGCGCCATGGCGGGCGCCGACGCATCGCTTGCAAAGCCGCTGGCCAACCTGATGCTCAACGACGTGGCAGCCCGCATGAACGCGGATGCGTTTTTCGACCTTGCGGAAGGTCCGCTCACCCCGAAGCGCGCCGTGGACCTGGTGAAGCTGGTTGCTGGGGGCGATATATCGTCAAGTCAGGCCAAAGACGTGTTCGCTGCCGTGATCGACGAGGACGCGGATCCCGCCGCCATCGTGGCGGCCCGCGGTATGCGGCAGGTGTCCGATGCGGGCGCAATTGAGGCGGCGGTAGAGGCCGTAATCGCTGTCAACCCCGAAGAGGCTCGGCGCTATCGTGACGGCGAAACCAAGCTTTTGGGATTCTTCGTCGGGCAATGCATGAGGCAGATGCGCGGCCAAGGCAATCCCCAGGTCATCACCCAAATGCTGCGCGAGAAGCTCGCCTGAGGGTAGGGAGTCTGTCTGCACGCGAAGCTCGTCGAAGGGCAAAGGCGCTCGCATGCGCGAGAAACTCACCTGAGGACTGGGGAAATCTACCCTTTAATAACGGGGGAATCGAACGTGCCTGGCCTCAGGCTTGTTTCCGCATGTACGCGTTGAGCTGCGTTTTCTGAAGGACGTCGCATTGCATCTGGCGAAGGCGGTAGCTGCTTTGCTGCGGTGTGATGTTGCGAACCGGCTTGCCGCGACGGAAATAAGAAAAGTAACAATTGCTTGCATCCGTTCCGCATCGCGCTATCATAAAGTTAGAAGAGGCTAACAAATAGGAAGAAGCCTCATATATCAGAGGAGGGTATATGAAAAGAATCGTGACGTTGCTATGCACGTTGGCAATGGCGTTGACGCTGGGCGCATGCTCGTCGGGCGCCGGTGAGGAGGCCGTTCAGGAAGAGCCCCTGTCGCCTGCCGATCAGTTGCTGGTTGACGTGAGCGGCACATATGACGAACTGTTCACGGTAATCTGCGACCCGCAATACGACCAGTTGTGGCTGGAAGACTGTGAGGCCCTTGTGGGTCCTGACATGGCTGCTGACGCCGCCGACATGTTGAAGAGCGCTTGCACGGGCACCATCTACGGTGACGAGGCGGCGGCTGCGTATGCCGATGATCCGGAAGCCGCGCAGTTCGACTGCTACTTCATCAACGGTCCGGCGCAGATCACGTTCGACGGCAACACCATTTCCGGCGTCGACGCAAACGGCAACGAGGTGTTCAGCCACGAATACGCCTATGTGCAGGACCTGTCGCTGGACGGCATGATGGACGGCTACCTGTATGCCACCGAAGATGCCGATGCGGGCGAATTCAAATACTTCTTCATGATGCCTGATACGCCGGGCAGCACCTATCATATCGAATTCCGCTACGGCAGCGACATCGATGCGTTGACACATTACGCCGAGGGTCCGTACGCCTACTGGCTGGCGGCCGGCATCCTGACGGACGCCGACGATCAGATGATCGAGGATGTCATCGGTTTGTTCTGCGAAGAGAACCTGGCCGACCAGGGCGAGCAAGAGGCTCAAGCCGCCTAGTGCGAATCTCCCGTGTCGGGACAATTGCAAATCTGTCGAGGCGCTCCTTCGGGGGCGCCTCTTTGGTGTGCCGAGCGTCAGGTATTTTGAAATGCGTCAGGCTCGACGAAAGCGACTCGGGATGCATGGCTTCGGCTGCCTTTAGACGGGACGACGCGTCGTCATCTAGCCCTTCTGCGATTCCCATCTCAATAGGAGGGCCGAATTCACAACCACGAATACGCTGCCGCAATTGTGAACAAGTGCGCCGGTGACGGGGTCGAGCACGGCTGCGATGGCCAGCGCGATGGCCACGAAGTTCAAGGTCATCGAAAACGTGAGGTTCGCTTTTATTTTGCGCATCATCTTGCGGGAGAGCGCAAACAGGTGGGGAAGGTCGGCAATGCCGCCAACAACGGTGATGTCGGCAGCCTCCATAGCGATGTCGGATCCCACGCCGCCAATAGCGAGGCCCACATAGGCGCGCCTGAGCGCAGGGGCGTCGTTCACCCCGTCGCCGATCATGGCGACCTTGCGGCCTTGTGATTCCATGCGCTCGATTGCGGCGAGCTTGTCCTCGGGCAGGTAGTGGGGGAAGATCTCTTCGATTCCAAGTCGCGCAGCCACAGCACGGGCGGGTTCGGGGGCGTCGCCTGTGAGCATGACGGGCTCGATGCCCTGGGAGCGCAGGTTCTCAACAACCTCGCCGGCGTCTGTGCGCACCGTGTCGGAGAGGACCACAGCCCCTGCAAGGGCGCCGTCAACGGCTACGTAGCTGATTGATCCGCCTCCTTGTCCCGCCATATCAACCAGGTAATCCTGCCTGTTCAAAGAGATGCCGTCCTTGATCATAAGGGTTTTGTTGCCCACTGCGACGGATGAGTTTCCAACGCGTGCGCGGATGCCGAGTCCTGGCAGGGCCTCGAACGCATCCGACGCGACGGGTTCGATACCGGCTTTGCGGGCGGCATCCACGACGGCTTTGCCGAGCGGGTGTTCGCTCTTGGCTTCGGCGGAAGCGACGAGCCCGAGGAGGCTCCGCTCGTCGAAGCCCGATTCGGGAAGGGGTTCGATTGCGAACAATTCAGGCGTGCCTTCGGTGAGCGTGCCCGTCTTGTCGAAGGCGACGCGGTTGGTTTTGGCCAGGCGCTCGAGCGCATCACCCTCGCGCACCAGGAAGCCATGGCGCGTGGCGTTGCCGATGCCGGCTGCGATGGCTGCGGGTGTGGCCAGCACGAACGCGCAAGGGCAGAACACGACGAGCACCGTGACTGCGCGCAGTACCTCGTGCGTAACGAGGAAGGTTCCGGCGGCGGCCAGCAGCGCGATGACCACAACCCAGGTAGCCCACTGGTCAGCAAGGTGCACGATCTTCGCTTTGCCTGCGTCGGCGCTTTCCACAAGGCGTGCCATGCGGGCGATGGTGCCGTCGTCTCCTGCGCGGGTGGCGCGCACGTCGACCGACCCGTTGCAGTTGACCGTGCCGGCAGACACTTCGTCACCCGGGCCCTTGTCCTTCGGCAGGGGCTCTCCTGTCACGATGGCTTCGTCCACGCTTGTAAGGCCCGTGACGATCAGGCCGTCTACCGGAACCGTTTCTCCGGGCAGTACGCGCACCGTGGCGCCTGCGGCGACCTTCTCGGCGGGCACATCGGAAACGGTGCCATCGGCTCCAATCACATGTGCGGACCTGGGCGTAAGCGACACGAGCCGCTTGATTCCTGCCCGAGCGCGGGCGGCCGTGACCTCCTCCAGCAAGCCGCCCAGCTGCATGATGAGCGCAACCTCGCCTGCAGCGAAGTATTCTCCGACCGCAACCGAAGCACAAAGGGCTATGGCCACCAACACATCGGCCTTGATGTCGAATTCGGTAACAAGGCCGACCAGGGCACCGACGAGAATGGGGATACCGCAGAGCACGATGGCGATCCATGCCGGATCTACGGGAAGCGACCTTCCCGCCACGAAACTCGCAACAAGCGCCACCGCCGAAATGACGAGAAGCACAATGTCCTTTTTGATGCCGCCGATGTCGAACAAGTCTTCCAACCTGTGTAACGCTGCGTCGATTCTGCCTTTCATGATTCACTCTCCTGGAATACTGTTACGATATTGAACACTTAGTACGCTATAATCCAATCGGTACGATTTGAAGAGTCAATCGCCGTCTATCGGAAGATACGGAACACCGATGCCCGAATTGTGCGGAAGGAAACATGCCATGGACAGACGCCAGAGAAAGACGCAGCGCGCCATTTTCGACGCATTCGAAGCGCTTATGGCCGAAGAGCATTACAGCCAGGTGACGGTGGCGCAGATTATTGAGCGCGCAGACATCGGCCGGTCGACGTTTTACGCCCACTTCGAGACGAAGGACGATTTGATCGACACCATCTGCACCGAGATGTTCAACCATATCTTCGAAGGGGTCAACTCCGATTGCGTGACGCATGCCACGCTCGAAACTCCCGGTCTGGAAGGCCAGCTCGCGCACCTGCTCTATCATTTGAGGGACACGCATGGGGGCGTGAGCGGCAAGCTTCTTATGGAAGGCGAGCCGCACTTCACTTCGCACTTCCAAGGACGTTTGAAAGGGTTGCTTTCGGACGGAGCCTCTGCTTTTCCCGAAGCGGACGGTGACTTTGCACAGCGTTTGCTCGTAAGCGCGTTCTGCGAAGCCGTGGCCTGGTGGTTTGAACGGGGATGCAAGACGAGGCCGGAGGATGTGGCCAGGTGGTTCATGCTGCCCTTGGACCGATAGGCGCCTAGTCCGCGGCTCCGGCCGTGCAACATCGACTGAAACCGCCTCCCGAAGACGTGCACAAAGTCTCGGGAGGCGGTTTTTTGGCCTGATCAACCGTCGGAGGCCTCCTTTTCGTTTCTGCTGAAAACTTGGACACGGACCTCGAATACGGTTCTAAAGGGCGATGGGGTGTCGGCGACCGCCGCCGAAGTCTTAGCTGACAGCTAATGAAACGAACGACCAAGACGGGTACCGTTTTCACTGTCAACACCGATTGATGGCAGGAGGAAACGCCAATGAAAATTTGGAAGCTGGTGTCGGGCATTCTCTCGATTGTCCTGAGCGTATTCGTTCTATTCCAATCTTGCGCCGCCGGGCTGAGCAACAGCCTGGAGAACAGCGGCGAGGTAGGCGGGTCGGCGGGGGTCCTTGTGGCCATCCTGCTGCTGGCCGGCGGCATCGTGGCGATCGCCGTTCGCAACAGCCAGGGCCGCGGCGGCAACATCGCGCTCGCCGTCGTGTTCGGACTCGCGGCGCTGCTCGGCTTCGCACTTGCCGGAAGCTATTCCGACCTGCGTATTTGGGCTGGATGGTGCCTCATCTGCGCCGTGGTTGCCGTTATTGACATTGTCCGGAGCCGTACGCCGAAGGCGCAGTAGCGATTCGGCTGGCATAACGAACGAAAGGGAGTCGTAATGAAGAAACAAACGAAGAAGATTCTGGGAATCGCGATGGTTGCGATGGCCCTTTGCGGCATGCTGGTACTGGCTGCGTGCTCGTCGAGCGACGAAGGGGCGGATGCGGCCGATTCCGCAAGCACCGAGACTCAGGAAGCCGCCGAGCCTGAAGAGGCCGCCGAGCCCGAACCAGCGGCCGAGCCTGAAGAGGAAACGGTCGAATCCAATTACGCCGTGACCATCGATGGGTCGTCTTTGGGCGAGGACTACGAGGGCAACCCGTGCATCATCGTCGACTACACCTGGACGAACAATTCCGAGGAAAAGACCAGTGCTGCGGCTGCGCTTTATTCGAAGGCCTACCAGAACGGAGTCGAGCTTGAGCGCGGGATAGTTTCCGACATCGACAACGACAGCGAATGGAACGACGTAAAGCCCGGTGCAACCACGTCCTACCAGGTTGCATACCTGTTGGATGACACGTCCGAAGTCGAGGTCGAAGTCGAAGACAGCTGGCAGTGGGAAGAGACCATCATCGCGACGGCCACGTTCAGCGTGGAATAGCCAAAGGCGACGGGAGTAACTATGCACAGCGAAGGATACGCACGCGATAGCTTCGTCATGAAATACGCCCTTGTGCTAGCGGGCCTTGTGCTGGCGGTTCTGCTTGCTTCCTGCGGAGGAGGCGAGGGCGCCCAGAAAGACGAGGCGTCCGACCCTGAGCCTGCGGCGACCGAGACGACCGCGGAGGCTGAACAGGCCGCTGAGCCCGAGGCAGCCGTTGAGCCCGAACCTGCTGCTGAGCCCGATGCCGAAAAAGCGGCCGAAGAGGCATCGCAGGAAGATGTCGACTCGATTGGTGACGCCACCTACGAGAGCATTCTGGCTGACTACACGGCTCAGTTGGAAGAGGCCACGCCGACGCTGATCGAGGAGTTCAACGCCGAAGCGGAGGGCGTTACCGACATGGTTGAACTGGCTAACATCTGCACCGACAAGATTCAGGAGCTGGCGCTTATCGAGACGCAAGGCACCGAGCGCATGGCGCTGGTCATGTATCGCGACGGCGACGATTACGAGGTGTACGAGGATTGGAGCATGAAGCTCTACGACGTCTACGAGGCCCAGTCGATGGAAATCACCAGCGCCTACGAGGATGCGGCCCTAAACGCATATCTGTAATAGCAGCGGCGCTGTGACGCCGATCCTGAGACATGCAAACATCAAGAGGTGCATTTCGGTGCACCTCTTTCATGAAGGCGGAACATCGAATGCGACAAGAAGACAATGCGCGACGCATGCAGACCATCCGTCCTGCTGAGCCGCTGACCGAGGATCTGATGGGGGAGCTGCTGGAAACGGAGGATGTGCAAGGCTATCTCGACGGGCACCCGAGCATCAAGCGGACGCTTCCCGAATACCTTAAACAGCTGTTAGAAGAGAAGGAGCTGGTCAGGTCGCGGGTCGTGCGCGAGTCCGACCTCAACGAAACCTACGGGTACCAGATTTTCACCGGGCAGCGCAACCCCAGCCGCGATAAGGTGCTGCAGCTGGCGTTCGGCATGAAACTCAGCATCCGCGAATCCAACCGCCTGCTCCAGGCGGCCGGGGTCAACACGCTGTATCCGAAAGACCGTCGCGACGCCATCATCCTGTTCTGCATGAACAAGGGCTACTCGCTGCAGCAGACGAACGCCGAACTGTATCGCCGCGCCGAAGAGACAATCTGCTGACGTTGCCGTGCGTGCGTTGGCTTATACTTCAGAAAAGCCGATTACCCTATAGGAACGAGGGCCGCATGGACGAAACCCAGACAGAACCGTTGACTGACGAGCTGCTCGACGAGCTGCTTGCGGCGCCGAACCTCGATTCCTACTTGGGAGAACGCCAGCCTGGCCGGCGGACCCTGTCGGATTACCTACAGCACTTGCTGGACAAGAAGGGCTTGGTCCAGTCGAAGGTCCTGGCTGAAACGGAAATAGGGTATACGTACGGATACGAGATCATTTCCGGGCGCAAGGAGCACCCGGCCCGCGACAGGGTGCTGCAGCTTGTGTTCGCAATGCAAATGGACCTGAAAGAATCCGCCCGTACGCTGCAGGCGGCAGGGCTGAGCCCGTTGTCTCCCAAAAACGAACGGGACGCCATCATCATCTTCTGCGTCAACAAGGGCATGAGCATGATGGAATGCAACGACGAACTGGTCAAACGAGGCCATAAGGCGCTTTACGACCCCGATTAGGCACAACCGATCCGCCACTGTTCGGTCAGGGGCAGAAGGCGCGTATGCCACGCGCAGTTCCGCACGACGCGAAATGTCCGGCGGACATTTCGCCAAAGCAGGACTGTTTGAGCATGGCGTATGCGCCTTCCGCGTCGGCCTATAGGGCCGCAGCAACCGATACGGCCCTCATGTACGCGTTTGTGGACAGTGCACGCCGAAAGCTTTGGTACCATACCACCATGAACGAATTGGATGCATATTTGAACGAACTTGCCCATGGCGAGCGTTACCACGTGGACGCCGTCATCAAGTCGAGCCCGATCGAGACGACGCAGCTGGTGTCTGCCATCGGCTACGACGGATCCCTCGGTCAGCAGTGCATCCGCAAAATCATCGCCAGCGGGCACGGCGTGGGCAGCGCCTACGAGCTCATCCGCCAGGCGCAGCGCAGCGGCTACCGCTTCAAGCACATTCCCGCAGTATACGAAGTTGAACGCTACGACGACGAGACCGTTGTCGTGATGGAGCGGGTCCAGGGCCTTTCGCTGGACAAGCATCTCGAGGCGAACCATCTGTCGTGGGAGCAAACGACTGCGCTGTTCATGCAACTGTGCGACGCCTTGATCGAGCTTCACGAAGGGTTCGCGCAGCCCATCATCCATCGGGACCTGAAGCCTTCCAACATCATGATCAGCAAGATGGGCGTGCCGGTGCTTATCGACTTCGGAATCTCGCGGGAATACAAGCCCGGTTCCGATGAGGACACGAACCACTTCGGCACGCGCGCCTATGCGCCGCCGGAGCAGTTCGGCTATGCCCAGACCACCGTGCGCAGCGACGTATACGCGCTGGGTATGGTGATTGCGTATTGCCTGTTGGGCCGCACGCCGACTCAAGCCGATAGGGAAGCCGGGTTCTCAAACCTGCCTGCGTCCGACTTGGTGCGGAATGTCATTGCCAAAGCCACGGCCTTCAGTCCCGACGACCGCTTCGCCAGCGTGTCGGAGCTCAAAACGGCGCTTGATGCGGCATGCCGAAACGGCGGAAACGAGAGCGCGAAGGTTCTCCCGTCGCGGCCGGATGGGGACAGGCGCGTCAGCTATTGGGTCGTTGCGAACGACGGCTCAGCCGCGTCGCCTGCGCATTCGTCTAAGCCAGGTATATTTCGGCTCGCCGGCCGATCGGCCGTTGCGGACTCGGATTCCACCGCCCTGAAGCCGAGGCCCGTTTGGCTCTCGCGCTTGGGTTTTGTCTGGAACGTCCTTATTATCGGGCTGGCGGCGTACTTCACGGTAAGATCTCTTATGGGTCTGACCATAGCGGGAACGCAAGGGAATTCCTATCTGTTCGATTTCCTTGTGTACGTGTTTGTCCTGCCGATGTTCGCTATTGCCATCGGCTGGATCTTGCTGGACAAATACCCGCTCAAGCGGCGGTTCAAGGTCCTTCGGAATATTCGTTTCGTGCCGAACCTCATTTTGACGGCCATCGCCTACATCGCGTTTTTGATCCTTGTGATCTTCGTGCCGCTGTCTTTAGGGTTGGAGTAGTGGACGATGGACAATCAGAAGATATATGCGGCGCAAGAACATGACGACGGACGATATCGTGTCGAGCAGGTGCTGTCAGCCAATGCCGCCGAAACTGTCCAGGCGGTTTTGCCTGTGCGTAGGGACGGGTCGACCGGCCCGCTGCGCATTCGGAAAATCATGGCGGATGTCCAAGGGTTCGGCCGTGCGTACGATGTTCTGTACGAGGCGCAGCAGCGGGGCCTTCGCTACAAGTACGTCCCCCTCATCTACGAGGTAGAGCATGAACCGGGTACAACGGTCGTCGTCATGGAGTTTGTCGAAGGTCGGACCCTTGAGCAGTGCGTCCTTTCGGGCACATATGACCGCGAGCGGTTGCAGACGGTGTTTTTGCGGCTGGCGGACGCCTTGTCGGAATTGCACGAAGGGTTCGATCCTCCCATCATCCATCGGGACCTGCAGCCTGGAAACATCGTCATAACCGCTAAAGACATGCCCGTTCTGGTCGATTTCGACGTGGCGCGGGAATACGCGTCGGGGGCCGAACGGGATACGAACCCCTTCGGCATGCGAGGCTATGCAGCCCCCGAGCAGTTCGGCTATGCCCAATCGAGCGTGGCCAGCGACATCTATGCTTTGGGTATGGTATACGCGTTTTGCCTGTTGGGGCGCATGCCGACCCAGTCGGACCTGGCCGATGGGTTCGCGCAGGCCCAAACGACCCCTGCCATGCGCAGCGTTTTGGCGAAGGCCACCGCGTTCGATCCTGCGAAGCGGTTCTCTTCGGCAGCGGAGCTTAAGCAGGCCGTGTCCCGCGCATTGGGCGGCTCCGAGCCTGCCGTGCCGTTGAAGGCTGAGTCGGCTTCGGCCGCCGAACCAGAGATGAAGCCCCGATCGCTGTTCGTGTCGTCGCTCGCCATGATATGGAATGCGCTGCTCGCGCTGTGCGTGCTTGCCATGTCCTGGATTCTGTGGCTCTGCATCATAGGTGATGACGATCCCAGCGGGTGGCCCTTTTGGTTCAGGGTGGTCGTCTACGGTTTTTTGGCTGGCGGCTGGATGCTGTGCGCCTTCTGGGCGCTTGTCGACAAGCATTTCTTGAAGAAGCGCTTCCCAAAGCTTCGCAAGCTGGGGTTCTTCCTGAACCTTTTGCTGACGGGACTGGTTGCCCTTGTTCTGTTTGTCGTCGTCATCGCCATTGCTGCACTGACGGGAGTCGTGCAGCCGTAGCCTGCGGTACGCCGCCCGTTCGACTCGTGGATTGCCTGTAGGGATGCGTGAGCGGGGCGCGCGAGCCGCAGCGGGTCGGGTACCATTGCCCCATTGCATTTACTTTCGAAAGGAAATCACATGAGCAATCAGGGCAAGAAGGTCAAG